>NZ_JBCNUN010000007.1:0-193697 GCF_039605615.1 Microbacterium rhizophilum | reverse complement strand
CCGCCGTCCACGTCCCCGGCTTCGCCGTCACCGTCTGCGTCACCTTCACCGTCCCCGACACCGACGGCCTCCCGACCTCCAGCTCCTGCGGAGCGGCGGCCTCGGCCGTGAACGCGAGGCGCACGATGGTGCCCGACGGAGCGACGACGACCTCGAGGGAGTGATCGCCGACCGCGGTGTCCGCGGGGATCGTGACCGTGCCGTCCACGGATCCGTCGGCCGCGACCGGCAGCGATCCGAGCACCTCGTCGCCGAGGCGCACCTCCGCCGTGGTGTTCTGCGGCGCGCCGAGCGACGTCAGGTTGAGGCCCGACAGCGCGATCCGCGCCTCCTCGCCGGCCGCGACGGTCCCGACCTCGGACGCGACCGCACGGGTGCGGGCGAACGAGGGCGACAGCGGCGCATTGTCGGCCAGGTAGTCGATCCACGCGTCACGGTCGACCAGACCGGAGTCGGTCGGGTTCGTGCCGTGCTGGAAGGCGAAGAAGTTGTCGCCCGCCGTGGCGGCCGGGGCCGCGAGGAACGAGAACGTGCCCACGCGGATCTCGTCGGTCGGCTGCACGAGCTCGCCGTCGATGTAGATCGCGTCGACGTGGTCGCCGGGCGTCGCGTTCGGGTTCGCCGTGTCGGCGACCCAGGTCACGTTGCTCGACAGGCCCAGCGCCAGGTACGGCCGCGACGGACGGGTCGCGCCGCCCTCGGTCGTCGTCTGCCACTGCTGCTCGAGCAGGTCGTCGAGCTGCGCGCCCGTGAGCGTTGTGGTCCACAGGTTGTTGACGAACGGCAGGACCGCGTTGGCCTCGGCGTACGTCACGACGCCGTCGCCCTCGCCCACCGAGCTGCCCTTGTAGTACAGCTCGTTGCGCAGGCCGCCCGGGTTCACGACACCGATCTCGGCGCCGCCGCGCTCGGGGGCCGACAGGGCGCCGACCAGCGAGTCCGCGACCAGGTTGCCCAGCGCCGACTCGCTGCCGCGGTCGTCGCGAGTGCCGCCCGTCCAGACGCCGTCGATGAAGGATCCGTTCGCGAACGCGGACGTGATGTCCTTCGTGACCGAGGCGACCGGCTCGTTGCCGACCTCCGCCGCGTAGTCCAGGGCCGCGTCGACGATCGCCTTCACCTCGGCGAGCACCGGGTTCGCCTCGAGATCCGCCGCGAGATCCGCGTCGTACTCCGCCTTCGCGACGTCGTACAGCGCCTTGTCCGCCGCGTACTTCGCCTTCTGCTCCTCCGTGGCATTGGCCGCAGGCGGGGTGGGGGCGACGGGCGGCGCGATGCGCTTCACGTTCTCGACGTCGTAGTCCAGGACGTCGAACGTCTCGGGGTCGACCGAGAGCGAGATGTGGCCGAGGAACTCGCCGTAGTTGCCGGTCTGGATGATCGGACGGGTGTCGTCCGTGCCGGTGATGGGCGCGTCCCACGCGTACTGCTTGTGCGTGTGCCCCGTCAGGATCGCCGCCACGCGGGGATCGGTCTCCGTCACGATCTCGGCGAACGGCCCGCCCGCGGCGATCTCCTGCTCGATGGTCGCCCCGTCGGGCGTGCCCGCGCCGGCGCCGTCGTGCACGAGCGCGACGACCAGGTCGGCCTCGCCGTTGCTCTCGTCGTCGTCGAGCAGCTGCGCGGTGACGCGGTTCAGGGCGTCCACCGGGTCGCCGAAGTCGATGGTCGACACACCCGCACCGGCCACGAGCGACGGGGTCTCCTGCGTGACCACGCCGACGAAGCCGATGTCGACGCCGTCCACCGTCACGACGTCGTACTCCTCGAGCGCCGGGGTCTCGGTGCCCTTCTCGTAGACGTTCGCTCCCAGGTAGCTGAAGTCGGCCTCCTGGCTCACGCGGTCGGTGAGGTCGGCGAAGCCCTGGTCGAACTCGTGGTTGCCGACCGCCGAGGTCTGCAGGCCGAGCGCGTCCAGCACGTCGAGCGTGGGCGTATCCTTCTGCGTCGCGGACGCGAACAACGAGGCGCCGATGTTGTCACCCGCCGACACGAACGTCGTGCCCTCGGGATTCTGCGCCTTGAGGTCTTCCACCGTCCTGGCGAAGTCCAGCGTGTTGCCGTCGATGCGGCCGTGGAAGTCGTTGATGTTCACGAGGTCCAGGTCGATCGGGGCGGCCACATCCGGCAGATCCAGGCCGACGATCTCGGGGTTGTGGTCGCTCGCGCGGAACACCGACTCGTCGTACAGGATCGTCGCGTTGTAGTTGTGGCGGCTGTACTCGAAGCCGACCTGCTCCTGGGCATTGATCTGCCACACGTCGACGTCGGTGACCAACTCGAGCGCCGCGTCGTTGGCGAACACGTGGTCGAGCGATCCCGCCATGCCGTCGAAGCTGTACGTCGCCTCGCCGTCGTTGAACTCGCGGTTGACCTCGGTATAGCCGGCGTCCTCGATGAGCTGCACCGGGTCCTCGGACGAGTACGCGTTGAAGTCACCGGTGAAGAACACCGCGTCGATGCCGGTCTCGGTCTCCAGCTGAGCCGTGAAGTCCAGCAGCGCCTGCGCCTGGCCGATGCGGTCCTGGTTGGCGTTGCCCTGGCCGGTTCCGTCGTCCGTGCCCGAGCCCTTCGACTTGAAGTGGTTCACCGACACGAGGAACGCGTCCTCGTCCGCGCCTCCGGCGGCCTTGAACGCCTGGAACAGCGGCTCCCGCGCGTTGCCGAAGTGCGTCTCGTCGATCAGGATCCGGGACTCGCCCACCGGCGCGACGTTCGCCGGCTTGTAGATGAACGCGGTGCGGATGACGTCCTCGTCCGCGACGTCGGGGCGCGTGGCCGGCGACGGCACGAACTCCCACACGTCCGATCCGGCGTTCTCGTTCAGCGCGTCGACCAGCGTCGCGACGGCGAAGTCGCGCTCCTTCCCGAAGTGCGCGGAGTTCTCGATCTCCTCGAGCGACACGATCGACGCGTCGAGCGCGTTGATCGCCTTGACGATCTTGATCTCCTGGCGCTCCAGGTCCTCGGCCTCGGCGGCGCCGCGCGGACCGGTCGGACCGCAGTCGTTCGCGGTCACGGGGTCGCCCGCGCGATCGGCGTACGTCGAGCACGAGCCGCCGGACGCCACGTACTCCTCGGCCGTGGTGGCGAAGTAGTTCAGCACGTTGAACGTGGCCAGGCGGATGTCGCCGCCCACGTCCTGGGGCGCGAGGTTCGGGGTGCGCTCGTCGCTGAAGGCGACGAAGCCCGATCCGTCCCCCGTGATCGGGGTCGTGGGCTGCAGGTTCCAGAGGCTGTTGCGGTACTCGAGGATGCCAGCCGCCTGGAACTGGGCCGTCGAGCCGATGCGGACCGGGTTCTCCGGCGTCAGATACGGCAGCGGGACCGCCTTATTGGCGCTGCTGTTGAAGTTCGTGCTCTGGCCGTCGTCGATCGTGATCGAGCGCGCGGCGTTCTCGGCGACGATCGCGGCGATGCCCGCGGTGTCGGCGGCGTCGGCCTCCTCGGTCGGCGTCTTCAGCTCGCCCTCGCCCGCGGCGAGCAGGAACGACGCGTAGTAGTTCGCGTCGTAGTTGTCGCTCACCGTGAACGACTCGGTGGGGAGCACCAGCTCGCCCTCGTGCGCCTCCTTCTCGGCGGCGGTGTCGAGCGCGGCCCAGTTGGCGACGCTGACCGGCGTGACGGTGCCGAGCGACTCCGGCAGCACCGCGACGCCGCCGGCGGCGGGCGTGATCTCGGTCGTGCCGTTGTACTCGCTCACGGGACCGGTGACGCGGACGCTCTGGCCGATCTCGGCGCGCGCGTTCGCGCCGTAGACGAAGATGCCGTCGGACTTGCCGTCGGCGGGGTCGCCGGCCGGGTCCTGCAGGTAGAAGCCGTTGAAGCCGCCGCTGCGGTAGTCGGCCGTGACGACGCCCTCGACCGTGACGGTCCTGCCGTTCACGGGCGACGTGTCGCCCGTGCCCTGCACGTCGCGGACCGGGGTCACGGTCGCCGGCGCGGTCTCGGTCGGCGTCGGGCTCGGCTCGGTGGGCTCCGGGTCGGGCGTGAGGCCCGAGCTCTCCGGGCTCGGGGCGGCGGTGGCGAAGTCCGCCGCGTTGCTGTCCGAGTCGGCGCCGTCCGTGCGGTGAGCCGACACCGCCGCGGAGGGGGTCGCGCCGACGGCGGCCTCGAAGCCGTTCGCGTTGCCGACGCCGACGCCGTCGACGTAGCCGTCGATCGCAGCGCCGACGAAGTCGCCGCTCGGGATGCCGGTGCGCGTCGCGGCCCCGGGTCCGGTCAGGAGCACCTTGAAGCCGCCCGCGCCCATCGCCCAGTCCACGGTCTGATCCGGGGCGGGCAGGTCGGTGGTCCCGCCCGTTCCGGCGGCGGCCTGCACCAGGTAGTGGCCGCCTGCGGGAATCGTGCCCGTCAACGCGAGACGACCGGAGTTGTACAGGGCCGTCGCGCTCGTCGCGGAGGACGCGTACAGCGACCAGCCGGCGAGGCTCACGTCGGCGTCCGTCGGGTTGTACAGCTCGACGAAGTCGTTCTTGTAGGTCGCGCCGCCGTTGCCACCCCCGCCGTAGACCTCGTTGATGACGACCTTGCTGCCGTCAGGGGCGGCGAACGCCGCCGTGGGGACGAAGGATGCGAGGCAGCCCGCTGTGAGGGCGGCGCTCGCGATGGCCGCGACGCGTCGACGCGCCGGGGCCGGACCGAAAAGGGACATTCAGGTCTCCGGCTCGAGAAGGGAAGGAAGGTTGGGGAACGTCAGGGGATCAGGGAATCACGACTGTGAAGACGTCCCGCCGGGCAGAACGCCCCAACTCTGCACGCGGTCGATTTCCGCCCGTGGGCGCGAAGGTTACGGGCAGGGAAACAAGCCGATATAAAGCACGACGCCCCCGGCCGTGAGGCCGGGGGCGTCGTGCGTCGCTCTGTCAGCGCGCGGTGAGGCGCGCGATCGCGTCCGCGGCGGGGACGACCTCGCGGTCACCCGTGCGGCGGTCCCAGAGCTCGACCTCGCCGTCCGCGGCGCCGCGGCCGACGACCAGCAGCTGCGGCACGCCGATGAGCTCGGCGTCGCCGAACTTCACGCCGGGCGAGACCTTCGGGCGGTCGTCGAACAGCACGTCGAGGCCCGCGGCCTCCAGCTGCACCACGACCTCCTCACCGAGGTTCAGCGCGTCGTCGCCCTTGCCCGTGGCGACCACGTGGACGTCGAACGGAGCGACCGATGCCGGCCAGATGAGGCCCTTGTCGTCGTTGTTGAGCTCGGCGACCGCGGCGAGGATGCGCGTGACGCCGATGCCGTAGGAGCCCATCGTGACGGTCACGAGCTTGCCGTTCTGATCCAGGACCTTGAGGCCGAGCGCCTCGGCGTACTTGCGGCCGAGCTGGAACACGTGGCCGATCTCCATGCCGCGCTCGAGCGTGATGGGCGTGCCGTCCGGGGCGATGTCGCCCTCGCGCAGGGTCGCGGCCTCGATCGTGCCGTCCGGCGTGAAGTCGCGGCCCGCCACGAGCGAGTGCACGTGCTTGTCCGCCTCGTTCGCGCCCGTGATCCACGAGGTGCCGGCCACCACGCGGGGATCGACCAGGTAGCGGATGCCGGTCGAGGCCTCCTCCCCCAGGAGCGCGCCGTCGGCGGTCCAGGGGCCGATGAAGCCGCGGACGAGCTGCGGGTGCTTCGCGAAGTCGGCGTCCGTGGCGGCCTCGACCTCGGCCGGGGCGAACGCCGCCTCGACGCGCTTCATGTCCACGTCCCGGTCGCCGGGCAGCCCGATCACGACCAGCTCGCGCGAGTGATCCGGGCGCACCAGCGCGAGCACCACGTTCTTGAGCGTGCCCGCGGGACCGACCTCGCGATCCAGCACCGTGTTCGCGTGCGCGACCAGCGTCGCGATCGTCGTGGTGCCGGGCGAATCGAACACGACGGGTGACCCTTCCGCGATCGGCAGGGCGTCGGGCGCCTTCGTCTCGAACGCCTCGACGTTGGCGGTGTAGCCGCCCTCCGAGCGCACGAACGTGTCCTCGCCGATCGGCGTGGGGTGCAGGAACTCCTCCGACTTCGACCCGCCCATGGCTCCGGCATCGGCCTTCACGATCACGTATTCCATGCCGAGGCGCTGGAAGATGCGCTCGTACGCGGCGCGCTGCGCGTCGTACGACGCGTCCAGACCCTCGTCCGAGTAGTCGAACGAGTAGGCGTCCTTCATCGTGAACTCGCGGCCGCGCAGCAGGCCGGCACGCGGGCGGGCCTCATCCCGGTACTTGTCCTGGATCTGGTAGATCGTCAGCGGCAGGTCCTTGTACGACGAGTACAGGTCCTTCACCAGCAGCGTGAAGGCCTCTTCGTGCGTGGGCGCGAGCAGGTAGTCGGCGTCGTGACGGTCCTTGAGGCGGAAGATGCCGTCGCCGTACTCGGTCCAGCGGTTCGTCGCCTCGTAGGGCTCGCGCGGCATGAGCGCCGGGAAGTGCACCTCCTGCGCGCCCGCGGCGGCCATCTCCTCGCGCACGATCATCTCGATCTTCGCCTTGACCCGCAGGCCGAGCGGCAGCCAGGCGAAGATGCCCGGCGCCTGACGGCGGATGTAGCCCGCGCGCACCAGCAGCCTGTGGCTGATGACCTCCGCGTCGGCGGGGTCCTCCCGGAGGGAGCGGAAGAAGAAGGAAGAGAGCCGCGTGACCATAGGGCACCAGTCTATGGATCGGGCGCGTCGCGCGTTCTCACGAACGGATCGGGACCCGCCGCGTGAGGGTTTCGTGAGGAATCTTCACAATTTTGTGAAAGCTCAATACCGTCGGCGCCATGACAGCTGTGATCCAGACGCGCGGCCTGCAGAAGCGCTTCGGCCGCGCCATCGCCCTGAACGGTCTCGACCTCGAGGTGCAGCCGGGCGAGGTGCACGGCTTCCTCGGCCCGAACGGCGCGGGGAAGTCGACGACGATTCGCATCCTGCTGGGCCTCGCCCGCGCCACCGGCGGCGAGGTCACCGTGTTCGGCCGCGACCCGTGGCGCCACGCGGCCGAACTGCACGCGCGCGTCGCCTACGTGCCGGGAGACGTGAGCCTGTGGCCCAACTTCTCCGGCGGAGAGGCGATCGACCTGCTCACGCGCCTGCGCGGCGGGGCGTCGGACCGGAAGACGTACGCCGATCGACGCGGGCGCCTGATGGAGGCGTTCGAGTTCGATCCGCGCAAGAAGGGTCGCGCCTACTCGAAGGGCAACCGGCAGAAGGCCGCCCTCATCGCCGCCTTCGCGACGCCCGCCGAGCTGTACATCCTCGATGAGCCGACGAGCGGCCTGGATCCGCTGATGGAGGCGGTGTTCCAGGAGGAGATCCGCCGCGCCGCGGGCGAGGGCGCCACCGTGCTGCTGTCGAGTCACATCCTCAGCGAGGTCGAGCAGCTGTGCGACCGCGTCTCGATCATCCGCGCGGGCGTGCTCGTGGAGTCGGGGACGCTCGCGGATCTGCGTCATCTGTCGCGCACGGAGATCTCCTTCGCGCAGGGAGAGATCGAGACCTCCGCGATCGAGGCGCTCGGCGCCGTGCCCCAGGCACACGACCTGCGGTCGACGAGTGGACACGTGACGTTCACGGTCGACAGCGACGCGGTCGCCGACGTGCTGCCCGCGCTCGCCCACCTGCGGGTGCAGGGCCTCACCGTGGCGCCGCCCTCGCTCGAGGAGCTCTTCATGCGGCACTACGGCGATGACATCGCGCGCGAAGAGGCGGCGCTCGATGCGCCGAAGACGCGCGCCCAGCGCAGGGCCGCGTCATGAGCCTGCTGCTCACGCTCCTGCGGCAGCGCGCCCGCCGCGACTGGCTGCAGCTGCTGCTGTGGATCGGCGGCCTGGGCCTGCTCGCCGTCGTCTCGGTCGGCGCGCTGGACACGACGTACGGCGACGAGACCGAGAGGAAGGACATCCTCACGATCGCGGTGGCGAGCCGCACGGTCCTGGTCTTCCGCGGCACGCCGAACGGCGCCGATGCCCCGGCGTTCGCGTTCTTCCAGCTGTTCACGTGGCTGGCCGTGATGGCCGGGCTCATGGCGTCGTTCCTCGCGGTGCGGCACACGCGCGCCGAGGAGGAGGCCGGCCGCGCCGAGCTCGTGGGCGCGACACCCGCGGGCCGCGTGCTGCCGACGATCGCGACGGTCGTCCACGGTCTGCTCGCCGTCATCGGCCTGGGCTTCGCACTCGCCCTCGCGCTCGCCGCGGGCGGGCTGCCGCTCGAGGGATCGCTGGTATTCGGCGCGGCGGTCGCCGCCGCGGGCGCGGCGTTCCTCGGGTTCGGGCTGTTCGCCGCCCAGCTGTTCCGCACGGGCCGCGGCGCCAACGGCATCGGCGTGGCGTTCGTGCTCGGCTCGTACCTGATGCGCGGCGTCGGCGACGCCGCCGGCACGCCGTCCGACGACCTGCTGCACGTGACGCCGGCCTGGCCGACGTACCTCTCCCCCATCGGCTGGGGCCAGCTCACCGGCGCCTACGTCGACGACGACCTCCTGCCGCTGCTCGTCCCGCTCGTGTTCGCCGCCGTGTGCGTGATCGCGGTCATCCTGCTGCTCTCCGTGCGCGACATGGGCGCGAGCCTGCTGCCGGGAGCGAAGGGACGAGCCACGGCCGGGCCGATCCTGTCGTCCTCCTTCGGGCTCGCGTGGCGGCTCAACCAGTCGACCCTGTGGTCGTGGACGATCGGCGCGGTCGCCACGGGGCTGCTCGCCACCTCGCTGACGGGCCTCGTCGACCAGCTCGCCGGGGAGGCGCCGGCGGTCATGGACACGCTGCGCGCGGCCATCGGCGAGGACGCCACCCTCGAGCAGGCGTTCGTCGGCACCTTCTTCAGCCTGATCGGCATCCTCGCGGCGTGCTGCGCGGTGCAGGTCGGCATCCGCGCGCGCCAGGAGGAGGTGCACGGCACGGCCGAGGCGGTGCTCGCGACCCGCGTGCCGCGCCTGCGGTGGATCCTCGAGTACGCGATCGTCGGCGTCGCGGTGATCGTCGTCGTGCTCGCCGCGGCGGGAGCCGCGGGCTCGCTGGGCGCGCTGACGAGCGATAGCCCGGGCGGCCTGCTCGCACTCGTCTGGGAGGCGGCAGCCGCGCAGCTGCCGGTGAGCCTGGTGTTCCTCGGCCTCACGCTCGTGGTCTTCGCGGTGATCCCGCACGCCACGATCCCGCTGGCCTGGACCGTCGTGGGCGTCTCCGCGATGATCGGCTTCTTCGGACCGCTGTTCGGCCTGCCCGAAGGCGTCGTCGACCTCTCGCCGTTCGCCCACTCGCCGCTTCCGACCGGCGACGAGACCGACTGGACGGGCGGGCTCTGGCTGCTCGGCATCGGCGTGATCCTGACGGTGTTCGGCGTGGTGGCGGCGGACCGGCGGGAGCTGACGACCGGATGACGCAGGATGACCCGCGCGAGGCGCGCGTGACGGAGGCGGCGGAGCGATCCGCCGCCGTCCTCGCCGCGCTCGGCTTCCCGACCATGCCCGCCCGGATCCTGGTGGCCCTGCTGTCGTCGGAGAGCGGATCGCTCACCGCGGCGGAGCTCGGCCGCATCCTCGGGGTGAGCGCGGCGGCCGTCTCGGGCGGTGTGCGCTACCTCGAGATGATCGCCGTGGTGCACCGCGTCTCCGATCCGGGGCATCGCCGCCGCCGCTGGCAGATCGCCGAGGACTGGTACAACGGCATGACCTCGCAGTCGGGCGTCTACGACCGCGGGGCGGAGAGCCTCGAACAGCTCGCCGCCGTGCTCGATCCCGGCGGCGCCGCGCACGCGCGCACGGCCGACAGCGCGGGCTTCCTGCGTTTCGTCGGGCGTCGCGTCCCCGCGCTGCTGCAGGAGTGGAAGGAGGAGCGGGATCGCTCCTGACCGGACCTACGCTGGTTCGATGACCACCGTGCTGCTGACCGGATTCGAGGCGTTCGGCGGGGATGCCCGCAACCCGTCGGGTGAGGCCGTCGCCGAGGCCGCGCTGACGTGGGCCGGGCCCGAGACGCTGGTCACCGCGACCCTTCCGGTGGAGTTCGACGCCTCGGCCGCAGAGCTGCGCGAGCTGATCACGGAGTTCGCCCCGGACGTCGTCATCGCGACCGGGCTCGCCGGGGGACGCGCCGACGTCACGCCCGAGCGGATCGCCGTGAACCTGCGGGATGCGCGGATCCCGGACAACGCCGGCGCGCGGCCGGTCGACGAGCCGTCGGTCGAGGGCGGTCCGGCGGCGCACTTCGCGTCCCTGCCGGTCAAGGCGATCTCCGCGGCGATCGCCGCCGAGGGCATCCCGGCGTCGGTGTCGCACACCGCGGGGACGTTCGTCTGCAACCACGTGTTCTACGTCGCCGCCCACGAGGCAGCCCGGCGACCTGGCATGCGCGCGGGCTTCGTGCACGTGCCGTGGTCGATCGAGACCGCTCCGGCGGGGGCACCGTCGCTTCCCGCGATCGACATCGCGCACGCGCTGCAGATCGCGATCCGGACCGCCCTGGACGTGCACGCCGACAGCGGTCTGTCCGCCGGCGCGCTGCACTGATCCGGACGGGCGGGCCCGTCGCCGCGGGGCGTCTCGACTCGGTGCGCGCGCTCGACGACCGGGGCCGGGCCGGAGCGATCGGCATAGGCTGACCGCATGCCGGCACGCCACGCGCATCTGTCGCCGTCCGCCGTCCAGACCGCCCTGGCCGAGTCGCTCGCCGACCTCCGCCGCGACCTCGAGCTGCCGCAGGGGTTCCCGGCCGACGTGATCGCCGAGGCCGAGGCGGTCGTCGCGGCGGGCGAGGCCGTGGACGGATCGGATCCGGATCGCGCGGACCTGCGCGATCTCGAGTTCCACACGATCGACCCGGAGGGATCCCGGGATCTGGATCAGGCGCTGTGCATCGAGCGCGACGGACCCGGCCCGGAGG
Organism: Microbacterium rhizophilum; assembly: GCF_039605615.1. NCBI lineage: Bacteria > Bacillati > Actinomycetota > Actinomycetes > Micrococcales > Microbacteriaceae > Microbacterium > Microbacterium rhizophilum. The sequence continues at coordinate 182,869 of NZ_JBCNUN010000007.1, read as the reverse complement.
GATCGGGCTGGGTCGTGCACTACGCGATCGCCGACCTCGCCGCCTTCGTGCGTCCGGACGGCGCGATCGACGCCGAGACCCGCCGCCGCGGGCAGACGCTGTACGCGCCCGACGGCTCGGTGCCGCTGCACCCCGAGGTGCTGTCGCACGGGGCCGCCTCCCTGCTCCCCGAGCAGGATCGCCGGGCGTACGTGTGGCGGTTCGCTCTCGACGCACGGGGCGTGCAGCACGAGCCGGCGCGTCCTCCGGTCCGCGCGTGGGTGCGCTCGCGACGCCGGTGGAGCTATGCCGAGGCGCAGGCGGCCGTCGACGCGGGCTCCGCGCCCGACTCGATCGCCCTGCTGGCGGAGGCGGGTCCGGCGCTGATCGCACAGGAGGCCGCGCGGGGCGGTGCGAGCCTCAGCTCGCCCGAGGAGGAGATCGCCGCGACGCCGGACGGCTACGTCCTGCGGGCGCGCGTGACGCTGCCCGTCGAGGACTGGAACGCGCAGATCTCCCTCATGACCGGCATGGCCGCCGCGGCGATCATGCTCGAGCGCGGCACGGGCATCCTGCGCACGCTGCCTCCCGCCGACCCGGAGGCGATCGCCGAGTTCCGCCGCCGCGTGGCCGCGATCGGGCGCCCGTGGGCCGAGGGCATGCCGTACGGGGAATACCTCCGTCGCGTGGACCACTCCGACGCGGCCGCGCCCGCGATCATGCAGGCCGCAAGCGGGCTCTTCCGCGGCGCGGACTACGTCGCGTTCGACGGCGAGCCACCCACCGAGCCGGCGCAGGCCGCGATCGGCGCACCCTACGCGCACACGACCGCTCCGCTGCGCCGCCTCGTCGACCGCTTCGTGCTCGCGATGTGCACGGACGGCCCCGGCTGGGCGCACGAGGCGCTGCCCGACCTGCCGGAGATCATGCGCCGGTCCGGATCGCTCGCGAGCCGTCTCGAGGCGGGCGCGATCGACCGCGTGGAGGCCGCCGTGCTGCACTCGCGCGTCGGCGAGGAGCTCGGCGCCGTCGTGGTCTCGCAGACGAAGGGCGGCTCTCGCATCCAGATCGCGGATCCGTTCGTCACGGCGACGATCCCCGAGCCCCGCGATCCCGGCTCCGAGATCCGGATCCGCGTGACGTCGGCCGACGTCGCCGCGGGGCGCATCACCCTCACAGCGGCGTGACGGCTCCGCGGTATCTCGCCGTGCGCAGCTCGGAGGCCCATTCGGCCGTGCGCGGCATGTCGAGCCGCTCGGCCACCGCGATCTCCGCCTCCACGTCGTACGGCACCCGCACGAACTGCAGTCCGAACGACGCGGGCTCCTCGCCGTCAACGACGCCCTCGACGATCACGTAGCTCGGCGTCGGCTCGTCGAGCGGGTTGCCGACGCTGCCGACGTTGAACAGGGTGCGGCCGCCCGCGGTCTCGACGTACGCGTCGTGGACGTCGCCGTAGCCGACCACGGTCGGCTCGGGCCGGTCGCCGGTCATCTCGGTGTTCGCGAACATCGCCGCGAACTGCTCATCGGTGTGGTGGAAGTGCACGCGCACGTGCGGGCTCTCGGCGGAGGCGTGGAAGACGCGGATCCGGCGCCCGCTGACCAGCAGGTCGTGGCTCAGCGGCAGCTCGCGCAGCCAGCGACGCTGGTCCGGGCGCAGCTCGTCGCGCCACCACACCATGTCGACGGGGCCGTCGCCCGGGATCCCCTCGAGGAAGTCGTCCCAGTTGCCGCGCACGGTGAGCTCGCACGCCTCGGCCACGCGATCGACCGCGGCGCTCCCGCGTGGCCCCTTGCCCGCGACGTCACCCAGGTTCAGGATCCGCGTGATCCCGCGGCCGGCGATGTCGGCGAGCACCGCCTCGAGGGCCCCGAGATTGCCGTGGACGTCCGAGATCAGCGCGATGCGGTCCAGGGGCATGACCGAAGCGTAGCCCGGTCATGCTGCGGGCCTTCGCGACCGGATCCGTCACTACGCTCGGGAGCATGAAGTTCAGTCTCTGGCTCCCCGCGAACCTCCCGTGGCGCGATCTGCGCGCGGCCGCGACCCACGCCGCCGGCGCCACCGCGGGCACCGCGCGCTGGCGGGGCCTGTGGCTCGAGGACCACTTCATGGACAACACGCCCGAGCCCAACGACGGTGCGCGCGGCGAGTGCCTGACGCAGCTGACCGCGCTCGCGGCGACCGTGCCGGGTGTGCGGCTCGGATCCCTCGTGCTCGGCAACACGTATCGGCATCCGGCCGTCGTGGCGAAGCAGGCGGCTGCGCTCAGCGACATCTCCGACGGGAGGTTCGTGCTCGGCGTGGGCGCCGGGTGGCAGGAGAACGAGCACCGCGCCTTCGGCGTCGAGTTCGGTGACGTCCCGAGCCGGATCCGCTGGTTCCGCGAGGCGCTGCAGGTGTGGACCGCGCTGCGCGACAGCGCCCACGACGGCAGTGAGTTCGCCGACTTCGAGGGCGAGCGCTACCGCCTCGAGCACGCGTCGCTGAACCCCGGACCGCACGCGACCCTGCCGATCCTGATCGGCGGCAAGGGCGAGAAGGTCATGCCCAAGCTCGTCGCGCGCTACGCCGACGAGTGGAACCTGTGGGCGACACCGGACGTGTTCGCGGCGAAGAACCGGATCTTCACGGCCGCGCTCGAGGAAGCCGGCCGCGATCCCGGCTCGCTCTGGCGGACGACCCAGGCGCTCGTCTTCTTCGACGACGCGGCCAGGGCCGCCGAGATGCAGGCGCAGGGACGCCCGGCGATCGGGGGATCGGCCGCACAGCTCGTCGAGACGATGGCCGCGTACGCCGCGGCCGGCGTGGACGAGTTCATCCTGCCGCTGACGACCGTGCGGGACGTCGCGAAGCTCGCGGATCTCGGCGACCGGTTCCTGAGCGAGGTCGCCGAGCAGGTCGGCTGAGCTACAGCTCGAACGTCGCGACGATCGCGGCCTCGACCTCGATCTCGGGCGCCGAGAACTGCGCGACCCCCGAGTCGGCCCGCGCGAGCATCGGCACGCCGGGCCCTCCCCCGTGCACCTGCCGCTCGGTCACGCTGAGCAGCGTGGGCTCGGCCACGACTCCCGGAAGGATCGCGGCGGCGTACGATCGCGCACGCCGCACCGCGTCCTGCACCGCGAGTCCGCGCGCCGCGTCGAGCAGACCCTCACGGCTCTCGTCCGACAGCGCCCAGTGCACGGGCTGGACGCCGAGGTCGGCCCGCGCCGCGAACGCGGACACCCCCGCGGCGAGTGCCGCGAGATCGGTGTAGGTGATCGTGATCGTCGAGGTGACGTGATGCACGGGTGCGGGGCGCTGCGGATCCGGGCCGGTCGGATCCGTCCACGCCCACGGGCTGCCGATCTCGAACGCCGCGGCGACGTTCGAGCGCCGCCGGTCACGCGCGATCCCGGCGACCTCCTCGTGCAGCATGCGGTGGCGCGTGACCACCTCGTCGCGATCGGGCCCGTGCGCGGCCACGTCGAGCGCGAGGATCCCCCGCTCGGCGGCCTGCGAGATCCGATGCGATCCCTCGACGGTGATGGTGGTCATGGCGCGAGGATAGCGGGCGTGGGTGCTCACGCTGCCGTCGCTCTGGCTGAACGACCGCGTCATCGACGGCGACCGAGGACGACGCCTTCGATCACATCCCGGGCGTGAGCATCGCTCCCTCTGCGGACGACGCGCGGATGCGCGACGGCGTGCGAGGAGATGCGCCGGCGATGCTCACGACAGCTCCGTTTCACAGATGCGGTTGTAGGCGACCACGTCCGTGGCGCCCTCCGTGGAGAACACCAGGACGGTGTCGGATGCGGAGAGACCGAGTGCATCACGGTGCACGAGCATCCCCGCGAGTCCCGCGGCGCCGCTTTCACCCGACACGATTCCGTCGCGGTGGAGCAGGCGCATCGCCTGCTCCGCGGCGGCGTCGGTCACGGTGCAGAAGGCGTCGAACCCGCTCGAGACATCCGGCCACGCAACGAGCGACGGCGTGCCGCAGTTGAGCCCCGCCATGATCGAGCGCTGGGGGCCCGGGATCGTCGTCGGGACGCCCCGCTCGATGCTGACGGTCGTGCAGTCGGCATCGACCGGCTCCACTCCGACGACGCGAGTGCCCGCCGAGCCGCCGAATCCGCGCGCCACGGCAGCGGCGAAGGCGCCGACGCCGATCTGCGCGGCGACGACGGTCGGCGCCGCAATCGTGCCGTCCGCGATCGCATCGGCGATCTCGCCGATCAACGTCGAATACCCCTCGATGACCCACGCGGGCGGCTCGGTGTAGCCCTCCCACGAGGTGTCCGAGACGACGAGGGTGCGCGCGTCCACCGCGTCCGCGCTCCGGCGGATCGCGTCGTCGTACCCTCCGTCGACGACCTCGACCGAGGCCCCCTCGCCCTCGATCGCCGCGATCCGCGCGGCGACCATGTCGTCGGGAACGAAGATGTGCACCGGCAGTCCCAGCAGGGCGCCCATGCGTGCGACCGCCCGTCCGTGATTGCCGTCGGTCGCCGCCGTGAGCGACAGCCCGGGGAACCGCCGCAGCTCGTCGCGGAGCCGCTCGAGGTCGGGATGCGCCGCGAGGTCGAGGCCGACATGCCGCAGCAGCACGCGGTAGGCGGCCCAGGACGCGCCGAGGATCTTGAAGGACGGCATGCCGAGGCGCTCCGACTCGTCCTTCACGAGCACTCTCGCGACGCCGAGCGCCGCGGCCGCGGCGGGGGCGGACCGCAGCGGCGTGGGCGCGTAGCCGGGGAGGCTGCGGTGGAACGCGGCGCTCGGGCGGCCGATGCGCGTCAGCCGCGCCGCGTTCCGCAGCGGGTTCGCGATCAGCCTCGGGACGTCGGCGTGGGTCGCGGTCACGGGGTCCTCTTCTCGTCAGGCGGTGACGACCTGCGCGGTGCCGATCTGCGCGTCCGGGCCCATCTCGTCCGCGATGCGGCGAGCCTCCTGGATCAGCGTCTCGACGATCTCGGCCTCGGGGACGGTCTTGATGACCTCGCCCTTGACGAAGATCTGGCCCTTGCCGTTGCCCGACGCCACGCCGAGGTCGGCCTCGCGGGCCTCGCCCGGGCCGTTCACGACGCAGCCCATCACGGCCACGCGCAGCGGCACGGTGACGTCCTTGAGTCCCTCGGTGACGTTCTCGGCGAGCGAGTAGACGTCCACCTGGGCGCGTCCGCACGACGGGCACGAGACGATCTCGAGCTTGCGCTCTCGCAGGTTCAGCGACTGCAGGATCTGGTGGCCGACCTTGACCTCCTCGGCCGGCGGGGCCGAGAGGGAGACGCGGATGGTGTCCCCGATGCCCTCGCCGAGCAGGATGCCGAAGGCGGTCGCGCTCTTGATCGTGCCCTGGAACGCGGGGCCCGCCTCGGTCACGCCGAGATGCAGCGGCCAGTCGCCCCGCTCGGCGAGCTGGCGGTAGGCCTTGACCATCACGATCGGGTCGTTGTGCTTGACCGAGATCTTGAAGTCGTGGAAGTCGTGCTCCTCGAACAGGCTCGCCTCCCACACGGCCGACTCGACGAGCGCCTCGGGCGTCGCCTTGCCGTACTTCTCGAGAAGGCGGCGGTCGAGGGATCCGGCGTTCACGCCGATCCGGAGCGAGACGCCGGCGGCCTGCGCGGCCTTCGCGATCGCGCCGATCTGGTCGTCGAACTTGCGGATGTTGCCGGGGTTGACGCGCACCGCGGCGCAGCCGGCATCGATCGCCTGGAACACGTACTTCGGCTGGAAGTGGATGTCGGCGATGACCGGGATCTGGCTCTTCTTCGCGATGATGTGCAGCACATCCGCGTCGTCCTGGCTCGGCACCGCGACGCGCACGATCTCACAGCCGGACGCCGTGAGCTCGGCGATCTGCTGCAGCGTGGCGTTGATGTCCGTCGTCGGCGTCGTGGTCATCGACTGCACGCTGACGGGCGCGTCGCCTCCGACGAGCACCTTGCCCACCTTGATCTGGCGGGACTTGCGACGCGGGGCGAGCGTTTCGGGGACGCGGGGCATCCCGAGGTTCACGGCTGGCACGTGATCCAGGGTAGTCCGCACGGATGAACCGAGGCTGGACGCGATCATGCCCACAGGAATCTTCCGACGGGCTCGAATCTGTGCGAGCGCGTCAGCGCGAGCGTGCGGGCCCATGGCCCGCCACCTCATGCTCACGAATAGATGGTAGGTTTCCGGCATGCTCGCGAACCTCACCTCCTGGTGGCCCGCCTCCTAGGCGGTGCTTTCGCGAACCACGAGAACAGACCGCCGCTTGGCGGTCTTTCTGTATGTCAGGCCGCCGTACCGCTAGGAGACACCCGATGACCGGGACCGCCACCGCCGACCTGATCCACCGCCTCGCCGCCGACCCCGACGCCTCCTTCGCGCTCATCGCGCGCGCGGGCGCATCCGGGTCCGTCGAGGCCGTCGAGGTGCTCACCGGCCCCGTCCGCGATGTCGAGCTGCTCGCCGACATCCCCCTGCAGGACGACGAGGGCACCGCGCGCGAGGTGCTGGCGCTCGTGCCGTACCGCCAGGTGCGCGAGCGCGGCTTCGAGGCGCACGACGACGGCGCGCCCCTGCGCTGCCTGCTCGTCGACTCGCACGACCGCGTCGCCCTGGCCGACGCGATGGCCGCGCTGCCGTCCGACACCATCCCCCTGGCGGACGCGGGATTCGACATCCCGGACGAGGAGTACGCCGGCATCGTGCGCCGGGTCATCGCGGACGAGATCGGCCGCGGCGAGGGCGCGAACTTCGTGATCCGGCGCGATTACACGGCGGGCGTCGACGCGGACCCCCGGATCGCGGCGCTCACGTGGTTCCGGGCCCTGCTGCAGCACGAGCGCGGCGCGTACTGGACCTTCGCGGTCGTGACGCCGGGACACGTCGCGGTCGGCGCGAGCCCGGAGGCGCACATCACCGCGCAGGCGGGCGCGCCGGGCGAGCCCAGCGTGGTGACCATGAACCCCATCTCGGGCACGTTCCGCCACCCGGCGGGCGGCGCCACGGCCGAGACGCTCGCGGCGTTCCTCACCGACACCAAGGAGACCGAGGAGCTCTTCATGGTGGTGGACGAGGAGCTCAAGATGATGAGCGCCGTGTGCAGCGACGGCGGGCGGATCACCGGCCCGCACCTCAAGGAGATGTCGCGCCTCACGCACACCGAGTACATGCTGCGCGGCACGAGCCGGCTCGATCCCCGCGAGATCCTGCGCGAGACGATGTTCGCCCCGACCGTCACGGGCTCCCCCATGCAGAACGCGTGCGCCGTCATCCGGCGCCACGAGCTCACGCCGCGCGGCTACTACTCGGGCGTCGCGGCGCTGTTCACGCCCCGCGCCGACGGCGGGCACGACCTGGACGCGCCCATCCTGATCCGCACCGCGTACCTCGTGGACGGCCGGCTGCGGGTCCCGGCGGGCGCCACGCTCGTGCGGCACTCGAGCCCCGACGGCGAGGTGTCCGAGACCCACGGCAAGGCCGCGGGGGTGCTGGGCGCGATCGGCGCGGTGCCGCGCGACGTGCAGGCGCCGGATCCCGACGAGCCCACGCCCGAGCGCCGCCCGCTCGCGGAGGATCCGCAGATCGCCGAGCTGCTCGCGTCGCGCAACGCGCGGCTCGCGCCGTTCTGGCTCGAGCCGCAGGGCGCCGAGCCCGGCCCGCTCGCCGGCCGCACGGCGCTCGTCGTCGACGCCGAGGACCGCTTCACGACGATGCTCGCCCACCAGCTGCGCCATCTCGGCCTGGAGGTGCGGATCGCGCACTGGTCCGAGGCGACCGACGCCGACGTCGACGCCGCCGAGCTCGTCGTCTCCGGCCCCGGCCCCGGCGATCCGCGCGACGTCGCGAGCGGGCGCATCGCCCGCGTGCGCGAGATCGTGCGGCGCCGGCTCGACGCCGGTGCGCCGCTGCTCGCGGTGTGCCTGAGCCACCAGATCCTGGCCGACCGGATCGGCATCGGCCTCGCGCCCCTCGCCAGCCCGCACCAGGGCCTGCAGAAGACGGTCGACGTGTTCGGCGAGCCGGCCTCGATCGGCTTCTACAACACGTTCACGGCGCGCGTGATGCCCGGTGTGACGAAGCTCACGCCGAGCGAGACCCGCTGCGGCGACGTCGGCCTCGTGGAGCTCGCCGCCGAGCCCGCCACGGGCGACGTGTACGCCCTGCGCGGCCGCGGCTTCGCGTCGGTGCAGGGACACCTCGAGTCGATCCTGTCGCGCGACGGGATGCGCACGCTCGAGCGCCTCGTGACGCACAGTCTTTCCTAGGTCCCACACGCGCTTTCCTGGGTCTCGCACGCTGCGGGGCCGCGAGCGGCGCCCTGGCGAGCGAGGGCGCTGTCGCTTCGCTCCATCGCCGGCAGCGCTGCGCGCTGCGGGCCCCATCCGGGGCACGCTCGCTTCGCTCGCACGGCGGCACCGCTCGCAGGGTGGTACTGCGGCGGCTACCGGGCGAGCGGAAGCGCCGGTCCTTTCGGCCTCTCCTGGGCGAGCACGACGCCCGCGAGCACCAGCACGCCGCCGAGGATCTGCGGGGCCGTGAACGGCATGCCGAGCGCGACGGTGGCGATCGCGGTGAACACTGTGATCAGGTTGAGCGAGACGCCCGCCTGCGCGGGCGGCACGCGCTGCAGCGCGTAGTTCCACAGCACGTACGACGCGATCGACGGGAACACCGCGATGTAGGCGAGCGACCACCCGCCCGCCGCGGTCTCCGGCAGCCGCAGCCCCTGCGCCAGCACGAACGGCGTCAGGGCGAGCACGACGAAGGTCCCCTGGATCGCGACCGCCGAGATCGGCGGCAGCCGCGGGCCGGTGCGGCCGATGATCGTGTAGGCCGTCCAGGCGACGATCGCGCCGACCATGACCAGGCTGCCGATCTTCGGCGGGTGATCCAGGATCGTCAGCGGCTGCCCGCCGGAGATGATCCAGAACACGCCCGCGAAGGCGAGCAGGATTCCGCCGATGCCCCGCCAGCCGAGCCGGGCGCCCAGGAACAGCACCGCGGCGATCGCGATGAGGGCGGGATTGAAGGCGTTGATGAGCGACAGCTGGAACGGCGTCTCGGTGTCGAGCGCGGCATACAGCAGCAGGTTGTAGCCGGCCACGCCGATGAGCCCGAGCACCAGCAGGCGCGGCCAGGAGCGGAGGATGGCGCGCCAGTCCGGGCGCTCGACGACCTGGGCGATCACGAACAGCGGCACCACCGCGAGCAGCCAGCGCAGCCACGTGAGGCTGACCGGATCCGTCTCGGCGACCGCGATCACGCCGAGCAGGTAGTTCCCGGCCCACGAGAGCGTCGCGCCGACGAGCGCGAGGTAGCCGAAGGTGCGGCCCGCGGCGGGCGGGCGGGCGATCTCGGTCATCCCGCTCAGCCTACGGGGCGCTCCTCGTCAGCCGGCGAGGCTGATGGGGTTGAAGATGTCGGCGGCGAACAGCAGCGCACCCATGCCGATCATGAAGACCACGACCAGCAGCGCGACGGGGACGAAGCGCGTGGCGTCGGCCGGCGCCGGCTCGGGGGCGCCGCGCAGGCGCGCCCAGCCGCGCTTGATGCCGTCCCACAGGGCGATCGCGACGTGGCCGCCGTCGAGCGGCAGCAGCGGGATCAGGTTGAACACGAACAGCGCGATGTTGACCGAGCCGAGCAGCCCGACCATCGCGGCCACGCGATCCACGATCGGCGCCTCGGCGGCGGCGACCTCGCCCGCGAGCCGTCCGACGCCGACCACGCTCAGCGGGCCGTTCGGGTCGCGCTCCTGCCCCGTGAAGAGGTCGACGGCGGTTTCCCACAGCCGCACCGGCAGCTGCATGATGATGCCGCTCACCCGGCCGAGGCCGTCGGCCGTCGCCTGCGCGCCCGCCCAGATCGGCTCGTGCACGCGGTCGACCGCCGCGGTCATGCCCGCGAAGCCCACGCTCTGCGTCGAGACCTGGCCGTCCGCCCCCGCGATCCGGCGCTCGGCCAGCACCGGGGTGAGCGTCAGGCGCACGTCCGCGCCGTCGCGCTGCACCACGACGGGCAGCGCCCGGCCGGGGTTGGCCTGGACGATCTCGGCCGCCTCGGCGAACGTCGCCACCTCGCGGCCGTCGAGCGAGAGCAGCCGGTCGCCCGGGAGCAGCCCCGCGGCCCGCGCGGGCGAGGCAGGGTCGTCCGCGGCGCACTCCCCGGCGGTCGACCCGGCCGGCATCACGCACTCGGCGACCGTGTCGATCGTCGTCGTGGTCTGGTTCATCCCGATCCCGCTGTAGAGCACGGTGAACAGGATCAGCGCGAGCAGCAGGTTCATGAGGGGGCCGCCGAGCATGACGACGATGCGCTTCCACACCGGCAGGCGGTAGAAGGCCCGCGCGTCGTCGACGCCGACGAGGGTCTCGTCGTTCGCGTCGCGCGCATCCTGCACCAGCGTGGCGAGCATGCCGCGGGTGCGGACCTTCTGACGCACCGGCGCGTACATCCCGGCCATCGAGATGTAGCCGCCGATGGGCAGCAGCTTGACGCCGTACTCCGTCTCGCCGATCCGCCTGGACCAGATCACGGGGCCGAGGCCGACCATGTAGCGGCTCGTCTGCACACCGAAGCGCTTGGCCGGCACGAGGTGCCCGATCTCGTGCAGGGCGATCGACAGCGCCAGCCCGACCACGACGACGACCACACCGATGACGAACGCGAGCACAGCCACGCGTCAACGGTACTGCGCGCATCCTATGAATCCTGTGGCGGCGGCGCGGGTAGATTCGATGGCGTGACCACCCGGCAGCTGCGCGTCCTCCGCGGCGCGGTCGCGGCCGTGGTCGCGACGCTGCTGGCGGCGACATCGCACACGATCGCGGGCGGCCCCGCGCCGGCCCCCCTGCTCGTGGCGCTCATGATCGCGCTGCTGACGCCGGTCGCCGGCGGCCTGATCGGGCCGCGCCCGCACCTGCCGCGTCTCGCGACCGCCGTGATCGTGAGCCAGGCCGCGTTCCATGCCGCGTTCCAGCTGCTGGGCTCCCCGGCCGGCGCCCGGATCGCCGAGCACCACGGGCACGGCGCGACGCCGCTCCCGCTCCTGGCGGCCGCGCCCGAGAGCGCGGGCATGTACACGGGGCACGCCGTGGCGGCGCTGCTCACCGTCGTGCTGCTGTGGCGCGGCGAGCGGATCGTCCGCGCGATCGCCCGCGGGAGCCTCGCCGTGCTGCGCCGGATCGACGCGCCGCGGACCCCGCTGTCCGCGGCGATGCCGGCCCCGCAGGTCCTCGTCGCGCGACCCGTCGTCGCGCGGCTCCTCTCGCCGGTCTCCCGGCGCGGGCCCCCGGCGCCGCTCGGCGTCTGATCCGGCCGGCCCTTCGGGCGGGGCGATCCGGCGCACGCCGCCCCCATCTCTCTCGCGAGCCCCTGCGCGCGGATCCGTCGCGCGCGCTCGCATCCCGATCCTGGAGACAGACCGATATGCCATTCACCACCCGCACCCGCGTCGCCGCCGGCGTCGCCCTCGCCGCCGGCCTCGTGCTCGCGGCTCCCCTGGCCGCCAGCGCGCACGTCACGGTGACGCCGGATGCGCCGGTCGCCGGCGGCTACGACGTCCTGACGTTCGCGTTCGGCCACGGCTGCGACGGCTCCCCCACGACCGCGCTGCAGATCGACATGCCCGAGGGCCTCGACTCGGTGACCCCGACGATCGAGCCGGGCTGGACGATCGACGTCGAGCGCGACGAGGCGGACGGCCTCGTCACGCAGGTCACGTACACGGCGGACGAGCCGGTGCCGGACGATCGCCGCGCCGCGCTCGAGCTCGGCGTGAAGTACGCGGACGACGCGACGGGGACCCTCGCGTTCCCGGTCGAGCAGCTGTGCGCCGAGGGCTCCACGTCGTGGTCGGAGCTCGTGCCCGAGGGCGAGGATCCGCACGGCGTCGACCACCCGGCGCCGACCGTCGCGCTCGGCGCCGCCGCGGCCGGCGCCGGGCACGACGCCGCCGCCGCGCAAGACGAGGAGGCGCCCACCGCGTCGGCGACGGGCGCCGATCCGCTTCCGGTCGCGCTGGGTGCCGGCGGGCTGGTCGCGGGCCTCGCGGCGCTGGTCGTCGCGGTGCCGGCGTACCGCCGCTCCGCCCGCCGGGGCTGATCCGCCGGGCGGGGCGCCACGCCGCGCCCCGCCCGGCGGCCTGCCGCGACACACGTGAGAAACTGGACGCGCCATGACGAAGCCTGCCTCGAACATCCCCCCGGTCCTGCGTCCCGAGAACCCGCCGAAGCGGACCCTGACGGAACTCGCCGAGCGCTTCGGACGCGGCAGTCGCGGATCGCTCGAGGGGGTCGAGGTGCGCGGCGTCACGCTCGCCACCACCGACCTTCACCCCGGCGAGGTGTTCGTGGCCATCCACGGCCGCAACAAGCACGGCGCGGAGTTCGCACAGGCCGCGGCCGACGCCGGCGCGGCCGCGATCGTCACCGACGCGGAGGGCGCGGACATCGCGGAGCCCGTCGGCCTGCCGATCGTGATCGTCGACGACCCGCGCGGCGTGCTCGGCGCGCTGGCCGCCTGGGTCTTCGGCACGGAACCCGGCGCCGACAGCGGACTGCCGATCCTGTTCGGCACGACCGGCACGGACGGCAAGACGAGCATCACGCACATCCTGGACGGCATCCTCGGCCAGCTCGGCGTCGTGTCCGGCCTGTCGTCGTCGGCCCTGCGCGTGGTCGCGGGCGACGCCGTCATGGCGCGCCTGACCACCCCCGAGGCGTACGAGATGCACGCCCTGCTGGCCGTGATGCGCGAGCACCACGTCGAGGCCGCCGCGCTCGAGGTCAGCGTGCAGGCGATCATGCGCCACCGCGTCGACGCGATCGTGTTCGACGTGACGATGTTCACGAATCTGTCGCACGACCACATGGACGACTTCTCGGGGATGGACGAGTACCTCGAGGCGAAGCTGCCGCTGTTCCGCGCGGACCGCGCGCGCCGCGCGGTCGTGTCGCTCGACACTCCTGCGGGTGCTGAGGTCGTCGCGCGCGCCGAGGTGCCGGTCGTGACGATCGCCACACCCGCGATCGCGGTGGATCAGGATCTCGCCGCGACCGCCGAGTGGACCGTCACGGTGCTCGAGGAGACGCTGGACGGCACCGGCTTCACCCTGACGAACAACGAGGACGGCCGCACCCTCACGTCGTTCGTGCCCGTGATCGGCCCGCACATGGCGGCCAACGCGGGCGCGGCGATCGTGATGCTGCTCGAGGCCGGGTACCCGTGGGAGCGGATCGCCTCGGCTCTCGACCGCGACGGCGGCATCCGGGCCCACCTGCCCGGTCGCGCCGAGCGCATCCACGGCGAGGGCGGCCCCGCCGTCTACGTGGACTTCGGGCACACGCCCGTCGGCATCCAGAAGACGCTCGAGGCCATGCGCAGGGTCACCACGGGCAAGCTGGTCGTGATGATGGGCGCCGATGGCGACCGGGACACCACCAAGCGCTTCGCGATGGGCAAGGCCGCGGCCGACTACGGCGACGTGGTGATCATCACCGACCACAACCCGCGGTGGGAGGACCCGGCCAACGTCCGCCGCATGCTGCTGGAGGGCGCCCGCTCCGTCAAGCCCGAGCAGGACGCGTACGAGATCGTGCCGCCCGAGCAGGCCATCGTCGACGCCGTGAAGCTCGTGGGCCCCGGTGACGCCATCATGTGGTTCGGCCCCGGCCATCAGGACCACCGCGACGTGCAGGGCGTCCGCCTGTTCTACTCGGGCCGCGAGCTCGCGCGCCGCGCGCTGATCGACGCGGGCTGGCCCGTGGGCGAGCGCAACTGGAACGACCCGTACGCGGACTGATCTCCCGCTTCGCGGCGTGGCGTGAACGCGATCGTGGGTTCGGCCGGTGTTCCTCTCCCGCTTCGCGGGGCAGCGCAGTGAGTGTCATCGATCGCTCGCCCGACGCTACGCGCCGGGACTCGTGATCGAAGGCTGTCGCTGCGCTCCATCCCGCGAATCTCGCGTTGTCGAGATGGTCGGCAGTCGCTGACGCTCCACGCTCACTTCGTTCGCACAGGGGCACAGGCGACCCCCGTTTCGTCGGGCGAGCAGGGCGGGATGGCAGCACCGCCGCGGGCGGGTCAGCTCCCGATGATCCTGTCCGCCTCCGCGCGGGCCCAGGCCTCGGCGTCGGCGAGGGACTCGCGCGTGAGTTCCGTCGGAGCGTCGTGCGCGTCCACCACGCGGCGCACGGTGTCGACGATGCCGGGGAACGGCAGCCGCCCCTCGTGGAACGCGTCGACGGCCTGCTCGTTCGCGGCGTTGTAGACGCCCGGGAACGTCCGTCCCGCCTGACCCACCCGCTTCGCGAGCGCCACGGCGGGGAACGCCTCCTCGTCGAGCGGTTCGAACGTCCAGGACGACGCGGTCGTCCAGTCGAGCGGCCTGCCGACACCCGCGACGCGGTGCGGCCAGTCCAGGCCGAGCGAGATCGGCAGCCGCATGTCCGGCGGCGACGCCTGCGCGATCGTGGACCCGTCCACGAACTCGACCATCGAGTGGACGATCGACTGCGGATGCACGACCACGTCGATCCGGTCGTACGGCACGTCGAACAGCAGGTGCGCCTCGATCACCTCGAGGCCCTTGTTGACGAGCGTCGCCGAGTTGGTGGTGACGACGCGCCCCATGTCCCACGTCGGGTGCGCGAGCGCCTCGGCCGGCGTGACGTCCGCGAGCGAGTCGCGCGAGCGGCCGCGGAACGGACCGCCCGAGGCGGTCAGGACGAGCCGGCGCACCTCGGCGGCGGCGCCCGAGCGCAGCGCCTGCGCGAGCGCGGAGTGCTCCGAGTCGACCGGCACGATCTGCCCGGGCCGGGCGAGGCGCTTCACGAGATCGCCGCCGACGATGAGCGACTCCTTGTTCGCGAGCGCCAGCGTGCGCCCGCTCTCGAGCGCGGCGAGCGTGGGGCCGAGCCCGACGGATCCGGTGATCCCGTTGACCACGACGTCCGCGTCGACCTCGCGCACCAGGCGCTCGGCGTCGACGGCGCCCAGCGCGGTCGCCGCGACGCCGAACTCCGCGGCCTGCGCCGCGAGCGCCGCGGCGTTCGACCCCGCCGACAGCCCCACGACCTCGAAGCGCTCCGGGTTGGCCCGGATCACGTCGAGCGCCTGGGTGCCGATGGATCCGGTGGACCCGAGGATGACGACGCGGCGCATCGCGGCGGTTACTGGGCCGGCTGCGCGGAGTGCGCCGCGGCGAGGATGTCGATGACGAACGTCAGCGTCTCCTTCTCGAGCTCGTGCCCGGCCTGCGCGCCGTACGCGTCGGCGGGCGGCATCGTGACGAGCACCTGCGAGCCGACCTTCTGACCCTCGAGCGCCTTCTGGAAGCCGGCGACCACGCCCTGCGTGCTCATCGGCGCCGCGGCGCCGCGCGACCAGCTCGAGTCGAAGACGGACCCGTCCGACCACTTCACGCCCGTGTACTGCACGAGCACGCCGTCGCCGGACTCGACCGTGGCGCCGTCGCCCTGCTTGAGCGTCGTGACCTGCGTCTCGGCCGGCGGCTCGGCATCCGGAAGCGTGATCGTCGGCTCGCCGTTCTCGGCGAGCTCGACCGTCGGCTGGCCCTCGACGGGCTCCTGCGGCTCGCCCCACGCGGTCGCGGGCGTGTCGTTGCCGAGCAGGTCCAGCACGTAGATCGCCGCCGGCTGCTGCTCACCCGATCCGGGGACGGTCGCGACGATGCGCGAGCCGATCGTGGCGCAGCCGAACAGCTGCGCCGTGCCGCTGTTCATCGCGACGGGCTCCGGGAGCGCGGGGGCGTCGTCGAAGCCCATGCTCTGCAGCTCCTCGCCGGAGGCGGCGTCGAACACGGCGAGGGCGTAGTCGATGTTCTGACCGAGTTCGATCTTCTCGCCGTCGCCCTCCACGACCACGGCGCGCTCCGGCGTCGTGATCTCCAGCGGGCCGTCCAGCGAGATGGTCGGCTTCGAGCCGGGCTCGCCGTCGACCGTGACAGCCTCGGCCGAGGCGCCGCTCGGAAGCGCCGCGCCGCACAGGTCGGTCGGCGCGGCCGACGCGCTCGCGTCCGGGCTCGACTCCGGTGCCGGTTCGCCCGAGCAGCCCGCGAGGGCGACCGCGGCGAGCGCGAGCGTGGACAGAAGGGCTGCGGGACGAAGACGCACGAAGATACCTCGATCGTTTGTGGGGGTCGTCCCATCCTGCCTCATCGCGGTGACGAACACCCTGGACGACAGCGGCGAAAGGCGCTCTCGGGTCATGCCTCGTGAGGAATAGGGGGCGCGTTACGCTCGGACGATGACCTCTGCGGACTCCGTGGCTCCGGGACCCGACGAGACGCCCGCCGCCGGCGACGAGCCGCGCCGGCCCAGCCGGTTCTACGACTTCGGACGCCGCGCGCTCTCGCCTCTCGCCCGGGCCATCTACCGTCCGCGCGTCGAGGGCAAGGCGAACATCCCGCCGGAGGGCGCGGTCATCTTCGCGAGCAACCACCTCTCCTTCATCGACTCGATCGCGATCCCCGTCGCGATCGCGCCGCGCCCCGTGCGCTTCCTGGCGAAGTCGTCGTACTTCGAGGGCACGGGCGTCAAGGGCTGGCTGTCCAGGACCCTGTTCACCGCGGTCGGAGCCGTGCCCGTGCGCCGCGGGGCGGGTCAGGCGGCGCTCGACGCGCTGGAGCAGCAGCGCCAGATCCTCGCGACCGGGGCCGCCGTGGCGCTGTATCCCGAGGGCACGCGCTCGCTCGACGGACGCCTGTACAAGGGACGCACGGGCGTCGCGTTCCTCGCGCTGCAGACCGGGGCGCCGGTGGTTCCGGTCGGGCTGATCGGCACCGACCGGGTGATGCCCGTGGGCGCGCGGTTCCCGAGCCTGCGCGAGCGCGTGACCGTGCGATTCGGAGAGCCGCTCGACCTCGCGCACCACGGTGCGGCTTCCTCCGGCCGGGCCCGGCGCACGGCCACCGACGAGATCATGGCCGCGATCCACGCCCTCTCGGGTCAGGAGCTCGCGGACGCGTTCAACGAGTCCCCCGCGCAGTCGCCGATCGAGAAGATCCGCCGCGCGCTCCCCCACGAGAGGCGCTGATCCGCGGGCGGACCAGCCGCCCCCTCGCCGCTAGCCCACCGACACGGTGGCCTCGTGCATCACCGGGAAGTTCACCGAGCGGGCGATGAAGCACCACTCGTGGGCCGTCTTGTGGGCCGCCTCGGCGGCCTCGATCATGGACGCGTCCGCGACCGTCACGCGCGGGTGCAGCACGACCTCCTCGAACTGCGCGCTGCCCTTGCCGTCCTCGCGCAGCAGGCCCGTGGCCTCGTCCACGTAGGACGTCACGACGACGCCGGCCTGCACGCAGGCGTGCAGGTACGACAGCAGGTGGCACTCGGACAGGGCGGCGACGAGCAGGTCCTCGGGGTTCCAGCGTTCCGGATCGCCGCGGAACGGCTTGTCGGACGACGCCAGCAGCGCGGGCTTGCCGTCGATCTCGAGCGTGACGTCGCGCGAGTAGTCGCGATAGCCGGACGTCCCCGTCCCGCGATTGCCGGTCCAGGTCGAGGTCAGGGCGTAGCGGTGCTCTCCGTGCATGCGCCCCAGTCTTCCAGGGCACACGCGGGTCGGCGCCGTCTGTCGGCTTTGCCACTGTGCGAGCGCGCTCAGCGCGCGAGTGCGCGGGCGCGAGTGCGCCCGCCGCCTCACGCCCTCGATGGAGCGCGGCGACAGCGCACGCGGACGCGAGCGGCACCCCGAAGGGGTGCCCGAGCGGATGCGTCCGGCGTGAGAGTCTAGAAATGTGGAGACTTTCAGCGTGCAGGATTCCGCGGAGCTCGCGGTGGTCGAGCGGGGCGGCTTCGTGGAGTCGCGTCATGCGGGATCCGCGATCGTCCTCGCCCCGGGCGGCGAGGTCGTGGCCCACCTCGGGAGCCCGGACGCGCTGATCCTGCCGCGCTCGTCGCTCAAGCCGCTGCAGGCCGTCGCGGTCGTCACGGCCGGCGCGGCACTCGAGGGCGAACGGCTGGCGCTCGCGACCGCGAGCCATGCCGGCACCGACCGCCACGCCGCCGTGGTGCGGGACATGCTCTCGGCCGCCGGCCTCACCGAGGACCACCTCGGCTGCCCGCCGAGCCGCCCGACCGACGGCGCCACGCGCGACGCGCTGGTGCGCGAGCACCTGGAGCCCGCCGCGATCCGCCACAACTGCTCGGGCAAGCACGCCGCGATGCTGACGGCGTGCGTCGCCACCGGCTGGGACGTGAGCGGCTACCTCGACCCCGCCCATCCGCTGCAGGTGCACATCCGCGAGGTCGTGGAGCGCCTCACGGGCGAGAAGATCGCCGCGACCGTGACCGACGGCTGCGGCGCCCCCGTGCACGCGCTCACCCTGGTGGGCCTGGCCCGCGGGATCCAGCGCGTCGGCACCTCGTCGGAGCGGTCGCCGTTCGCGCTGCACCGCGTCGCGGGCGCGCTCGTGCGCGCCGTGCGCGAGAACCCCTGGACGATCGACGGTCCGGGCGGCTCGGACACGCTGGCGATCGAGCGCTTCGGCGTCTTCTCGAAGCTCGGGGCGGAGGGCGTGCAGATCATGGTCGCCCCTGACGGCACGACCGTCGCGCTCAAGACGCTCGACGGATCCCTCCGCGCCGCACCCCTGGTCGCGCTGCAGCTGCTCGCGAACGCCGGCGCCGTGCCGGCGAGCGAGGTCGCCGACTTCGCGGCGCACCCGCTGTTCGCGGTGCAGGGCGGCGGCCGCGAGGTCGGCCGGATCCGCGCGACCGTCTGAGGTCCCCTACGGTCGCATCCATGGATCACGACGCGATCGCCCGCCGATTCCTCCAGGCGCGGTTCGCCGCGGCCGACACGGCGCTGCTCGCCGGCAGCACGGCGCGCGGCGAGCGCACCGCCTCGAGCGACATCGACCTGCTCGTGATCGGCCCCGCGGCGATGTTCGACGCCGGCGAGGACTCGCGCGCCGCGACGTACGCGTTCGAGGGCGAGGTGTTCGAGGTGTTCGCGTACACGCCCGAGGCGTTCGCCCGCTGGGCGGAACGCGACCTGGCGGCGCATCGCCCGCTCCTGCTCAACATGCTGATCGAGGGGCGCCCCGTGCGGTCGGGATCACTGCTGGAACCGCTGCGCGCCCGCTGGCGCGCGGTGCGGGATGCCGGACCGCGGGTCGATCCGCACGAGCTGGACCTGCGCCGGTACATCGTCACGGACGTGCTCGACGACCTGCGCGACGCAGCCGACCCGCTCGAGCGGCACGTCCTCGCCGCGCTCCTGTTCGATCGGCTCGGGCAGCTCCTGCTGCTGCGGCACGGGCGCTGGATCGCGACGGGCAAGCACCTCCCGCGCGGGCTGCGCGCGTGGGATCCGGATCGCACGGCGCGCCTCGCCGATCCCCTCCTGGCGGGCGATCACACCGCGTTCGCCGTGGCCGCCGCGGCGGAGCTCGAGCTCCTCGGCGGCCGCCTGCAGGCGGACTTCGTGCGCTGACGCCCACGCCGGGACCGCGTCTCTCAGACGACGCTCCCCGGCAGCCGGCGCCACACGTACTTGACGACCTCGATGATCAGGAACAGCCCGATCATGCAGCCGACCGGGATCAGCCACGCCTGCAGCGGGATCGGCGCGGAGTCGAACAGGTCGTTCATGAACGGCACGTACGAGTAGAGCGCCTGCAGGCCCAGCAGCGCCGCCGCCGACCACCACACGACCGGATTTCCGGTCACGGCGTCGAGGCTGAGGCTCGAGTGGGACAGAATGCGGCAGTTGAACAGGAACGCGAGCTGGCCGAGGGCGAGCATGAGCACGGCCTCCGTGCGGGCGAGCTCGATCGGCTCGCCGCGCCCGAGCGATCCGTAGAACACCGCGAGCGTCACTCCCCCGATCAGGAGCGAGACCACCAGCACCAGGATCAGCTCGCGCACGGAGATGATGGATCCGCCGGGCTGCCGCGGCGGGCGGGTCATGATGCCGCGCTCGGCCGGCTCGTACGCGAGCGACAGCGACAGCGTGACGGCCGTGATCATGTTGACCCACAGCACCTGCACGGGGGTCAGCGGCAGCGTGAGCCCGCCCACGATCGCGATCAGGATCACGAGCGACTGGGCGCCGTTGGTCGGCAGCAGGAACACGATCGACTTGCGCAGGTTGTCGTAGATCCGCCGGCCCTCCCGGATGGCGGAGCGGATCGTGGCGAAGTTGTCGTCGGCGAGCACGATCTCGGCGGCCTCCTTGGTCGCCTCCGTGCCCTTGATGCCCATCGCGATGCCGACGCTCGCGCGCGTCAGCGCGGGGGCGTCGTTGACGCCGTCGCCCGTCATCGCGACGACCTCGTGGTGCGACTGCAGGGCGCGGACGATCCGGATCTTGTGCTCGGGGCTCGTGCGCGCGTACACGTCGACGTCGCGCACGACCGCGGCCAGCTGATCCTGGCTCATCGCCTCCAGCTCCGCCCCGGTCAGGACAGGCGCGTCGGGCTCGGACACGATGCCGACCTCGCGCGCGATGGCGACGGCGGTGCCGGCGTGATCGCCCGTGATCATCTTCACCCGCACGCCCGCCGTGTGGCAGTCGGCGACCGCGGCGATTACCTCGGGGCGCGGCGGGTCGACGATGCCGAACAGGCCCACCAGCTCCAGGTCGCGCAGCTCGTCCAGCGCGAGGTCGCCCACACGGGGCGGGGCCGCGTGGCGCGCCGCCGCCAGCACGCGCAGGCCCTGTCCGCTCAGCTCGTCGATCACGGCCTCCCACCGCGCGGGGTCGAGCGGCTCGCTGCCTACGGTGCCGCGCTGCGTCGCCGCCCGCTCGAGGAGGCGGTCGGGCGCGCCCTTGACCAGCAGCAGCCGGTCGCCGTCGGAGAGCTCCTCGACCGTCGCCATCAGCTTGTTCGCGGAGTCGAACGGCAGCACGCCCACGCGGGTGCTGCCCTCGCGGGCGACGCCGCCCTTCAGGGCCACGGTCTTCAGCGCGCCCTCCGTCGGCTCGCCCACGAGCTGCCACCGGTCGCCGTCCCGCACGAGATGCGCGTCGTTGCAGAGCGCGGCGACCGTGAGCAGCGCGCGCACGTCGCCGCCCGAGCCGTCGCCGCCGTCGCCCGCTCGCGCGATGCCGCCGACGGGGCTGTAGCCGAGGCCCGACACGTCGTAGTCCGCGACGGGGGTCACGAGGCGGCGGACCGTCATCTCGTTGGTCGTGAGCGTGCCGGTCTTGTCGGAGCACACGGTGGTGACCGATCCGAGGGTCTCCACCGCGGGCAGCTTGCGGGTGATGGCCTTGCGCCGCGCCATCTGCTGCACGCCGAGCGCGAGGGTGATCGTCACGAGCGCCGGCAGGCCCTCCGGGATCGCGGCGACCGCGAAGCCGATCGTCGCGGAGACGAGCTCGTCGAACGGCATGCCGTGCACGAACCGGCCGATCAGCAGCATCAGAGCCGCCATGCCCAGGATCACCAGGGTCAGCGCCCGCCCGAAAGCCGCGAGCTGCTTGGTGAGCGGGGTGTCGAGCGAGCCCGCCTCGCCGACGAGCGCCTGGATCTTGCCGATCTCGGTGCCCGCGCCGGTGCCGGTGACGACGGCCCGCGCCTGCCCCGCCGACACGATCGTCCCCGAGAACACCATCGACGCGCGGTCGCCGACGCCGGCGTCGGAGGCCACCGGCTCGACGGACTTGGACGACGGCACCGACTCCCCGGTGAGCGCCGCCTCGTCCACGCGCAGCTGCGATGCGAGGATCAGGCGCATGTCGGCGGGCACCTTGTCGCCCGGCGCGAGCCGCACGACGTCGCCGGGCACGAGCTCGGCCGCCGGGATCACGCGCCAGGCGCCGTCGCGGCGCACCTGGGCGGTGGAGGAGAGCATGCCGCGGATGCCCGCGAGTGCCTTCTCGGCCCGCCCTTCCTGCACGTAGCCGATCACGGCGTTGATCGTCGCGACGACGATGATCACCCAGAAGTCGAGCCAGTCGGCCATGACCGCCTTGACCGCCGCCGCAGCGAGCAGGATGTAGATCAGCGTGTCGTGGAAGTGGCCGAGGAACCGCAGGACGGCGGGCTTGCGCTTGGCCTCGGGGAGCTGATTCGGGCCGTGCTCGGCGGCGCGTGCGGCCGCTTCCGCATCGGACAGGCCGGTCGGCCGCGTCCCCAGCGCGTCGACGACGTCCTCGGCCGGGAGAGCCCACGGCGTGGCGTCCGCTCCCGTCGTCTCCGGGGCGCTCACGCTCCCCGCGGCTCCGTCGCTGGCATCCATGTCGAATCGACCCTTCCGACAGGGCCGGCGCGCCGACCGCTCCCGCGCGTGCTCTCGCCGTCATCTTGACCAGTGGCCCCTCGCGCTGTCAACCGGTGACGCCGTCCCCGCCGCGAGGGCCGCGCTCACGGCAGGATGATCCGTTCGGGCGGGAGCCCGTCGCGCACGAGCCAGGCCCGCGACGCCCGCGTCCGGGCGAACGGGGGCAGCTCCCGCTCCCCCGCGAGCGTCCGCAGCTCGACCGCGCAGTCGGCGCCGACGACCAGCGGCGCGGACGCCCGCAGCTCCTGCAGCAGGGACCACTGGCGCTGCCACGCGTCGCCGTCGCCGACGAGGACGAGCCGCTCCCCCGCGCGGTCGAGCGCGGCCGGTCTCGTGACGGGCGCGAGGTCGTCCACCACCAGCACGCGCACGTCGCCCGGCCAGGCGTCCGCCAGCTGCTCGCCGCGGCGTCGGGCCGCGCGCAGCACCATTCCCGTGACGGGCGCGTCCGGCGCCCAGCGCACCGGATCCGCCGGCTCGACCGCGCGAGGAGGCGCCGCGAGCACGAACTGCACCTCGAGGCCGTCGAGCACCGCACGGCCCGGCGGGCGGTGCGGATCGAACGACGCGCTGTCGCCCCCGGCGGCCGCGTGCTCGGCGCGGCCCGGCAGCGCGAGCAGGGCGCGCCGCGGCAGCAGGTCGGCGAAGCGCATCACGGCGCCCGTCAGCCGCGCGGCGGTGACCACGACCGTCGTGCCGGTCTCGCCCGCGTCGCGTACGAGCGCCTCGAGCCGCTCGGCCGCCGCCTGCGCGTACTCGGCCGGGAAGCGCGCGAGCATCGCATCGACGTCGTCGATCACCACGAGCCCCGGCCGCACCCGATCGATCATCTCGAGCGCGTCCCACGCGCCCTCCGCATCCCGCGGAACGATCACGGCATCCGGTCGCGCCGCCGCGACCAGCCCCGCGACCGAGGAGCGCCCGGTCCCGCCGCCCCCGACCACCACGAGCCCGCGGTCGACGCCCGGGCGCAGCAGCACCGCCGACTGCCGCTGGGCCGAGGGCTCGTCGGCGACGCCGAGCAGGATGGTCCCGTCCGGCGGCTCCCCGACGAGCGCCGCGGCGTCGGCCGTCGTGAGCCGCGGCGGCAGCGGCGGCAGCCAGGGGCCCGGTCGACGCGGCCGCCCGGCGAACCGCGCGGCGGCCGCGGCCGTGTCCGCG
The DNA here is from genome assembly GCF_039605615.1 of Microbacterium rhizophilum. Taxonomy (NCBI): domain Bacteria; kingdom Bacillati; phylum Actinomycetota; class Actinomycetes; order Micrococcales; family Microbacteriaceae; genus Microbacterium; species Microbacterium rhizophilum. Next base: position 159,488 of record NZ_JBCNUN010000007.1, on the reverse strand, counting down.
GGGGCCGAGAGCGCGATGCGGGTGAGACGCGCGCGGCCGTCGCCCGCCCGCCGGATCCAGGCGAGCCCCCGCCCCTCGGCCCCGCCCGCGAGCAGCGCGGCCTCGTCGGTGCCGAGCAGCGCACGGCTCTCGGCCGCCTCGGCCATCCGCAGGCCGATCCGCAGCGGACTGTTGGCCACGAGCGCGTCGCGGAGGACCCCGCCCGCGCGCTGGGTGCCGAGCACGAGGTGCATGCCGAGCGCACGTCCGCGCGCGGCGATGTCGGTGAACAGCGCGTGCAGGTCGGGGTGCTCCTGCAGCAGGGCGGCGAACTCGTCCACGACGATCACGAGCCGGGGCAGCCCGGCCCGCGGGTCCGAGACGTCGCGCGCGCCCGCCGCCGCGAGCGCGGCCTCGCGAGAGCGGAGCTCGGCGCGCAGGCTCTCGACCGCCCGCCGGGCGCCGCCGCCGTCGAGATCGGTGATGACGCCGGCCACGTGCGGCAGGCCGGCGAGCGGCGCGAACGCCGTGCCCCCCTTGAAGTCGGCGAGCAGGAACTGCACGCGCTCCGGAGGAAGCGTCGCGGCGAGCGAGGTCACCCACGTCACGAGCAGCTCGCTCTTGCCGCTGCCCGTCACGCCGACGGCGACGGCGTGCGGTCCGTCCGCCACGAGGTCCAGCGACACCGGCTCGGCGCCCTCGACGCCGATGACCGCGCCGAGCGCGCCCAGCGACTCGCGCGCGTCCGCGCCGCCGAGCAGCTCCCCGAGCGCCACGGCGCCGCCGCCCGGCCGCGGCGTGCGTGCGCCGGATGCCGCGCCGCGGGCGGCGAGCTGCCGCGCGAGGACCGCGGCCTGCGCGGCGGAGACCGCCTCGACGGCGATGTCGGCCGGCTCGCCGCCGAAGGTCAGCCGGCCGCGCGCCGGGGCGCCCTCCACCTCGAGCAGTGCGCCGCACTCGGGCGGCGCCTGGCCCCCGCGTTCGGCGACCGCGATCACCACGTCCGCGGGCGGCACGGCCGCGCCTGCCGCCACCAGTGCGACGCGGATCGCGGCGTCCGCCGTCGGCGCCCAGTGCGGCAGCGCCTCGGCCCAGGCCCGCTCGCCGTCGGGCGCCGCCACGAGCGCCAGCTCGCCGGCGGGCCGCGCCAGGCACAGCTGCAGCACGAGCGCGCGGGCGACCGCGCGCGCCGGAACCGCGTCGCCCTGCACCGCCACGCCGGTGCGGATCGGCACGGTCACGGGCGCGTCGTCGAGCCCCGCCGCGTGCGCGCGCAGCGCGCGGGCCGCGTCGCCGTCGCCGCCCGACACCCGCACCGCGCTGGGGACGCGGCCGCGCCCGACCACGATCTCGTCCGCCCCGCTGCGCCACTGCCGCCGCGCGTCCGCGACGAGCGCCGCGACGTCCGGGCGCTCCCGCCAGCGCGTCGCGCGCTCGGCCTCGTGCCGTCGGTCGACCTGCTCGCGCGCGCGGCGCAGCGCCTCGGCGCTCTCGCGCTGCTCCTCTCGCCGGCGACGGCGGCCCGTGCGCGCGCCGTCGACCAGCGTGCCCGCCGCCATGAGCGGCCCGAGCGCCGCGAAGCACAGCGCGATGAGCGATCCGGTCACCGCCCAGATCGCGATGGACGCGACGACCGGGACGATCGCGGCGACGATCGGGAACGGGCCGCGTCGCGGGGGCGGCAGCGGCGCCGGCAGCATGATGGGTTCGTCGAGCGGCGTGGGCATGCGCCCAGTCCAGCCGCCCGACGGGCTCGGCGAGCGCGCGCGACGCCCGCCCGGGGACTACCGCTCCGGATCGTCCTCTGTGGACGAGCCCGCGGCATCGTGCGTCGCGGTCTCCTCCGACGCCGGAACGTCGTCGTCGGCCGCGATCGGGGCCTCGGCCGTCCGCACGGCGTCCTCGTCGACCGGCTGCTGGCCGGGCACCGCGACGTTCAGCACGACGATCGTGATGTTGTCGCGGCCGCCGTTCTCGAGCGCCGCCTCGAGCATCGCGTCGACCGCGGCCTCGGGGTCGGCGTGCAGGCGCAGGAAGTGCAGGATGCCGTAGTCCGTGAGCTCCTTCGTGAGCCCGTCGGAGCAGATCACGAACCGGTCGCCGTCGCGCACGTCGAGGCGCACGTAGTCCGGCACGGCGCCCTCGCTCGGGCCCACCGCGCGCGTGATCACATTGCCGTAGGGGTGGTTCTCGGCCTCCTCGGGGCTGAGGCGCCCCGCCGCGACGAGCTCCTGCACGAGCGAGTGGTCGGTCGTGACCTGGGCGAGCGCGTCATCGCGCTGGATGTACACGCGCGAGTCGCCGATGTTGAGCGCGACCCAGTGCGCATCCTGGTCGGTGATGTCGAGATACACGCCCGTGACGGTCGTGCCGGTGCCCTCGTCCGTCGTCTCGGGGTGATCCCCGATGTCGCGCACGGCCTTGACCAGGGCCTTCTCGATGGCCTCGGGCGACACCGGTCCCTTGCCGACCATGCGCTGCAGCCGGTCGATCGTGCTCGCGCTGGCGATCTCGCCGCCGATGTGGCCGCCCATGCCGTCCGCGACGACGAACAGCGGATACGCCGTGAGCAGCGCGTCCTGGTTGATGTCGCGCTTGCGGCCGCGATGGGTCACTCCCGCCCACGTGAGGATCGCGTCGAGGCCCGTGGGCAGTGCCACAGTCTGCGACTGCGTCGTCGTAGGGGCATCGGACACGGGCAGGACCTCCGGATCGGGGGGCGACGGGCGTTCGGGCGACCGGACAGCGGTTCGGGGCGGGCGCGTCGCAGGCTCTCACATCCTAGCCGCAGGGCCGGCGCGCGCCGCGGCGACGCCACCCGGGCCGGGTCAGACGGCCGGCGCGTCGGGTCCGGGGAAGAAGCCGTCGATCTCGGCGACCTCGTCATCCGTGGGCCGCCACGCGGCGCCGGCCGCGGCGTTGGACGAAACCTGCTCCGGCGACGTCGCCCCCGCGATGACGCTCGACACGGCGGGCTGAGACAGGAGCCACCCGAACGTGGCCTCGAGCATCGTGATGCCGCGCGCACCGCAGAACGCCCGATACGCGTCGAGCGCGTCCCACGGCGCGTTCTCCCACAGGTGGCGGCGCTGCGACATGATCCGGCTGCCCTCGGGACCGCCCTCGCGCGTGAACTTGCCCGTCAGCAGCCCGTTGTAGAGGGGGAAGTACGGGAAGAACCCCAGGCCGAAGCGACGCACGGCGGGCAGCACCTCGCGCTCGGCGTCGCGCTCCAGCAGCGAGAACTGGTTCTGCGACGACACGAATCCGGATCGGATCCGCGCGCCGGCCGTGAGGTGCGCCTCGGCGATCTGCCAGCCCGTCAGGTTCGAGTGACCGTAGTACCGGATCTTCCCCTCGCGCACGAGGTCGTCGAGCGCGTCGAGGGTCTCCTCGAACGGCGTCTCCGGATCCGGCGTGTGCAGCTGGTACAGGTCGATCCAGTCGGTGCGCAGCCGCGCGAGGGACGCGTCCACCGCGCGACGGATGTACGCCCGCGAGCCCTTGGCCCCCGCGGCGGCGCCGTAGCCCATGTCGACCGAGCGGTGCCCGAACTTGGTGGCGAGCACGACCTGGTCGCGCCGTCCCGCGAGCGCCTCGCCCATCAGCGTCTCGCTGCGCCCCTGGCCGCCGTACATGTCGGCCGTGTCGAGGAAGACCACGCCGTGCTCGATGGCGGCGTCCAGCACCGCGGTCGTGCCGTCGAGCGTCTCGGTCCTGGTACCCGGGCGCCCAAAGTTGTTGCATCCGAGGCCCACCTCCGACACCAGCAGACCCGACTTCCCGACCCGACGCAGCGCGACACTCATGCATCCCACGCTAGCCGCCCCGCGGACGGGCGGACGCCCCCGCCGCGACGGATCGGGCGGGGGCGTTCGAGGAATCGTTACGGCGCGGGCGGAGCCGGCGGCACCGGGCCGGCCGGCGGCTCGTCGCCGTCGGGACGCGGCGCGCTCGGCGGCGCCGGCGGAGCAGCCGGCGGGGCGGCCGGAGGCGCCGGAGGCGCGGCCGGCGGCGGCACCGGTCCTCCCGGGGCTGCCGGAGCCGGCGGCGGCACCGGCGCGCCGGCCGGGGGCTGCGCCGGGTAGCCCGGCTGACCGGGCGCCTGCGGATACCCCGGTTGCTGCGTCGGGTATCCCGGCTGCTGCGTCGGGTAACCGGGCTGCGGGTGACCGGGCTGGCCGAACCCCTGCTGCGGGTAGCCGGGCTGCCCGTAGCCCTGCTGGCCGTAGCCCTGCTGGCCGTAGCCCTGCGGCGCGGCACCGGCCTGCGGGGGGACGCCGTCCCACACGGTCCGGTCGCCGAGGAAGGCGTTGCCCGCCCACTGCGCGGGCGGCACGTTCTGGTTCCAGCGGGAGCGGTCGAGCCCGAGGATGCCGAGCCAGACGAGCGACAGGAAGATGTAGAGGACGACCCAGGCGCCCTCCTTCTGCAGCTTCAGCCCGATGCGGTACGCCGCGATCGCCGAGAACACGGCGAACGCGAGCGAGAAGATGAAGCCGATGCCCGCCCAGCTGAGAAGGATGGATCCGCCGATCGCGTACAGCACGAGCCAGGGGCTGAGGTCACCCAGCTTGTAGAAGACCATCAGGTTGTACACGGGCACCCACGCGCGCCAGCCGCCCTGCACCCCCGCCTTCTCGAACAGCTTCATCAGGAAGAACGAGCCGACGACGTAGAAGAGGATGCCGAAGAACAGGGTGAAGCCGAACATCGCGGCCCACAGGGCGGCGAAGCCGGAGTAGTCGTAGTCCATGAAGACCTCCACACTCGGGCGGCCGAGCGGCGGCCGCTGGCCCCCACCCTAGCGATCCTGAGTGCGGGCTGACAGAGCGCGCGGGTCAGTCGCTCGCGAGCAGCTCGGTCTCCCCGGCGTGCGCCCCGGAGCGGATCACCAGTCCCGCCGACGTCGCCCATGAGGCGAGTTCCTCGACGGATCCGATCTCCGGACGATCCTGCGCCAGACGCCGGACCAGCAGCCCCTTGGACTTCTTGTTGAAGTGGTTCAGCGCCCGCACGGTGCCGTCCGGCCCCGCCGCGACGACCCGCACGTACGTGCTCGCGACGCCCTCGGGCACCGGCCCGAGGGCCGCGTAGGCCTCGGATCGCAGGTCGATCACGAGTCCCGGCAGCGCCGCGAACGCGTGGCGCACGGCGTCGGCCCACACGCGCTTCAGCGGCGCCAGACCCGGCAGCGACGCGCCCGCCGCGAGCCGGTAGGCCGGGATCGGATCGAGCGCGCCGACCGGCCCGAGCAGCGCCGTCTGGATGAGCGCCCGCTCCCCCAGCCACGCCCGCGCCGCGCCGTCGAGGGACGCGGCGCCGAGCGCGTCGAACAGGACCCCCGTGTAGCGGTCCACCGCGGGCATGGTCGGCGCCGCGCGCAGGGCGGCGTTGACGTCGATCTCGCCGAGCTGTCGCGCCGAGAGCTTCAGGACCTTCGCCGCGCGATCCGGATCCGCGGACAGCGCGACCACGGACGCCACGACGGCCTCGCGCTGCGGTGCGAGCACCGGCAGCGCGAGGCCGTCGTGATGAAGCGGGGCGCCCGATCCGCCTGCCCGCTTCGTCTCCGAAGGGGGCAGGAGGATCGTGGTCAGGAGACCAGGGCCGCGTGACCCGCGACGATGGTGAGCGTCTTGCCCTCCATCGACACGAAGCCGTCGCGGGCGTCGGCGATGACCTTGGTGCCGGAGGGCTCGGTGATGCGCACCTGGCCCGCGTCGGCGAGGATGGCCAGCACGGGCTCGTGCCCCTGCATGAAGCCGATCTCACCCTCGGTGGTCTTGGCGACCACGAGGCTGGCCTCGCCCGTCCAGACCTCCTCCTCGGCGGAGACCAGGGTGACCTGCAGACCCATGGTCAGCTGTTCTCCTTCTGGATCTGCGCCCACTTGGCCTCGACGTCGCCGATGCCGCCGACGTTGAAGAACGCCTGCTCGGCGACGTGGTCGAAGTCGCCCTTGACGATCGCGTCGAACGACTCGATGGTCTCCTTGATCGGGACGGTCGAGCCCTCGACACCCGTGAACTTCTTCGCCATGTAGGTGTTCTGCGAGAGGAACTGCTGGATGCGGCGCGCGCGCGACACGACGATCTTGTCCTCTTCCGAGAGCTCGTCGACACCGAGGATCGCGATGATCTCCTGCAGCTCCTTGTTCTTCTGCAGGATCTGCTTCACGGCGGTGGCCACGCGGTAGTGGTCCTCGCCGATGTAGCGCGGGTCGAGGATGCGGCTGGTCGACGTCAGCGGGTCGACGGCCGGGTAGAGACCCTTCGACGCGATCTCACGCGAGAGCTCGGTCGTGGCGTCGAGGTGCGCGAACGTGGTCGCCGGGGCCGGGTCCGTGTAGTCGTCGGCCGGCACGTAGATCGCCTGCAGCGAGGTGATCGAGTGACCGCGCGTCGAGGTGATGCGCTCCTGGAGCACGCCCATCTCGTCCGCGAGGTTCGGCTGGTAGCCCACGGCCGAGGGCATGCGCCCCAGCAGCGTCGACACCTCGGAGCCCGCCTGCGTGAAGCGGAAGATGTTGTCGATGAACAGCAGCACGTCCTGCTTCTGCACGTCGCGGAAGTACTCGGCCATCGTCAGGGCCGACAGGGCGACGCGCAGACGCGTCCCCGGCGGCTCGTCCATCTGGCCGAAGACGAGGGCCGTCTTCTCGAAGACGCCCGCCTCCTCCATCTCGTGGATGAGGTCGTTGCCCTCACGCGTGCGCTCGCCGACGCCGGCGAACACCGACACACCGCCGTGGTCCTGCGCGACGCGCTGGATCATCTCCTGGATGAGGACGGTCTTGCCGACGCCCGCACCGCCGAACAGGCCGATCTTGCCGCCCAGCACGTACGGCGTGAGGAGGTCGATGACCTTGATGCCCGTCTCGAACATCTGGGTCTTCGACTCGAGCTGGTCGAAGTTCGGCGCCTTGCGGTGGATCGGCCAGCGCTCGGTGACCTCGATCTTCTCGCCGTCGGGCAGGTTCAGGACCTCGCCCGTGACGTCGAAGACCTTGCCCTTCGTCACGTCGCCGACGGGGACGGAGATCGGCGCGCCGGTGTCTCGGACCTCCTGGCCGCGGACCATGCCGTCCGTCGGCTTCAGGGAGATGGCGCGCACCTTGTCGTCGCCGAGGTGCTGGGCGACCTCGAGCGTGATCTCGGACGAGGTCTCGCCGATGACGATGGTCGTCTTCAGAGCGTTGTAGACCTCGGGGATCGCGTCGTGCGGGAACTCGATGTCGACGACGGGACCCGTGACGCGGGCGACCCGTCCGACGACCGCGGTCTCAGTGACAGTCATTTCGTCTCTCTCTTTTTCAGAACGTCTTTCAGGACGCCAGGGCGTCGGCGCCGCCGACGATCTCGGCGATCTGCTGCGTGATCTCGGCCTGGCGCGCATTGTTGCGCAGGCGGGTGTAGTCGGTGATGAGCTTGTCGGCGTTGTCGCTGGCCGACTTCATCGCCTTCTGCGTCGCGGCCTGCTTGGCGGCGGCCGACTGCAGCAGCGCGTTGAAGATGCGGCTCTGGATGTACACCGGAAGCAGTCGGTCGAGCACCTCGGTCGCGTCGGGCTCGAACTCGTACAGCGGGTACACGTCGCTGTTCGAGGCCGTCTCCGCCACGCCCTCGACGACCTCCAGCGGCAGCAGGCGCACCTGCACCGCCTCCTGGGTCATCATGCTGACGAAGCGGTTGTACACGACGTGGATCTCGTCCACGCCGCCGTCCGAGGCGTCCTTCTCATACGCCTCGAGCAGCGCCAGGGACATCTCCTCGGCCGTCGTGAAGCCCGGCACGTCCGCGTCACCCGTCCACTCCGCCGCCGCGGTGATGCCGCGGAATTGGAAGTAGCCGACCGCCTTGCGGCCGAACAGGTAGAACACGACCTCCTTGCCCTGCGAGCGCAGCAGCTCGGCGAGCTCCATGCCCTCGCGGATGACCTGCGAGTTGAACGCCCCCGCGAGGCCCCGGTCCGAGCCGAGGATCAGGATCGCCGAGCGCGTCACCGTCTCCGGCTCCCGCGTCAGCGGGTGGTCGATGTCGGTGTGCGTGGCGACCGCCGAGACCGCACGCGTCACCGCGCGGGAGAAGGGCTCCGACGCGCGCACGCGCGTCATCGCCTTCTGGATGCGCGAAGCCGCGATGAGCTCCATCGCCTTCGTGATCTTCTTGGTCGTCTGAGCAGAAGAGATCTTCTGCTTGTACTCCCTGAGCTTTGCTCCCATGATGCGTCGTCCGACGGCGGGCTTACGCCCGGCGGCCCTTGACGATCTTCTCCTGGTCGATGTCGGCGGTCGCCGCGAACTCCTCGTGGCCGGGGGCCGTGAGGTGCTGGCCCTTGCCGCCCTGGAACTCGAGCAGGAACGCGTCGATGGCCTTGTCGATCTCGGAGACCGTGTCGTCCTCGAGCTTGCCCGAGTCGCGCAGCGTGTCCAGGATCGTCGTGTTGCGACGCAGGTGGTCGAGCAGCTCGGCCTCGAAGCGCAGCACGTCCTCGACCTCGATCGTGTCGAGCTTGCCGTTGGTGCCGGCCCAGATCGAGACGACCTGCTCCTCGGCGGGGTACGGCGAGTACTGCGGCTGCTTGAGCAGCTCGGTCAGGCGCGCACCGCGGGCCAGCTGACGGCGCGAGGCCGCGTCGAGGTCGGATGCGAACATCGCGAACGCCTGCAGCGAGCGGTACTGGGCGAGCTCGAGCTTCAACGTTCCCGAGACCTTCTTGATGTGCTTCAGCTGCGCGTCGCCGCCGACGCGGGAGACCGAGATGCCCACGTCGACCGCGGGGCGCTGGTTCGCGTTGAACAGGTCGGACTGCAGGAAGATCTGGCCGTCCGTGATCGAGATCACGTTGGTCGGGATGTACGCCGACACGTCGTTGGCCTTGGTCTCGATGATCGGCAGACCCGTCATCGAACCGGCGCCCAGCTCGTCCGACAGCTTCGCGCAGCGCTCGAGCAGACGCGAGTGCAGGTAGAAGACGTCACCGGGGTACGCCTCGCGTCCCGGCGGACGACGGAGGAGCAGCGACACGGCGCGGTAGGCCTCGGCCTGCTTGGACAGGTCGTCGAAGACGATCAGGACGTGCTTTCCGTCGTACATCCAGTGCTGGCCGATGGCCGAGCCGGTGTAGGGCGCCAGGTACTTGAAGCCGGCCGGGTCGGACGCGGGAGCCGCGACGATGGTGGTGTACTCCATCGCGCCGGCCTCCTCCAGGGCGCCCTTCACCGAGGCGATGGTCGAGCCCTTCTGGCCGATCGCGACGTAGATGCAGCGGACCTGCTGGGTCGGGTCGCCCGACTCCCAGTTGGCCTTCTGGTTGATGATCGTGTCGATCGCGATCGCGGTCTTGCCGGTCTGGCGGTCGCCGATGATCAGCTGACGCTGGCCGCGGCCGACGGGGATCATGGCGTCGATCGCCTTGATGCCCGTCTGCATCGGCTCGTGCACCGACTTGCGCGCCATGACGCCGGGAGCCTGGAGCTCGAGGGCGCGGCGGCCCTCGATGCCCGTGATCTCGCCGAGGCCGTCGATCGGGTTGCCGAGCGGGTCGATGACGCGGCCGAGGTAGCCCTCGCCCACGGGGACCGAGAGGACCTCGCCCGTGCGCGTGACCTGCGCACCCGCCTCGATGCCGGCGAACTCGCCGAGCACGACGACGCCGATCTCCTGCTCGTCGAGGTTCTGAGCCAGGCCCAGCGTGCCGTCCGCGAAGCGGACGAGCTCGTTGGCCATGACGCCCGGCAGGCCCTCGACGTGGGCGATGCCGTCCGCCGCGTCGACGACGGTGCCGACCTCGGTCGCCGCGTCGCCGGTGGGCTCGTAGGCGGCGACGAAGTCCTTCAGCGCGTCACGGATGACGTCGGGGCTGATCGTGATGTCTGCCATTGTCTTCCTTCATGTTGTGGGATCCGCGATCCCCAAGTGAGTCCGCCGGTGGCGGCGAAGTGGTGGGTCAGCCGGCGAGCTGCTGGCGCACGTTCGCGAGACGCGAGGCGATGCTGCCGTCGATGACGTCGTCCGCGATCTGCACGCGCACGCCGCCGACGACCGAGGGGTCGACGACCGTGCTGATCGTCACCTGGCCGCCGTAGCTGCGCGAGAGCGCGGTGGCCAGACGCTCGGTCTGGGCCGCGGTGAGGGGCGTGGCCGTGGTCACGGTCGCGACCGTGCGGCCGCGCTGGGCGGCGACGATCCGGATCGCGCGCGACAGGATGCCGCGCACGCGGCGCCCGCGGGGCTGCTGCACCAGCGACGACACCACGAGCTCGGTGGCCTCGCTCGTGCGACCGCCGAGCAGCGTCTGCATGAGAGCGCCCTTCGCCGCGCCGTCGCCGAGGCGACTGCCCAGCGCGAGCTCGAGCTCGGGGTTCTCCGCGACGATGCGGGAGACGCGGAACAGCTCGCCCTCCAGGTCGCCGTCGTCGGCCTTCGCGGCCGCGCGGATGGCGAGCTCCTCGATCCCGTCCACCAGCTCGTCCTGCGACGACCACCGCTGGGCGGCGGCCGTCGCCAGGAGCGACTGCGTCGTCGGCGAGAGGCTGCCGAAGACACCGGTGACGAGGGCGCTGCGGGCCTCGGCCGCCGCAGCCGGGTCGGCCAGCGCGCCGCTCAGCGCCGGCGAGCCGGCGACGGCACGGGCGGCGGCGAAGAGCTCGCGAGCCGTGTCGAGGTCGACCGTCGCCGCACCGAGCGCCGTGACGCTCGCCGCGAGCGCCTGAGTGGTCGCGCTGCCCATCAGTTCGCCGCCTTCTCGGAGGCCTCGAGGTCCGCCAGGAAGCGGTCGACCACGGCCGACGCCTTCTGGTCGTCGCTCAGCGTCTCGCCGATGACGTTGCCCGCCAGGTCGATCGCGAGCGTGCCGACCTCGCTGCGCAGCGTGACGAGCGCGGCCTGGCGCTCGGCCTCGATCTGCGTGTGCGCGGTCGCGGTGATCCGCTCGGCTTCCGTGGTGGCGCTGGTCCGCGCCTCGGCGACGATGCGCTTGCCGTCCTCGCGGGCGGCCTCGCGGATGTCGCCGGCCTCCTTGCGCGCGTCGGCGAGCTGCTTCGTGTACTCCTCGAGGGCGGCCTCGGCCTGTCGCTGGGCCTCGTCGGCCTTCGCGATGTTCCCCTCGATGGCCGCCGACCGCGCGTCGAGCATGGCGGTCAGACGCGGCAGCGCGACCTTCCACACCACGAACAGGATGACGAGGAAGCAGACGAGCGACCAGATGATGTCGTACGCCGCCGGAACCAGCGGGTTCGGCGCCTCGTGCTCCTCCGCCGCGGCGACCGTGACAAGAGCGTTCAGCATCCTGTCTCCTTACGTGTCAGCAGCGGAATTACTGGATGGGGGCGTAGCCGAAGATGAAGCCGGTCGCGATGCCGATGAACGCGAGGGCCTCGGTGAAGGCGATGCCGATCCACATCAGAACCTGCAGACGACCGGCGAGCTCGGGCTGACGGGCCACGGACTCGATGGTCTTGCCGACGACGATGCCCACGCCGATGGCCGGGCCGATGGCCGCGAGACCGTAGCCGACCGTCGCGATCGAGCCGTACACGTTGGCGAGAACCGTAGTAGCGTCCACGGATTTTTCCTTTCGTTGGGCGGTGCGCCGATCGGCGACCGTCAGTGCTCTTCCGCCACCGCGAGCTGGATGTAGACCGCGGTGAGGATCGTGAAGACGTAGGCCTGGAGGAATGCCACCAGGACCTCGAACAGGGTGAAGGCGAGACCGAACGCGAGGGTGCCGACGCCGAGGGGCGTCCACCACGAGCCGGCCGTGAAGAAGAAGAAGTGCGTCGCCGAGAAGAACAGCACCAGCATGAGGTGGCCGACGATCATGTTCATCAGGAGTCGCAGCGTCAGCGTGACGGGGCGGATGATGAACGTCGACAGGAACTCGAGCGGCGTGACGATGATGTACAGCGCGGCAGGCACGCCCGCCGGGAACAGCGAGTTCTTGAAGAAGTTGCCGGGGCTCTTCTTGATGCCCGCGTAGATGAACGTGACGTAGGAGATGACCGCCAGCAGCAGCGGCACCGCGATCACGCTCGTGCCGGCGATGTTGATGCCGGGGATGATGCCCGTCAGGTTCATGAACAGGATCATGAAGAACATCGTCGTCAGCAGCGGCAGGAAGCGGTTGCCGTCCTTGCGGCCGAGGATGTCGTGCGCGATGTTGACGCGGACGAAGTCCAGGCCCATCTCGACGATGCTCTGCAGGCGACCCGGGACGACCTTCATGCTGCGCGTGCCGACGATCAGCAGGATCACCAGGATCGCGGTCGCGAGCAGCTGGGCCGCGTTGATGCGCGTGAACTCGAAGAGCGTGCCCTCGCCGAAGATCGCGGGAGGGAAGAAGTCCGTGATGGACGGCGGGTGGAACGCGCCATCGCTCGATTCGGCAGAGGCGATCAGCATCGCGGCTTGAGTCAACGTGTGGCTCCGGCTTCATAGCTCCGGCACGAGGTCCGGGGAGGGCAGGAAGTCGTCATCTGCCGTCCCGATGTCGCCATCGGCATCCGCGGGGGAATCGGCAGGAACACGCCCAGCCTATCAAAGTTTCGGGCGCTTCTACGCCGCGTCGAAAACCCGCTCAGCGGCCCGACGCGGTCTCGTCGGGGGCGTCCTCCCCCGGCAGCTTCACGTCGACGTACGGCGCGCGAGAGCGGAGCATGGCGATGCCGTCGATCGCGAGCGAGGCGACCACGCTGACGACGAGCGAGACGAAGAAGACGCCGGGCACGATCCAGGGCTGCCCGCGCAGCAGGAGCAGCGCGACGATGAACAGGACGAGCTTGAGCAGCCATCCGCCGAGCACGATGCCGAAGAAGATCGGCACGTACAGCGCGTCGCCGAACCAGCGGTTGGCGATCAGGATGCTCACCGCCGTCAGCAGCATGAACACGGCCGCGATCGCCGCGCCGGCCAGCGCGCTGAAGGCCCCGTCAGCGCCGGCGACCGCGAAGCCGATGCCTCCGCCGACGACCGCCACGACGACCGTCGCGACGGCGCCCCAGATGAGGGCGGTGCGCAGCACCGGCGTGCTGGAGATGGACGTGGGATCCGGGCGGGACATTCAGGCCTCCTGGGCGGCGGGGGTCGGTGCTTCGGGCGCGCCGAGCGTGCGGCGGGTGGGCATCAGGGTCAGGACGAGGCAGGCGGCGACGCCGATCACGCCGAAGACCACGCCGATCCAGTACTGGCCGTACCAGTCCTCGCGCGTGGCGAGGTACATCAGCAGCACGGCGAGCGAGATCACGGCGGTCCACGCGTAGAAGATCAGCACGGCGTCCCGATCCGAGTGGCCGAGGTCGAGCATGCGGTGGTGCAGGTGCTTGCGGTCGGGCGCGAACGGCGACTTGCCGGCGCTCGTGCGGCGCAGCACCGCGAGACCGAAGTCGGCCAGGGGCAGCAGCACGACCACGAGCGGGAGCAGCGTGGGCAGGAACGCGCCGAACAGCTGCGAGCGCCCGATGCCCTCGACCGGATCGAGCAGCGACGGCGGCAGCTGGCTCGTCACGACGATGGTCGAGGTCGCCATCAGCAGGCCGAGCAGCAGGGCGCCGGCGTCGCCCATGAACAGCTTCGCGGGCTTCCAGTTGAGCACCAGGAACCCGGCGCACGCGCCGACCATCGCCGCGGCAAGGAAGGTCGCGAGGCTCGAGTTCGTGGTCAGGGTGTCGCGCGTGAGCATGTACGAGTACACGAAGAACACGCCGTTGGCGATGAGGCAGACGCCCGCGACGAGCCCGTCGAGCCCGTCGATGAAGTTGACCGCGTTCATCACGATCACGATCGAGAACATCGTCAGCACGATGCTGGTCCAGCTGGACACGAGCGTCATGCCGCCGATCGGCAGCGCGTAGATCTGCAGGCCACCGCCGACCGCGATGATCCCCGCGGCCAGGAACTGGGCGCCGAGCTTGATCGTCCAGTCGAGGTCCCACAGGTCGTCCGCGACGCCCACCAGCACGATCAGCAGCGACGCGCCCAGGATGGCCCATACGGCGCGCGGGTCACCCCAGAAGATCTGGAAGAACGGATTGGGCGCGGAGACCAGGATCGCGATCACGATGCCGAGGAACATCGCGATCCCGCCCAGGCGCGGCGTCGGCGTCTTGTGCACGTCGCGCTCGCGGATCCCGGGGTACAGCTTGTAGCGCATGCTGAGGCGCCACACCGCCCAGGCCAGCGCCGTCGTGAGCGCCGCCGTCAGCAGGATCGTGAAGAGGTACTGCCTCACGCGGGCCCGCTGTGCGCGTGGTCGTCCGGATCCGCGTCGTCCGGGACCTCGAGGAGGTCTCCCAGGACCTCGCGCAGCTCGTCGCGGGACACGGCGCCCTCCCGCAGGATCCGCACGCGCGGCTCGTCCTCGCGGGGGCCGACCAGGGCGGTCGCATCGACGATGGTGGAAGCGACGCCAGTGCGCGACGGGCCGTCGTCGAGGTAGACCGCGACGCTGTCGCCCAGCATGGCGCGGGCGTCGTCGCCGATCACGGCCGCCGGCCGCCCGGTGAGGTTCGCGCTGGAGACGGCGAGCGGGCCGGTCTCGGTGAGCAGCTCGAGGGCGATCCGGTGATCCGGCATGCGGACCGCGACGGTGCCCTGGGTCTCCCCCAGGTCCCACGACAGCGACGGCTGCGCGGGCAGGACGATGGTCAGCCCGCCCGGCCAGAACCGCTCGACGAGGCGCTCGACGGCCTCGGGGACCTCCTCGACGAGCGCGCGCATCGCGTCGACGCCGGACACCAGCACGGGCGGCGGCTGCTGGCGTCCGCGCCCCTTGGCGTCGAGCAGCCGCTGCACCGCCTGCGCGCTGAAGGCGTCGGCCGCCACGCCGTACACGGTGTCGGTGGGCATCACGATGAGGTGGCCGCGGCCGATCGCCTGGCGCGCCTGGCGCATGCCGGAGAGCAGCTGGGCCTCGTCGCTGCAGTCGAAGAGCGGGGAGGACATCGGCACGATTCTACGTGGCCTGCCGCGTATCACCCGGCGGTCGCCTCCGCTCCTCAGGTCATCGGAAGACGCCTGTCCCGGCACCTCCTCACGCTCTCGTGCGAGACGGGTCCGTCGCGGCGTCCTGCGGAAGGGATGACATGACGACCGAGCACAGCGCACCGCCGACCCTCGCGCCCGCGATCTCGCGCCGGAGAGTCCTCGGATGACCGCGATCGACGCGTCCCTCCCCGTCGTCGCCGGTGCCTCGGCCCCGCACTCCCCCCTCACCGCGGCCCGGCCCGAGGCCGCGGTCGTCCCGCTTCCCGGACTCGCCGCGCCGGCGACAGCGTCGTCGCTGGCGCGGCGTCGGCATCGCGATGCCGCGCACCGTCGCCTGCTGGTCGCCGGCGACACGGTCGTGGTCGCCGCGACCGCGACGCTCGCGGCTGTCGCCGGCGGCGAGCCGGCGTCCGTCGCCGCTGCCATGGTCGCCGCGGTCGTCTGGTGGGCGGGCCTGCGGGCGTCCCGCTCACACGACCCGCTGACGCCGTCCGGTCGCGAGCTCGGACGGATCGCGACCGCCACCGCCGGCGCGATGGGTGCGCTCGCGATCGCGGCGGTGCTGCTCGACGGCGCGGGTCCGTCGCCGTTCGACGTCGCGCACGTCGCACCGCTCCTCGCCGCATCGCCCTTCGGCCTCCTGGCCCTCGCCGCCGTCCGGCGGCTGTGGCGCCGTCGCCTCGCGGCGCGGCTGCGGGTCGGCGAGCACGTCGCGCGGGCGATCCTGATCGGCGCGGGAGCCGAGCTCGCCGCGCTCGAGCAGGCGCTCGCCGGCTCCGAGCGCATCCGGGTCTGCGGCACGGTCGTCTGGGGTGACGGCGTGGTGGACGGCCACCTCGACGGCACGGCGCTCGCGGCGCGGGCGGTCGACGCCGCCGCGATGCTGCACGCCGACACCGTGATCGTCGCCCGGGTGCCCGACGACCCCGGGTTCCTGCGGCGGCTGGCGTGGGGCCTGGAGGGCACGGCGGCGGAGCTGCTCGTGTGGCCGGGGCTGTCGGACGTCGCCGCGTCGCGTGTGCGGGTGCACTGGAGCGGGAGTCTGCCGCTGCTGCGCGTGACGCAGCCGGTGTACGACGTCCGGCGCGCGGCCAAGCGGGCCGTCGACGTCGCCGTCGCGACGGCTGCGCTCGTCCCCATCGGGCTCCTGGCCGCGCCGATCGCAGTGGCGATCCGGATCGACTCCCCCGGCCCGGTCTTCTTCCGGCAGGATCGCGTCGGCGAGGGCGGCCGCATCTTCTCGATGATCAAGTTCCGCTCGATGACCGCGACGGCCGAACGCGAACGCGCGGCTCTCGCCGGCGCGAACGAGGCGGCGGGGCCCATGTTCAAGCTGCAACGGGATCCCCGCGTGACCCGCGTCGGGCGCGTGCTGCGGCGGTACTCGCTGGATGAGCTGCCGCAGTTCTGGAACGTCCTCACGGGCGACATGAGCGTGATCGGCCCCCGCCCGGCGCTGCCGTCGGAGGTCACGGCCTACGACGAGGACGAGCGGCGGCGGCTGTACGTACGACCGGGCATCAGCGGTCCGTGGCAGGTGAGCGGGCGCAGCGACCTCGACTGGGAACGCGGCGTGGCGCTCGACCTGCACTACGTGGAGAACCGCTCGCTCGCGGGCGATCTGCGGCTCATGCTGCGCACCGTCGGCGCGGTCGTGCGGCCGAGGGGCGCGTACTAGGTGGGCCGCGCGCTGGTCGGCCGCATCCGCGGCACGGTCGCCTCGCTCCCACACGCGGGGTTTCACCGCTCGGGGGTCGCTCTATGGGCGGATCGCGGTCGTGGTGCGGTCGCGGAGGGTGAGGTCGGGGTGGGTGGCGGCGGCGCGCCAGCCGTCGGCGGCGAGCAGGTCGCGGATCGCGCGGCCCTGCAGCTCGCCGTGCTCGATCACGAGCAGGCCGCCCGGGCGGAGCAAGCGCGTGCCGACGCGGCTGAGCTCGCGCACGACATCGAGGCCGTCGGGACCGCCGTAGAGCGCCGCGCGGGGATCGTGCAGGCGCACCTCCGGATCGCGCGGGATCGCGTCGTCCGGCACGTACGGCGGGTTGGAGACGACGACGTCGACCGTGCCGTCCAGCTCGGGGAAGGCCACGGCGAGATCGGCGAACACGAGGCGGAGGTTCGACGCGCCGATCCGGCGCACGTTCTCCTTGGTCCAGACGAATGCGTAGGGCGAGTTCTCCGCGGCGTGGACGCGCGCGTGCGGCACCTCGGTGGCCATCGCGAGCGCGATCGCGCCGCTGCCGGTGCCGAGGTCGACGCCGACCGGCTCGGGCACGGGGGCCGCGCGCAGCGCGTCGATCGCGAACTGCGCGACCGACTCGGTCTCGGGCCGCGGCACGAAGACGCCCGGTCCGACGGCGAGCTCGAGGTGGCGGAAGTACGCGATGCCCGTGATGTGCTGGAGCGGCTCGCGGGCGGCGCGGCGCGCGACGAGATCCTCGTACGCGAGGGCCTCCTCGGCCGTGAGCTCGTCGCCGCGGACGACGCCCGCCTGCACCTCGCCGCGGCCCTGGTCGCGCAGGTGCGCGAGCAGCAGCTCGGCGTCGACCTGGGGATCGGGGACCCCCGCGCCGGCCAGGCGCTCGGAGGCCCGCCGCAGCGCGTCGCGCAGCGCGCGGGAGACGTGCAGCTCCTCTGCGGCGTGCAGCGTGGTCACTTCGGCTCCGTCCGGCCGCTCGGGTGCGGCGCATGAGGACACAGCCTAATCCCGACCGGATGCCCGCGGCGGGATGGAACCGGACCGCCCCCGGATACCGGGCCCGGAATACACCGCGCCCGGTCGATCCCGTCACACGCGGGACACCGCCGCCGCGCGACGCCTACGCTGGTGCTGCGGCCGTGTCGCGTCCGGCCCCGCCCACATCGATGAGGAGAAGCGCCATGCCCGGCATCCACGCCGACATCACCACCGCGTTCGGCAACACGCCGCTCGTGAAGCTCAACAAGGTCACCGACGGCACCTCGGCCGAGGTGCTCGCGAAGCTGGAGTTCTACAACCCCGCCTCGAGCGTGAAGGACCGCCTGGGCATCGCGCTGGTGGACGCGGCGGAGCAGTCGGGCGAGCTGCAGCCGGGTGGCACGATCGTCGAGTCGACCAGCGGCAACACCGGCATCGCGCTCGCCATGGTGGGCGCCGCGCGCGGCTACCGCGTCATCCTGACCATGCCGGCCTCGATGTCCAAGGAGCGTCGTGTGCTGCTCAAGGCGTTCGGCGCCGAGCTGGTGCTGACGGACCCGACCAAGGGCATGTCGTTCGCGGTCGAGGAGGCCAAGCGCATCGTCGCCGAGACGCCGGGCGCCATCTGGGCGCGCCAGTTCGAGAACGAGGCGAACCCCGAGATCCACCGCCGCACGACGGCCGAGGAGATCCTGCGCGACACGGACGGCCGGGTCGACGTCTTCGTCGCCGGCATCGGCACGGGCGGCACGATCACGGGCGTCGGCCAGGTGCTCAAGGAGAAGGTGCCGGGCGTGCAGGTCGTCGCCGTCGAGCCCAAGGACTCCCCCGTGCTGAGCGAGGGACGTCCCGGTCCGCACAAGATCCAGGGCATCGGCCCGAACTTCGTGCCGGCGATCCTCGATCGTGGCGTGATCGACGAGGTCGTGCCCGTCGAGTTCGACGACGCGCTGCGCGTCGCGCGCGAGCTCGCGGCGTCGGAGGGCCTGCTCGTGGGCATGTCGTCGGGCGCCGCCGTGTGGGCCGCGCTCGAGGTCGCGAAGCGCCCCGAGAGCGCCGGCAAGCGGATCGTCGTGATCGTGCCCGACACGGGCGAGCGATACCTCACGACGGCCCTGTTCGAGGACCTGCGCGAGGACTGATGCTGGACCGGATCCGCGAGGACGTCGCCGCCGCCCGTCTGCGGGACCCGGCGGCGCGCGGCGGCCTCGAGATCGCCCTGCTGTACCCGGGGCTGCACGCGGTGTGGGCGCATCGCGCCGCGCACGCGCTGTGGATCCACGGCGCGCGGTTCGTCGCGCGGGCCCTCTCGCAGGGGGCTCGTGCGCTGACCGGCATCGAGATCCACCCCGGCGCGACGATCGGCCGGCGGCTGTTCATCGACCACGGCATGGGCGTGGTGATCGGCGAGACCGCCGAGGTGGGCGACGACGTGCTGCTGTACCACGGCGTGACGCTCGGCGGCCGTTCGACCGAGAAGGGCAAGCGGCACCCCACGATCGGCGACGGTGTCGCGGTCGGGGCGGGCGCGAAGATCCTGGGCCCGGTGACGGTCGGCGCATACAGCCTCGTCGGGGCGAACGCCGTGGTGACGCGCGATGCCCCGCCGTACAGCGTGCTCACCGGCGTGCCGGCGAAGGCGCGCCCGCGGCGCGACGGCGAGGACTCCAGGGCGCTGCTGACCGCCCCCGAGTACGTGATCTGACGTGACGGATCTGCACGAGCTCGGCCTGCGCACGCTCGCGGCCGCGCTGCGCGACGGCGAGGTCACGCCGGTCGAGGCGACGTCCTACTTCCTCGCGCGCGTCGAGGCGCGGGCGGGCCTCGGCGCGTTCGTCGAGGTCACGGCCGACCGCGCGATGCGGCGCGCACGCGAACTCGGCGCGCCCCCGGCCGATCCACCGCCGCTGTGGGGCGTGCCCTTCGCGGACAAGGATCTGACGGCCCGCGCGGGTGTGCCCACGCGCTACGGCTCGCGCGTGAACGCGGATCACGTCCCCGACCGATCCGATCCGCTCGCCGTGGTCATGGACGAGGCGGGCGCGATCAGCCTGGGCAAGACCGCCACGCCGGAGTTCGGGCTCACGGGCTTCACGGAGACGCGGATCGGGCCGCCGGCGCGTGACCCCTGGGACCCGGCGAACGGCGCGGGCGGCTCCAGCGGCGGCGCGGCCGTCGCCGTGGCGGCGGGTCTCCTGCCCGCGGCTCCCGCGTCGGACGGCGGCGGGTCGATCCGGATCCCCGCGGCCACGGTCGGCGTGGTGGGCCTGAAGCCCTCCCGCGGGCGCGTGCCCGCCGGCTCCGGCCTGGACTCGCCCGGCGGCCTCGCGGTCGCCGGTCCCCTCGCGCGCTCGGCCGACGACGCCGCGATGCTGCTGGACGTGCTGGCGGCGGGCCCCCACCCCTACGCCACGCAGGCGCCGGGCGAGGGCCCGTTCTCGGAGGCCGCGCGCGTGCTGCCGGGTCAGCTGCGCCTCGGTGTCACCACGACGTCCCCGTGGGACGAGACCATGGACATCCGGCTCGATTCGACCGCGCGCGCGGCGCTGGACGAGGCGATCCGCGTCCTGGACGGCGCGGGCCACGCGATCGAGGACGCCGGGTGGCGGCCGTCGGGCTACGCCGAGATGTTCATGACCCTGTGGCGCGCATCCGCGGCGCGCATCCCCGTGCCGGACGATCGGCTCGGCGAGGTCGAGCCGATCACGGCCTGGCTGATCCGCGAGGGGCGGGCGCTGCCGTCCGACCGCCTGCTGTCGGCGTTCGCGGCGGCCTCCGCGTTCGAGCGGGACACGATCACGGCATTCGACGGCTTCGACGCCGTGCTGACGCCCGCGCTCGCCCTGCCGCCGCAGCCCGTCGGCTGGTTCGCGCAGGACGATCCCGAGCGCAGCTTCGCGCGGCAGTGCGAGTACGCGCCCTACAGCAGCTTCGTCAACGTCGCGGGCCTGCCCGCCGTGACGGTGCCGATGACCGCCGACGGCCATCCCGTCAGCGTGCAGATCATCGGCCGGCCGGGAGGTGAGGCGCTCATCCTGTATCTCGCGGCGCACCTCGAGCGCGCCCGCGGGCCGCTGCCCTGGCCTCCCGGGGCGTGAGCCGGGTCGGCACTCGCCTGCCGGTCCCACCCACGAGGACGGATAGGCTGACCACGTTCTCACCTGAGTACAGTGACCGTGTCCCGTCTCGCGTCGATGCAGGAGCCTCGTGACCTTCCGCCAGATTCTCGCCGTTCTGTGGCAGCGCCGCTGGGTGGTCGTCGTGATCGTGCTGGTCGCCGCGATCGCCTCCGCGGCCTACACGTCGCAGCAGACGCCCGAGTACGCGTCCACGACGACTCTTCGCCTGAGCGCGGTCGCGACGTCCGGTCAGCTGCAGGAGCAGCTGGGCAGCGTCGAGGTCGACCTCGACAGCTCGGCCATCACCTCCCGGCCGGTCCTCCAGGAGGCAGCCCGTGCTCTGGGAGAACCTGTCGCGGTCCTGGAAGGACAGGTGTCGTACGACGTCGCGCCGGGCGAGCTCGCCGACCAGGTGATCGTCACCGCGTCGGCCGAATCGGCCCGGGCGTCCCGCCGGCGCGCCGACGCCGTCGCCGAGGCCTATGCCGCCTACCTCGCTGCTCAGGTCGAGACCGGCGTCGCGACCCTCCAGGAGCGGTACGACCGATCCATCGAACTCGCGAAGGAATACCAGGATCAGGTCCAGCGGGACTCCGAGGACATGATCGCCGCCGCGAATCTCTCCGGCGAGCTGGCGCGCGCCAGTGCCCTCTCGGCGCAGCTCACGGCCATCGGCAACGCCGGCGCGCCGGCTATCGTGACGGAGGCCGCACGCGACGGCGAGCGGCAGGGCACGCCGGCGATCGCCATCATCGCCACGGCGCTCGCCGCGGGCCTGATCGCGGGCGTCGGCCTCGCCCTCATCATCGACCAGTTCGACACGAGGATCCGTCACTCCCGCGAGCTCGAGAGGCTCGCCGGCGCACCGCTGCTCGCCGAGCTCCCGCGCGACAGGAAGGCCGCGAAGTCCCGCGAGCCCCTGCACGTCGCGGCGCGCGCGGCCACGCCGCTCAACGAGGGATTCCGCGCGCTGCGCACGAGCCTGCAGGTGCTCCTCCCTCCCGAACGGGCCATCGTCGTGCTCACGAGCGTCGAGCCGGGCGACGGCAAGTCGTTCATCTCGGCGCGCCTCGCGGTCGCCTGGGCGCGCGCCGGCAAGAGCACGATCCTCGTGGGCGGCGATCTGCGACGTCCCGGGCTCGCCACCTACTTCGGCGACGCCGCGGAGGGCGAGGGACTCGCCGAGCTGCTGTGGCACGCCCCGCAGCACGACGGCCCTCCGTCCGGCGAGCAGATCGACGCGCTTCTGCGCGGGACCGATGTGCGGGGACTGCGCATCCTGCCGTCAGGCACCGCGGATGCCGACACCTCCGACCTGCTGGCACTGCCCGAGCTGGACGACGTGCTCACGCACCTCGGCGCGAGTGCCGACATCGTCCTGATCGACGCGCCCCCCTCGCTCGCCCTCACCGACGCGGCGCTGCTGGCCGCGCATGCGTCCGGCGTCGTCGTGATAGCGGCGATGCACCGCACGACGCGGGATCGGATGACCACCGTCCTGAACGAGCTCACGACGAACGGTGCGACGGTGCTCGGCGTCGTCGCGAACCGCTCGCGGCGCAAGCTCCCGGCCTCGTACGCGGCCTACCAGCGCGACACGCAGACGGCGGCGCGGGACTCTTCGGGTCCGCGCCGTACGGGGCGTCCGGAGCCTGCTCCCGATGGGGCCGCCGAGGACGCCGGCGCCGATCCGGCCGACACCGACGCGCGCTGACGAGGCATGCCGCAGCAGACGGGCCGCTCCCCGCGCGAGACCGCGCCGGTCCGCGTGCTGTACGTGTGCACCGCGAACCGCTGCCGCTCGCCCTTCGCCGAGCAGATCCTCCGCCGCGCGGCGGGCTCCCTGCCCCTTTCCGTCGCGTCCGCCGGGGTCCTGGAGGGCGGGCATCCGACACCGCGCAACGGCGTCGCAGTCGCGCGCGAGCGGGGGCTGGATCTCGCCGGCCATCGCAGCGCATCGCTGAGCGCCATCGACGTGGACGGGTTCGACCTCATCCTGACGATGGAGCGCGGCCTCTCGCGAGAGCTGGTCGCCGCGCACCCGGGGATGCGGGCGCGCGTCTTCACCGTGCGGCAGTTCGATCGCCGGCGCGACGGCCTCCCCGTCCCGCCTGCCCTGCCGCTCGGCCCCTGGCTCGACGAGGCCGCCTCGGGCGACGCGCGAGTCCGGCTGTTCGGGCCGGACGAGGACGACACCCCCGATCCGCTCACGGGGCCGAAGCGGGCGTGGCGGCGCCTGGCGGACGAGCTCGAGCCGCATGCCGAGGCGCTCGTCGCCTGGCTCTACGCTGGGGGGGCCGCCGGCGAGCCGATCCCCCGCAGCAGCGCGTCGTAGTCGGCGACGCGTTCCGACCAGTCCGGCACGGCGGGCGACGAGCGCGCGGACGGCGCCCCGAGCGTGCGCACGAGCGCGTCGCCGAAGCCGGCGGCGTCCGCGATCACCGTGCCCGGCGTCCCGGCGCGCTCCCGGAAGCCCGCGACGGGCGTCGAGACGATCGGGCGACCGACCGCGAGGTACTCGTACGCCTTGATCGGGTCGAGGCTGTCGGTGAAGGGCGAGACGACGTGCGGCACGGCCAGCGCATGCGCGTGCTGCAGATACGCGGGGATCGCCGCCCATGGTCGGGGGCCGAGGAGCCGGATGCCCGGCGTCGCGCGCAGCGCCTCGCTGTGCGCGCGAGAGAGCGCATCCGGTCCGACGAGCGCGATCGCGCCCCCCGCCTCCGCGACCCGGGGGCCGATCCGCGTCAGCAGCGGCACGTCGAGCCGGTCCTCGTGCAGCGTGCCGACGTAGACCGCGACCGGATCCGCCGGCAGGTCGTCCGGGCGCGGCAGCGGGCGGCGGTAGCGCTCCACGTCGACGGCGTTGGGGATGAGCACCGGATGCGCCCCGGCCTTGCTCTCGGCCAGCCCCGGCGAGCACACCACGACCCGCCGGCTGCGGCTCAGCAGCTCCGCATCCCCCTCGACCAGGCGGGCGTGCTCGCGGGGTGCCCGCTCCGCGCGCGTCCAGTCGTCCGTGATGTCGTACACCGCGTCCCATCCGGTGCGCTCCGCGAGGCGCCACCAGCGCGGATCGTTGAGCCACAGGATCGGCTCCCGCCAGCCGAGCCGCGCGACGGCGCGGCGGACCTGGCCGTGCAGGAGGCGGTCGGCGAGCGGGCCGGCGGCGCGCGGAAGCGCCTTGACCGGCTCAAGCAGGCGCAGCCGGCCACCGTGCCCGGCGGCGTCCCGGAAGCCCGTCGCGGGCCGCGGCCGGCGACGGGAGCGCACGTCGTGGAGCGGGTCGGAGGGCGGCTCCACGAACAGCACGGATCTGTCGTCGTCGCGCCGCAGCAGGCCGTCGATCAGGTACTGGTTGCGGCGCCACACGTCGTCCCACGGCTCCAGCGAGACGACGACGAGAGGCCGCGTCACAGGAGACGCTCGTAGAGGTCGATGGTGCGGTCGGTCTGACGGCGGAACGTGAACTCCGCCCGCTGCCGGGCCCGCAGCGCCTCGCCGTACGCGGACCGTCGATCGCCGTCGGACGCCAGCGCGTCGATCCGGGCGGCCAAGGCCGCCGCATCCTCCGGCGGGAACAGGGCCGCGCCGGCGACGCCGCCCACGGTCTCGCGGTGCCCGCCGGCGTCCGACGCTACGACGGGCAGGGCATGCGCCATCGCCTCGACCACCGAGAGTCCCAGACCCTCGCGCGGCGTGGGCGCCACGAGCAGCGACGCCCGGTCGTACAGCGCGGAGACGTCGCGCACGAAGCCGAGGAAGTCGACCGTGGCGGCCACGCCGACCTCCTGCGCCAGGCGTTCGAGCGCCGGCCGCTCCGAGCCGTCACCCGCGATCGCGAGCCGCCACCCCGCGCCGCGCGCGCTCGTGCGGGCCCACGCGTGCAGCACGTCGGCGGTGTGCTTCTCGCTCTCCAGCCGCTGCGCCACGAGCACGAGCCGCTCGCGTGGCGCCGCGGACGGCTCGCGGTCCTCGACACCCGTGTGGATGACCTCGCTGTCGCCCTCGACGTGCGCGGCGACGTAGTGCGAGATCGCGATCTGCGCGCGCACCCTGCTCGCCACGGCCCCCGCGATGACGCGGTTGGGCGCCGTGCTGCCGCGGCGGGCGGCGAAGTGCCGGGTGCTCACGAGCGACGCACCGCGGCGGGCGACGAGACCCGCGACGATGTCCGCATCCGTCATGTGGCTGTTGATGATGCCGGCATCCGGGATGCTCCGCAGCGCGCGGGCGGCCGCCGCCCGGGTCGCGCCCGGCAGCCACCGCGCGCCGATCGATTCCAGCGCGGCCGGGAACACGGCGGGATCGCCGCCGATCACGCTCACCCGCAGGCCCCGGTCGGCCTGCTGGCGGGCGGCGCTCAGAACGTAGCGCTCCACGCCCGCGAAGGCCGCCGAGCACACGAGGTGCACGACGTGGGGGCGCATCATCCGGCCTCGCCGAGCGTCGCGACGGGCCCGTGCGCGTACAGGGCGCGACGCCGACGCGCCGCCGCGCCGCGCACTCCCGGCAGCACGACGCCGCGCACGGCGGAGCCCGCGATCAGCGCGAGCCGGTAGACCTGCCATCCGACGGTCCCGAAGTGCTTGCGGATGTACTTCTCGGCGCTCGCGTGGAACAGCAGGTCCCGGCGCGAGTCGTCGCTGCTCGTCGCGGCGCCGATGTGGGTCGATCTGACCTCCGCGACGTCGATCCCCCATCCGCGGTCGCGGGCGCGCTTCTGCCAGTCCACCTCCTCCGCGTAGAGGAAGAAGCGCTCGTCGAACAGGCCGAC
Organism: Microbacterium rhizophilum; assembly: GCF_039605615.1. Classification (NCBI taxonomy): domain Bacteria; kingdom Bacillati; phylum Actinomycetota; class Actinomycetes; order Micrococcales; family Microbacteriaceae; genus Microbacterium; species Microbacterium rhizophilum. Next base: position 133,952 of record NZ_JBCNUN010000007.1, on the reverse strand, counting down.
GTCGGCGACGGCCTCGGCGCGCAGCAGCAGGATGGACCCGATCGCGAAGCCCTTCGCACGGTTGAGCCGCCCCAGTCCCACGGCCTCCACCCAGGCGCGCAGCGGGTGCGGGAACGGCCACCACACCCGCACGGGTGCGCCCGAGGCCGGATCGGTCTGCGCCGCGCCGACCGCCGCGAGCCGCGCACGCGCGTGCAGGGCGCCGTGCAGGCGCTCGACGCCCGCGGCATCGATACGGGCGTCGGGGTTCAGCAGCAGCACGTCGTCGCCCGTCAGACCGCGCTCGGCAAGCGAGCGCAGTGCGACGTTGACCCCCGCGCCGAAGCCGAGATTGCGCCCCGGGTCGAGATAGAGCGCGCCGTGCCGCTCCGCGACCGCGCGGGTCTGCGTCGAGGAGGAGTTGTCCACGATCGTGAGTGGGAAGCCGCCGCCCAGTTCGGCGAGCGCACCGTCGAGCAGGCCCGGGTCGCCGTACGCCACCGCGACGACCTGCGGAGCTCGTGCCGCGCCCGCGTCGGCCGCCGGCGCGGCGACGGCGTAGAGCTCGTCGTGGAGCGCCCCGACCCGCTCCCACGTGAAGTCCGTCGCGTGTGCGAGTCCCCGCGCGCGCAGGCGCGACCACGTGTCGGGGGCGAGCGCCTCGTCGAGGCCGGCGGCGAGCGCCCCGGGATCACCGGGCTCGACCAGCACTCCGGCATCGGCCACCACATCCGGGATCGCGCCCGTGCGGCTCGCGACGACCGGCACGCCCGAGGCCATCGCCTCGACGGCCACGCGGCAGAACTGCTCAAGCCAGCCCGGCGTCGGCACGGACGGCACCGCCAGCGCGTCGAGCCTCCGGTACCGCGCCGCGAGCTCGGCGCCCTCCGCGAATCCGAGGAAGGACACCCGGTCCGCGATGCCGAGTCGGGCGGCGAGCGCGACGAGCTCGGTGCGATCCGGTCCATCGCCCGTGATCTCGACGCGCCACGCCGGCCGCTCCGCGGCGGCGCGCAGCAGGACGTCGACGCCCTTGTGGGATTCGAGCCGCCCGACGTAGCCGACCACCGGGCGCTCCCGCACGGCGGGACGCGCGTCGGGGTGGAAGGTCGACAGGTCGACGCCGAGGGGGACGAGCCGCGCGGCGCCCCGCAGGCCCTTGCGCACGAGGATGTCGCCCGCCTCGCGGTTGCAGACCGAGGCCCCGGCGGCGCCCCGCAGCGCCCACCGTTCGAACCACCGGATCGGCACCGGATAGCGCTTGTCGATGTTCTGCGCGGAGTACAGGACGTAGGGCGCCCGGTTGCGGCGGAGCCGGCGCAGCAGCAGGATCTCGGCGGTCGCGAGCGCGAACGGCTCCTCGTGCAGGTCGATGAGGTCGACGGGCTCGCCCAGCGCCCGCCAGAGGGGTCGCGGGTCGAACAGGAAGCCGTTCGGGTGGGAGCCGATCGTGCGCACGCCCTCCACGAACGTGTCGGATCCGGGCGCGAGGACGAGGTCGCGCCCGCCCTCGTTCCATCGCCGCGCCGAGAGGAGGCGGATGTCGTGACCGCGCGCCCGCAGCACGCGCTCGCGCTCGCGCCACGCGTCGACCACGCCGTGATGCGCGACCCTCAGAACCCGTGCCACTCGATCCCCGCCCCCGTCGTTGCTCATCACCTCCTGGAGTGCATTCCCGCGCGGGGGATACATCCGGCGGCGGATCCCGGTCGAAACGTCGCGCGGATCAGCCGGTCCGGTCCGCGAGCTCGTCGAGCACGGCCGCGAGGTGAGACCACGCCCAGGTCCAGTCCCGCGCCAGCGCGCTGCGCCTCGCCTGTCCGCCCAGCGCCCGGCGACGCGCGGGATCCTCCACGAGCGCGGCGATCGCGTCGGCGAGCTCCGCGGGGCGATCCGGGTCGAACAGGATGCCGGCATCCCCGAGCGCCTCGGGGATGCCGCCGCGTCGCGCGGCGATCACGGGCAGGCCGGTCGCGAGCCCCTCGCCCACCGTGAGCGCCCAGGGCTCCGGCCAGCGCGAGGGCAGCACCAGCACGTCGGCGGTGCGCAGCAGCGCCGGCAGCTCGGCGCGCGCGACGAACGGCTCGAAGCGCACGGTGCCGGGCACGCGTGCGGCCAGCTCCCGCAGCCGGTTCTCGTACGGCGAGAGCGCCGCCCCGGAGTCGAAGCCGCGGCTGCCGACGATCACGTACTCGACGTCCTCGCGACGGATCCGCGCCGCCGCGGCGAGCAGGATGTCCGCGCCCTTCTCGGGGATGGCGCGGCCGAGGAACATCACGCGCGGCGGACCGGGAAGCCGTTCCGCCGCCGGTGAGAAGGCCGCCGTGTCGATCCCGTTGCCGACGACCCGGACGCGGTCGTGCAGCGTCCTCGGCAGGTGCGCGCGCATCTGGGCGGCGAGGGCCTCGCTCACGCACACGACGCGGTCCGCCGCCCCCACGATGCGCGTCGCCTCGGCGCGGGAGTAGCTGCGCAGCAGGTCGTTGTGCGCGTACAGCACGGACCGGTGGGCGCTGTCGCTCAGCAGCCACGGGACGATCGGAGCGTTGTGGGCAAGCACGAGGCCGGGCGCCTCGCGCCGCAGGCGGGCGACCGCCGGGGCGAAGTAGCGCTCCGCCCCGCGCCGGGCCAGCCCCATCCGCCCGCGCAGGACATCCGCGTACCACTCTCGGCGCCCCGGGGCGGGCACCCCGTCGTACTCGAGGAGGTCGGCCGAGTCGTAGCGCGGGCGGAACGTGTCCGCCTGCAGGACGACCCGCTGCGGATAGCGCCCGGCATCGCCCGCCGTGCGCGCGCCCGACGCGAGCCCGTGGACGACCGTCGGGATCGCCGATCCGGTGCGGGGCGAGTAGTGATCCCCGGGCGTGATCACGTGGTGCACGTCCATCACGTGCGCACCGTCGGGCGGTGGCGCAGCGTGGGCCCGTGTCGCGGATCCATCGCCGCCTCGGCCGCGGCGCGGTCGCGCGCCTGCACCCCGCAGCAGATGCCGGCGACGATCCAGAGCAGCGATGCCTGCCCCGCGACCCAGTAGAGGTCGAACTGCGCCTGCGCGAACCGCGTCAGCACCACGGCCGCGCCGACCGTGCCGTACACGGGATCCATCCGGATCAGGAACCGCAGCGCGACCGCGAACATCACCAGGAACGCGATGAGGCCCACGACGCCGACGGACGTCAGCACCTCCAGTTCGGCGTTCGGAGGCTGGAAGCGCGCCTCGAACCGGTCGGTGTACCACCACCGCAGCCCGACGCCGAAGATCGGCGACTCCTGCCAGACCTGCAGCGCGTCGTCGTACCAGGTGAGCCGCTGGTGGGCGGAGTTGAACCGGTTGTCGGATGCCAGCTGCGCGTTCACCTCGCTCAGCACGTAGGCGCCGACCGGGATGACCGCGAGCCACACCCATCGGGAATGCCTGCCGGTCTGCGGACGCGGCCGGATGGCGATGAAGAGCATGCCGACGATCGCGCCCACGAGCCCCTGGCGTGACTGCGCCGCGAGCACGCCGAGGCCGCACAGCGCGAGCGCCGTGTACGCCCACCCCCGGGTCCAGCCCGCCCAGACGGGGCGCGCGAAGGCGATCACGACCGCTACCGCGAGCATCCCGCCGATCGTGTTCTTGTGCAGCCCCGGCAAGTAGACGGCCTCGAACGCGCCCGTCCGGACGAAGGCCAGCCCGGCCACGACCGCCGCCCAGCCGCCGATCCCCGAGCACGCGATCAGGTAGGCCGACAGCGCCCTGCGCGCCCGACCCTCACGACCGATCGCGAAGCCGACGACCATGCTCCCCACCACGAGCACCAGCTCGTGCAGCCACTCGAGCACGTTGTCCGAGTAAGGGTGCAGGATCTGGACGGGAATCGCCGCGGCGAGGTAGACGGTGCCCGCCCACAGCAGCGGCTGCAGACCGCGCACATCGCGGCCGCGCAGCAACAGGAAAGCGCCGACCGTGGACCCCGCGAGCACGAGGTCGCTGATGCTGAGCAGACCGCCCACGCGCAGCAGGACGAGCGTAGCCGGGACCGCCGCCACGACCACGAGCGAGAGATCCGCGATCGCGATGCCGAGGATCACGATGCCGGCGGCGACGACGATGCCGAGCGCCGGATCGCGTGCCGTGAGGACGCCGAGCACGACGCCCACGACGACGACCACGGCGCCGCCCACCATCCAGGCGAGGGCGGTCTTCGCCCGAGACAGGTCTCTCGCGCGAGACGGAGATCCCCCGGTCGTCATAGCGCCATGATAGGGACGGGCCACGCGTGCGGCATCCACGGTCTCAGCTGTCGGCGGCGGCCCAGACCGTGGCATGCTCCCGCGCACTGCGCTCCCAGGTGAAGCCGCTCGCACGCGCCCGTCCCGCGGCGATCGCGCCTTCACGGTCGAAGGCGCCGGAGAGCACGTGGCGGATGCCCTCGGCGATCGCCTGGGGCGTGGGGTCCACGAGCGTCGCGGCGCCGCCCGCCACCTCGGGCAGAGAGCTCGTCCGGGCCGCGACGACCGGCACCCCCGCGGCCATAGCCTCGAGGACGGGCAGGCCGAACCCCTCGTAGAGCGACGGCACGACGACCGCCTCGGCCCCCGCGAGCAGCCCCGTCAGCTGCGCATCGGGCAGTCGTCCGACCCGCAGCGCCCGCGGCAGCGCGCGGAAGAGATCGTCGCGCCGCGCGTGCGCGGGCCCGGCGAGCACGAGCGATACGTCGGGGACGGCGTCGTGGACCCGCTCCCAGGCCCCCGCGAGCCCCTCCAGGTTCTTGCGCCGCGTCGCGCCGCCGGCATGCAGCACGTACCGGCCGCGGATGCCGAGCGTCTCCCGCTCGGCCGGCGCCAGCGGCTCGGCCGCGCGGAAGCGCTCGTCCACGCCGAGCGTGACGACATGCAGCCGCTCGACGCCGAACAGCTCGGCGACGTCGGCCGCGGTGTGACGCGAGACGCAGACCACGGCGGCGGCCTCGCGCAGTTCGACGCGCGCCGAGGCGGGGGGCGTTCCCTCGTCGGGGAACCGCCACGCGACGACATCGTGCATCGTCAGCACCTCGCCGGCAGCGGGCGGCAGGCCCAGCTCCATGCGATGGACGAGCGCAGCCCCGGGATAGAGCACACGACCGAGAGCCCGGCGCTCCCGGTACCCCGCACGCGCGAGCCAGCCCACGGGGATGCGCGCGGTGCCCGGCAGTCGCGACCGCAGCGACCGGGCGATCATCCGATCGACGCGCCAGGACCCGCCGACGTCATCCAGGGCGCGCTGCGCGCGCGCGGCGATCTCCTCCTGGTAGACCTGCGCGCCCATGGGCATCGCGGTCGCCGTCGTCGCGATCACGAGCCGCCTCATGAGCGCGCGACGCTCTGCCCGTGCGGTGCGTCTCCCCGGGACCGCGGGACCTGAGTGGTGGACATGGGGTCATCGTAGGGGCTGGCAGGATCGGCGCGCCGCGCGCTGCGGATCCGCGAGATCCGATGTCTCAGAATGCTCGCGCGGTGCTCATAGGGCTGTGACGGAGCCGACCAGGCACCGCCCAGGCCACGGGAGACCCATGTATTCGGAAGCCGCACGCGCACCCCAGCTCAGCACGGCAGGAGACCAGCGCCTCCTCGCCCAAGCAGGACGGATGCTGAGACTCACCGGGACGCAGCCGCGGCGGTGGGTGCTGGGGACGATCCTGGCGTCGCTGGCGTTGGCCCTCCTGGACGGCCTCGGTGTGGCGGCGATGATCCCCCTCACGCAGCTCCTCAGCGGCGTCGGGACGGACAGCGGCGTGCTGCCCGTCATCTCGGGGCTCCTGGGAACCGATTCGCCCTCCGTGCTCATCCCGGCCATCGCCGGGGGCATGGCCGTCGCCTTCATCCTCAAGAGCATCGTCACCCTCGCCTTCCGATGGTGGCTGCTCGGCCGCACGAGCAAGGTCTCGGCGCTCGCGGCGTCCGAACTGCTGCGCCGGTACCTGCTGTCGCCGTACGCCGTACACCGCACGCGTCGCCTCAGCGACGTGTATTGGGCCATCAACGACACGACGACGCTGGCGGGATCCGTGCTCTTCTCGATGCTGACGCTGGTGACGAACGCGATCTTCCTCGTGGGCATCGTGGTCGTGCTGGCTATCGCGTCGCCGCTTGTCACGCTCTTCGTCGCCCTGCTGTTCGCCGGAGCGGTGTTCGGGATCCAGCGCTCTCTGCGCGGCCTGCAGACCAGGATCGGCGAAGAGGTCGCTCGCACGAGCCGCACGGCGTGGCAGTTCCTCCTCCCCGGGTTGGACGGGTTCCGCGAGGCGCGTCTGTCCTCGCGGGCGCGCATCTTCACCGAAGGGTACGAACGCGCCAAGCTTCAGCTCGCGCACCGCGGCCGCCAGCTGGCGATCATCGGCGAGCTGCCGCGCTTCGCGCTCGAGGTGGCGTTCGTGATCGCCATTGGCGGGATCTCGCTGGTGCTCTTCTCGACCGTGGGGCCCGCGGAGGCGCTCGCCGTGCTCGGCGTGTTCTCGGCGGCCGCGCTTCGAGGGCTTCCGACGCTCAATGTGCTCGCGAACAGCTTCGCGGCGATCCGCTCCGGCCGGATCGGCATGCGCGACCTCGGCGTCGCGCTGGACGAGCTGGAGGCCAGCCCCTCGCACCAGGAGGTCCCCCGCGGCGACGTGACGTACGAGGGCGACCTCCGCATCGAGCACGTGTCGTTCCGCTACCCCGACTCGGACCAGCTCATCCTGAACGACGTGTCGCTCACCATCCCGCGTAACCGCACTTTCGCGCTGGTGGGCTCGAGCGGTGCCGGCAAGAGCACGCTGCTCGACCTGGTCCTGGGGCTGCTCGAGCCGACGCAGGGCGACATCCTGTGCGGCAGCGAGTCGATCCAGGCGGACCGTGCGGCCTGGTACGGGGGTCTGGGCGTGGTCCCGCAGGAGGTGTTCCTCCTCAACGACACGCTCGCCCGGAACATCGCGTTCGGACTGGCGCCGGACGAGATCGACCTCGACCGGGTCCGCGAGGTGCTGGCGATGGCCCGGCTCACGGACTTCGTCGCCGAGCTGCCGGACGGCATCGAGACCGAGGTGGGCGAGCGCGGCGTGAGGATCTCGGGCGGGCAGCGCCAGCGCATCGGCATCGCTCGCGCCCTGTACCGGCGACCGTCCCTGCTCGTGCTCGACGAGGCGACCTCGGCGCTCGACAACCTCACGGAGCGCGACATCACCGAGACGCTGGCACGCCTCAAGGGCAGCCTGACGATCGTCATCGTGGCCCACCGGCTGTCGACCGTGCGTCACGCCGACGACCTCGTCTTCCTCAAGGACGGCCGCGTGGACGCGCGGGGCACGTTCGACGAGCTGCGCGCCGCCAACGCCGACTTCGCACGACTCGTCGAGCTCGGCGAGCTCTCCTGAGCCCGTCCGCCTAGAACCCGTCCAGGATCGTCCAACGGGGATCGAGCTGGTACGCCGTCTCCGCCGCCGGCGCGCGGGAGTGGAACCCGGGCATCACGATGACGGCATCGTCGTGGACGACGTCGGCGACGTAGGCCGCCCAGTAGGTGAACGTCGAGTTCGTGCCGACGATGCGGCTCGCGCCGGCGACCGCGAGGAAGTTGGCCCGCGGATCCGGATCCATGTACTCGATCTCCGCGACCCTCGGCCGCAGCACCGGATCGAGGTGCTCCCGGCACCAGTCCGCGTCGTCGGAGACGACGAGCGCCCGATCGACCGCGCCGATGCGATCGAGCGCCGCCGCGACGTATGCGACCTGATCGAAGCCGTAGAGCTCCCGCAGGTGGGGTTCGGCGTAGTAATCGCCGCGGCGCACGTTCACGACGAGCCGGCCGGAGCGATCCGCCGGGATGTGCGCCGCCAGGTGGGCGCGGACGAACGAAGCCAGCGAGTCGCGCGTGAAGTCGACCCCGAAGCGCTGGAAACCGTAGGTCGCGTCCCATTCGCGCCGGTCGTGGACGCGGAGGTCGGTCGGCTCCACGGTGAGCTCACGCAGCGCGGGGAACACGGGCAGCCACTCGTCCATCGCGGGCGACGACATCACCACGGTCGGCCTGCCCTCGGCGCTGCGCCGACTCGCGGCGAGCCACAGGTAGAGCAGATTGCCGAAGCGGGGGCCGACCTGCGGCGTCATGATGACCGTCCGGTCGCCGCGTCCCACCAGGATCTGCCACATCCGGCGCGCTCGCTCGAGGCGCCAGCGGACGTGCCGCACGGCGCGGCGGGCCAGCGGCGAGGTCACGTCCGCTCCTGCCGCGGCGCCCGCGCGAGCCGGGAGGAGGCTCTGGCGCCGACCGCGCGGAGCGCACCGGAGAGGAAGTCCAGCGGCGCCAGCCGCAGCGAGGAGACAGCGTCGGCCGCCGCACGTCGTGCGCCTCCCTGCTTGAGCAGGTGGATGACGCGCGACGCCGAATCCGCCGCCCAGCGTCGATCCTCTCGCCGCAGGTACTCCCGTAGCAGGGCGACGTCCCGTGCCGCGTCCTGCGCCTCCGCGAGCGCGATGTTCTGCTGCACGGCACGGCGCGCACCGGCGCGCAGACTGTCCGGCGAGGCGTTCGTCATGTTGAGATCGTGTCGCCGGTACTGCACCAGCGAGGTGGCCGTTCCGGAGAGGCCGCCCACGCGCACGAGGCGGAGAATGTATTCGATGTCCTCGGCCATCGAGAAGCTCTCGTCGAAGAGTCCCGTCCGAGCGAAGGCCTCGCGACGTATCGCCAGCGTCGTGATCCGCGGCAGCGGCACACGACCACCGAGGAACTCCTCGCGGGACCCCTCCGGGGTCACCCAGCTCCCGAACACGCGGCCTTCGGAGTCGATGTACTCCCCGTCGCCGAAGACCGCGCACGAGCCGGGGCGCCGCTGGAGCAGCAGGGCCTGCGACTCCAGTCGTCCCGCAGGCCAGAGGTCGTCCTCGTCGAGGAACGTCACGACGTTGGCCGTCGTGGCGCGGACGGCGGCGTTGCGGGCCGCGGGCAGCCCGCGGTTGTCCTGATGGATGACACGTGCGCGCGGCAGACCCTCGACGACGCGGTCGATCTCGTCGGGCGAATCCGACCCGTCGTCGATGACCGTCAGGTTCCAGTCCGTGTACGTCTGGTTCGCGACGGACGCCACCGCGAGCGGCAGGTACCTCGTGAAGCGGTTCGTGCAGATGACGACATCGAAGCCGATCCCGCCCTCGCCCGCGCCGTTCATCGGGCTCCCCAGCGCCCCGCGACGGGAGGCGTCGCGACGCCGGCCGCACGATCGCGGCGGCGTCCCGTCGCGCCCGCGGCCAGTCCCGCAAGCAGGCCCGCGACCTCGGCTGCGACCCGGGTCATCTGCCGCGGCGGCCCGGTGAGACGGCGGACCGGCGAGACGGGCCGGTCGTTCTCGTCGCGCCCCTGCAGGGCGATGCGGCCCGCGAGGCGGAAGCGTCCGCCCTGGTGCCGGACTGCCGTGGCGACGTAGCGGCGCAGGATCGGATCGCGCCACCCGTAGACCCGTGCGAGCAGCACCATGTGGTTGCGCTGCCCGTAGTAGAGGTAGCGGTGGTCGAATCGCCTCCCTTTGGTCGCGTAAGGCGCGGCGACGTGCCGCACCACCGCGCGAGGCTCGAACAGGAGCCGGTATCCCGCCTGACGGACACGCAGGCACGTATCGCTCTCCTCGCGCAGACACGTGCCCGGATAGTTTCCTCGGATACCCCCGAGCCGCAGCAGCACCTGGCGGCGGAACGAGTGGTTCGCGCCCAGCATGTGATCCACATCGACCCGCCTGCCGGGGTCCGCGGCGAAGAACCCGGTCAGCTCGCCGTTCGGGAGCAGGAGACCGATGCGGTCCCACCCCTCTGCGTCCTCGCCCTCGATGCCGTTGTCGGCGCGGCCGCCGACGCCGCCGACACCCTCGTCCTGTGCCTCGTAGGCGTCGACCAGGGCGTCCAGCCAGTCCTCCTGGACGAGGGCGTCGTCGTCGATGAACGCGACGATGTCGCCGACGGCCGCGGCCAGTCCGAGCTGGCGGGACTCCGACATGGTGCCGGGACCCATGGTGTTGCGCACGTAGAGCGCGTGCGGGTGCGCGCGCGTGACGATGTCGTGCGTCCGGCGATCGGGAGAGGCGTCCACCACGATGATCTGCGCCGGCGCGGTGCGCAGACGCCCGAGCTGGGTGAGGCAGTCGTCGATGTGCTGCGGACGTCCCAACGTGATCACGATCACCGAGACGGACATCCGTGCCGCCGGTTGCTGAGCGCTCATGCTTCCCTCCGACCGTGGGTCGCGCCACAGTCGGCTGGGCGCTGGCGCGATCAGCCTAGCGCCCGGCGCGCCCGGCATGTGCGCCGATTCTCACCCGGCGCGCGAGGCCGCGGCGAGCGTCGCGACGCGCGCGTACACGCCCTCGTAGCGGGACGCGGTCTCCTCCCACGTGAACGCGTCGAGCCTCCGGCCGCCGTGCTGCGCCAGTCGGTCCCGCAGAGCACCGTCCGCGATCAGCGCCGTCAGCGCCGCGGCGAACGCCGGCGTGTCGACGGGGTCGCGCAGCAGACCATCCTCGCCGTCCACGACGAACTCGGGCGGACCACCCCGGGTCGTCGCGACGAGCGCCGCTCCGGCGCGCCACGCCTCCAGCGCGGTGATGCCGAAGGCCTCGAACCGGCTCGGCACGGCCACGACCGCCGCATCAGCGAGCAGACCCGCGACCTCGGGACGACCGAGACGCCCCGGGAGCCGCACCCGGTCCCCGAGGCCGTGCTGCTCCGCGCGCTCGCGGACGACTCCGGCCTCGGGCCCGTCGCCGCCGATCACGAGCCCCACGTCGGCGGGCAGGTCCGCGGCCGCGAAGGCCTCGACGAGCAGGTCGAAGCCCTTGACCCGCTGCAGACGGCCGACCGCCGCGATGTACCGGGAGGGCAGTCCCGCGGGCCGGACGGGGACGACCTCGGCGGCGTCGATCCCGTTGAACACCACCTCGCCGCGGCCGGGCGCGAGCCCGAACCGCCGCTCGAGGTCGTCGAGGACGACCTGCGAGCAGCCGGTGATCGCGCTCGCGCGCGCCACGGCGGCCCGCAGCGAGGCCCGGGCGAGCGCCGACGCGTCGAACACGCCGCCGTCGTCGGCGAGCGTCTCGCCGTGCGACGTCAGCACGAGTGGCACGCGCAGCAGGTGCGCCAGGACGCGCGCGAAGGTGCCGTTCGGACCGAAGCATTGGATGTGGACGACCTCTGGGCGCGCGGAGCGCGCCGCGTCGAGCCACGCCCGCATCGCTCCGGGCAGCCGGAGCAGGAACCCGAGGATCGCGCGCGGCGAGCGGGCGGGCAGCGGTGCCGGCAGGTCGCGGACCTCGATGCCGTCGACCTCGCGCACGGCCGCGCGTCCGTCGCGCGCCACGGTCCACACGACGATCTCGTGCCCGCGCTCGGTCAGCACGCGGGCGACATGCCGCACGTGCTCCTCCACTCCTCCCACGTACGGCGCGTAGGAGCTCGTGACGAGTGCGATCCTCACGCGACCACCCTAGGGGGCGCGGGGCGCGGGGCGCGCGCAGACCCCGCGGCACGTATCACGTGGCGGCCTCCGACCTCCCGGTTCTCGGCGACGTTCCCGACGCCATCCGTGATGTCCGGAGGTCCGATGGAGCAGCGCGCATCCGCCGACAACGGCACGGCGACAACCGTGCACGGGAGCGGCGCCGCATCGCTCCGCGTCCTCGTCGTCGACCACACGGGCCAGGAGGGCGGCGCGGAGCTCGCGCTGCTGCGGGTCCTGGAGCGGCTGCACGGCACGCGTGCCGATGTCCGCGCCGTGTTGTTCAGTGCGGGCCCGTTCGCGGGACGCCTGCGTGCCGCGGGCGTCCCGACCGCCGTGCTCGCGCTCGATCCGACGGTCAATGGGACCTCGCGCGAGCGGGTGCTCTCCCCCGCGACCCTCGCGCGGTCGCTCGCGCGCACGGCGCGCTTCGTGCCGCGCCTTGCCCGGGCGATCCGCGAGGCCCGCGCCGAGCTCGTCGTGGCCAACTCGCTGAAGGCCGCGATCCTCACGGCCGTCGCCGCGCCGCTCGCCGGGCGACGCTGGGTGTGGCACCTGCACGACCGGCTCGCGCGCGACTACCTCCCCACGCCGCTCGTCGCCGCCCTGCGGACGCTCGCGGTGCTCGGCCCCCGCGCGATCGTCGTCAACTCGCGAGCCACCCTCGCGACCCTGCCCACGGCGGCGCGCCGGAAGGCCACTCTCGCCTATCCCGGCCTCGCCGCCGGAGCCTTCGAGACCGCACCTGCCCCCGAGGGAGCCCCGCTCGTCGGCCTCATCGGCCGCGTCAGCCCGACCAAGGGACAGCGGGAGTTCCTCGAGGCCGCCGCTGTCGTCTCGCCCTCGTATCCGGACGTGCGGTTCCGGGTCGTCGGGGCCGCACTGTTCGGCGAGGCCGCGTACGAGGCGGAGATCCGCGCGCTCCCCGGCTCGCTCGGCATCGCCGACCGCGTCGAGTTCACGGGGTGGGTGCCCGACGTCGGGCCGCACCTGCGCGAGCTGACGCTGCTCGTGCACGCCTCGCCCGTCCCCGAGCCGTTCGGCCAGGTCGTCGTCGAGGCCGCCGCCGCCCGGGTGCCCGTGGTGGCCACCGCCGCGGGCGGCGTCCCCGAGATCCTCGATCCCGGCTGGGCCGATTCCGGGCGCGACGACGCGGTGCGGGTCGCGCCCCTCGGGCTGCTGGTACGGCCGGGCGACGTGGACGCCCTGGCGGGTGCGATCCGTCTCGCCCTCGACGACCCCCCGGCCCGGGCCGCGCGCGCCGCGGCGGCGGCGGCGGACGCCGCCCGCTTCGCGATCGAGCGCACCGCCGAGCGCGTCTGGGAGGCCTGGGCACGGTAGGTATCACGGGACCGCGACGCGGCCTCTCTCCTCTCGCCGGCGCACCCCAGCCATCCTGCCGCCGGGTCCGGAGGTCCCGATGAAGCACTCCCCGCCGCCGTCCACGGCCCGATCGTCCGAGCGATATCGCGCGATCGACGCGCTCCGCGGCTATGCGGCCCTCTCGGTCCTCGTATTCCACCTCCTGTTCAATTCGGCGTGGTGGGACCTGCTCGCCGGCGGCATGCCCGAGTGGGCGCACCTCGCGGTCGGCTCGCTGCGCAACGGCGTGGCAGTGTTCTTCGTCATCTCCGGCTTCGTGATCGGGTACACAACGCAGCGCCTCGCGACGCCCGGCGATGGGGGGCTGTTCGCGCTGCGTCGTCAGATCCGGCTCGATCCGCCGTACTACGTCATGATCGCCGTCGCGCTCGCCCTCGCGTTCGCCGAGGCCCGCCTCGGCTTCGACACGCGGGAGTTCACGTTCGCCGAGGTCGCCCTCAACCTGCTGTACCTGCAGAACATCTCCGGCGTGCCGGAGATCCTGCCCGTCGCGTGGACGCTGTGCCTCGAGGTGCAGTTCTATCTCGTGGTCGTGGCCGTGACGCTGCTGGCGAGTGCGCTCGCGCGGTCGAACGCGCTGCGGAGGCGATCGATCGCGCGCGGCGCCATGCTCGCCCTCGGCGCGTTCTCGATCTCGATGCCGCTGCTGGGCCTGACCGCGGGACCGTGGTTCATCGGCCTCTGGTGGCAATTCTGCCTGGGGGCGACCCTGTCGTGGTTCGTCCGCGGCGAGATCGGGAACAGGTTCATGCTCGCCGTGCTCGGCGCCGCCGCCGGGATCCTGCTGCTCACCGCCGCGTTCGCGCCGGCGCGCGCCGACGCGTGGTGGGGCGAGTGGTTCGCGCTGGCCGCGGCGATCGCGATCCACGTCTTCATCGTCACGGGCACGCTCACCCGCGGCCACGGGCGCGTGCCGCTCCACCTGGGCCGCCTGTCCTACTCCCTCTACCTCGTGCACTTCCCGGTCGCAGGGATGACGATGGGCGCCATCCTGAAGATCACCGGGCCCTCGATCCCGGCCGCCGTCTTCGCCGTCGTGGCGGGCGCGGTCACGAGCCTCATCGCGGCCGAGCTGCTGATGCGCTTCGTCGAGGGTCCGGCGATCCGCTGGGCGGTGCGCCTCAAGGACCGCGCCCGGATGACGCCGGCCCGCGCTCCGCGGGCCGCACGTCCGCAGACGGCGCCGACGGGAGCCTGACCCGTGTCTCCGGGGATCGGCCGAGCGTCCGGCGCCGGTATCACCAGCCGGCGGCAGGGCTCCTTCTTCGCGGCGAAGGCCCAGAGCCCTCCGCCGGCCCGGAGGTCCCGATGAACCGCATGCCACGCGTGCCGCGGCAGGGCGGTGCGCGCGCGCGCCGCCACCCCGGCCCGGCCCTCCGGACGCGGGCCCTGCCGATCGTCGTGACGGCGGCGCTGCTGATCCCCAACGCCTACGTCATCGCCCTCGGCGTCGAGGACTTCCCCTTCACGGTCGCGCCCATGTTCGCCCAGTACGTCGACGAGGACACACCCCTGTACACGTTCCGGATGGAGGGGGTACGCGACGGCGTCGCTGAGCCGCTGCCGCTCGAGAACACGGCGTGGGGGGAACTGAAGCTCATGCGCCAGTTCGCCTCATTCGCCTACAGCCCGCTCACGGAGACGTCGCCGTTCCGCGACCCCGACCGCGCGACGCTCACGCCCACGCAGTTCGACGCGCGCCTGTCCGGGTTCTTCGGCCCGCTCACCGACTTCCTCCGGGACCACGGCGGCGTCGTCTACGACACGGTCGTCCTCCACGTCGACATCGTGGACGGCGCCGGCGAGCTGCTCGAGACCGCCGTCGTGGGGCACTACGACACGGCGACGCGCCGCTACACCCAGACGTACGGCGGGGCATCATGACGCGGCGAGTCGAGCACCTGACGACGCGGGTGCTGCCCGTGCTGTGGCACGGCAGGCTCAGCTGGCTGCGGATCGTGCTGACGCTGCTGTACGGGGAGCGCGTCCTGAACACGGTGCGCGGCTGGCAGGATCCCGCCCCCGCCCTCCTGCACGAGGGCTGGGTCCTGGGTCTCGTGCCGCAGGGGCTGCAGGATGTCTTCCTCGGCCACCCGACCGCGGTTGCCGTCGTCGTGCTCGCCTGCGCGGGCCTGGGCGTGATCGGCCTGGCGACCCGTCCGGCGCTGCTGCTGCTGGCCGTCCTCGGCGCGTTCGCCATCTCGGTGGAGGCCGGGCAGGGTGTCTTCGACCACGAGTCCTCGCTGGCGACGCAGGTGCTGGCCGTGCTCGCGTTCGCACCCGGCACCGACCTCGTCTCGGTCGACAGCGCGATCCGGTGGTGGCGCAGGGGCCGGCCGGACGTCTGGGGGTGGCTCGCCGCGCCGTACCGGAAGTGGGGCGTCACGCTCATCCTGGTGCTCGTCGCCATCACGTACACGACGTCCGGCCTGTCGAAGCTGCGCTTCGGGGGGCTCGGCTGGCTCAACGGCGAGACGCTCGGCTTCTACCTGCGCGGGTTCACCGCCGGATCGCACGTGTACATCGTCGGCGGCGGGCCCGCGACGTGGCGCGACGACTTCGGCCTGCAGATGTACACGTATGCGAACCCCACGTTCGGGCACTATCCCTCGGGCCTCGTCGCCGGCCTCGCCGACTGGATCGCCCACACCCCCGGCGCGCTCGTCGCGATCTCCGTCGCGACCGTCTGCCTCGAGCTGTCGGGCTTCCTGGCGCTGGTGCCGAAGCTCCGCAGCGCGTTCCTCGTCTCGGCGATCCTGATGCACACCACGATCGGCGCGCTGATGGGCCTCGACTTCACGATGTACCGCGTGATCGACCTCTTCCTCATCGAGTGGGAGCTGCTGGGCATCTTCGCCGCGTGGTGGCTCGCCCGCCGGCGAGGCGTTCCGCGCGACCTCCGAGCATCATCCCCCCTCCCCGAGCGCGCATGAGAGAGAAGCGACAATGACTGACAAGCCCGCGAAGCCGCGCGAGCAGTGGGTGGACACGGCGAAGGGCGTCGCGATCATCCTCGTGGTGCTCCTGCACGCCAACTTCGACTACCTCGACGCCCTGCCGGAATGGCAGTGGGACCACTACTCGGGCATCATCGAGACGTTCCGGATGCCGCTGTTCTACTTCACGGCCGGCCTCTTCGCGCAGCGCGCGCTGGCGAAGGACCTGCGCGGGCTGGTCGACAGCCGACTGCTCCGGCTGATCTGGGTCTACGGTCTCTGGACCGCGCTGGGTCTCGTCGTCGCCCAGTTCATCCCCTTCGTCGCGGACCCCGGCATGCCGATGTGGGAGGCGCTGCTGCTGCTGCCCGTGTGGCCGAATGCGGCCACGTGGTTCGTGTACGGCGTGATCCTGTACTTCCTGGTCGCCTGGGCGACGCGCCGGATCCCGATGGTCGTGCAACTCCTCGTGGCCGCGGTGGCGTCCGGCCTGTTCCAGACGGGCCGACTGCTGCCGCCGCTCACGGACGAGTGGAGCAAGATCGGGCGGTACTACTTCTTCTTCCTGCTCGCCGTGGCCGTGGGACCGCGCCTGCGCGCCCTCGTGCCGAGCGTGCGGCTCTGGCAGGCGATCGCGGCTCCGATCGCCTACGCGGCGCTGATCGTGCTGTTCCGCGTCCTCGCGGTGCCTCAGAACGTCGTCGTCTGGTTCGCGATGAGCGTGCTGGCCGTGCCCGCCGGCTGCGGACTCGCCATCGCCCTCGCGCGTGCGCGCGGGTTCGGCTGGCTCGCCCATCTCGGCGCGAACACGCTCCCGGTCTACGTCCTGCACTGGTACGTCATGACGCTCGCGATCTTCCTGCTCGGGCTCGTGCCCTTCTGGCCCCCCGCGCTCGTCCCGTTCCTGGTTCCGCTGCTCGTGGCCATCGCGATCCCGGTCAGCCTGCTCATCCACCGCGTCGCTGCACGTGTCCCGGGGCTCTTCGACCGGCCCACCTGGCTGCGCATCCCGGAGCCGCGGCGGACGCCGCTGCTGGAATCGGCATGACCGCATCCGGACCGCGCACGCGTCGCCGCGGCCCCGCACATCCGCCCGCGCGCGCGGGACGCCGCGCGCTACGCTGGCGGGGCGACGCCCGACGGGAGGTCGCGTCGTGTGCGCTCGTCGACGAGAGGGCAGAAGTGTGACCGTCGAGATCGTCGCGCTCGCCGACGCGGTCCAAGGCGTGGACGGCTGGGACGAGCTGACCCGGTCCGCCGTCGAGCCGAACGCGTTCCTGGACCCGCGGTTCCTGCGGACCTGCGTCGACCACTGGCCGGAGGCGCGCGAGGTGAGGCTGGCCCTGGCGCGGGAGGAGAGCGGCGCGCTCGTCGCTGTGCATGCCTTCACGCATGCGCCCGTGGAGCTGCGCGGTCTCTCGCCCATGGCCGCGGCGACGACCGGGCCGCTCATGGACGCAGTGATGCCGATCCGCCGTCCGCTCCTGGCGGCGGGCGACCCGGAACGTGCCGCGCGGCTGCTCCTGCACGGTCTGGCCCAGCGTCGCCTGCCCGCGTTCGCCGCGATGGTCGACGCCCCCCGCACGGGAGCCGCGGCCGACGCCCTGCGTCGCGCGGCGACGGACCTCCGGATGCCGCGGCACACCCTGTCCGAGTACGCGTCCCCGGGCGTGACGCGCCTGCCCGCGCTTCCCCCCGTGGAGCAGGACACGACGCCCATCGATCTCGTCGCGCGGACGCCGCACCTGGCGAGCACGACCGGCAGGAAGCTGCGGCAGCGTTATCGCGGCCTGGAGAAGGAGCTGGGGGCGCCCCTCGAGATCGTCCGGCGCGATGCCGATCCGCGGGCGGTGTCGGAGTTCCTCGATCTCGAGGCGGCCGGATGGAAGGGCGACTCGGCGCGGAGCGGCCACGCCTACCGCGTGATCGGCAAGGAGGCCTGGCTGCAGGATCTCGCGCGCGCGTTCTCCACCACGGGAGACCTGTCGATCGTCGAGCTCAGAGGGGGCGGCGTCACGGTGGCGATCGCGATGGCCGTGATGTCCGGCGGATGGGCGTTCGCGTTGCGCGACACCTACGACGAGCGCTTCGCCCGCTTCAGCCCCGGTCTGCTGAACCGCCTCGTCGCGCTGCACTGCGCCCTGACCCGACCGGGCGTCGACGCGTTCGATCCCTGCATGGGCCGCGCGCGGGACGCCCTCCAGCTGTACCCGGACATCACGCCGCACGAGACCTACGTGCTCGCATCGCGCGGCCTCGTCGAGAAGACCGCGCTGCGCGCCTACTCGCGGTTGAGCCGCGCCGCGCGCACGCGCCGCGTGCAGGCCGGGAGCGGCCGATGAGGGCGCGCGTGGTGCGTGCGGCCGAGCTCACCGCGGATGACATCGCGCGCTGGCGGGAGCTGGCCGAACGGGCCATCGAGCCCAACGTCTATCTCGATCCACGGTGGCTGCTGCCGTCTCTGCGCTTCCATCCGGACGCGCCGGATCTCTCCCTCGTGCTCGTCGAGGACCGCGACGGACTGCGGGGTCTGCTCGCCTTCACGGTCGAGCCCGTCTGGCAGGGCCTCCCCTTCCGCGCCGCGTCCACAGCGGGACGCTTCCTCCACATGCACGCGGAGCGGCATCATCCGCTGATCGACCACCAGGATCCCGTCGCGACTCTGGGGGCGCTGCTGGACGGCCTGAAGCAGGCGAGGCTGCCCGGCCTGGTCGTGCTGCACAAGTTCGTGGGCGACGGCCCCTTGGCCACCGCGCTGGCGCAGGTCGCCGCCGAGCGGAACGCCCTCGTCGTCGAGGAGCTGCGTCAGCCGTGGGCGTTCGCGACGAGGAGTCGCGCGGCGTCCGCCGCCGCGGCGTCGGAGGAGCCCGATGTCCCCCTCGCCCTCGTCACCGATGTCGACCTGCCGACGGCCGGCGCCAAGACCGTGAAGGAGCTCCGCCGGTGCGCGCGCGCCCTCCAACGCGACGTCGATGCTCCCGTCGTGCTGGCGGACCGCAGCGCCGATCCGGGAGCGGTGGGGCGGTTCCTGGAGCTGCAGGCCTCCGGCTGGAAGGGCGATGCCGACGCGGGCGGCCTCGCACTCGCTCTGCACGACTCCACCGAGCAGTGGTTCCGCTCGATCCTCGACGAGTTCCGCTCCGACGGCGAGCTGCGGCTGTTCTCGCTCGAGGCGGGCGACGCCGTGCTGTACATGGGAGTGTACCTGGTATCCGGATCCGGCGTCTTCGGGTTCCTCGACTCCTACGACGAGGCCTTCCGGCGGTTCGGCGTCGGGCACCTCGGTCGCGTCCTGGGTCTCCATCGGCTCGCGTCCAGCGACCCCGCGCGCTTCGTCGACCCCGACGTCGACCCCTTCTACCGATCGGCCACGGTGCTGTACCCCGACCGCCGGGATCGCGTGAACCTCGTGATCGCCCAGGGCGCCACGGCACGCGCGATGCTGCACGCGCTGCCCGCGGCGCGGGCGATCCGGGACCGGGCGCGTCGCGCGCTGCGCGGCGGCTCTCGAGCGGGTTGAGCCGAGCATGACCACCATGAGCCGCGAGCTGTCCAGGCGCCACATGCGCCGCGGGTCGGCCTTTCTCGCGGTAGGGCTCGTCGGGTTCGTGGTGGATGCCGCCCTCTACAACCTGCTCGTGTTCGGCGGCGGCCACGGACCGCTCTTCGACCAGCCGCTCCTCGCGAAGTCGCTCTCGCTGCTCGTCAGCCTCGCCGTCTCGTATCTCGGAAACAAGCTCTGGACCTACCGCGACCGCGGAGCGCCGATGTCGGCCTCTGAGGTCGCGCGCTTCGCGGCCGCGAACGCGATCGCGGTGCTGCTGCACCTCGCGTGCCTGTGGTTCTCCCGCGCCGTGCTGGGACAGGCCGATGTCGTTTCGGACAATCTGTGGGGCACGGTCGTCGGCCAGGCCGTCGCGACGGCGTTCCGGTACGTCGCGTACACCTGGTGGGTCTTCCCGCACGCCGCGGACGACGACCCGGATGCCGCGGAACGCGAGCCCCGTGCCACGGACGCACCGCTTCGATCCGGGGCGATCCCCGGGGACCGGACAGTGCGCATCGCGGTCGACCTCGACGGCACGCTGATCCGCAGCGATCTACTGTGGGAGTCGGCCGCGCGGCACGCGCTGCGCACGCCGCTCGGCGCGGCGCGCATCATCCGGTGGACGCTGCAGGGCCCCGTGACCCTCAAGTCGCAGCTCGCCGCGCGCGTCGACCTCGACGCCGCTCTCCTGCCGTACAAGCGCGAGGTCGTCGAGGATCTCGCGCGTCGGCGCGCCGAGGGCGCCGAGCTGGTGCTCGCCACCGCGGCCGCGCGCCGCTACGGACAAGCCGTCGCCGACCACCTCGGCCTCTTCGACGCGGTCATCGCGACGGACCCGGAGGGCCCGAACCGCCGCTCCGCACAGAAGGCGGAGGCGATCTCGGCGCACTTCGGCGGCGCGCCGTGGACGTACGTGGGAGACAGCCCGAAGGACTTCGCCGTGTGGAGCTCGGCGGCGGCGGCGATCACGGTGGACGCGGACGCGCGCGTCGACGCCCGGCTGCGGGCGGCGGCCATCCCCGTCGAGCGGATCCGCACGCGCACGGGCGCGTCCTGGCGCTCCTGGCTGCGACAGCTGCGTCCGCATCAGTGGGCGAAGAACCTCCTCGTCTTCGTGCCCCTCGCGACGTCGCACGAGGTGCTCGAGGATCTCAGCGCCCTGCTCGCCGCACTCGGCGCCTTCGCGGCTTTCAGTCTCTGCGCGTCGGCGGTGTACGCCTTCAACGACCTCGCGGACCTCGACGCCGACCGGCAGCATCCCCGCAAGCGCGCGCGTCCGCTCGCCTCCGGGACCATCTCGATCCGCGCGGGTCTGGCGACCGGTGTGATCCTCGGGGTCGCGGGCCTGTGGATCGCCTGGCTCGTGAACGGATGGACCCTCGCGGCCCTGCTCGTCTACCTGGTGGCGACGAACCTCTACTCGCTGTGGCTCAAGCGCAAGCCCATGATCGATGTGACGACGCTCGCCCTGCTCTACACCTGGCGGGTCGTCACCGGGTGCGTCGCCATCTCCGTCGAGCCCACCGTGTGGCTGCTCGCGTTCTCGACCTTCTTCTTCTTCGGGCTGGCGCTCGTCAAGCGGTTCGCCGAGCTGTACGGCGCCGAGCGCGCCCGCGGCTACGGGCGCGACGACACGCTGCTCGTGTCGGCGCTCGGGGTCTCGTCGTCTCTCGTCGCGGTGCTCGTGTTCGTGCTCTACATCGATCAGAGCGCGAGCACCGGCGCGTACGGCACGCCCCAGGCGCTGTGGCTGGCCGTGCCCCTGCTGCTGTACTGGTGCGCGCGCACCTGGCTCGTCGCGTTCCGCGGCGAGATGAACGACGATCCCCTCGTCTACGCGGTCCGCAACCCGGTGAGCCTCGTCACGGTGGGCCTCATCGCCGCAGTCTGGACTGCGGCGACGGTGCTGCGGATCGGGTGACGGCCGGCGGCCACGCGATCGCGTCCGCCGGGCTCAGCCGCAGGGCTCGGGAGCGATCGCGATCACGATGAATCCGGACGAGTCGAACTCGACCAGGCTGCCCCCCGGTTCCCGGGCCAGCAGCTCGTCGCGCGTCATGACCCGTGCGCGCCCGTCGGCCTCCAACGCGTTGAGCACGGCGCCGCCGAACATGGCGGCGTCCGGGTCCGGAGGATCCGCGAGCATGAGCCGCTCGGCGGCCGTGACCGCGATGCACCCCTCCCGTTCGGCTGCCGAGGACAGCGCCTGCGAGAGCGACCCCGCCTGACGCTGGATCCACTGCTCGTGCACCTGGACAGCCCCGATCAGCGCGGAGTTGGCGAGCACCAAGACGGACAGCGCGAGGCAGAGCGCGCGCGCCCGGGATACGGCCAGAGCGACGAGCACGACGAGGGAGACCACCACGAGATGGGGTGTGTAGCGTGCCCACCAGGAGCCGTCGACCGCGACGACGCCGATCGCCATCGCCGCGATCGGCAGCAGGAACACGTGCAGGTGCCGCCGGTGGGTCCGCGCGAACCGGATGAGCAGGTACACGCCGAGCAGGACCGACACGATCAGGACGCCGCCGAACAGCACCCCCCAGCCGCCGATGCGCACGTCGAGCGAGCGGAACAAGTGCAGCTCCCCACCCGTGAACGTGAACGGGACCTTGAGGTCCGCGACGGGCGGCACCGAGTTCGAGGCCGTGCTGAGCACGGAGATCGCGAACCTGGACACCGGATCGCGCCCGACGAAGCTCACGGGCGTGAAGTGCGTGAGGATGTCCACCGTGCCGCGACCGAAGAGCGGATGCAGCGGATTCCCCTCCGTCACGAGATTGCGCAGGTACGAGGACGCGCCGACGACGACCAGGGCGATCGCGCCGCCCGCGAGACCGGTCCCGGCGAGCGCCCACACGGCACGCCGGTTCGCCCGCAACCGCACGCACAGCCACGCCAGGAAGACCAGCCCGAGGATCCCCGCGTGGACGAGTCCCGTGAACTTGACGTTCGCGAGGACCACCACGGTCGACACGAGCGCGACGGGGGACGCCCGGCGCCACCAGAGGGGCGGGTCCCAACCGGGGTCGACGAGGGTCGACAGGAGCACGACCGCGATGAGGACGACGGTGCCCATCAGGCCGTCGTTGTAGTACGTGAACACCTGCGTCACCGCGATGGGGTTCGCCGCCGCCACGGCGCCGATCAGGACCGCGCTCCAGAGCCGCATCCGCGTCGCGAGATACCCGGTGGCGACGAGGAACAGTGCGATCATCATGAGTAGCGTGAAGGCCTTGCCCGACTCGATCGAACCGGTCACCTGCGCCAGGGACGCGCCGAAGAGCCAGGTCGCCTTCGGATAGGCGTCGATCCACAGCCCCTCGGGGTCCGACTCGAGAAGCACGGCGAACGACCCGCCGTCCGCGGAGCCCGCCCAGTCTTCAACCGGCGCCCACACGGGGTTCCAGCCCGCACGCAGGGCTCCGACCGCGAGCTTGTGATAGGTGTTGCCGTCCCAGGATCGGTCCGTCGTGAGGGTCGCGACCACCACGCTGAGCGCGATCGCACCGCACGCGATCGCGACGGCGGCGACGCGGACCGCGACCGGCGACCGTCCGAGGACGAACCACAGCGCCGCGAGGACCGCGACCGGGCTGAGCATGGTGACGACGGGGGTGACGGCGCCGCCGAGGATCAGCACCACGGACTGCGCCGTGACCAGCAGGGCGAACAGGACGACCAGGGCCACGCCCGACGCCAGTGAGACATCGGCGACGCGCCGATCCACCATCACTGCGCTCATCCGCTCACCCGGCCCGCGGGAGCCGGTCCGGCGGCGCCAGCTGCGCGACGCCGTCGATCTCGGCGCGCCGGCTTCCGGCCCGATGGGCGAGCTCCGACAGGTATGGCGTCGCCTGCGCCGGCGAGCGCAGGATCGATGCGGCCTTCGCCGGCAGCCGGCGAAGACGGTCGAGGCGGGTCCCACCGCCCCCGGCGCCGAACGATGCCGACGCGGACCGGCTCTGCCGCTCGTACTCGGCCCGGATCAGCGCGTACCGGTGAGCCAGCACGCGGCCTCCGGCGCCCTTGGCGTATGCCTGGCGCATCGCCGCACGCAGGCCCGCGCGCTTGCGGACGTGCACGATCGCGTCGGGCACGCCGACGAGGTCGTGCCCGGCGAGCTGGACACGCCAGGAGAAGTCGATGTCCTCGGCAGTGGCGAGCGTCTCGTCGAATCCGCCCACCGCGGCGAACACGTCGGCGCGGATCCCCATGTTCCCCGATCCGCCGGCGGGCAGCTGCGGCAGGGCCGGGTCGGTGAACGTGGGCCGATCCCACCCGAAGTCCCAGTCCTGCCCGGGATTGAGCACGGCGTGCTCGACCGCGCCCGCCGCGAACGCCGCCGACTGCAGCGCGTCGTGGAAGGCGCGCACCCAGCCGGAGCTCACCACGTCGTCCGCGTCGCAGAACAGCAGCAGCGAGGCGCGGGCGTCGGCGGCGCCGATGTTCCGCGCCGCGGACGCCCCCCGCCGCGCGGACGCGTCCACGAGACGCAGCCAGGGCCGCTCTCGCTGCGCGGCCCGCACCAGCTCCACCGTGCCGTCCGTCGAGCCGTTGTCGCACGCGAGCACCTCGAACGGCACCGCGGCGTCCTGCGCCGCGAGTGCGGCGAGCTGCTCACCCAGCGTGTCCCGCGCGTTGTAGGCGGGGATCACCACGCTGACCGCCGGCGTCATTCGCGCGCCATCCGATCACGCAGGGCGCTGCGCACATGCCGATGGGCGGCGAGCAGCGCGCTCGCGCCGACCGTCGTGAAGCCGCGGTCCGCGAGCCCCACCAGGATCCGGTCGAGGACGTCCGCCTTGACGAATTCGGGCAGGCGCTCGCCCGCCTCCAGCATGTGCGGGTCGGCCCGATGATCGTGCAGCAGCAGGACCGCGCCCGGGAACACCTCGGCCAGCGCTCGGCGGGCCACGGTCTCGACCTCGGCATCGACCCAGTCCCACGCGTGCCCGGACCAGATCATCAGTTCCAGCCCCATTCGGCGGATGCCGAGCGCCTGCCGCCAGGTGTGCTTGCCGTAGGGCGGCCGGAAGACCCGCACGGTCACCCCGGTGACGTCCTCGACGCGCGCCCGGGCGTCGCGGATGCGCCGCAGCGCGTCCTCGTCGGCCAGCGTGGTCAGCGCGGTGTGGTCCCAGCCGTGCAGGGCGAGCTCGTGCCCCTCCGCGACGATCCGCCGGGCGAGCTCGGGATGGGCCGCCACCTGCTCGGCGAGCACGAAGAACGTCGCGGTCGCACCTCTCTGCCCGAGCACGTCGAGGATCCCGGGCGTGTGGGCGGGGTGCGGGCCGTCGTCGTACGTGAGGGCGACGACCGGATCGTCGGTCTCCACGCAGAAGACGCCGAACGGCGCCGTCAGGAACCCGGGAAGCGGGGCGACCGCGAGGTCCGCGAAGCCCCCTCCCCGGGGGGCGGGTTCGCGCCAGATCTCGCGCGAGCGCACAAGGAGCGGCGATCTCATCGCTGCACGGCTCCTCGTCCGCGCGGCACGGCGGCGGCCCACTCCCGCGCCCGTCGCAGGGCGGGCAGCGCGCGCACGAGCTGCCTGCCGCCGCCACGCAGGCCGACTGCGTACGTCACGACCGGCAGCGTATGCGGGAAGATCGGCGCCACCTTGCCGCTCACGATGTCCATCGTCGGATCGTAGTAGTCCGCATCCGTGGCGAAGAGCGCCCACTGCACGCTCGCGAGGCGCCCCAGCGCGCCGACGCCGAAGTGGCCGAGCTCCTCGTCGTAGGCGTCCGCCAGGCCGAACACCGCGTTCCCGCTGCGGAAGGCGATCTGCATGTGGACGATGCGCTGCCCCGCGCGCAGCACGAACACGACGAACCTGCCGTCCTCGCGGAAGGCGGAGGCCACGGCGCGGATCCAGTCCCCCCGCCCGGTCGGCAGATACGCTTTCCCGCCGGACTCCGTCTGCCCCTTCCAGCCCGCGGCCTGGAGCTCGAGGAACTGCTCCAGCGCCTCCGGATCGTCGCCGCGGTCCTCGAACGCGAGCTCCGCCCCGAGCGCCTGCTGCAGCGTGCGCATCTCCTTGCGACGCGTCTTGCGGGTCGTGGCGCCGAGGTGAGAGACGGCGACGACGTCCGTCGGCTCGCCGACATCCCCGGGGCGCGCGTCCACGCAGTGGATGTGCTCGCGGTCCATCCGGTACACGGGCAGACGCCGTCGACGCGCGGCGTCGGTCAGGGCGTCGATGAGATGGCCCTCGGGGACGCGCCGGAGATCGAGCACTTCACCGCCGCCATGACGCAGCGCCCCCTCGATCAGGAGCTCGGCCGCTCGGTCGGCGCGATCGCTCGCCAGCAGAGGGTGGAAGCGGGAGCTCGCGTCCTGCAGATACGCGCCGTCGCAGCGCAGAGACAGAGCGCGGAGCCGGCGGCGCCCGAGTGTGACGGCCGCGACCGAGTACGGCATCATCCCGATCATGTCGCCGCCGTCCTCGGCGATCAGCACGCGCTGCCGCGCCGCGAACGGGTCGAGCCGAGCCGAGACCGCCAGATACCGCGGATCCAGGAAGGCGTTCGGCTCGATCGCGCCCTCGGCCAACCGCGTCCAGCGCTCGACGTCCGCCGGCTCGAGGTCGCCGACGGCGACATCGCGTACCTTCATCGGACCACCCTTGCGCGAGGAGACATCGTGAATGCGTCTGCAGTGCAGGATGCGCGTGCCCCGCGCCTGATACGCCCGCGCCCGAGTCCGGGCCGGACGCTGCGTGCCCCCCGCTGCCTCCACGATGCGCGGGAGCCGACCCTCTGGCTATGCTCGCGCTGAGGAGTGCCCATGAACTCGAGATCTCCAGCCGGACCGAGCCCGGCTGCCGGCGACCGCCTCGATCCGGAGATCGTGATCGTCGCGTACGGCACACCGGATCTGCTGCGAGACGCCCTCGCTCCGATCGCCGGCTTCGCCGTGACGATCGTCGACAACTCGTCGCTGCCCGAGATCGCCGCCATCGCGCGCGAGGCGGGCGCGGCGTACTGGGATCCGGGGGCCAACCTCGGCTTCGGCGCCGGCGTGAACCACGCGCTCGCCCGCCGGCGGACGCCCGGCTCGGACGTGCTGCTGCTGAACCCGGACGCGGTGGTCGAGCCCGAGGCGATCCGGCGGCTGCAGGAGACCCTGCACGCCGAGCCGGGGATCGCGAGCGTCGGCCCCGCGCAGCTGGACGCGGACGGCCACCGTTCCCGCATCACGTGGCCGTACCCGGATCCCCTGGAGTACCTGGCGAAGACCGTGCGGCTGGAGCGGTTCGTGCCGGTTCGCGCGCAGTACGTCATCGGCTCCGTGCTGATGCTCAACGCCGCCGCCCTGGAGCGCGTCGGCGGGTTCGACGAGGAGTTCTTCCTGTACGCGGAGGAGGCCGACTGGGAGTACCGCGCGCACCTCGCCGGATGGCGCAACATCGTGCGGGAGGACGTCACCGCGCTGCACGTCGGCGCCGCGACGAGCTCCGACGCCGCCCGGCGCGAAGTCTTCCTGCAGGCGGGACAGGAGCGGTTCCTGCGCAAGCACCACGGCGTGTGGGGGTGGCAGCTCGCGCGCTGGTCGGTCGTCGTGGGCAGCCTCCCGCGGCGCCTGCTGCTGCGCGGCGATCGGCGCCGCGCGGCGCGTGAGCGCGGCCTGCTCTTCCAGCGCGGGCCCGTGGCCGTTGAGCAGACTTACCGACCGAGGGCACCGCGCGCGGCCGTCGCGGACGAGCGACCGTGACCGATCCGCGGGTGAGCGTGGTCGTCGCGACCAACCGCGTGAGCCCCTACCTGCGAGAGGCCCTGGAGTCCGCGGTCGCGCAGACGCATCCGGCCGTGGACATCCTCGTCGTCGACGATGGATCCCCGGATGCCGCCGCCGTCGCCGCCGCCGCGTCAGCCGTCGGCGCGCGGACCGTGCGCATCCCGCCTTCCGGCGTCAGCATCGCGCGCAACGTGGGCGCCGCGGAGGTCACGGGCGACTACGTGGTGTTCCTCGACGACGACGACCGGTGGCATCCGGAGCGGCTGCGCCGGCAGGTCGCGGCGCTGGAGGAGGACCCTGGCGCGGTCGCGAGCTACTGCGGCATGAGGACCGTCGACGCGACCGGGCGGCGCGAGCTCGCACCGGCGGACCAGGTCGCGGTGACGTCTCGGCTGGACGTCGCACGGCGGATCACCGGGATCATCCTGCCCAATCTCGTCATCCGCCGCGCCTCGTTCGACGCCGTCGGCGGATTCCACTCGCGCCTGGCGCTCGCCGAGGACCTGGACCTCGTCCTGCGCCTCGCGGAACGCGGATCGTTCGCGTTCGTCCCGGAGCGCCTCGTGGACTATCGCGCGACCTCGACGAACACCACGCGCCGCCACCGTGAGCTCACGCGCAGCATCGACCGCGTGCTGCGGCTGCACCGCTGGAGCGCGGTGGAGCGCGGTGATGCGGAGCTCGTCGCCGCGTTCGACGAGAGCCTCCGCGGCAATGCGCGCTTCGCGTGGTGGGGTGCGTCCCGCCGGGCGCGATCGTCACTGCGGGAGCGCCATCCCGCCGCCGCCGCAGGCGAGCTGTGGTGGGCGCTGCGCACGGCCCCCGGCGGCCTGCTCGACGGCCTGGCTCGGCGGGCGAGCCGCCGGGCCAGGTGAAGCGCAGCCGCGCCTCCTACGCGGCCACCGGGCTCGGCAGCAGGCCGGCGGCGGGCTGCGGACGCGATGCCGGTGCGCTGACGAGGCTCCCCTCGGCCACGAGCGGCGTCTTCACGCGCGCCGGCGCCCCCTCGGCCACCTCGGTCACGACGGCGCGCAGACGTTCGATGAAGCGCGGCTCGCTGAAGCTCTCGGCATGCGCCCTGATCGCGGCGGCGTCCCACGACGTCGCCCGGGCGCGCTCGACCGCGCTCGCGATCTGCTCCGGATCCGGTGCGTCGAAGAAGAGTCCACTCGTCCCGTTCCGCACGGTGTCGAGGAACCCGCCGTCGTGCAGCGCGAGCGTGGGGCGCCCGAACGTCGCCGCCTCCAGCGGCGTGAGACCGTAGTCCTCGTACGAGGCCGCGACGAGCGCCGAGGCGTGCCGATAGAGCCAGCGCAGGCGCGCATCCGTCACCGATCCCAGCAGGCGCACGCGAGGTCCCGCGATGGACTGCAGGCGGTCGCGATCGGGTCCGACGCCGACGACCAGGAGGTCCACGTCCCCGAGCAGCGATGCGGCGCGCACCACGGCGTCGACGTTCTTGTAGGGCAGCAGCCGCGCCACGACGAGCAGGAAGCCGGGCTCGATCCCTGGAGCCGCGTCCTCGTCGCCGGACGGCAGGCACGCCGGCGGCGGCGGAACGACCTCGGCCTCGATTCCGTACACGTCGCGCACCGCCCGCTGGATGACCGTCGAGTTGACGAGGTAGCGGTCGGCCGACAGCGCCGCGGCACGGTCCCACTGCCGCAGGCCCCGCCCCAGCGCGGCGATGGCCGCGCGTGTCGCGGCGCCGCGCACCGAGCCGCCGCTCGCGTACCGGTCGGTCTGGTACAGCCAGCGCGCCGGGGCGTGGCAGTACACGATCTTGCGCCCGGTCGTGCGGATGCCGTGGGCCCAGCCGCTGGAGCTGGCCAGCAGCACATCGGCGTCGACGTGGATGCGGTCGACGTCGCGTGCGAGCAGCGGGAGCGCGAGGCGGTGCGAGCGACGCAGCAGACTGTGCCGGTTCAGCGCGGAGGGCCGCACGTCGAGGGCGCCGAACTCGGGGAACGTCTGCGCCGGCTCGTACAGCGTCGTGTACAGGGACGCGCCGGGGAACGCGCGTCCCATGGACAGCGCCACACGCTCGGCTCCTCCCCGCTGGGTGAAGTAGTCGTGCGCGAGAGCCACCGTCGCCTGCGCCTGCGCCCCGTACTGGTCCTCTGAGACCGCCTGCAGCACCTGTCCGCTCATGACCGCACCTCCCCGGGCACCGCACCGTGCGGACCCACCTGGATGGAGCGGTGTGCACGGTCGCTGATACCTCGGGCCCCCGGTACCCGGGGACGATCGCGGACCGTCAGGCCGGCACGAGAGCGGGTGCCGACGACGGCGCGGACACGAGCAGAACCGCCCCGACCGCGGCGCTCGAGGACAGGACGAGCGCCGTCGTGAGCGGCAGCGCCGCGTCGGCGCCCGCCGCCAGCGCGATCGCGGACACGGCGAACGCCACGACGGCCGTCGCGGAGAGCGCGATCAGCCCGATCACCGGCCGCCGGCGCCGGACCCAGGACGTCGTGCGCGTGCCGCGGGACAACCCTCCCGTCACCGCACCCGCCAGCAGAGCGCCGCCGACGACGTCGCTGCCGCGATGCGCGAACGAGGCCACCGACGCGATCGCGATGAACACCGCGAGCCCGCCGCCGGCCGCCAGCACGGCCGTCATGGTCCGTGGTGGCACGAGCCAGGCGAGCACCACGATCGCCGCGAGCGCGAGGGCGGTGTGCCCGCTCGGGAAGGTGTTCTCCGGATAGGCGAAGTCGCCGAGGTGCGGTCGCGGAAGGACCATCCGCTTCAGCACGGTGGCCAGGGCGAAGACGACCACCAGGGTGCCGAACCCCGCAACCGCGTCCGTCGTCCGTCCGCGCATCGGCGCGGTCGCGATCGCCGCGCATGCCACGGCGATCGGCACGAACGGAAGCACCTCCCTGGCATGGAAGAGCGGCAGGGCGCCCAGCTCGCGGGCCCACGTGAACGCGCCCAGGCTCGCGGCGTCGAGCAGCTGACCGGTCGGGGTCAGCACGAAGAACCCGTACACCGCGAGGAACGCGACGGCGAAGCCGCCCGCCCGCACCGCCCGCTGTCGCATGTGGATGCGCCCCCTCAGGTCTCCCTGTGTGGACGCAGGCGCAGCCGGTCGACGGGGCCCGTACCCGATGTCCGCCGTCGGCGCGCGCTCGCGACTCGGCGGACGTGGACGCGGCTGCCCGGCGCGCGGTGTTCCGCACGTCCGGGCGCCGCAGCTTCTGGCGCGGCGCGACCACGCGTCGCAGCGAGCGAGGCGACACTCATGCCGAGACCTCCAGCACGGAGATCGGATGGATCCCGCCGGAGGAGAGGAGAGGCCGAGCCGGCACTCCGACCCACGTCTCGCCGTCGGGGACGTCGCGGATCACGGCCGCGCCCATCCCGACCGTCGCGTCCGCGCCGATCGCGACCCCCGGGTGCACGGAGGCGTTCAGGCCGAGGAACGCCGCTTCGCCGATGCGGACCCCGCCCCCGAGGCTCACGCCCGCCGCGAAGGTCGCGAAGTCGGCGACGAGGTCATCGTGGCCGATCGTGCAGCCGGGCATCACGACGACGTGCCGGCCGACTCTCGCCTCCGCAGTGATCGTGGCGCCGTCGAGCAGGATCGACCCGCCGCCCACGGTGCTCGTGGCGCCGATCCGGGCGTCCGCCGCGACGAACGTCGCGTAGCGGTCGGCCCCGACACCGGCGGCCGCCAGCCGGTGCGCGACCTCGCGGCGCGCGCGACCGGGACCGACGCACAGCAGCAGGTGGTCGGCGCGGCGCGTCACGGCCTCGGCGATGCCCCCGAGCACGGGCACTCCCCCGCACTCCGTGCCGTGCATGGTCGGATCATCGTCGAGCACGCCGACGATGCCGGGCGCTCCGGCCGCGATCACCTCGCGCGCCAGACCGCTCGCGCCGAGCAGCAGCACGCTCACGACCGGATCCCGATGGCGCCGTCCCGGACAGCCGCGATGACGCGATCCTGATCCGCCGAGGTCAGTTCATGGAACAGCGGCAGGATCACCGTGCGGTCGGCGAGCCGGTCGGTCACGGCCAGCGAGGCCGATCCCGTGTCGCGGAACGCGTAGGCCGGCTGGCGGTGGGCGGCCACGCTGCCACGGCGGGCCGAGATGCCGCGCTCTGCGAGCAGGGCGAGGAGCTCCTCCCGGTTCAGCGGGCACGGCGGGCCGATCTCGATCCACAGCGACGGGAATGCGCTCTGCCCGTACGGCGGATCGGCCACCACCCGGATGCCCGGGACGTCGGCGAGCGCCACGCGGTAACGGGCGGCCGCCGCCCGCCGGCGGGCGACGATCGCGGGCAGACGGCCCAGCTGGACCAGCCCGATCGCGGCCTGCAGGTCGGTCATGCGGAAGCCGAATCCGATCTCGTCATGGATCTCGTGCGGCGGGATCCGCGCCGTCTCGCGCTCCGCATCGGAGAGGGCCGACCCGTGCTGGCGCAGGATGCGGGCGTGCTCGGCCCAATCGGCGCGGCCCGTGGTCAGCATGCCGCCCTCGCCCGTCGTGAGGATCTCCCCCTGGCGGAATGACCACGTCGCCAGCTCGGCGCCGGCGCCGAGCGGCTCGCCGCGGTAGGTGGATCCGACGCCGCTTGCCGCGTCCTCGATCACCACGATTCCGCGGGGATCGCACAGGGCCCGGATCGGTGCGAGATCGACCGGGACGCCGCCCTGGTCCACCGCGATCACGGCTCGCGTGCGCGGAGTGAGCGCGCGGGCGATCGTCGCGGCCGTGACGCAGCCGGTGGCGAGCTCGACGTCCGCGAACACCACGCGGGCTCCGACGTGGGACGCGGCATGGGCCGTCGCGATGAACCCCAGGGACGGCACGACGACGTCGTCGCCGCGGCCGACGCCCGCCACGACGAGTGCGAGGTGCAGGGCGGTGGCGCCGCTGGACGTCGCGATCGCGTGCACGCCGTGGACGGCCTCCGCGAACTCCCGCTCGAACTCCGCCACGCGGGGTCCCTGCGCGATCCAGCCCGCCGCGATGACCTCCGCCATGGCGGCGGTCTCCTCCGCGCCCAGCCACGGCCGCGTCACATCGATGCGAGTGAGGCCAGCCTCTGCAGGCGCGTCGGCCACGGGACTGATCACGCGCTCACCTGTGCCACGGGCCGAGGGGCCTCCCAGTTGCGGTCCTCGATGCGCTCGAGCATCTGCTCGGGCGTGCGGGGGCGGCTGCGGAACCAGCGCACGAGGTCGGCGACGCCCGCGTCGAACGGCATCGCGGGGGTGAACCCCGTGAGACGGTGCATCAGGTGGGCGTCCACGAGCAGGCGCCGCACGTCCCCCGGGCGGGGCTCGAGGAGGATGGGGTCGAGATCCGGTCGGCCGATGAGCCAGGCGACCGTGCGGGCGAGCGCCTCGATCGAGATCTCCTCCCCCGAGCCGAGGTTCACGGTGCTTCCGACGGCGGCGTCGCATTGGGCGATCGTCGCGAGCCCGCGCGCCGTGTCGCTGACGTGCATGAAGTCCCGCGTCTGCCGCCCGTCCCCGTAGACCAGCGCGGGCAGTCCGCAGAGATTGCGGATGATCGTGCGCGGCAGGACCTCGCCGCTGTCGCCCGCGAAGTGGCTGCGCGGACCGTACGTGCTGAACGGCCGCACCACGATCACGGGCAGGTCGTGGCGGCGATAGGCGGACCGGGCATACGCCTCGCCGGCGAGCTTCGATGCGCCGTAGACCGTCTCGGGCCACGTCGGGTGCCGCTCGTCCATCGGCACGCGCTGCGCGGTGCCGAACACCGCGCTCGAGCTGACATGCACGAAGCGGCCGACGCCGACCGCCCGGGCCCGCTCGAGCAGCTGGAGCGTCGCGGTCGCGTTGACCTCGTGGTTCGCGATCGGGTCATGCAGGCTGTGCCGCACGCCGAGGCACGCCAGGTGGAACACGACGTCGGCGCCCTCGAGGGCGCGCATCGCAGTGCCCGAGCGGATGTCGGCCTCGATCAGGCGCACCCGCGGATCACCGTTCCAGTGTGCGAGGTTCGCGCGGCTCCCGTTGACGAGCGAGTCGACCACGGTCACCTCCGCCACGTGCCGCCGCGTGGCCAGCTCGTCCACGAGGTGACTGCCGATGAATCCGGCACCACCGGTGACCACGACCCGCGCACCAACGAGCGACGTCATGCCGCACCTCCGATCCGAGCGCATCCGTCGACGGAGACGGGTGCCTCGAGCACGCGACCGACGTTCGCCATGGACATCCGGAGGGTCCACGACGGCCCGTGATACACGACCGCGCGGATCCCGTGAGAGACGCCTCACGGGCTCCCGGGCTCAGAACCCGCTGCCGTGGCAGAGGAACGGCGCCACGAGCCCCGTCTCCTGGCTCGCGAGCGACAGCGCGTCCGCCGGCGCGAGGCCCGCGGCGAGTCCGCTGTGCAACCCCGCGAGCAGCTCCGCGGCCACATCGTCCGCGACGGTCACCGGTGCCGCGATCACGCACACGGCGCCCGCATGCAGCCAGCCGTGCGCCATGCTCATGGCCTCGGCGCCCCAGCGCACTGACGAGCGCCCGAGCTCGCAGGCCGACAGGACGACCGTCTTCGGCGGGCTGTCGATCAGGTCGATGTCGTAGCCGAACAGCGTGCCGTCGGCGAGGCTCAGGCCCGAGAGCATGGGCGAGTCGATCGCGTGGCGGCCGTGCGCCACGAGGTGCAGCACGTCGACCTCCTCGGCCATCGCCGTCACGGCCGAGACGCGTGCCTCGGATCCCTGCAGCACGGTGGGGACCCGGCCCGCGAGCGGGTCGGCCGCGTGACCCGCGACCTCCCAGGCGAACGCGGCGCTCTGCGCCTCCTCCGCGCCGCGAGCGACGTCCGGTCCCACGGCGAATCCGGCGGTGTGGCCCCGGCGGTCCCGGGTGCGCGCCGCGATCCAGCGCGAGGCCGACCTCGCCAGCGTCATCGACCGGCCCCGCATCGCGGGCAGCATCGTCCAGGGCAGTCCCGCCAGGATTCCCGGGGCCGTGATCAGCACGCGCCGCGGATCGCCGGCCGCGCGGAGCCCGTCCTCGACGAGCGCGTGCGAGAGCGCCGCCAGACGCGACTCGAGCGCGCGCCGGACGACGTGCGCCATCGGCCCGTTCCCCATGGCCGCGAGGACGTCGAGATCCGCGCGCAGGCCCGGGAGCTGCGCGCTCGCGGTCGCCCAGTCGGTGTGGATGACGCGCGGCGCGCCGACCGCGGGCACGACGAGACACACCATGACGCCGCGGCTGTAGACGAACGTCAGCATCGCGGTGTCCGATTCGAGCCCGGCCCGCAGCGTCTCGAGGCCGACGCGCGGGATGGTCGCGGCCCCACCCGCGGTCGCCCACTGCCGCTCGCGCACGCGCTCGCGCAGCTCGCGCACCCGCGGGTCCCGCTCCCAGGAGACGCCCGTCTCCTCGCGCAGCAGGCGCAGCTGCGCGAGGTCGGCCGCGTGCTGCGGATCGCGCGGCGGCCGCACCGGCATCACCTGGTGGGCGAAATGCCGCGCGCGCTCGGACCATTCGAACAGCACCTCGGGACGGCCCGAGCGGATCGCCGCCGACAGACCCTCGAACATCAGCCCGTTGCCGTGCATCGCGACGGACGACGCGACGTCGAGCGCCCCGAAGGACCGCTGCCACGCGGCGAGGCTCTCCAGCCCCGCTGCGGCGTGCCGGCGTGTGTCCGCGTCGCGGCCGCGCGCCGTCGCCTGCACGGCGCGCGCCTCGTGCACGAGCAGCCGCACGGGCTGGGGATCGTCCGGCCGCATCCGGATGCCGCCCCGGTCGATCTCTCCGCGGCGGGCACGGGCGATCAGCGTCGTCAGGCGCAGCAGCCGGGCCTCGCTCGCGAAGCCCGCGCGCTCCAGGGCCGCGATCGCCTGCTGCACCTGCTCGGCGGAGGGCCGGCGCCGCCCCGCGTCCGACATCGAGAGCAGGGCCCGCAGGCGCAGCCCGTCGGCCCGCGCCGCCCAGGCGGTGCTGCCCAGCGCGCGGAACCGCCGGGCCGCGGCGGTGGCGACCTCCGCGGCGCGTCCGAGGTCGTGCGTGATGAGCGAGCGCGCGAGGTGGAACTCGGCCTCGGCCCGCGACTGCGGCATGTGCGCTGCCCCGAACGAGCGGGCGACGCTCTCGAGCGTGCTCTCCGCCTCCAGCACCTGTCCCGCCTCGCGCAGCACCTCGGCGCGATCCTGGTCGCAGATCGCGGCGTTGACCGGCGACGAGGCCGCCAGCGGCCGGGCCTCCGACATGCGCTCGAGGGCGGTCACGAGGTCGCCCTCCAGCAGAGCGACGTAGCCCGCGTTGTGCACGCTGAGCGCCCGGCTGTTCGGCTCGCCGGCCGCCGCGAAGCGATCGGCCGCGGCGTCGAGATCCGCGCGCGCCTCCGCGAGGCGCTGCAGGCGCATCAGCGCGACGCTGCGATTCATGAGCATGTTGCCGGAGCGCACGAGATCCGTCTCCGCGCTCGTGGCGAGCTCCAGCCACGCGAGCGCCCCGTCGAAGTCCCCCCGTTCGACCGCGAGAGCGCCGAGCTGTCCGTGCAGCACGGCGGCCGTCGCCTGCGACAGCACGACGGCCCCCTCCTGATCGCCGAGCGCCTCGCGGCAGATCCGCTCGGCCTCGTCCGGATGCCCGGTGCGGGTGAGCACGTAGGCGAGCGTTCCGGCGATCCGCGCGCGCTCCTCCGGCGAGGTCGCCCGCTCGCCCGCCGCGCGCAGGGCGCGCCGGGCCGCCGTCAGGCGACCGCGGTTGCTCAGGGCGACGCCGCGCGCGTGGAGGTCATCCGCGGTGAGGCGCATCGTTCCCACTCCCCGGGTATACCGGAATCTGCCTCTTCCCTGATGTGCCGACAGGGTGCAGGATGTCCGGTGACGGCACGGGCCCCCGACCAAACCGTCGACCCGATTCCCGTCCTACCCAGACACCGAGGCTCCCCCAATGCCTTTCACCCGCACTAATTCCGCGCGCCTCCACCCCGCCGCGCATGGTCCGCTCACACCCTCGATCCGTCGTCCGCTGAGACAACCGTCAGGGCCGCTTCCGTCGCTTTCCGGGAACGGTCGACCGCACTTCCCGACGTCGCCGCCGCAGTGACGGGCTGCATCCCGAGCTCCGCGGCGATGAGGCCCGCGACGAACGGAGCGGCGAACGACGTGCCGCTCCAGGTCGCGAAGCCGCCGCGGTAGTCCTCGGGCGCGATCGTCTGGCGCCTGCGGCGGTACAGGTCCTCGCGCGTGGCCGCCTGCCGGCCTCCCTCGAACGCCGGCAGGCAGCTCACGATCGACGCACCGGGTGCGTAGACGCGCACCCAGGGACCGACGTTCGAGAACAGCGCGACGGAGGTCGAGCCCGGGTTGAGCGCGCCCACCGACACGTGCTCCGCGAGGTCGTCGGGAGCGATGCCGTTGTCCGCGTCGGGCCACGCCCACAGCGATGCCGGGAAGCTCGGCCGGTCGATCGCGTCGTTGCCCGCCGAGCACACCACGGCGATGCCGAGGCGCCGGGCGAAGCGGAGCAGGTCGTAGACGGTGCGCGAGTAGAGCCCGTCCTCCGGCGTCTCGTGGTAGTAGCTCAGCGAGAGACTGAGGACGTCGATCGCGGTGCCGCCCTTCTCGCCGGCCGCATGGCGGCGTGCGAGCTCGAGCACGTCGGCGAGCGTCCGGATCAGCAGGCTCTCCTCGATGACGCCGAGCGCATCGGCCAGGCGCACGGAGACGAGGTCGGCGTCGGGCGCCACCTGCCGGACGACGCCCGCGATGAAGGTCCCGTGCCCCGCCACCGGATCGATCTCTCCGTCGAGCTGCCCGTAGAGGTCGCCGTAGCGCTCGGGATCGGCCTCGTCGGTCAGCCCGATCGGGCGGCCGTCGATCTCGAGCCGCCGCGTGACCACGTCATCCGGCAGCCAGGCGTGCGCTCCGCATCCGGTGTCCAGGATCGCGACCACCGCCCTCCGCGATCCGCGCCGGAGCGCGGCCATGCGCGTCGGACCGGCTCCGAGCCGCGTGATCGGCTGACGTCCCCCGCAGCCCGGCTGCGCGTACTCGGCGGCGCCGTGCGGGTTCGTCTGCGTGAACGGGTTCGTCTGCGTGAAGGGGTTGGTCTGCGTGAACGGATTGGTCTGCGTGAACGGGTTCACGCGCACGGGGTCGATCGCGAGGACGTGATCGAGCCCCACGCCCTCGAGCCGGGACCTCGTCAGGCGTCGCGCGCGCTGCAGGACGCGCCAGGCGTCGGGTGAGAGGGGTGCGTCGGCGTCCGGGGACTCGCCCGGCGCGACGACGCGCACACGCGTGACGCCGGCCACCTCCGGCAGCAGCGGCCCCGGCTCCGACTCGCCGTCGGGCAGCGGCTCGCCGCGCAGGTCCTCGAGCTCGACGCGCCAGCCGAAGGTCGCCGCCGCCTCGTCCAGCGCGCGCAGGCGTGAGGAGCGCTCGCCGCCCGCGCTCGCGACCAGCAGCCGATCCGGCACGTAGACGGTCGGGAACGCCTCGATGCCGGGCACGCGCTCGATCGTCGGATCGAGCGTCCGGCCCCGGGGCACGGACCCCGCGGCGCGGTCGCGCCAGGTCCAGTTCTCCGGCTGGGAGCCGTCGTCAGCAGCCACGGGGACACCCTCTCTCCGCGGCGGCCGCCGCGCTCCACCTCACGG
Organism: Microbacterium rhizophilum; assembly: GCF_039605615.1. Lineage (NCBI taxonomy): Bacteria > Bacillati > Actinomycetota > Actinomycetes > Micrococcales > Microbacteriaceae > Microbacterium > Microbacterium rhizophilum. Next base: position 96,272 of record NZ_JBCNUN010000007.1, on the reverse strand, counting down.
CGACGCGGGGGCGGCGCCGTCGTCCCGAGGGACGTTCACACCTCGAACTGCGGAGTGATGAATTCCTTCAGCTCGCCGTCCATGCGGACGATCAACCGCACGGCCGACAGGCCCGGGGCCACGTCGTCGAACGCGAATCGTCCTTCCTCGCCCAGCACGGCCGCCCATTCCCGCGCGTCCTGCGACAGCCGCGCGGCCAGGACCGACGGCTCCGACCACCCGTCCACGCGTCGGCTCCCCGACTCCGTGGCCGACACGTGCAGCAGCACGCTCGTGCTCTCGTCGCTGAACTGGAGCGTCAGGCGCTCCTGCTCGGTCCGCACGGCCGCCCGATCCGCCGACACCTCCGTCAGCAGGGCGTACTCGCGCGTCAGGTCGTCGACGGCCACGGCCGCGATCATCCTCTCGGCAAGATCCGCTGGCGGTCCGTCGGCACGCTCCCACATCCGCTTGAGCGCCGCGAACATCGCGCGGTCTTCCTCTTCACTACTGTCCACGATCACGATCTTCCCCCCTCAGTGCCCTCCGCGTCAGCAAGCCGCGCGCGGAGTTTGCCCAGGCACCGCTGCCGGGTCGGCCCGATGCTTCCGATGGGCATGTGCAGATCGCTCGCGATCCGCCGGTAATCCGGTCGGTCGTCGAACGCGACGATCCGCAGCAGGCGACGGCAGCGCTCGTCGAGCGCCGAGACCGCGAGCCACAGCCGCTGCGACTCGAGCTGCCCGACCGCCTGCTCCTCGGCTGTGGCGCTCGGCGGCATCCGCCGCTCGAGCGCCTCATCCTCGGTCGGGTCGGACCGGGCGTCGATCTTCGATGTCCGCCACGCCTCGCGGCGCGCTGTCATCGTCAGCCAGGCCGACACCGCCTCCGGATCGGCGATCGACTCGTGCTTGCGCACGAACGCCAGCCAGGTCGACTGCACCACGTCCGCTGCGGCCTCCGGCCCGAGGCCGTAGGCCCGCACGACGTGCCACAGCACGGGGCTGAGCAGGCGCACGAGCTCGTCGAGCGCGCGGTTGTCCGCGGACTCCCGCCACCGCACGAACAGCGCGGCGGCGTGGCGCCAGCGGGCATGCCGCTCGCCCGTATCGTCGCCGGGTGCCGTTGGCACGTTCTCCGCCGCGCGGGGGGATGCGGACGGTGCGACGCCAGGTTCGGGGGGATCCTGACGACTCGGCAGAGGATCGTCCTCCACGCGGGCAATTGTGCCTACAGGCAGGGACGCCGCGCAAGGGGAACCGTCATCCTCACGCCATCGGCTCCCACTCGACGGCGCAAGCACTCGGGCATTCATCGGCAGCCTCCGCCCGTGAGAGCGACGGAGGCGTCGCCGACCAGCGGCGTGTGCACGAGCGCTGGCCCGTGCGCACCGGCATCGCCGGCGAAGCGGAACTCCACGACGACGGTCGCTCCCGGATCGACCGCGACGCGCGCCGACGCGGTGGGACGCCCGACGACCGTCGCGGCCGACCACGCGGCCGGCACGCCATCGATGCGCACGCCCTCGGCGACCGCACCGGGCAGGGCGAGTGCGGAGACCCGCAGGCCGATCTGGTCACTCGCGAAGCCGCCGAGCCCGGGGAACTCCGTCCAGGGCAGCTCCACGCCGGGCGGGACCGTGCTCGTGAGCGTCGCCGTCACGACGATCTCGGCTCTCCCGTCCGGGCGGCATGTGCTCCCGTCGAGAGCGAACGAGGCGTCGAGATACGCGTCCAGCTTGCCCCCGGCGAGATCGTCGAGCAGGACGGCGTGCGCGTCCTGCTGCGCCATCCGGGCGGCCATCCCCGCCGACGCCGTGCCCGCGATCACCGCCTGCTCGTCCGGGCGCGCGCTCCACAGCGCGATGCGCCCCTCGCCGATCAGCGGCGCGAGATCGAGCGCCAGCCGGGGCGCCTCGGCGGGCGCCGCGAGCACGGTCGTGAACACGGCTTCCGCGGCAGCCTGGAACAGCGCCGTCTGCCCGTCGCGGTCGCGCTCGAGATAGGGGCGACGCAGCAGCGCGTCGACCACCTGATCGGCGTCGATGCGCACGCCGTCCGCCTGGACCGGGCCCGTCACGTGGAGGAGGGGCTGCAGCACGAGCGGGTCGATCGCCACCACTGCGTCGGGCTCCTGCCCCGTGCGCTCGGCCCACCATGCGGCGGCGAGCCGCGCGGACAGCGCGAAGTCGGGCGTTCCGGTGAGGTTCTGCACGAATCGGCCGACGCCATCGTCGTCGCGCGCGGATGCGTCCGCCGGCACCGGGACGAGCGGATCGTCCAGGATCGGGAAGTCGGCGCCGTCGGCCTGCGCGACGAGAGTCAGCGTGCCCCGTTCGGCCCGCATCGCGATGAAGGTGCCGGCGATGCCCCCCGCCGCGCGCAGTTCCGCCGGATTCTGCAGCATGACCAGGAGGAGGCGCGGTTCGTCGGCGCCCAGCATCGGCGGCGCGAGTCGAGCCACCGCGTGAGCATCCTCGAGCGCGGGACCCGTGCGCGCGATCGCGTCGTCGAGCGCGGCGAGCGCCGCGGCGACGGGCGCCACGAGACCCTCGCGCTCCACCGCGGCGAGATTCGCGCGCGCGGTGGTGAGCGCGGCGACCGCGGCCTCCAGCGGCGGGCTGAGCCTGCGGATCCCGTCGACGTCGAGGCCGTCGGCCTCGCTGCTCAGCACGTCGCCGCCCACGGCGAGCACATCGCTCGCCGTGGTCGTGAGCGCCGCGAGCTCCGCGGCGCCCACCCGGACGGCTCGCAACTGCGGGCCCGCCACCGGCACGAGCTCCGCGACGCGCCACACGGGGTCTGCCGTCAGGCCCGCCAGGGTCTGCGCGTGTCCGGCGAGCGCCCCCGCGTCGCCGGACACGCGGTCCAGGAGCGGCCCGATCAGGGCCGCGTCGAATCGCACCGCGTCGAGCGACGCGGAGTCGAGAGCGACCCCGAGCCGGTCGGCCGCGACCCTCACCGAGTCCGCCTCGGCGTAGGCGAGGGCCCCGCGCACGCCGAGCCAGGCACCGGCGGCGATCATCACCGCGCCGGCGCCGATCAGCGCGCGCACGGCGATCCGGCGCCTCTGGCCGTTCGGGCGCTCGGCCGTCGGTCCGCTGCGCGTGGAGAGCTGTCGCTTCACTCGCGGGGTCGCCTTCGGGCCGCGGCGAACGCCAGGCCGCCCATGAGCAGCGTGGCGCCCAGCATGAGGGGCGCGATGATCTCCGGACCGGTGGCAGCCAGCGCCGTGGGCGCGGCGCTCACGGGCGGCTCATCGGCCGTCGGGCGTGGTCCCGCCACACAACGAGGCGTCGCCGGCGGATACGCCACGGCGATCGCCGCCTCGGGGTTGACCTCGATCGATGCGGTCGCGCCGTCGCGGGTCCAGCCGAGGTCGTCGTCGCCGACGTCGACCCACTCGCCGCCCTGCTGCACCCAGCCGGGCCAGTCTGATCCGGCGCCCGCCGCGTCGACCGTGGCGCCCGGCCAGAGGATCCGTCCTGCGAGCCGGTTGTCGTCGCCCAGCGGACCGAGCGGGACCTCGAGGCGTCGGCCGCCCTCGGTGAAGACGAGGGACACGTCGTGGGAGGTCGAGCGGTCATCCGGGTCGACGAGCGTCACGTCGTACGAGATCCAGGGCGCGTCGGTGACGCACTCCGCGAACGCGGTCACATTCAGCGACGGCTCGACGGGTTCCTCGGGCACGTAGACGTCGCCCGCGTCCGGTGCCGGCGACGCACCGACCAGCAGCGCGAGCGCGGCGCCTGTCATCATCAGCTGCAGCATGGGACTTCTCCGCCTTTCACCCCTCGCCGGTAACGAGGAGCCGCCCCGGCTCCCTGATACAGGAGCGGCGGGATGAGCGGATACGACGGCGGTCCCGCTCGAGTCGAATCGGCCCGGACTCCGTGGGGAGTACGGGCCGATCGGGTCAACTGCGGGCGGGCGTCACCCCTGGTCGCCCAGGGCGGCGAGGCGCTCGGCCTCGTCGGCCTCGATGCAGGACTGCAGGATCGGCTCGAGCGCGCCGTCCATGACCTGGTCGAGGTTGTAGGCCTTGTAGCCCGTGCGGTGATCCGCGATGCGGTTCTCCGGGAAGTTGTACGTCCGGATCCGCTCGGAGCGGTCCATGCCGCGGATCTGCGACCGGCGCGCATCCGACGCGGCCGCGTCGAGCTCCTCCTGCTGCTTCGCGAGCAGTCGGGCCCGCAGCACGCGCATGCCCGCCTCGCGGTTCTGCAGCTGGGACTTCTCGTTCTGCATGGACACGACGATGCCGGTCGGCACGTGCGTGATGCGCACCGCCGAGTCGGTCGTGTTCACCGACTGGCCGCCGGGGCCGGACGAGCGGAACACGTCGATCTTCAGATCGTTCTGGTCGATCTGGATCTCCTCGGGCTCGTCGACCTCGGGGAACACCAGCACGCCGGTCGTGGACGTGTGGATCCGGCCCTGCGACTCCGTCGCGGGCACGCGCTGCACGCGGTGCACGCCGCCCTCGTACTTCAGGTGCGCCCACACGCCCTGCGCGGGATCCGACGAGGAGCCCTTGATCGCGATCTGGACGTCCTTGTAGCCGCCGAGGTCCGACTCGTTGCGCTCGAGCAGCTCGGTCTTCCAGCCCTTGGACGCGGCGTACTGCGAGTACATGCGCAGCAGGTCGGCGGCGAACAGCGCGCTCTCCGCGCCGCCCTCGCCGGCCTTGATCTCCATGATCACGTCGCGCGCGTCATCCGGGTCGCGCGGGATCAGCAGGCGGCGCAGCTTCTCCTGCGCCCGCGCCAGCTGCTCCTCCAGCCCCGGGACCTCGGCGGCGAACGCCTCGTCCTCGCGCGCGAGCTCGCGGGCGGCCGCGAGGTCGTCCCCCGCGGCGGTCCAGGCCTCGTGCGCCTGCACGATCCGGTTCAGCTCGGCGTAGCGCCGGTTGACGCGCTTGGCGCGCGCGGCGTCGGCGTGCACCGCCGGGTCGGAGAGCTCCTCCTGCACCCGGCGGTGCTCGTCGATCAGCGCGTCGACGGACTCGAACACGCGCTCAGCGGATGTCGTTCTCGTGACCGGACGAGCGGCCGCCCACGGACATCTGGGCGTTCTTCATCTGCACGAGGAACTCGACGTTCGAGGACGTCTCCTTGAGCTTGTCGAGCACGGTGCTGAGCGCCTGCTCGGGGTTCAGGCCCGCGAGCGCGCGACGCAGCTTCCAGGTGATCTTGACCTCGTCGGACGAGAGCAGCATCTCCTCGCGGCGCGTGGACGACGCGTTCACGTCGACGGCCGGGAAGATGCGCTTGTCGGCGAGCTGGCGCGACAGTCGCAGCTCCATGTTGCCGGTGCCCTTGAACTCCTCGAAGATGACCTCGTCCATCTTGGATCCGGTCTCCACCAGCGCGGTCGCGAGGATCGTGAGCGATCCGCCGTTCTCGATGTTGCGCGCGGCGCCGAAGAAGCGCTTGGGCGGGTACAGCGCCGAGGCGTCCACGCCGCCCGACAGCACGCGGCCCGAGGTCGGCGCCGAGACGTTGTAGGCACGGCCGAGGCGCGTGATCGAGTCGAGGAGCACGACCACATCGCGGCCCAGCTCGACCAGGCGCTTGGCGCGCTCGATGGCGAGCTCGGCGACCGTGGTGTGATCCTCGGCGGGACGGTCGAAGGTCGAGGCGATGACCTCGCCCTTCACCGTGCGCTGCATGTCGGTGACCTCCTCGGGACGCTCGTCGACGAGCACGACCATGAGGTGGGCCTCGGGGTTGTTCTGCGCGATCGCGTTGGCGATCTGCTGCAGCACGATCGTCTTGCCGGCCTTGGGCGGCGCGACGATCAGGCCGCGCTGGCCCTTGCCGATGGGCGCGACGAGGTCGATGATCCGCTGCGTCAGCTTCTCGGGGGCGGTCTCGAGACGCAGGCGCTCCTGCGGGTACAGCGGCGTGAGCTTCGAGAACTCCACGCGCGCGGCGGCGTCGTCGACCGACAGGCCGTTGACCGAGTCGACCTTGACGAGCGCGTTGTACTTCTGGCGACCCTGCTGCTCGTTCTCGCGAGGCTGCTTGATGGCGCCGACGACCGCGTCGCCCTTGCGCAGGTTGTACTTCTTGACCTGGCCGAGCGAGACGTACACGTCCTGCGTGCCGGGCAGGTAGCCCGTGGTGCGCACGAACGCGTAGTTGTCGAGCACGTCGAGGATGCCGGCGATCGGGATCAGGACGTCGTCCTCGTTGATCTCGGTGTCGAACTCGTCGCTCGTCTGGTTGCCGCGGCGCTTGTTGCGGCTGCCGCGGGCGTTGCGCCCGCCCGCCTCGTTCGCGCCGCGCGCGTCGTCGGCGTCGTCCTGGGACTGCGACTGCGGCGCCTGGGGCTGTCCGCCCGGGGCCTGGCCGTTCTGGCCACCCTGGGCCTGGCCGCCCTCGGCGCGGTCGCCCTTGTTGCGGTTGCGACTGCGGCTGCGGCTGCGGCTGCGGCGGCCGGTGCCCTCCTGGGCGCCGGCGTCGGCGTCGGCGGTCTCGCCCTCGGCGGGCGCCGCCTCCTGCGTCGTCTCCTCGGCAGGAGCCTCCGTCGCCTCGGCGGCGGGCTCGGCCTCGGCCGGGGTGGCGGTCTCCGCCTCGGCGGGGATCGCCTCGTCGGCGGGCGCCTCGACCGCGGGCGCCTCGACCGGTGCGGCCTTGGGCGTGCGCTTGCGCGGCGCGCGCTTGGGCTTCTCGGCGGGCGGCTCGGCCTCGGCGGCCGGCGCGTCGGCCGGGGTCTCGCCCTCGGCGGGCGCGGCGTCGGCCGCGGGCGCCTCGACCGGCGCGGCGTCGGTCGACTTGGCGCGACGCGGCGCGCGCTTGCGCGGTGCCGACTTGGCCGGCGCCGCGGGCGCCTCGGCGGCCGTATCGGTGACGGCCTCGGCGGTCGTCTCGGTGACCTGCTCGTCGCGCTCGGCGGCGGCCTCGGTCTGGATCTCGGAGATGGTCTCCACGAGTGCTCCTCCAGTGGAACGTGGTGGTGGTGCCCGATGCACATGCAGGCGCGCGTGGGGACGCGCGTCGGTCGCCCAGGCGCTCGTGAACAGACTGCTCAGGTGAACAAGCTGCTGTGAGAGCTGGTCGGGGGACCTGTGCGGGGCTTCGCAGATTGCGAATCGGTGGTCAAGATTCGTGCCGATCGGCACCCACCGGGGTTGTCTTCACTGTACCACCTCCGAGCGAGGCGTCCGCGATGAACGCGCGCAGCGCATCCGCGTCGTCCGGCAGCTCGGTCACGTGCTGCGGGGCGTCCAGCATGGCCCGCAGCTCCGGCGAGTACTCCGGCTCGACGCCGAGGGCCTCCCGGATGGTGTCGGCGAACTTCTCCGGCTTGGCGGTCTCGAGCACGAGCATCGGGACGCCGGGCTCGACATGCTCGCGCGCGACCTTCACGCCGTCGGCCGTGTGCGGATCGATGATCTCGCCCGCTTCCGCATGGACCCGGCGGATGGTCTCGATCCGGTCGGCATGGGTGGAGGTGCCGCTGACCAGGCCGAACTCGTCGGCGAAGCGCGGCTGCTCGGCGCTGAAGTCCGAGTGACCCTGCGACTCGAGCTCGCTCCAGGCCGTCACGACGCGCGCGGCGTCCCGGTCGACGAGCTCGAAGATGAAGCGCTCGAGGTTCGAGGCCTTCGAGATGTCCATCGACGGGCTCGACGTCGCGTGGGTCTCGGCGGCCGTGCGCGGACGGTACACGCCCGTGCGGAAGAACTCGTCGAGCACGTTGTTCTCGTTCGTCGCCAGCACGAGGCGGCGGACCGGCAGGCCCATCCGCTTCGCGTAGAACCCGGACAGGATGTTGCCGAAGTTGCCCGACGGCACCGTGAACGACACCTCGGTCGGGCCGATGGCGTCGGTCGCCCGCAGCCACGCCCAGAAGTAGTAGACGACCTGCGCCGTGATGCGCGCCAGGTTGATCGAGTTCACGGCGCCCAGGTGCTGGGCGCGCTTGAACTCGAGGTCGCCCGCGAGCTGCTTGACGAGGTTCTGGCAGTCGTCGAACACGCCGTCGATCGCGATGTTGTGCACGTTGGCGTCGTCGAGCGAGAACATCTGCGCGCGCTGGAAGGCGCTCATCCTGCCGTGCGGCGACAGCATGAACACGGAGATGCGGTCCTTGCCGCGCAGCGCATGCTCGGCGGCGGATCCCGTGTCGCCCGAGGTCGCCCCCAGCACGTTCAGCACCGAGCCGGTGCGCTCCAGCGCGTACTCGAGGACCTGCCCGAGGAACTGCATCGCGATGTCCTTGAAGGCCAGCGTCGGCCCCTCGGACAGGCCCACGAGCGTGAGGCCGTCGCCGATCGGTCGCAGCGGCACGACCTCGGAGGGGAAGGACGCGTAGGCCGCGGCCGTCATCCGGGCGAGGTCCTCGCGCGGGATGTCGGTGGCGAACAGCGAGAGCACCTCGGTCGCGAGCTGCGGGTACGTCAGCGCGCGCCAGCGATCGAGCGTGGCGCGGCCGACCTGCGGCATCACGGCGGGGACGGCGAGGCCGCCGTCGCGGGCGAGGCCCTCGATCAGGGTCTCGCCGAACGACAGCGGCTCCCCGCCGCCGCGGGTGGAGATGTACTGCACGGCGCTCCTCGATTCGTGTTCAGAGTCCACCGGGGACCTCCCTGTTCCCCGCGGCGGGGGTGCGCACGGTGCCGCCGAGGAAGTCGACGGCGAGCATGAGCGACTGCCAGGACCCGCTCGCGACCTCCGCGACGACGGCCGCGGCCGCGACGCGCTGGCCGGGACCGTCGGCGAGCACCAGCACGCTGGGCCCCGCACCCGAGACGACGGCCGCGAAGCCGCGCTCGCGCAGCGCGCTCACGAGCGCGAACGTGTCGGGCATCGCCTGGGCCCGCTGCTCCTGGTGCAGCCGGTCCTCGGTGGCCGACAGCAGCAGGTCGGGGCTCTGCGTCAGCGCCGCGATGAGCAGCGCCGAGCGCGACACGTTGAACACCGCGCTCTCGCGGGACACCTCGGCCTCGAGCACACTGCGCGCGGCGTGCGTCGACATCGTGCGGTCGGGCACGAACACGACCGGCGCGACGCCGCGGTGCACGAGCAGCTTCTTGTGCTTCGGGACGCCGTGCTCGGTCCACGCGATCGTCAGGCCGCCGAACAGCGCGGGCGCGACGTTGTCGGGGTGGCCCTCGATCTCGGTCGCGAGCCGCAGCAGATCGGTGTCGGTCAGCTCGGCCTCGCCCTCCAGCAGACCCTTGGCCGCGAGCACGCCCGCGGCGACGGCCGCCCCCGAGGAGCCCATGCCCTTGCCGTGCGGGATGCCGTTGCGGGCGGCGATGCGCAGCCCGGGCGCGGGGCGCCCGACCGCCTCGAAGCAGTACCGGATGGTGCGCGCGATCAGGTGCGACTCGTCGCGCGGGATCTCCTCCGCGCCCGTGCCCGTCACGTCGATCTCGAGCTCGCCCGGCGCGAGCGCCGTGACGTCCAGCTCGTCGTACACGCTCAGCGCGAGCCCCAGCGTGTCGAAGCCCGGCCCGAGGTTCGCGCTGGTCGCCGGGACCCGCACGGAGACGGTCCGCCCGGCGGCGACCACCGTCACTCCCCTTCCACGCGCAGCACGGACACCACGCGCTCGACGACGTCGCTCGCGGCGAGGCGCGCGACCGTGTCGCTCAGCGCCTGCTCGCGCGCGCGGTGGGTGCCGATCACGATGTGCGCGCGCCCCTCGGCGTCGCTCGACGGCGCCTGCTCGACCGTCGCGACCGAGACGCCGCCTTCGCTCACGATGTTCGCGACGCGCGCGAGCACGCCCGGCTCGTCGGCGACCTCGAGCGTGACCTGGTAGCGCGTGAAGATGCGGCCGATCGGCGCGGTCGGCAGGCTCTGGCGGGGTGCCTCGCCCACGCCGACGCCGCCCGCGATGTGGCGGCGGGCGGCCGAGACGACGTCGCCCATGACGGCCGACGCGGTCTGCAGCCCGCCGGCGCCCGCACCGTAGAACATCAGGTCGCCCGCGGCGGCCGCCTCGACGAACACGGCGTTGTTGCCGCCGTGCACGCTGGCGAGCGGGTGCTCGCGGCTGATCAGCGCGGGGTACACCCGCACCGAGATCGACTCGGCGCCGTCCTCCTCGAGTCGCTCGCACACCGCGAGCAGCTTGATCGTGAAGCCCGCGCGGCGCGCGCCGTCGATCATGTCCGCCGTGACGTTCTCGATGCCCTCGCGGTGCACGTCGGCCAGCGACACGTGCGTGTGGAACGCGAGGCTCGCGAGGATCGCGGCCTTCTGCGCGGCGTCGTGGCCCTCGAGGTCGAGAGTCGGGTCGGCCTCGAGGTAGCCGAGCTCGGTCGCGATCCGCTGCGCCTCGTCGGCGGACAGGCCCTCGCGATCCATCTTGTCGAGGATGAAGTTGGTCGATCCGTTGACGATGCCGAAGATCCGCCGGATCCGGTCGCCCGCGAGCGAGTCCTTGAGCGGCCGGATGATCGGGATCGCGCCTGCCACGGCCGCCTCGTACGAGACGGACGCGCCGAGCTGATCCGCCGCGTCGAAGATCTCGGCGCCGTGCGTGGCGAGCAGCGCCTTGTTGCCGGTCACGACGTCGGCGCCGGAGTTCAGCGCCGCGAGGATGTGCGTGCGGGCCGGCTCGATGCCGCCCATCAGCTCGATCACGATGTCCGCGCCCACGATGAGGCCCTCGGCGTCCGTCGTCAGCAGCTCGCGCGGCAGGTCGACGTCGCGCGGCGCGTCGACGTCGCGCACCGCGATGCCGGCCAGCTCCAGGTCGGCGCCGGTGCGCTCGGCGAGCTCGGACGCCTGCGACAGCAGCAGGTTCGCGACCTGCGACCCGACGGATCCGGCGCCCAGCAGCGCGACCCGGAGGCGGCGGTGATCGATCATTCTTCTCCCTCGCCGGCGCGCACGGCGGGCACCGGATCGATGCCGGCATCGCGCGCGAGCAGATCCTCGATCCGCTCGCCCCGCACGATGATCCGGGCGCGTCCGTCCGAGACCGCCACGACGGGCGGGCGCGGAACGTGGTTGTAGTTGCTCGCCAGCGGGGCGCAGTACGCGCCGGTCGCCGGCACGGCGAGCAGGTCGCCGGGCGTCACGTCGCCCGGCAGGTACTCGTGATCGACCACGACGTCGCCCGACTCGCAGTGCAGCCCGACGACGCGGCTGAGCACGGGCGCGTCGGTGCCCTCGCGCGACGCGAGGCGCGCGGAGTACTGCGCGCCGTACAGCGCGGGGCGGGCGTTGTCGCTCATGCCGCCGTCGACGCTCACATAGCGGCGCTCGCCCTCGCCGACCGTCACGGTCTTCGTCGTGCCCACCTCGTAGAGGGTGACGCCGGGCGTGCCGACGATCGAGCGGCCGGGCTCGAACGCGAGCACGGGCAGGTCGATGCCGCGCACGGCGCACTCGTCGGCGACGGCGTCGACGATGCCGCTCGCGAGCTCCGCGATCGGGGTCGGGGTGTCGGCGCGCGTGTACGCGATGCCGAAGCCGCCGCCGAGGTTCAGGACGGGGTCCTCGCCCAGGATGCCCGCCTCGAGCAGGCGGGCGTGCAGCTCGAGCACGCGCGACGCCGACTCGCGGAATCCGCCCGTGCCGAAGATCTGCGAGCCGATGTGGCAGTGCAGGCCCGCGAGGTCCACGAGCGGCAGCTCGTGGACCCGCTCCGCCGCGCGCTCGGCGGCCTCGAGCGTGAAGCCGAACTTCTGGTCCTCGTGCGCCGTGGCGAGGAAGCTGTGGGTCTCGGCGTGCACGCCGCTGTTGACGCGGATCAGCACGCTCTGGCGGCGATCCAGGCGCTCGGTGATGGCCGCGAGGCGCTCGATCTCGATCTCGGAGTCGACGATGATCGTGCCGATGCCGGCCTCGACGGCCCGCTCCAGCTCGAACACGCGCTTGTTGTTGCCGTGGAAGCCGATGCGCGCGGGCGGCACATCCGCCGCGAGCGCGACGGCGAGCTCGCCCGCCGAGCACACGTCGACGTTCAGCCCCGCGTCGATCATCCAGCGCGCGACCTCGGTGCTGAGGAACGCCTTGCCCGCGTAGTAGACGCGCGCCCGGCCGCCGTGGCGCGCGGCCGCGTCGCCGAATGCGGCGAGCGCGCCGCGGGCGCGGGCGCGCACCTCGTCCTCGTCGAGCACGAGCACCGGCGTGCCGAACTCGCGCGCCAGCTCGGGCGCGGGGATTCCGGCGATCACGAGGGCGCCGTCGCCGGCGCGGTGCGCGGAGGCGGGCCACACCCCCGCGGCCAGGTCGTTCGGGTCGTCGGGCTCGGCGAGCCAGTCGGGCGCGAGGGCCCTGCTCTGTTCCGGAGCAGTTGCGTCGTCGTGCACGGATCACCTTCGGGGATGGGGGATTCCGCCTGCGCGGGATGCTCACGCGCCGCGGGTGCCCCCGAGTCTAGGGCACCCGCGCGGCGTCTCCCGACGCGTCGTGACCGCCCACGATGACCAACGCCACCACCCCCGCGGAGGAGATCTGCCGGATTGAGGACGATCCGGGATCCGGATCTCCTCTGTTGCGGATATCTCCTCCGCTGAGGTTGGCAGATTGCGCGATCGCCCCGGCCCGGGGGCCGCCGCCGTGCGGGCGGAATCCGGCGGGTCAGCCGCAGGTGCCGGGCTGCTGGAGCGCCGGATCCGTGAGCATCCCCTCCGCGAGGGTCACCTCGGCGACGAGCTGGTCGCCGACGACCGACACGTCGGCCAGCGACAGGCCGGCCGGGAGGCGATCCGCGATGCACACGGTCGCGGGCTCCGGGGGCATCCCGATCACGGCCGCGAGCTGGTCGAGCCCCAGCTCGACGTCGCCGAGCCGAGCCTTCGTGGGCGTGAACGTCAGGCCGCCTTCCGCGGCGCCCGGGGTCAGCGCCAGGGAGACGGGGACCTGTGCGCCGAGCACCGGGAACTCGTTCGACAGCACGATGTCGGGCTCGTCGAGCGACAGCGCCGCGCTGGCCAGCACGCCCGGCTGCCGCGACTGCGCGAAGAGCTGCTCCACCGTGGCGGCGTCGATCCACAGCCGTCCCGTGCCTGGACCGCCGTCGACGCCGTCCCGCACGGGCACGCGCGTCAGCTCGACGTCCGCGTCCGCCGTCATGTCCCCGATCGGCACGTCGTCGCTCGACAGACTCACCACGTCGAGCGCACCGCCCGCCAGCTGCGCCAGCACGATCCCCTCCAGGCCGACGTCGACCGGATGATCCGCGGGCATGCCGAGCGCCTGTACGACGTTCTGGCGCACCTGATCCCGCACGACCGCGCGCGCGATGAACTCGGCGGCCACCGCGGCGGCGGCCACGATGATCAGGATCGCGATCAGCGCGATCCAGCCGCGTCGCCGGCGCCGGCGAGGAGCCGGCGTCTGCGGGGTCGGGGTCGGTATCGGTGCAGTCACGGCCATCGGATCTCCTCCGGTCTTGTCGCTGCCCCAGGTCTCGCCCGGCGGTCGGTCACATGCGCTCCGGAGCCGTCACCCCGAGCAGGCCGAGGCCGTTGCGCAGCACCTGGCCCGTGGCGTCGTTCAGCCACAGGCGCGTGCGGTGGACGAGCTCGACCGGGGCGTCGCCGAGCGGCGTCACGCGGCAGTTGTCGTACCAGCGGTGGTACAGGCCCGCGAGCTCCTCGAGGTAGCGCGCGACGCGGTGCGGCTCGCGCACCTCGGCCGCGAAGGCCACGACGCGCGGGAACTCCTGCAGCGCGCCCAGCAGCGCCGCCTCGGTCTCGTGCGTGAGCAGCTCGGGCGCGAACTCCGAGCGGTCCACGCCCGCGTCGATCGCGTTGCGGCCGACGTTGTGCGTGCGGGCGTGCGCGTACTGCACGTAGAAGACCGGGTTGTCGTTCGTGCGCTTCTGGAGGAGTTCGGGGTCGAGGTCGAGGGGCGAGTCCGCGGGAGAACGGCCAAGCGAGTAGCGCAGCGCATCCGTGCCGACCCACTCGATGATGTCGTCCATCTCGATGATGTTGCCCGCACGCTTGGACAGGCGAGCGCCGTTGATCGACACCATCTGGCCGATCAGCACCTCGATGTTCTTCTCGGGGTCCTCACCCGCGGCGCCGGCGAGCGCCTTAAGGCGGTGCACATAGCCGTGGTGGTCCGCGCCGAGCAGATAGATCTTGTCTGCCCAGCCGCGATCGCTCTTGCTGAGGTAGTACGCCGCATCGGCGGCGAAGTACGTGTACTCGCCGTTCGAGCGGCGGATGACGCGGTCCTTGTCGTCGCCGAAGTCGGTCGTGCGCACCCAGATCGCGTCGTCCTCGTCGAACACGTGGCCCTGCTCGCGCAGGCGGTCGACGGCCTGGTCGATCAGGCTCGGCGCACCGTCCCGGCCCGGCTCGTGCAGCGTGCGCTCCGAGAACCACTCGTCGAAGCGCACGTTGAACGACTCGAGCGACGCCTGGATCTCGGCGAGCTGCAACGGGTAGGCGAGGTCGCGGGCGAGCGCGATCTGCTCGTCCGCCGGCAGCGACAGGATGTCCGGGCGCTCGGCGAGCACCTTGCGGCCCAGCTCGTCGATGTACTCGCCGGCGTAGCCGCCGTCCGGCTTCTCCTCGCCCTTGAGCGAGGCGATGATCGAGGCACCGAAGCGCTCCATCTGCGCGCCGGCGTCATTGATGTAGTACTCGCGAGCCACGGTCGCGCCGCTGAAGGCCAGCAGGCGCGCGATCGCGTCGCCCAGCGCCGCCCAACGCGTGTGCGCGATGTGCAGCGGCCCGGTCGGGTTGGCGCTGACGAACTCGAGGTTGATCGTGTTGCCGGCCTGCGAGTCGTTGCGGCCGTAGTCGTCGCCCGCGTCGACGATCGTCTTCGCAAGCGCGCCGGCGGCGCCCGCCTCCAGGCGGATGTTGATGAATCCGGGGCCGGCCACCTCGACGCTCGCGACGCCGTCGGTCGCGGCGAGGCCGTCCGCGAACTCCTGCGCGAGCTCGCGCGGGTTCGTGCCGAGGCGCTTGGCGAGCTTCATCGCCAGATTCGTCGCCCAGTCGCCGTGGTCGCGGTTCCTCGGGCGCTCCAGCGTGACGTCGGCGGCCGTCAGCTCCAGCGCCTCCTCGGGGCGACGTCGTGCGGCGATGGGCGTGACGACGGCGAGCAGGGCGGAGGCGAGGGCATCGGGGTTCATGGCCCTTCGAGTCTAGGGCGGCGGGTGCGCACGGCGTGTCGGCGGTCGCCCAGCTTTCCCACGCCCACACGGCCCCCGCGGGAGCGCCATTCGACGGGCCGGATGGGAACGGTTCCACCGGTGTTCGGGAACGATGTGCGTCACGTGTCGTCATGCATTCAGCCGGATCGCTTACCCTACTTCGCATGGCGTCCGTGACACGTCCCAGTCGCACCGCCGTCGCCCTGCTCATCACCGTGTTCGTCGCGGTGCTCGCTGCCGTGGCGGCGGGGGCGCTTCGCCCTTGGGCGACGCCCGTGGCGCCGGTCGATCAGGCGGCCGCCGCCGAGCCCGTGCTCACTCCCCCCGCGATCCGCCTCCCCGCCGATCCGGACGTCCTCGTCTTCGGCGACTCGTGGACCTACGGCTCCGCGGCCACGCCGATCCGTCGCGGCTACGCCTATGTGCTCGCCGAGCTCATCGGCGGCCGGACCGTCGTCGACGGCGGCCGAGGCAGCGGCTACCTGCGACCGGGCGTCGACCGTCCCGACTTCGGCACCCGCATCGCGGCGCTCGATCCGACGGCGCACTACGACCTGATCATCCTGCAGGGCTCGATCAACGACCGCCGCGAGCCCGAGGCGGGCTATCGCGCGGCTGTGACGGCGGCATGGGACGCGCTCGCGGCGATCTATCCCGACACGCCCGTCGTGGTCCTGGGACCCGCACCGCAGGTGCTGCCGATCGAGACGGCGACGGCCCGCATCGACCGCGATCTCGCCTCGCTCGCGGCCGACCGGCAGTGGTGGTACATCTCGCCGATCCAGGAGGACTGGATCACGTCGCAGAACTACGCGGCCGTGATCGACACGAGCGACTTCGGCCGCGACCACCCCTCGGTCGGGGGCCACGCCTACCTGGCCGACCGCCTCGCGCAGGCGCTGTCGAAGATCACGGATCCGGTCACGAGCCTCGAGGCGTCGCAGGACGGCGCGGCCGAGCCCGCCTCGCCCGCGCTTCCCTGACGCGCCGCGGCGGGAGCACCCGCCTCCGGCTGATATCCTCGATCCGTATGCGCCCGTAGCTCAGTGGATAGAGCACTGGCTTCCGGTGCCAGGTGTCGGGGGTTCGAATCCCTTCGGGCGCACCACGCGAGAGGGCCGTCCCCCAGGGGGCGGCCCTCTCGCCGTGTCCGGGCGCCGCGGCGTCACGCGGCCGGCGGACGAACCGGCGGGCAGGGAAGAAGGGCCGCACCGATCGGTGCGGCCCTTCTCGGCTCAGCGAGCCTGAGGCGTCAGAGCCCCCTCCCGTCCCAGTGGAGGGGGCGCGCTCTCAGCCTGCGCCGTGACCTGTGCCCGACGTCCCCACGTCGGACCTCCCATTCCCGTTCCCATTCCCATGGGTCTTGTCGCCCGCTCCGGCGTCGGCGGGGGCGCCCTGGCCCCTTCCCGCCGAGCCGCTCGGGCCTTGGCTCTGTGATCCGCCCTGGCTCTGCGACGCGCCCTGGTTCCCGGCCGTCTGCGTCCCCGTGGTCGTCGCGCCCTGCTGCACGGCCGCGTCGGCCGGTGCGGGCGCGGCCGGCGCCGGCGCGGCGGGCTCCGACGTGTCGGACGCGCGATCCACGATGCGCGTCTCCAGCTGGCGTCCGCTCGTCGCGGCGTGCTCGAGACCCGCCGTGGCGACGCCGCTCCAGATGCCGGCGGCGATGACCGCGGCTCCGGCGCCGGCCACGATCGCCCGCCCCATCAGCGTGCGGCGCGCACGGTGCCGCCGACGGCGGCGCGAGCGCAGCGCGTGCTCGACCGGGATGACCCGCGTCGCATCCTCGACCGGCGCGGCGGCGGTGACCGGCGGCTCGGTGACCATCGGCCCTGGGGTCGGCGGCGCCGCGGCGGGCGGCTCCGAGACGAGTGGCACGGCGGCCTCGGTGGGCACGTCCTGCGGCGCGGCATCCGGCGTCGTCAGCTCGCGGGCGCGCTCGGCGACCTCCAGCGCGGTCGGCCGCGCGGCCGGATCCGGCGCGGTCATGGCGGTCAGCAGCGAGCGCCAGCCGTAGCCGAAGCCCGCGGGAACCTCGGGCGGCGTGTGCAGTCGCGCGATGGCCGCCTCGATCGGCGTGGTCTGCGGGAACGCGCGGCGGCCGGTCAGCGCCTCCATGAGCACCAGGCCGAGCGCGTAGATGTCCGAGGCGGGCGAGGGCTGCGCGCCGCGCGCCTGCTCGGGCGAGAAGTACGCGGCGGTGCCGACGGCCATGCCGGGCGTCGTCATCCGGGCGGTGTCCATCAGGTAGGCGATGCCGAAGTCGGCGAGCGTGGCCCGGAACGGCCGGCCGTAGGACGAGCGCAGCAGCACGTTGGGCGGCTTGATGTCCCGGTGGATCACGCCGCCCGCGTGCACGGCGTGCAGCGCCTCGCCCAGGTCGGCGGCGACGTGCGCGACGTGGTGCGGCGCCATCGGGCCGCGGGCGATCCAGTCGGCCAGCGTGCCGCCGTCGACGTACTCCATGACGAGGTAGCCGGACCCGTCCTCGAGCGTATCCGCGTCGTAGAGCGTCACGAGCGAGGGGTGGCTGAGCGAGGCCAGCAGGCGCGTCTCCGACTCGCGGCGCGCGCGGTCCGCCTCATCCGTCGCCGCGGCGGGGAACATCTTGATCGCGACGGTGCGCCCGAGGAGCTCGTCGGTGGCGCGGTACACCCGTCCCATCCCACCCTGTCCGACGAGCTCCCCGAGCTTGTAGCGATCCCCCAGCAGACCACTCCCTGCGGCATGACCCGCGTCCACACCTGCGGTCGGGAACGCCCCCGGTCCCGCCTCGCAGATGCTCGCTGATGTCATGAGACAAGGATGCCGCGCGCGGCGATTTTGCCCCGAAGGCTTGACTCCGGGACGGACATGGAATATGCGATCAGCGCCCGACCGCGTAGCCCTGCGCGCCGCGGGGATTGGCGGCGGCTGCGAGCAGCCCCGTCGCGGGATCGCGCGTCACGGCGGACAGTCGCCCGAGCGCCCATGCCCCGGCCCGCGTCACCGCGTGTCCGCGCGCCTCGAGGGCCGCGATCACCCCCTCGCCCAGCCGGTCCTCGACCACCGCCCCGGCGGGCGTCCACGTGCGCGGCCAGAACGACCCGTGCATCGAGGTCGTGTGCAGGGCGGGCGCGTCGATCGCCTGCTGCGGCGTGTACCCGCCCACGAGCACGCGCAGCAGCATCAGCAGCTGCCACTGGTCCTGCTGATCGCCGCCCGGCGATCCGAGCGCCAGGACCGGATGGCCGTCGCGCAGCACGAGCGTGGGAGTGAGCGTCGTGCGGGGCCGGCGGCCCGGGCGCAGGCGCGACGGCGACGCGTCGTCGAGCCAGGACATCTGCAGGCGCGTGCCGAGGCAGAAGCCGAGGGCCGGGATCTCGGGCGAAGACTGCAGCCAGCCGCCCGACGGGGTCGCCGACACGATGTTGCCCCAGCGGTCGACGACGTCGAGGTGGCACGTGTCGCCGCGCGTGACGCCCGCGGCATCGGTCTCGAGACCGTCGACCTGCACGGTCGGCTCCCCCACGCCGCCGACGCCCGGCTGGTGCTCCTCGCGCAGGATCGGCAGGTGCGGCGCGGGCCGGCCGGGGACCGTGCCGGGCCGCACCTCGCGCGATGCGGTGGCGCCGATCAGCGCCCGGCGCTGCGCGGCGTACTCCTCGGAGAGCAGGTGCGCGAGCGCATCCGGGTCCACGTCCTCGCCGTACCAGGCGTCGCGATCCGCCATCGCCAGCTTCAGCGCCTCGAGGATCGTGTGCGCGCCGAGCTCGGTGGAAGGGTCCAGGTGCGCGTCGTCGAAGCCGTCCAGGATGCGCAGCGCCTGCAGCAGCACCGGTCCCTGCCCCCACGGTCCGGTCTTCGCGACCGTGTGCCCGCGGAACTCGATCGAGACGGCGGGCTCGTACGAGGCCGCGAACGCCGCGACGTCGGCGGCCGTGAGGACGCCCGCGTGGTCGGCGCCGTCCGAGTGGCGGTGCGGCGCGCGCACGAACTCCTCGGCCGCCTGGCCGACGCGCTCGCGCCACAGCGTGCGCGCGGCGTCGATGCCCGCCGCGCGGTCGGGGCCCGCGCCCGCGGCGGCGAGGTCCTGCAGCAGGGCTCCGTAGGTGCGCGAGAAGACGATCTCGCCGGCGTCGGGGATCCTGCCGTCCGGCATCCAGCGTTCCGCCGACGTGGGCCAGTGGTCCCGGAACAGGTCCTCGACCTGCGCGATCGTCCGGCGGACGCCGCCCAGGATCGGATGCCCGCCCAGGGCGTAGTCGATGGCGTACGCGAGGACGTCGCCCAGGGCCCACGTGCCGTGGTCCCGCAGCAGCAGGAGCCAGGCGTCGACCGCGCCCGGGACGGCCGCGGCGAGCGCGCCGGCACCCGGCACGAGGTCGAGGCCCTCGGCGCGGAGGCGCGCGATGGTCGCCCCCTGCGGCGCGGGTCCCTGTCCCATCAGGACGACCGGGGTCGGATCCTGCGCCGTCGCGAACACGGCGGTCAGGTCGCCGCCCGGCCCGTTCAGGTGCGGCTCCACCACGTGCAGCACGAAGGCCCCGGCGACCGCCGCGTCGAACGCGTTGCCGCCCCGTTCGAGCACCGCCTGCGCACTGGCGCTCGCGAGCCAGTGCGTCGAGGCCGCCATCCCGAAGCGGCCCCGCAGATCGGGGCGGGTCAGGTGAGCGGGCGGCGGTGTGAAGCTCATCGCCCCAGTCAAGCAGGGCTCAGACCAGGAACAGCCCGTCGAGCAGGCCGGGGTTGTGTCCGTGCACGAGCACCGCGAACACCACCGCGTCGAACAGCAGGTGCACCGTCACGACGTACGCCAGCGAGCGCGTGCGCAGGAAGATCAGGCCCTGCAGCAGCGCGAACGGGATCGTCAGGATGGGCCCCCACGCGCGGTATCCGAGCTCCCACAGGAACGACACGAACACGATCGCCTGCAGCGGATTGGCGGCCAGATCCGGCAGATGCCGGCGCAGCAGCGCGAAGACCGTGCAGATGAAGAACAGCTCGTCCCAGATGCCGACCGCGCCGACGCCGACGAACAGCCGCGCGATCAGATCCGGCGTGTCGACGACCGGCCAGTTCAGGTAGACGCCGCTCGAGATGAAGTAGAACGGCAGGATCAGCCAGCCGAGCGCCAGCACGGCCGCGAGCCAGCCCCACTGCAGCCGTCCCCACCGCCCCCCGCCCCGCCACGGGAACCGCACCGCGTGGTCGCGGAAGACGAAGCGCGAGATCACGTACGGCACCGCGACCGCGCCCCCGAGCACGAGGCCGAACCGCACCATCGACCAGTTGTCGAGTCGCGCCTCGAGCGACATCGAGCTGATCAGCAGCAGCCCGAGCGCGATCAGCGACAGGTCGCGCGTGAGCCCGGTCTCGCGCCGGAGCCCATCCGGATCCCGCCGATCCGCGACGACCGCGACCGCGAGACCGGCGGCGAGCAGGATCGCGCCCAGCCACCAGAGCTCCAGCACGAAGAACGCGGGAGCCGACAGGCACACCGGCAGCGCCCCGGACAGGACGACCGGATCGATCCGGCTCGGCCGGTCCGTCGCGTGCGGGTCCATGTCAGCCGCGCGTCACGCGCCGGTAGGTCAGGTCGCGGATGTCGCGCCCCTTGTTCAGGCCCTTGCGCTCGAACGCCGTCATGACGCGGCCGTCGAAGCGCGGCGCCCAGTCGCCGTCGAAGGCCCGCTCGAACTCGGGCTCGGCGTCGAGCACCTCGCGCATCTGCAGCGCGTAGTCCTCCCAGTCGGTCGCGAGCCGCAGCAGGCCGCCGCCCTCGTCCGCACCGTCGCGCAGCGCGCGGCCGGCGATCGCGCCGAAGCCCTCCTTGACCAGGCGGCGCTTGTTGTGGCGGCTCTTGTGCCACGGGTCCGGGAAGAACACCCACACCTCGTCGGCGGATCCCTCGGGCAGCAGCGTCTCGAGCACCTCGGGCGCGTTCGCCTCGACCAGCCGCAGGTTCCGCACGCCCGCGCGATCCGCGTCGAGCATGGTGCGGGCGAGCCCGGCGCGGAAGACCTCGACCGCGAGGAAGTCGCGATCCGGATGCGCGGACGCCGCGGCGACTATCGCGTGCCCCTGCCCCGATCCGATCTCCACGGTCAGCGGCGCCTCGCGGCCGTACACGTCCGCGGGCACGAGCCGGGCGCCCGGGTGCACAGATGTCGAGGCGACATCGCGCGGCACGTCGAACGCGTAGAACGGCGACAGCTCGCTCCACGCGCGCTCCTGCGCCTCGGACATCCGCCCGCTCCGCCGCACGAACGACACCGGCTTCGTGCGGTAGGTCGGCTCGTGCTCAGGCTGTTCTTCGGGCATCCCCCAAGCGTAGGCGGCGCCCGTCGCCCCGCCCGTGCGATCCGTCGGGTCCGCGGTGCGGACGTCGTGCCCTGCGGCCGACACGCGCGCATCCGCCCCGCCGCCCCGTCACACCGAACCGGATGGCGGCCGCGCTACGGCGACGTGACGAAGTCGATCAGCTCCTCGACGCGGCCGAGCAGGGTCGGCTCGATATCGCGGAAGGTCGTGACCTTCGACAGGATGTGCTGCCACGCGCGGGCGGTGTCGGCCTGCTCGGTGTGCGGCCAGCCGAGGCGGCGGCACACGCCCTTCTTCCACTCCTCGCCCTTGGGCACCGTCGGCCACGCGGGGATGCCCACCGCGGAGGGCCTGACGCACTGCCAGACGTCGATGAACGGATGCCCCACGATCAGCAGGTGCCGCCCGTGCGGGCCCCGCTCGATCTGCTGGGTGATCCGCTGCTCCTTCGAGCCGGGCACGAGGTGATCGACCAGCACGCCGTACCGGCGATCCGGTCCGGGAGGCTCGTCGCGCAGCAGCTCGGCCAGCCGGTCGACGCCCTCCAGGAACTCCACCGCCACGCCCTCGACGCGGAGGTCGGCGCCCCACACCTTCTCGACGAGCTCGGCGTCGTGCTTGCCCTCGACCAGGATCCGGTGCGGCAGCGCGACGCGGGCGCGCCGGTCCTCGGCGACGAAGGACCCGGACGCCGTGCGCCGGCGTCCCCGGGGCGGCGCCTGCGGCACCACCAGCTCGACCGGCTCGCCGTCGATCAGGAACCCCCGCCCGAGCGGGAAGATCCGGCGGCGCCCCCTGTAGTCCTCGAGTTCGACCGTGCCGGCCTCGCGGCGGGTGATGGCGCCGCAGAATCCGTCCCCCGCGACCTCGACCACGAGGTCGATCTCGGCGGGCACCTTCGCGACGTGAGTCGCGCCGCGCTCGCGCCATCCGGATGCGAGCACGTCCGTGCCGTAGCGATCGTCCATGGGCGTCCTCCTGTGGTGCCGGCGACGCCCCAGCCTACGTTCCCCGCCGCGCCCGGCCGCCGCGCGACGCGCGTTCCGATCTGTCCGCGGGAGGCGAACATCCGCGCCCTTCTGCGCATGCCGCGCGGTGCATAGGATCGTGACCGACCACCACCGGCTCCGACCGGGAGGCGGTCGGGAGGGGAGGCGCGATGCGAGCGCGGGGAACGACGGCGTTGCGGGGGCTCGCGGCCCTGGGGCTCGTCGCGGCATCGATGCTCGCGGCCCTGCCGGCCTCGGCCGAGGAGCCCGTGACGCTCGGCAGCCGATTCGTGCACGACGGCTCCGACGTGCTGAGCGATGCGGAGGAGGCGAGCGCGCAGCAGCGGCTCGCGCAGCTCTCCGCCGACGCCGACCTCGACCTGTGGGTCGTGTTCGTCGCGGACTTCGAGAACCCGACGGATCGCGTCGCGTGGGCGGATGACACGGCGATCCTGAACGGGCTCGGCCAAGACCAGTACCTGCTCGCGGTCGCGACCGAGGGCCGGCAGTTCTCCATCTCCTCGCCGGAGGGCGGGTCGGTCCCGGAGGACCGGCTCGTCGCGATCGAGGGCGACGTCGGCGACGCGCTCGGTCGGGACGACTGGGCGGGCGCGATCGACGCGGCGACGGCCGGCTTCGGCGGATCCGGAGCGGGCGCCGGCGGCTCGGCCATGCCGTGGGTGATCGGCGGCCTGGGCGTCGCGGCGATCGGCGGCACGGCCTGGGCGCTCACCCGCCGGCGCCGTGGCTCGACGGCGGGCACGGCCGAGGCCGGCCCGACCGCAGCGGAGCTCGCGCAGCGGGCATCCTCGGCCCTCGTCGCGACGGACGACGCGGTGCGCGCGAGCGAGCAGGAGCTCGGCTTCGCGGTCGCGCAGTTCGGGACGGAGGCGACGGGCGAGTTCGAGAGGACGCTGCAGGACGCGAAGGCGAGCCTCGCGCAGGCCTTCGAGCTCAAGCAGCGCCTGGACGACGGCGAGAAGGACACCGAGCAGGAGGTCCGCGCCTGGAACGCCGAGATCATCCGGCTGTGCGAGGCGGCGTCGACCGCGCTCGCCGACAAGCAGGCGGCCTTCGCCGAGCTGCGCCGCATCGAGCAGGACGCCCCCGCCGCGCTGGCCGAGGCGCAGCGCCGGCGCGCGGCCGCCGAGGGCGCGGCCCCGCGCACGGCCGAGGCGCTCGCGCAGCTGCAGGGACGGTACGCCCCCGGGGCGCTCGCCACCGTGGCGGACAACGCGTCGCAGGTCGAGGCGCGGCTCGCGTTCGCGGACGAGCAGCTCGCCCGCGCGCAGCAGCAGATCGACGCGGGGGACGGCGGCGAGGCGGCCGTGTCGATCCGCGGCGCCGAGCAGGCGGTCGCGCAGGCCGGTGCGCTAGAGAAGGCCGCGACGGATCTCGGCGCGACGCTCGCGGCGGCTGAGCAGCAGGCGGCGGCGCTCGTCGCCGACCTGGAGCAGGATCTCGCCCGCGCGCGCACGCTGCCCGCGACGGGCGACGTCGCCGCGGCGGTCGCCGCGACCGAGCAGGCCGTCGCGCTGGCGCGGCAGAACCTGTCGGGCGAGGCCCGCAGCCCGCAGGGGCTGCTCGAGGCGCTGCAGCAGGCGAACGCGCAGATCGACGGCGTCGTGGGCAGCGCGCAGCGCGCGCAGCAGATGCTGGGGCAGACGCTGCTGCAGGCCCGCAGCCAGGTGACGGGCGCCGAGGAGTTCATCGCCTCGCGCCGCGGGGTCGTCGGCGCCGACGCGCGCACGCGCCTCGCGGAGGCGGGCGCCGAGCTCGCGCGCGCCGAGGCGCTGCAGGCGGCGGACCCCGCCCAGGCGCTGCAGCGTGCCCAGCGCTCGCTGCAGCTCGCGACCGAGGCGAGCCGGCTCGCGCAGGCCGACGTCCAGTCGGCCGACTGGGGCGGCGGCATGGGCGGCGGCCTCGGCGGCATGCTGGGCGGCGGTCGCGGCGGCGGCATGGTCGACGGGCTCGTGGGCGGACTCATCGGCGGCCTGATCAGCGGAGGCCTGAGCGGCGGATCCTCGCGCTCCGGATCGAGCGGCTGGGGCGGAAGCGTCGGCGGCGGTCTCGGCGGCATGCTCGGCGGCGGGGGCGGGCGCGCCTCGCGCGGCGGCGGCTTCGGCGGCGGCCGCAGCGGACGCCGGGGCGGAGGCCGGTTCTGACCTCGCTCGCCTCTCCCCCGCGGGGGCGCCGCTCCTAGACTCACCCTGAGCCCATTGTCCAACGCAGAACCCACGCCAGACGAAAGGCACATCATGGCAAAGCAGTCCATCTTCGGGCGCATCTCGACGCTCATGAAGGCGAACATCAACGCCCTCCTCGACCAGGCCGAGGACCCGGAGAAGATGCTCGACCAGCTGGTGCGCGACTACACCAACAACATCGCCGACGCGGAGGCCGCGATCGCCGAGACCATCGGCAACCTGCGCCTGCTCGAGCGGGACCACGCCGAGGACAAGCAGGCCGCGACCGAGTGGGGCAACAAGGCGCTCGCCGCGAGCCGCAAGGCCGACGAGCTGCGCGCCTCGGGCGACACCGTCGACGCCGACAAGTTCGACAACCTCGCCAAGGTCGCGCTGCAGCGGCAGATCTCGGCCGAGAACGAGGTCAGGACCACGGCCCCGCAGCTCGCCGCCCAGAACGAGGTCGTCGAGAAGCTCAAGGCCGGCCTGAACGGCATGAAGGGCAAGCTCGAGCAGCTGCGCGCCAAGCGCAGCGAGCTGCTGGCCCGCCAGAAGACGGCGGAGGCGCAGTCGAAGGTCGTCGACGCCGTGAAGTCGATCGACGTGCTCGACCCGACCAGCGAGCTCGGCCGCTTCGAGGACAAGGTGCGCCGCGTCGAGGCGCGCGCCGCGGGCCAGCAGGAGCTCGCCGCATCGAGCCTCGACGCCCAGTTCGAGAGCCTCGACGACCTCGGCGAGCTCACCGAGGTCGAGGCCCGCCTGGCCGAGCTCAAGTCCGGCGGCCAGCCCCAGGGCCAGCTCGGCAGTTAGCTCGCTCACGCCCGCGCCATCCGCTCGGGCACGGGGGCCGGGCTCGTGACGTGCACGTCCGTGAGCTCGACCCCCGTGCGAGCGAAGCGAGCGTGCCCCGGATGGGGCCCGCGGCGCGAAGCGCCGCCGGCGATGGAGCGAAGCGACAGCGTCCTCGCTCGCCAGGGCGCCGCCTGCGGCCCCGCAGCGTGCGAGACGAAGAAAAGGAGATCCCCATGGCTCGGTTCGTCGTGGTGCCGCAGTGGCAGGGGTCGCCGTCGTCGCGCGCGATGGCGCACATCGACGGCGCGGAGGCGATCGCGGGCGACCTGCCTCGCTCGGCCTGCACGTTCGTGGAGGTGCCGCTCGAGGCGGGAGAGCCCCTCGGCACCGGCGTGCTGCGCGCGAGCGCCCTCATCCGCACGCGCGACGCGCTCACCGCGGCCCTGGATGACGTGCCGACGCCCGCGATCGTGATCGGCGGCGACTGCTCGGTGTCGGTCGGGGCCATCGGCCACGCGGTGGCGCGGGGGGAGGGGCCGCTCGCCGTGGTGTGGTTCGACGCGCACGCCGATCTGCACACGCCCGACACGTCCCCCAGCGGCGCGTACGCCGGCATGGCCCTGCGCGCGGTGCTGGGCGACGGCGCCGCAGAGCTGGTGCCGAGCGGCGGCGCCGTCGCGCCCCGCCAGGTGGTGCTCGCCGGCGTGCGGATGCTCGATCCCGAGGAGGACGAGCTGCTGGCCGACTCCGATCTGACCTCGCTCACGCCGTCCGACCTGGCCGACCCCGAGGCGCTCGCCGACGCGGTCGCGGCGACGGGCGCGAGCCGCGTGTACATCCACGTCGACCTCGACGTTCTCGACCCCGCCGAGATCACCGGCGTCTCCTCGCCCGAGCCCTTCGGCGTCACGCCCGCCGCGCTGGTCGCGGCGATCGCCGCCGTGCGCGCCCGGCTGCCCCTCGCGGGCGCCACGGTCGCGGGTTTCACGCCGCAGACGCCGGGCGCGGCGGTCGAGGACCTCGGCGCGATCCTGCGCGTCATCGGGGCGCTCGCGTGACGGCGGATCTCGCGGCGCGCCACCCGCACGCGGCCCTCGCGGCGCTGCCGACGACGATCCGGAGGCGG
This sequence comes from Microbacterium rhizophilum, assembly GCF_039605615.1. Taxonomy (NCBI): domain Bacteria; kingdom Bacillati; phylum Actinomycetota; class Actinomycetes; order Micrococcales; family Microbacteriaceae; genus Microbacterium; species Microbacterium rhizophilum. The sequence goes on along the minus strand of NZ_JBCNUN010000007.1, from coordinate 69,814 downwards.
GCGGAGCGCGCGCTGCGCGTCGGCGACCGGATCGACCGGCTCATCCCCGGGTTCCTGCTCGACTCCCCCGCCAGCCTCCTCGGCTACGCGTGGGGCACGGCGGTGGGCTGGGTGTGGGGATCGCTGTGGAGCACCGGCGCCGTCGAGCGGCGCGCGGGCCTGTGGGTGTTCCGGGGGCTGCCCTCATGGGCGTTCCCGCGCGGCGGGGTGTGCGTGGGCGGCTGCTTCCTCACGGGCGACGCCGCGGTGACCGACCGACTGCTCGCGCACGAGGCCGTGCACCGCGCGCAGTGGCGCCGCTACGGCTTCCTGATGCCGCTGCTGTACCTGCTCGCGGGCCGCGACGCGCTGCGCAACCGCTTCGAGATCGCCGCGGGCCTGCGCACCGGCGGCTACGTCCGCTGACCGCAGCCGCCGGAAGCGTGCGTGCGAGAAGCGCGCGAGATGCTTCAGCCGAACAGGCCGAAGCGCTCGGGGGCGTGGATGCGCTCGGGCGCGACGCCCAGGCGGTCCGTGAGGTGATCGGCGATGTCGGCCGTGCCGAGGTAGCCGCCGAGCAGATCGATGCGCGTCTGGTCGTCCTCGCTGCACATCATCTCGTCGGCCCAGGCGGTCACGGCACGCGTCAGCGCGGCACCCGCGGCGCACGAGCGGCCGGTGCCGGGGTCGCCGGTGCGGGCCGAGCGGTCCAGCCACGTGACGACCATGCGGGGCGGGGCGGCGAGGTCGGACACCCAGCGCGCGTCGGGCACTTCGACGAACACTCGGCCGGTCGAGCAGATCGGCAGCGTCGCGAGGAGCAGCTCGAGATCCACGAGCGACTGCTCGTCGGCGGTCACGAGGTGCTGCACGCGCGTGTGACGCGCGGCACGGCACGCGGACGCGCTGTGCGCGGTGCGGACGCTCTGGGTGCGCTCATCGACGGTCGACATGATGCCGACAGTCTACGCTCCTTTTGAGGGTTGCCTTACCTCACTCCGACCGCTGAGCGGGATGGGGCGTCAGTCCTCCACGAGGACGGCGCGCAGACGGTCCAGCTCGCCCTGGGTCATGCCGTGCGCACGCAGGAACCCGGCCGCGGAGCCGTGTTCCGCGCGCAGCTGGTCCAGCACGCCGCGCATCGCGGGCGCGGGCGACTTCGTCGCGAGCTCCTCCAGGTGCTTCGCGTCCGGAAACGCGGCGCGGATCCGCGCGAGGGTCCTGTCGCCGCGCCACGCGGGCAGATTCTGCTCGGTGAGCGCGTAGTCCGCCACGACCGCGTCCTCGTCCACGCCCGCCGCCGCGAGCGCCAGCGCGACCGTGAGACCCGTGCGGTCCTTGCCCACCGTGCAGTGCACCACGACCGGCTGCGCGTCGAGGATCCCGCGGATCGCCGTCACGAGCCGGTCGCCCGAGCGCTCGAGCAGCGCCCGGTACATCTCGACGAGCGAGATGTCCTCGATGAAGAACGACGTCACGGATCCGAGGAACAGCGGCACGCGCATCATCTCCACATCGCCGACGCGGCTCGGGGCGTGGGCGACCTCGTCATCCGAGCGCAGGTCGATGACCCGGCGCACACCGAGGGCGCGGAACGCGGCGCCGCCGACCTCGTCGACCGCCGCGAGGTTGCCCGAGCGATAGAGCACCCCGGATCGCGTCCGCCCGCCTCCCGCGGGCAGGCCGCCGATGTCGCGGAAGTTGACGGCGCCGGGGATGAGGCTCACGCCGCCGCCCTCACGCCTGGCCGGCCGGCGCGGACTCGTCGCCCTCGCGCGGGGGCACCGGGTACTTGCCGGCGATCACGACGCGGTTGAAGGCGTTGATCGAGACCGACAGCCAGCTGACGCCCAGGTACTCCGACTCGCTGAGCACGGCGCCGACCCGGTCGTAGACGTCGTCCGGGATGCCGGCGCGGTGGATGAAGGTGTGCGCCTCCGCCAGCTCGAGCGCCGCGCGCTCGCGCTCGCTGAACACGCCCGACTCGCGCCACACGGGCAGCTGCGCGAGGTCGTCGTACGTGATGCCCGCGGCGAGCGCCCGGTCGGAGTGGATGCGCGCGCAGTAGGCGCAGCCGTTCAGCTGGGAGCAGTGCAGCAGCACGAGCTCCTTGAGCCGGTCGTCCACGCCGTTGTCGCGGGCGATGCGTCCCACCTCACGCGAGAACGCGTCGAGCGCCTTGTAGGCGGTCGGCTCCGATTTCGACAGGTGCACGCGAAGCTGGGCCATGCTGACACCCTATCGAGCGCATGTGACGCACGCCGCGAAAGGCCTCCGGACCAGGATGCCCGCTCATTCCGCAGATTATTCATCAGATACGCGGCTCTGACGCTTCTCAAGCGTGCATGTTGATCCACGATTTCCCCGCTCTGTGAGAACAGCGGCACAATGGGACGCACCCGGCGACCGCCGCGTCCCCATCGACTGGAAGCACCTCCGTGACCGAGAACCCCGCCGCCGCGCCCGCGGCCGACGCCCGCGACGAGTTCTCCTACCTTCCCGGGCAGGCCGAGCGCCTCGGCGCCGCCCTGCCGCCCGCGCGGCGTCTGCACCTGGAGCTGTCCGACGGCCGCACTCTCAGCGCCGTCCGGCTCGGGAACGGGAGCCCGCGCGTCGTGCTGCTGCACGGCGCGGGGCTCAACGCACACACCTGGGACACCACCGCGCTCGCGCTCGGTGCGCCCGTGCTGGCACTGGATCTCCCCGGCCACGGCGACTCCTCCTGGCGGGACGACGCCGACTACCGGCCGCGCACGCTCGCCCCCGACGTCATCCGCGCGATCGAGGAGTGGACGGATGCGCCCGTCGTGCTCGTCGGCCACTCCCTCGGCGGCCTCACCGCCGCCGCGGTCGCCGCGCAGCGCGGAGACCTCGTCGCGGCGCTCGAGCTCGTGGACATCACCCCGGGCGCGGCCGGCGGCAGCGGATCGGCCGAGCTGCGCCGCTTCTACGAGGAGACCGTGTTCGACTCGCGCGAGGCCGTCGTCGAGCGCGCCACCGCGTTCGGCCTGGGCGGAGCGCCCGAGGACACCCGCCGCGGCGTCTTCCACAACACGCGCGTGCGCGAGGACGGGCGCGTCGAGTGGAAGCACCACTTCGCCCGCCTCGCGCAGCAGGCGCTGGCCGCGCCGGCAGAGCCGGCCGCGGGCGCGACCGCTCCCCTGGTCGACCGCTCCGGCTGGGACGACCTCGCCGCCGTCGCGGCACCCGTCACGCTCGTGCGCGGCACGCGCGGCTTCGTGGACGAGGCCGCGGCGGACGACTTCGCGCGGCGACTGCCCGCCGCGACCGTCGTCACGCTCGACGCGCCGCACAACGTGCAGGAGGTCGCGCCCGTCCCGCTCGCCGCCCTCATCGCGGCCCGCCTGAACGCGTCCGACACCGCGCAGCGCGTGCCGTACGCCACGCAGGCCCTCCGGCTTCCCCCGAATCCCGCGGCCGCCGCGCCCGAGGGCGCCGCACCCGACCCGAACGCGGACACGCCCTGACCGGCGATCCGCCCGGCGCCGCCACCCGCGACGCCCGCTCCGAAAGGACACCCATGCACCGTCTCCCCACCCGCCACCCGCGCCGCGTCGCCGTCGCGGGCCTCGCCGTGGCCGCCGTCGCCCTCGCCGGCTGCACGCCGTCGCCGGCGGAGGAGCCCACGGGCGAGCCCGACCCCGACGCGACCCTGCGCGTCGGTCTCGTGCTCGAGCCGGGCAACCTCGACATCCGCCACACGTCGGGCGCCGCGCTCGAGCAGATCCTGATCGACAACGTGTACGAGGGCCTCGTGACGCGCGACTCGCTCAACGAGATCACGCCGTCGCTCGCGGAGGACTACGAGGTCTCGCCCGACGGCCTCACCTACACCTTCACGATCCCCGAGGGCGTCACCTTCCACGGCGGCGGCGAGCTCACGGCCTCGGATGTCGTCGCGAGCTACAACGCGGTGCGCAACGACGAGTCGATCATCGGCCACGCGCAGATGGCGCACGTGACCGCGGTGGACGCGCCCGACGAGCGCACGGTCGTCCTGACGCTCGACCAGCCCGACCAGAACCTGCTGTTCTCGCTCACGGGCCCCGCCGGCCTGGTGTTCGACGAGGGCGACGAGACCGACCTGAAGACCGACGCCAACGGCACCGGCCCGTTCACGCTGGAGAACTGGACGCAGGGCGACGGCATCACCCTCGCACGCTTCGACGACTACTGGTCGGACCCGGCGGGGGTCGGATCGGTCGAGGTCAGCTACATCCCCGACTACACCGCGGGCGTGAACGCGGCCCTCGACGGCAGCCTCGACGTGCTCACGGCCGTGCTGCCCGAGCTGTCGCCGCAGCTCGACGGCCAGAACGGCTTCACGCTGGCGCGCGGCAAGACCACCGACAAGGCCACGCTGGCGTTCAACAACCAGCGGGCCCCGCTCGACGACGCGCGTGTGCGCGAGGCGCTGCGCCTCGCGATCGACCACGACGCGCTGGTCGAGGCGGTCGGCGCGGGCACCACGCAGTTCGGCCCGATCCCGGCACTCGACCCGGGCTACGAGGACCTGTCCGACGTCGTGCAGTTCGATCCGGATCGCGCCAGGCAGCTGCTCGCCGAGGCCGGCGAGGAGAACCTGTCGCTCACGCTCACGATCCCGTCGTTCTACGGCACGACCGTGTCGACGTACCTCGTCTCGGCGTTCAACGACATCGGCGTCGACCTCGAGGTCGACCCGGTGGAGTTCCCCACCTGGCTGCAGGACGTCTACACCAACAAGGACTACGAGCTGAGCTTCGTGCTGCACGTCGAGCCGCGCGACTTCGCCAACTGGGCGAACCCCGACTACTACTTCGGCTACGACAGCGCCGAGGTGCAGGAGCTGTACGCCGAGGCGATGGCGACGGTCGACCCCGACGACTCCGCGGCGCTGCTCGCGCAGGCGGCGCGCATCGTGTCGGAGGACCACGCGGCGGACTGGCTGTACACGGTCGAGACGATCACGGCGCTCGGCACGGGGGTGGCGGGCTTCCCCACGGACTCGACCAACTCGCGCATCGACCTGTCGGCCGTCACGCTCGCGACCGAGTGATCCCGGAGCGCCCGCACCCGTGATCCGGTATGCGCTCACGCGCCTGGTCCTCCTCGCGGTGGGCCTGCTCGTGGCGAGCGCGCTGATCTTCACGGTGCTGCGGGTGCTGCCCGGCGACGTCGCGCAGATGATCGCCGGAACGCAGGGGTCCCCGGATCAGGTGGGCCGGATCCGCGAGCAGCTCGGCCTGGACCGCCCGCTGATCGGGCAGTACCTCGCGTGGATCGGCGGCGTCGCGCGCGGCGACCTCGGCGCGTCCCTGCTGACGGGGTCGCCCGTCGCGGATCAGCTGTGGGAGAAGGCGCGGGTCACGGTGCCGCTCGGCATCCTGTCGATGCTCGTCGCGCTGCTGATCGCCGTGCCCTTCGGCGTGCTCTCGGCCCTGCGGCGCGGCCGCGCGGACGGCACGGCCCTCAGCGTGGTGTCGCAGGGGCTCGCCGCCGTGCCCGTGGTGTGGGCGGGCATGATGCTCGTCGTGCTGTTCGCGGTCGTGCTGGGCTGGCTGCCGGCGCAGGGCTTCCCCCGCTCGGGCTGGCGCACGCCGGATCTCGCGCTGCGGTCGCTGATCCTGCCGGCGCTCACGATCGGCATCGTCGAGGGCGCCATGCTGCTGCGGTTCGTCCGCAGCGCGACGCTGCAGGCCATCGGGCAGGACTTCGTCCGCACGGGCGCCGCCAAGGGGCTCACCCGCACGCAGGCGCTCATCCGGCACGGTCTGCCGTCGGTCGGCCTGTCGATCGTGACCGTGATGGGCCTGCAGGTGGCGGGAATCGTCGTGGGTGCGGTCGTGATCGAGCTCGTGTTCAACCTGCCCGGGATCGGCCGGATGCTCGCCACGGACGTCGGATCGCGCGACCTCGTGATGGTGCAGGGCGAGCTGCTGGTGCTGACCGGGTTCGTGCTGATGATCGGCTTCGTCGTCGACCTCGTGCACCACGCGATCGACCCCCGGCAGCGGGAGGCCTGATGCAGACGCTCGCGCGCCTGTGGCGCCTGTCCACCGGACGATTCGGCCTGATCGTGATGGCCCTCGTCGGCCTCACGGCGCTCGTGTCGCTGTTCTGGACGCCGTTCGATCCGAAGTCCGTCGACATCGCCGCCCGCTGGGGCCTGCCCGGATGGCCGCACGTGCTCGGCACGGACGGCACGGGACGCGACATCCTGAGCCTCGTGATGGCGGGCGCCCGTACGACGGTGTTCGTCGCGTTCGGCGCGGGCGTCGTGTCGACCGCCGTCGGCATCCTGCTCGCCGCGGCAGGCGCCCTCACCCCGCGGTGGACGCGCGAGGCGGTCGCGGTGCTGATCGACATCCTGATCGCGTTCCCCGTGCTGCTGATCGCGATGATGATCTCGTCGGTGTGGGGCGGGTCGCTGTGGGTCGTGGTGTGGTCGGTCGGGATCGGCTTCGGCGTGAGCATCGCGCGCGTCACGCGCCCAGAGCTCCGCCGCGTGCGCGGCAGCGACTACGTGCTCGCGGGGCGCGCCGCGGGTCTGACCGCGCTGCAGAACCTGCGCGTGCACCTGCTGCCGAACGTCGCTCCCGTGTTCATCGTGCAGCTGTCGTGGTCGATGGCCGTGGCCGTGCTCGCCGAGGCGGGCCTGTCGTACCTGGGCTTCGGCGCGTCCGTGACCGAGCCGTCGTGGGGCCTGCTGCTGTCCGAGCTGCAGCAGTACCTGCAGATCCACCCGCTGTCCGTGGTGTGGCCCGGCCTCGCGATCACGCTCACCGTGCTGGCGCTCAACCTGCTGGGCGACGCGCTGCGCGAGGCGACCGACCCGAGCCTGCGCGGCCGACACGCGCCGGGGCCCAAGGCCATCGCCCACGCCGCGCCGGGGGTGGTCGCGTGACGCTCGAGGTGCGGGATCTCGCGATCGAGATCGGCGGCCGTCGCGTCGTCGACGGCGTCTCGTTCACCGTGCCGGACGGCGCGCGAGTGGGCCTGATCGGGGAGTCCGGATCGGGCAAGTCGCTCACGGCGCTCGCGATCCTGGGCCTGCTCCCTGAGGAGGCGACCGCGAGCGGCAGCATCCGCTGGAACGGGCGCGAGCTGATCGGCCTGCCCGACCGCGAGCTCGCGACGCTGCGCGGCGACGAGATCGGCATGGTCTTCCAGGAGCCGCAGACCGCGCTGAACCCGATCCGCACGGTGGGGCGGCAGATCGCCGAGTCGGTGCGGATCCACCACGACGTCTCGCGCGCGGAGGCCCGGCGCGTGGCGGTGGCCGAGGCCCGGCGCGTGGCGCTGCCGGACCCGGAGACGATCGTGCGCCGCTACCCGCACCAGCTCTCGGGCGGTCAGCGGCAGCGCGTGGCGATCGCGATGGCGCTCGCGTGCGAGCCGCGCCTGCTCATCGCGGACGAGCCCACGACCGCCCTCGACGTCACGATCCAGGCCGAGATCCTGCAGCTGCTTCTCGGGCTCGTCGAGTCGGGCGGCATGTCGCTCGTCTTCATCACGCACGACCTCGCGGTGCTGTCGCAGGTCGCGACGCACGGCGTCGTGCTCGAGGACGGCCGCGTGGTCGAGGAGGGCGCGGTGGCGCGGCTGCTGTCGGCTCCGGATCATCCCGTGACGCAGGGCCTGCTGCGCGACGCGACCGCCACGCTCTGGAAGCCGGGGACATGACCGCTCCCCTGATCTCCGCGCGCGGCGTGAGCCGCCGCTACGCCCTCCCCCGCGAGCACCCGTTCGCGCGCCGGCGCGAGAACGTCGCGCTCGCGCCCACCGACCTCGACGTGGCCGCGGGCTCCGCGCTCGGCGTGATCGGCGAGTCGGGCTCGGGGAAGTCGACGCTGATCCGGCTGCTGCTGGGGCTCGACCGTCCCACGACCGGCGCGGTCGAGTTCGACGGCCGCCCCGTCGACGCGACGGCCTCGGCGCGGGCGCTGCACTGGCTGCGTCGCGACACCGGCATCGTGTTCCAGGATCCGTACGCCTCGCTGGATCCGCGGATGACCATCGGACGCATCGTCGCCGAGCCGCTGTGGGCGCTCGGGATCGAGGGCGATCACGCCGCGCGCGTGCGGGAGGTCCTCGCGGACGTGGGTCTGGACCCCGACATGGCCGCACGCCACCCGCACGAGTTCTCCGGCGGCCAGCGGCAGCGCGTGGCGCTGGCGCGGGCGATCGCGCACCGCCCGCGCGTGCTCGTGGGCGACGAGCCGCTGTCGGCGCTCGACGTGACGGTGCGCGCGCAGATCCTCGAGCTGCTGGCGGGCCTGCGCGAGCGCGACGGCCTGACACTCGTCCTGGTCTCCCACGACATCGGCGTCGTGCAGAGCCTGTGCGACGCGGTCGCCGTCATGAAGGACGGCGAGGTCGTGGAGCACGGCGCCACGTCCGACGTGCTCCTGCGCCCGCGGCACGCGTACACCCGCCGCCTGCTCGCCGCGATCCCCACGATCGGCTGACCGCCCCGCCCGCGCGGGTGATCCGGGATGCCGGGATGCGCCGCGCTCTTCGACGGACCTTCACGGGTCGTTCACCTTCGGGCCACCGCGGGTCAACGCGAATGGGCGGTGGCGCTCCTATGTTGCCGGAGTCGGCCGCACAGCATGACTGATTCCCGGGCCGGCGTCCCCGCTGCATCTCACATACCCGGAAGGTACTCATGCAGACCACCCTGAAGCGCGGCCTCGCGCTCACCGCGGGCCTCGCGCTCGCATTCGGCCTCGCCGCCTGTTCCTCGACCCCCGCCGCCGAGGAGACCCCCGCCGCCGGTGGCGAGTCCCCCGCCGCCGAGGCCCCCGCCGCCGAGGGCACGTTCGCCAAGGACGAGAACACGATCGTGTTCGCGACCCTCCCCGACCACGAGGGCGCCGACCAGGACGCGCAGCCGATCGCCGACTGGATCGCCGAGATCACGGGCAAGGAGGTCGAGTTCTTCGAGGCGACCGACTACACCGCCGTCGTGCAGGGCCTCGCCTCGGACAAGATCGACGTCGCGCAGATCTCCGCCTTCACGTACTACCAGGCGCAGGCCGCCGGTGCCGAGATCACCCCGATCGGCGCGCAGATCACCGAAGAGGGCGCCGAGCCCGGCTACTTCTCGGTCGCCGTGAAGAACCCGGCCGCCACCGACGTGACGACGCTCGAGGACTTCGCCGACCAGCCGGTCTGCTTCGTGAACCCGACGTCGACCTCGGGCCGCGCGATCCCCGCCGGCCAGCTCAAGGCCGCCGGCGTCGAGGTCTCCGAGGAGAACACGCTGTACGGCGAGGAGCACGACCTCAACGCCGCGAAGATCGCCGAGGGCGTGGACTGCCAGGTCGGCTTCGTCCAGGACGTCGACGCCGACCCGCTCATCGAGGAGGGCAAGCTCGAGGAGATCGACCGCTTCCAGGTGCCCGCCGCCCCGATCGTGATGCAGTCGGCCCTGCCGCAGGACGTCCAGGACACGCTCGTCGACGCGATCGCCGACAGCACGCAGCAGGACCTAACGGACGCCGGCGTCGAGCTGAACGACTTCCTCACGGAGAACTGGTTCGGCTTCGGCACCGTGGACGACGCGTACTTCGACTCGATCCGCACCGTCTGCACCGAGGTGGCGGACATCGTCGAGGCGTGCCGCGCCTGATCCGCTCGGATCGACGCGTCCCCTAGGAGAGAACTGACATGACGAACAGCGACACCCCCGCTCAGAGCACGGCCCACGGCGCCGTCCGGATCCAGGATCTCGGGAAGACCTATCCCGGCGCCTCGGCGCCTGCTCTGACGGGGGTGTCGCTGTCCGTCGCCCCCGGCGAGATCGTCGTCCTCCTGGGCCTGTCGGGCTCGGGCAAGTCGACCCTGCTCCGCCACATCAACGGGCTCGAGACGCCGACCACCGGCTCGGTCGTCTCGCTCGATCAGAACGTCTCGTCGCTCAGGGGCCGCGCGCTGCGCGAGCTGCGCGGCCGGATCGGCTTCATCTTCCAGCAGTTCGAGCTCGTGGGCCCGCTCACCGTGCTCGAGAACGTGCTCACCGGCGCGCTGTCGACCCTCCGCGGTCCCCGCGTCGGCCTGTTCATGTATCCCCGGTCGCTGCGCGAGAAGGCGCTCGGCCACCTCGACCGCGTCGGCCTGCTCGAGCGCGCGTACCAGCGCGCCGACACGCTGTCCGGCGGCCAGCAGCAGCGCGTCGCGATCGCGCGCGCCCTGATGCAGGATCCGGACATCCTGCTCGCCGACGAGCCCGTCGCCTCGCTCGACCCCGAGTCCAGCAGCCAGGTCATGGGCCTCATCCGCGAGATCGCGGCCGAGCGCGGCCTCACCGTGCTGTGCTCGCTGCACCAGGTCGACCTCGCCCTTAGCTGGGGCGACCGCATCGTCGGCCTGCGCGCCGGCGCGGTCGTGCTCGACATGACCACCGAGAACCTCTCCCGCGAGCAGGTCATGGAGATCTACGGCCGCGTCGCGACGACGACCGCGGAGATCGACGCGGTCGCCGCCGAGCTCGCCGAGGCCCGCGAGCAGGTGCTCGCCGCCGAGATCCAGCGCAACGCGGGCGAGCGCCTGCAGCAGGGCTTCGCCGAGGAGGACCCGTCGTGACGACGACGGCGCTCGCCGCGCGCATCGCCTCGGTGCCGCGTCCCGCCCCGCGCGTCTCGACCGTCGTCTCGTACGCGGTGATCATCGGCGTGCTCGGCATGGGCGTGTGGTCGATCGTCGCGCTCGAGTACAACTTCGCGAACTTCGCGACCACGGGCGAGAACATCCAGCGCTTCCTGGACCTCGCCACCCCCATGCAGTGGCCCGGCTTCGAGGTGCTCGCCACGGTGGGCGCGGGCGGTGTGAAGAGCTTCACGTTCGAGTGGGTCGGCTTCGACGCGGTCTGGCACATCGTGGAGGCCATCGCGATCACCCTCGCGATCACGATCGCGGCCACGTTCCTGTCGGCGCTGATCTCGATCCCGGTCGCGTACGGCGCCGCGCGCAACACCACGCCCGGCCCGGCCGTGATGGCGATCTGCCGCGGCATCGGCGTGCTGGCCCGCGCCGTCCCGGACATCGCGTTCGTCGTGTTCCTGGCGTTCCTATGGTTCAACTCGGGCACGCTGCCCGCGATCGTCGCGGTCGCCATCCACTCCGTGGGCATGATCTCGAAGATGTTCGCCGACGCGATCGAGCAGATCGACGAGGGCCCGCGCCTCGCGGTGCGCTCGGCCGGCGGCTCGAAGGCGCAGGAGTTCTGGACCGGCGTCGTGCCGCAGGCGCTGCCGGCGTGGATCGCGGTCACGCTGCACCGTGCCGACATCAACCTGCGCGGCACCGTCATCCTCGGCGTGGTCGGCGTGGTCGGCCTCGGATACGAGCTCGACGACGCGCTGCACGCCGGCCCGTCGGGCATGCGCCGCGTGATCCCGCTCGTGCTCATCATCATCGTGCTCTGCCTCCTGTTCGAGATCATCTCGTCGCTCCTGCGTGCGCGCCTGCTCGGCGTCGAGCCCACGGGCAGGCGCCTCGGCGACCGGATCGCCCGCGCGGCCGCCCGGAAGGGCGCCGCCCCCGCGCAGCCGGTGCTGCAGCTGGAGCGCGGCCAGCGGATCGCCGCGGCGATGCGGCGGCCGTGGGATCGCGGCAGGATCACGTCCGTCGTCTGGGTCTGGGTCGGGATCGCCGTGGTCGTGGCGTCGTTCGTGTACGCCGCACCGAGCGTCGCGAAGATCTTCGCGCCCGAGTGGGATCAGGTGAGCAACCCCGCGCTCGACCGCGCCGTCTGGCCGCCGAACTTCGGCAGCCGCGACTGGGCGGACGTGACGGCGGCCGTGCTCACGACGGTGCAGGTCGCCTTCGCCTCGACGCTCATCGCCGCTGTGATATCCGCGGTCGTGGGCCCGCTCTCGGCGCGCAACGTCGCCTCGAGCCGCGCCGTGCGCAACGTGTTCCGCGGCATCACGATCTTCCTCCGCGCGGTCCCGGAGCTCGTCGTCGCCATCCTGTTCATCATCGCGACCGGCTTCGGCGCGCAGGCGGCGGCGCTCGCGCTCGGCATCGGCGGCGTGGGCCTGCTCGGCAAGCTCATCGGCGACTCCATGGAGGAGGTGCCGAACGGCCCGGAGCGCGCTCTCGCGGCCGCCGGCGGAAGCCGTCCGCAGGTGTTCTTCTCCTCGACCGTGCCGATGTCGGTCCCGGCGCTCGTCAGCCACCTGATGTACGTGCTCGACCACAACATCCGCTCGGCCACGCTGCTCGGCGTCGTCGGCGCGGGCGGCATCGGCTTCCTGCTGCTCAACGCGCTGCAGGGTCGGCACTTCGACCAGGTCGTCGCCTTCCTGTTCGTGATCATCGCGATGGTGGTCGTGGTCGAGGGCGCGTCGGTCCTGATCCGCCGCGCGCTGAAGTGATGCCGGAGCGCTACGACCTCGCGGTCGTCGGCGCGGGCGTCGTCGGGCTCGGCCACGCCGCGGCCGCCATGCAGCGGGGCCTGAAGGTCGTGGTGATCGACCGCGCCACCGCGATCGTCGGCTCCACCGTGCGCAATTTCGGCCACATCGGCACATCCGCGCACGTCGGCGAGGCGCGCGAGTACGCCGAACGGGCGCGCGAGCTCTGGAAGCGCTACGCCCCGCGCGCGGGCTTCTGGCTGCGCGAGCCCGGCACGCTGGTCGTGGCACGCAACGAGGACGAGCGCGCCGTGCTCGCCGAGGCGGGCGAGGGCACGCTGCTGTCGGGCGAGGACGTGATGCACCGCTCCCCCGTGAGGGGCGCGGTCGGGGGCGCGTTCCTCGCCGGCGACGTGCAGGTCGATCCGCGCGAGGCCGCGCCCGCGCTGGCGGGCTACCTCGCGCGCCGCGGCGTGGAGTTCCGCTGGCGCACCACGGCGCTGGGCGTCGAGCCCGGCGCGCTGCACACCAGTCGCGGCGAGATCGCGGCCGACGCGATCGTGTTCGCCGTGAACTTCGACGTCGACCACCTGTTCCCCGAGATCGCCGAGGAGCACGGGATCGTCCGGTGCGGGCTCGACATGATGCTCGCGGACGGCCTCGGTCTCGGCACCCCGGTCCTCACGGGGTCGTCGATGCTGCGGTACTCGACGTTCGCCGGCACGGACGCCGCGGCAGCGCTCCGCGCCCGCTTCGCGGCGGAGGACCCGGAGGTGCTCGCGCGCGACGTGAACCAGATGTACACGGAGCGTCCGGACGGCACGCTGCTCGTCGGCGACACGCACCACCGCGACGTCACGGTCGCGCCGTTCCAGGACGAGGCCGCGTTCGATCTGCTCGGCCGCCTGGCGCGCGAGCTGTTCGGCCGCGGGCTGCGGATCCGGCAGCGCTGGCAGGGCGTCTACGCCTCGGCACCGCAGGACTTCCTGCGCGCCGCGCCGCTCGACGGCGTGCGCGTGGTGTCCGTCACGACCGGCATCGGCATGACCACGGGCCTCGGGCTCGCCGAATCGGTCGTGACGGAGCTCTTCGCTCCGGGTTGACCCAATCGGCTGGAAGCCGACCGGGCCCCTCAGGCCTCGCCGCCGAAGATCCGCTTCAGGATGCCGGTCTTCTTCTTCGGGCTGAGCTGCTTCTGCAGGTAGACGGTGCCGAGCCAGCGGTCGAACTTGAAGCCGACCTTGCCCATCCGGCCCACCTCGACGAAGCCGAGCTTCTCGTGCAGGGCGATCGACCCCTCCGCGCCCTTGTCGCTGATCACGGCGACGAGCTGGCGCAGGCCGATCTCCTCGCACGCCTCGATCAGCGCCTCGAGCAGCGCGCGGCCGAGGCCCTTCCCCGTCGCGGCCTGGCCGAGGTAGATCGAGTTCTCCACCGTGTAGCGGAACGCCGACTTGCCGGCCCAGGGCGACACCAGCGCGTAGCCGAGCACCTGCCCGCTCGGCGAGACGGCCACGAGGAACGGCAGCCCGAGCTTCTGCAGGTGCTCGAACTTCTCACGCCACCGCTTCTGCGTCCACGCCTTCTCGTCGAACGTGACGACCGAGTTGCGCACGTAGTAGTTGTAGATCTCGCGGATGTCCGGGATGTCCGCGAGCGTCGCCGGCCGGATCTCGTACGCGAAGGGCCGCTCGGCCGCGGACGCCCGACGCAGGTGGCGCGGCAGCACGCGGCGCTTCTGGTACTCCTCCTCCAGCATGCGCTCCAGCCTACGGCGGGCGGCGTGCCGCGCTACGCCGGGATGCGCCAGTCGACCGGCGCGGCGCCCTGCTGCTCGAGCAGGGCGTTGACGCGGGAGAACGGGCGGGATCCGAAGAACCCGCGGCTGGCCGACAGCGGCGACGGATGTGCGGACTCGACCCATGGCGCGGCGCCCAGCAGGGGCTTCAGGCCCGACGCGTCGCGGCCCCACAGGATCGCGACCAGCGGGGCGTCGCGCGCGACGAGCGTCCGGATGGCGTGCTCGGTCACCCGCTCCCAGCCCCAGCCGCGGTGCGAGGCGGGCGCGCCCGGCCGCACCGTGAGCACGCGGTTCAGCAGCATGACGCCCTGATCGCTCCAGGCCGAGAGGTCGCCGTGCGGCGCCGGCTCGATCCCGAGGTCGGTCTGCAGCTCGCGGTAGATGTTGCGGAGGCTGCGCGGCAGCGGGCGGACGTGCCGCTCGACCGCGAACGACAGCCCGATCGGATGCCCCGGCGTGGGGTACGGATCCTGCCCGACGATCAGCACCCGCACGTCCGCGAGCGGTCGCTGGAACGCGCGCAGCACCCGATCCCCCGCGGGAAGGTAGCCATGCCCGGCCGCGACCTCGCCGCGCAGCCGCTCGCCCAGGGCCGCGATGTCGCCCGCGACGGGCGCGAGCGCGGCGGCCCAGCCCGGATCCATCAGGCCCGCGTCGGCGAGCTCGGGCAGCGTCATGGCCATGGTCAGGCCGACGCCTCCAGGCCCGCGTCCTCCTCGCGCACCGTGCCCTTCCACGACCACGGGAAGTCGATCCAGAGGTCCGTCGCCTTCCAGGCGTAGTCGGGCTCGATGATCGTGGTCGGCTTCGTGTAGATCGTCACCGAGCGCACGTCCGCGCCCTGTCCCTTGAGCAGGTCCACGGCGAGCGCGAGCGTGCGGCCGGAATCGGCCACGTCGTCCACGAGGAGCACGCGGCGCCCGCCGAGGTAGGCCATGTCGAGTTCGGGCGGCAGCACCTCGGGCGCGTCCAGCACGGTGCCGATGCCGGTGTAGAACTCGACGTTCAGCGCGCCGCAGTTCTTGGCGCCCAGGCCGTACGCGATGGCGCCGGCCGGCAGCAGGCCGCCGCGCGCGATCGCGACCACGACCTCCGGCTCGAAGCCGTCGTCCAGGATGCGCCGCGCCAGATCGCGCGTCGCCTCGCCGAAGCCGTCCCAGGTGAGGCGCTCGCGGATGTCGGTGTCTGCCACAGGGATCCTTTCAGGGGTCAGTCGCGCGGCTTCAGCGGGCCGCGCGCCAGGATGTGCTGCGCCGACTGCGCCACGGGGCGCATCGTCACGGAGTCGAGGTTCACGTGCCCGGGCGCGTTCAGCGCGTACGCGATCACGTCCGCGACGTCCTCGGCCACGAGCACGCCGTCGACGCCCTCGTACAGCGCGTCGGCCGCGGCCTGATCGCCGAGGCGGTTGAGCGTGAACTCCTCGGTGTGCACCATGCCGGGCGCGATCTCGATCACGCGGATGGGCTCGCCGTTCAGCTCCTGCCGCAGCGCGCGCACGAGCATCATCTCGGCCGCCTTCGCGGCGTTGTAGCCGCCGCCGCCCGGGTACGCGACCTGCGAGGCCGTCGACGTGACGAACAGCGTGTCGGCGTGGCCCGATCCGGATCGGATCGCGTCGCGCAGCTGCGGAAGCAGGGCCTTCACGAGGCGCTGGGCCGAGAGCACGTTGACGTCGAACATCCACGTCCAGTCGCCGGCGTCGCCGTCCTCGACGCGGTCGGAGCCGCGCGCGCCGCCCGCCACGTGCACGAGCGCGGCGACGCCGCCCGTGGCCTCGACGTGCGCCGCGAGCGCGTCGACGTCGGCCGGCGATGTGAGGTCGGCCGCGAAGACCGCGGCGCCCGTCTCCTGCGCGAGCGCCTCGAGGCGGTCGGCCCGGCGCGCGACGCCGAGCACGTCCCATCCGGACGCCCGCAGCGCCCGCACGGCGGCCTCGCCGATTCCCGAGCTCGCCCCCGTCACCACCGCGCGGCGCCCGAGAGAACGGGACGCGGCGCCACCCTGGGTATTCGTCACCCGTCAAACCTACCCGCGGGCGCGGGCGGCTATGTGACGCCGCGTGTCCCGCCGATTGCCCGCTCCGGGCGGCGGACGTAACGTCGCACCGAGGCCCAGACGGCCGCAGACCTCACCCCGACCGGAGGCACCCCGATGAGCGACGACCAGACTCCGCAGCAGCTGCGCTTCGAGACCCTGCAGATCCACGCCGGCGCGGCCCCGGATCCGGTCACGGGCGCGCGCGCGACGCCGATCTACCAGACCACGTCGTACGTGTTCCGCGACTCCGACCACGCGAAGAACCTGTTCGCGCTGGCCGAGACCGGCAACATCTACACGCGCATCCAGAACCCGACGCAGGACGTGGTCGAGCAGCGCCTGGCCGCGCTCGAGGGCGGCTCGGGCGCGCTGCTGGTCGCGAGCGGCCAGGCCGCCGAGACGTTCGCGGTGCTGAACATCGCGCAGGCCGGCGACCACATCGTGTCGTCCTCGTCGATCTACGGCGGCACGTACAACCTGTTCAAGTACACGCTCGCCAAGCTCGGCATCGAGGTCACGTTCGTCGAGAACCAGGACGACCCGGAGGCGTGGCGCGCGGCGGTCCGCCCGAACACCAAGCTGTTCTTCGCCGAGACGATCGGCAACCCGGCCATCAACGTGCTCGACATCCGCACCGTGGCCGACATCGCGCACGACAGCGGCGTGCCGCTCATCGTCGACAACACGATCGCGACGCCCTACCTGATCCGGCCCTTCGAGCACGGCGCGGACATCATCGTGCACTCGGCGACCAAGTTCCTCGGCGGCCATGGCACGGTCATCGGCGGCGTGATCGTCGACGGCGGCCGCTTCGCGTGGTCGCAGAACGGCGAGAAGTTCCCCGGGCTGACGACACCCGACCCCTCGTACCACGGCGCGGTCTACACCGACGCGGTCGGCGACGAGCTCGCGTACATCATCAAGGCGCGCGTGCAGCTGCTGCGCGACCTCGGCTCCTCGATCGCGCCGCAGAGCGCGTGGCAGCTGATCCAGGGCATCGAGACCCTCTCGCTGCGCGTGGAGCGCCACGTGCACAACGCGCAGCACGTGGCCGAGTGGCTCGAGAACCATCCGGACGTCGCGACCGTGAACTACTCGGGCCTGCCGACCTCGCCCTGGTACGCCGCGGCGAACCGGTACGCCCCCAAGGGCGTCGGCGCGGTGCTGTCGTTCGAGCTGAAGGGCGGCGTGGACGCCGGCCGCACGTTCGTCGACTCGCTGCAGCTGTTCAGCCACCTGGCGAACATCGGCGACGTGCGCTCGCTCGTGATCCACCCCGCCTCGACCACGCACTCGCAGCTCACGCCCGAGCAGCAGCTCAGCGCGGGCGTCACGCCGGGCCTGGTGCGCCTCTCGGTGGGCCTGGAGAACGTGGACGACCTGGTCGCCGACCTCGAGCAGGCCCTCGCCGCGGCGCGCGCCACCTCGGCCGCCGCCCGCGCGTAACCCCTCGCCGCGCCCGCGCCGCGACACTGCATCGCCCCGCCGAGACAGCCGGTCCGCACCGCTGTCTCGGCGGGGTATTGCTGTCTCGGCGGGGCGATGCTGTCTCGGCGGCGTAACACTGGCCGGGGCTGTGCGGGCCGCCCGGCAGAATGGGGCGTATGGACTGGCAGATCTCCGAGGACACGGTGCCGTCGAGCCTCGTCACGGAGGCCGATGCCCGGTCCATGGTCGGCCGCCCGCCGGCATCCGGCGCCTGGCGCGACGGCGACCCTGCGGGCGACCGCCGCTTCGCCGGCTTCGGCGAGCTGCCGCTCGAGAGCGGCGGCGTCCTGCCGTCCTTCCGGCTCGCGTACGAGACGTGGGGCGAGCTGAACGCGGCGCGCGACAACGCCGTCCTGATCGCGCACGCGCTCACGGGTGACAGCCACGTGCGCGGCGACGCCGGCCCGGGGCACGCGACCGCGGGCTGGTGGGGCGACATCGTCGGCCCCGGCGCCCCGATCGACACCGACCGGTGGTTCGTGGTGGCGCCGAACATCCTCGGCGGCTGCCAGGGGTCCACGGGCCCGGCGAGCGTGCATCCCGATGGCGAGGAGTGGGCGTCCCGCTTCCCGTACCTGACCATCCGCGACCAGGTCGCCGCCCAGGTGCGGCTGGCCGATGCGCTCGGCATCGACGTGTGGGCCGCGGTCGTCGGCGGCTCGATGGGAGGCATGCACGCGCTCGAGTGGGGTGTGGGGCATCCGGATCGCGTCACGCGGCTCGCCGTGCTGTCGGCGCCGCCCGTCACGACGGCCGACCAGATCGCCCTGAACTCGGTGCAGCTGCAGGCGATCCACGTCGACCCGAGGTTCCGCGGCGGCGAGTACTACGACGCCGCGGACGGCGACGGGCCGCACCGCGGTCTGGCGCTCGCCCGCCGCATGGCGCTGCTGAACTACCGCAGCCCCACGGAGCTCAACTCGCGCTTCCAGCGCTCGTGGCAGTCGGGCGTGAGCCCGCTCGGCCACGGCGGGCGCTTCGCCGTGGAGTCGTACCTCGACTTCCACGGAAACAAGTTCACTCGCCGCTTCGACGCGAACACGTACATCCGGCTCGTCGACGCGATGGACTCCCACGACGTCGGACGCGAGCGCGGCGGCGTCGAGGAGGCCCTCGGCCGCGTCACGGCCACGACGCTCGTGCTCGGGATCGACTCGGATCGCCTGTTCCCGGTCGACGGACAGCACCGGATCGCCCGCGGCGTCCCGCACACGCTCGACGGCGATGCGGCCGTCGTGCTGCACAGCGACTTCGGGCACGATGGATTCCTGATCGAGACGGCCGCGGTCGGATCCCACCTGCGGCGCCTGCTCGACGCCGACTGACCGACGGGAGCCGCTGATGGATCCGGCATGGACGGCGGCCCTGCTCTCGATCGCGTCGGGCACGGTGTCGGGCCTGCGGCCGTACTTCGTCGTGCTGACCCTCGGCGCCGTGAAGGCCCTCGTGCCGCTCGATGCGGCCGGTCCCGCCGCTGGCGTGATCGGCGCGATCCCGGAGATGCTCGCGCAGCCGTGGGTCCTGATCGTCGTGGGGGTCCTCGCGCTCGGCGAGGTGGTGGTCGACAAGATCCCCTACCTCGACTCCGCGTGGGACGGCATCCACCTGGTGCTGCGGCCGCTGTTCGGCGCGGCGCTCGGCTACGGCATCGGCGCCGACGAGGGCACGGGCGTCGCGGTGGGCGCCGCGGTCGCGGGCGGCGTCACGGCGGCCGGCGTCAGCTTCGGCAAGGCCGCGACGCGCGCCGTGGTGAACACGCTGCCCGAGCCTGTGTCCAACGTCCTGGTGAGCTTCGGCGAGGACGCGGCCGCGGCCGTCCTGCTCGTGCTGGCCTTCCCGCTGCTGCCGCTCGCCGCGATCCTGGCGGTGCTGCTGCTCATCGGCGCCGTCGCGCTGTTCGTGTGGCTGCGTCGACGCCGGCTGGAGCACCGCCGGCGCCGGCGCGACCAGGGCCGCCCGGCACCGGCCTGATCCCGTCCACCGGCCGATCCCGTCCGCCGGCCCGATCCCGTCCGCCGGCCCGATCCCGTCCGCCGGCCCGATCCCGTCCACCGGCACAACGCAGGATCCGGATCCGGATGCGCCCGCGACACGCCGGCAGCAGCCCCTCCCGTCACATCCGCTCCTGCGTTGTGCGGCTGGGCTCGGCGGGTGTGCGGCCCGACGAGGGCTCAGACCCCCAGCATCCCCTCCACGGCCCGCAGCAGCAGGTCGGACCTGTCGGCCGTGCTACCCCAGCGGACCAGGCCCTGGGCGCCCGTGCCGTCGATCATCGCGAGCACCTGCCAGGCGGCCTCGGCGGGGTCGGCCGCGCGGAAGTCGCCCCGGGCGACGCCGGCCTCCACGATGCCGCGGACGAGCTCCTGCCACGCGTCCATCTGCGCGCGCACGGCCGCCGCGAGCGCCTCGTTGCGGCGGCCCAGCGCCCACGCCTCGACCCAGACCGCGGTGACCTCGTCGCGCTCGCCGCTCGCGAGCGTCCGGATCATGGCGGCGAGCGCGGCGCGCGGATCCTCGGTCGACACGAGCGCCGCGACCTCGGCGAGCTCGTGGCCCACGATGCGGGCGAACGCGTCCGCCACGAGCGCGTCCATCCCGCCGTCGGCGTAGTGCGCGACGAGCGCCGGGGCGACGCCGGCGCGCGCGGCGACCGAGCGCAGCGTCACGGCGCCGAGGCCGTCGGACAGAGCGACGGCGCGGGCGGCGCCGGCGATCGCGGCACGGCGCTCCTCCGGCGCGCGGCGCGGGGCGCGCGTGCGGCGGGCCGGTGCGGTTGACACCCTCTCAGCGTAGCCGTTACCGTCGACATATTGATCAGATGATCAATAGAACGGAGATCCGGATGTCCTGGCGGATGCCCGCGGAGACCTCGCCGCACGAGCGCACCTGGATGGCCTTCCCTCGGGAGGGCGCGACGCTCGGCGCGAGCGACGCCGCGCGCGAGGCGGGCTACGCCGCATGGGCGGCCGTCGCGCACGCCGTCGCCCGCTTCGAGCCCGTGTCGATGCTCGTCGACCGGAGCGAGACCGCGCGGGCACGGCGCATCCTGTCGTCGGACATCGAGCTGATCGAGGCGCCCGTCGACGAGTTCTGGATGCGCGATCATGGCCCGACGTTCGTGACCGACGGCGACCGGCTCGGCGCCGTCGACTGGGTCTTCAACGGCTGGGGCGCGCCCGACTGGGCGGAGTGGAAGCGCTCGGCCGACCACGCGCGCCTGATCGCCGAGCACGTGGGCGCCGAACTCGTGTCATCGCTGCTCGTGAACGAGGGCGGCGGCATCCACGTGGACGGCGAGGGAACCGTGCTGCTCACCGACACCGTGCAGCTCGACCCGCGACGCAACCCGCACGCCGACCGCGCACGCGTCGCGGCCGAGATGGCCCGCACGATCGGCGCGACGCACGCCGTGTGGCTGCCGCGCGGCCTGACGCGCGACTACGACGACCTCGGCACGAACGGTCACGTCGACATCGTCGCGACGATCCCCTCCCCCGGCCGCCTGCTGCTGCACGATCAGCCGGACCCGTCCCATCCGGATCACGCGGTCGCGCGCGAGCTGCGAGCCCTGCTCGCGGAGCAGACGGACGCCGCCGGTCGCCGGTTCGAGATCGTCGGCCTGCCCGCGCCCGCCACGCTGACCGACGCGCACGGCCCGGTCGACTGGAGCTACGTGAACCACCTCGTCGTGAACGGCGGCGTGATCGCGTGCGGCTTCGGCGAGCCGCAGGCCGACGCGCGGGCCGCGGCGATCCTCGCCGAGGCGTACCCGGGCCGCGAGGTCGTGACGGTCGACGCCCGCGAGATCTTCGCGCGCGGCGGCGGCATCCACTGCATCACGCAGCAGCAGCCGGCCGTCAGGGGTGCCCGATGATCGAGGTGCACGAGGCGTCGATCGCCGAGTTGCGCGCCGCGCTCGAGGACGGCCGGACGACGGCCGTCGAGCTCGTCGAGGCGTACGTCGCGCGCATCGACGCGTACGACGGCGAGCTGAACGCCGTCGTGGTGCGCAATCCCGACGCCCTCGCGGAGGCGCGCGCGTCGGACGCGCGCCGCGCATCCGGCACCGCGCTCGGTCCGCTCGACGGCATCCCCTACACCGCGAAGGACAGCTACCTCGTGCGCGGCCTCACCGCCGCCGCGGGCAGCCCCGCGTTCGCCGGGCTGGTGGCCCGGCGCGACGCGTTCGCGATCGAGCGGCTGCGCGCGGGCGGGGCGATCTGCCTGGGCCTGACGAACATGCCGCCCATGGCCAACGGCGGCATGCAGCGCGGGCTCTACGGCCGCGCCGAGTCGCCCTACAGCCGCGCCTACCTCACGAGCGCGTTCGGATCCGGATCCTCGAACGGCTCCGGCACCGCCACGGCCGCGAGCTTCGCGGCGTTCGGCCTCGGCGAGGAGACCTGGTCGAGCGGCCGCGCGCCCGCGTCGTGCAACGCGCTGTGCGCCTACACGCCCTCGCGCGGCGTCATCTCGGTGCGCGGCAACTGGCCGCTCGTCCCGACCATGGACGTCGTCGTGCCGCACACCCGCACGATGGCCGACCTGCTCGCGCTGCTCGATGTGATCGTCGCGGACGACCCCGACACCCGCGGCGACTTCTGGCGCGGGCAGCCGTGGGTGCCGCTTCCCCGCCACGAGCGTCCCGCGTGCTACACGGCGCTCGCGGGCGGCTCGGTGGCCGGCCGCAGGATCGGCGTGCCCCGCATGTACATCGGGACGGACCCGGATGCCGGCACGAACCCGGACGGCGGGATCGGCGGATCCACGGGGCAGCCGATCGACACCCGCCCGTCGGTCCTGGAGCTGTGGGCGGATGCCCGCGCGGCGCTCGAGGCCGCCGGCGCGGAGGTCGTCGAGGTCGACTTCCCGGTCGTGACGAACTACGAGGGCGACCGGCCCGGCGCGCCGACGATCCGCACCCGCGGCCTCGTGTCTCCGGAGTACCTGGACCGCGAGATCCTCGACCTGTCGGCGTGGGCGTGGGACGACTTCCTCGCCGCCAACGGCGATCCGGCGCTGTCGTCGCTCGCCGACGTGGACGGATCCGCGATCTTCCCCGCGCCGGAGGGTGCGCTGCCCGACCGGTACACGGGATTCGACGATGACATCGCGACCTACCCCGCGTGGGTGCGCGAGCATCCCGGCACGACGCTCGCGGACTTCGCCGACCTCACCCCGGGGCTCGCGGGCCTCGAGGAGACCCGCCGGATCGACCTCGAGGAGTGGATGGACGGCCTCGGCCTCGACGCCGTGGCGTTCCCGGCGATGGCCGACGTCGCGCCGGCCGACATGGACGTCAGCCCCGCGTCCGCCGACCTCGGCTGGCGCAACGGGGTGTGGGTCGCGAACGGCAATCTCGCGATCCGCCACCTCGGCGTCCCGACCGTCACGGTGCCGATGGGCACGATGCCCGACACCGGGATGCCCGTGGGCCTGACCTTCGCGGGCCGCGCGTACGACGACGCCGCCCTCCTCGCGCTCGCCTCCGCGTTCGAGGCCACCGGCTCCCGCCGCACGCCTCCCCCGCTCACCCCGCCGCTCGCCTGACGCCGCGTCGACCCCGGCGTTGGCCCGATCGGCCCGAATTCCTGCCGGAATTCGGGCCGATCGGGTCAACTGCCGAGGGCTCAGGCCACGCGGATGAGCTTCTTGTTGACGAACTCGTCCGCTGCCAGCAGGCCGAGCTCGCGCGAGGTGCCGCTGCGCTTCACGCCGCCGAAGGGCAGCTCGGGGCTGTCCGCCAGCACGCAGTTGACGTAGACCATGCCGGCCTCGATCGCGTCCGCGACGCGGCCGGCCTGCACCGGATCCGTCGTGAACACGTACGAGCCGAGGCCGAACGGGGTGTCGTTCGCGATGCGCACGGCGTCGGCCTCGTCGGCCGCGCGGTAGACGACCCCGACCGGGCCGAACAGCTCCTCGCGGTACACGTCCATCTCCGGAGTGACGCCCGTCAGCACCGTCGCGGGGAAGAACGCGCCGTCGCGCGCGCCGCCGACCGCGACCTGAGCGCCCTGCGTCACGGCCGAATCGACCTGCTCCTGCAGGCGCTCCGCCGCGGCGAGCGAGGACAGCGGACCGAGCACGGTGTCCTCGTCCGTCGGGTCTCCGACCTTCGCGGCGGCCATCTTCTCGACGAACTTCTCGAGGAACGCGTCGTACAGCTCGTCGACCACGATGAAGCGCTTGGCCGCGTTGCATGACTGACCCGTGTTGTCCAGGCGCGCGTCGACCGCGTTCTGCACGACGGTGTCGAGATCGTCGGTCGAGAGCAGCACGAACGGATCCGATCCGCCCAGCTCGAGCGCCACCTTCTTCAGGTGCTGCCCGGCCAGCGACGCGACCGCGGATCCGGCGCGCTCCGATCCCGTCACCGACACGCCCTGCACGCGCGGGTCGGCGATGATCGTCGCGGCCTGCTCGTTGGTCGCGTACACGTTGACGTAGGCGCCGTCGGGAAGCCCGGCGTCGGCGTAGATGCCCGCGAGGATCGCCGCCGACTCGGGGCACTGCGGCGCGTGCTTCAGGATGATCGTGTTGCCGATCACGAGATTCGGCGCCGCGAACCGCGCGACCTGATACGCGGGGAAGTTCCACGGCATGATCCCGAGCAGCACGCCGAGCGGCGAGCGCCGGATGACCGCGGATCCCTCGCCGAGGATGTCGATCGGCTGATCCGCCGTGATCTTCTCGGCGTTGCCCGCGTAGAACTCCACGATGTCCGCGGCGAAGTCGACCTCGCCGCGCGACGCCTCCAGGGGCTTGCCCATCTCGCGGGTCATGGCCGCGGCGAGCTCCTCTCGACGCTCGCGGTGCAGCTCGGCGATGCGGCGCACGACGGCGGCGCGCTCCGCGACCGGCGTCTCGCGCCACGCGAGGAAGCCCGCGTGCGCCGCGGCGATCGCGTCCTGGATCTCGGCGTCGCTCGCGCCGGGGTACTCGGCCACCGTCTCGCCGGTGGCGGGGTTCACGACTGCGTAGGTCATCGGATGGTCTCCTTTGCGCTCTCGGGGGCGGCGACCGGCAGGATCCGGCCGCGGAAGAAGTCGGGCTGCCGCACGGCCATGATCACCATGATGACCACACCGAGCACGAGGATGGCGATGCCCAGGATGCCCACGATGCCGACGCCGGCGATGTTCTCGCCCGAGCCGTACGTGGGGTCCAGCGAGTCGGACAGCGTCATGACGAACAGCGCGAGCAGGATGGCGCCGCCCACGAGCGGGGCGAGGAGGCGCGTGAGGAAGGCCGACACGGAGTCGAACCACTGCCTGCGGAAGAACCACACGCACGCGAACGCCGTCAGGCCGTAGTAGAAGCAGATCATCATGCCGAGCGTGAGAATGGTGTCCCACAGCACGTTCTCGCTGACGAAGCGCATCACCGCGTAGAAGCCGCCGGCGACCGCGACCGACACGACGATCGCGAACACCGGCGTCCTGTGCTTCGGGTGGACCGCGTCGAACCTGGCCGGCAGCGCCTTGTAGTGGCCCATCGCGAGCAGCGTGCGGGCGGGGCCGATGATGGTCGACTGCAGGGACGCGGCGGAGCTCACCAGCACGGCCAGGGAGATCAGGAACGCCCAGGGGCCCATGATCGAGTCGGCCAGTCCGAAGAACACGTTCTCGACGACGTCCTCGTTCAGCAGGCCGCCTTCGCCCTCCCCGACGCCCGCGAACATGATGAGCGCGACGGCGAGCAGCAGGTACAGGCCTCCCACGACGACGACGGTCAGCGTGGCCGCGCGCCCGGGCGTGCGCTCCGGATCGATCGTCTCCTCGTTCATCGTGAGGGTCACGTCCCAGCCCCAGAAGATGAAGATCGAGACCGACAGGCCCGCGACGACCGCCGACAGGCTGCCGACCGTGAAGGGGTTGAACCAGTTCGCGTCGAACGGGATCGAGTTCACGCCGCCCTCGACGGCCTTGCCGATCGCGAGCGCCGCGAACAGCACGAGGATCGCGACCTGGAACGCGACGAGCACGACCTGGAAGACCTTCGACTCCTTCATGTCGCGGAACGACAGGTACGCCGCCCCGACCATGAACAGCAGGCACACCGCGACGTTGATGAAGGGGTTGAAGGTCAGGTCGGCGATGGCCGGATCGCCGGTCAGCTGCGAGATCAGCAGGAACAGGAAGTCGACCGCGACCGCGGCGAGGTTGGACAGCACCAGCACCGTCGCGATCACGAGGCCCCACGAGGCCATCCAGCCGATCCACGGGCCGAACGCGCGCGTGGCCCACGTGAAGGTCGTGCCCGAGTCGGGCATGACCTTGTTCAGTTCGCGGTAGCCGAGCGCCACCAGCAGCATCGGGATGAAGCCGAGCAGGATGACGGCGGGCGCCTGCGTGCCGACCTCCGCGGCCGCGGGGCCGAGGGAGATCGTGAAGGTGTACGCGGGGGCGACGGTCGAGACGCCGATCACGGTGGCGCCGAACAGCCCGACCGCGCCGACGGCGAGGCCCTTGCTCGAGATCACCTGCGTGATCAGGCCGGGCTTGCCTGCCTGGACGGTGGGTTCGCCGGCGCCGTCGGCCTGGCGGGTTGTTTCGGTCATGCGGTGTCCTCTGGGGTCGGGTAGATGGGGCCCGGGGTGGGGATATCAGGCTCCGAGGTCGGTGATCAGGTTCTGGGCGGCGAGGCGACCCATGCGGATCGCGCCGTCGACGTGCTGGAAGCCGGCGCCCGCGATGTCGCTGCAGGCGAAGCTGATCGGCCCGACCGGCGTGCGCAGATCCGCGCCGTACCGGTGCAGGCCGCCGAGGTCGAAGCTCGCGGCGTACGCGCCGCGCGTCCACTCCTCCGCGCCCCAGTCGCTCTCGTAGTACACGACGGGGTTCCGCGCTTCGGGGCCGTAGTACGCCGCGAGCGAGTCGAGGATGCGCTCCCGGCGCTCCTCGGGCGACAGCTCGAACTCGCCGTCCGCGTGCACGTCGGACACGAAGCCGACGAGCGTGCCGCGCGCGTCCTCGTGGTTGGTGTTGTCGTACGCCTCGTGCACCAGCTGGTACGGGCTGAACACCGTGCCCGACAGCCCAGCCTCGCGCCAGAACGGGCGGTCGTACACGGCGTGCACCTTGATGACGAGACCCATCGAGAGGTGCTGGTGCAGCTGGTGCTGGCGGCGCGGCAGCGGCGGATCGAACGTGATCCGGCTGTACAGGACGGGCGCGTGCGCCAGGATGACGCGCTTCGCGCGCACGTGCATCCCGTCGGCGTGCACGACGACGCCGTCCGCGTCCTGCTCGATGCGGCGCACGGGCTGGGCGAGGAACACGTCGCCGCCGAGGCGCGCCGCGAGACGCTTCGAGACCTCCTGCATGCCGCCGACGATCCGCTTGTCGAGGATGAAGTCGGCGTCGACCAGGTTCGAGAAGCTGCCCGCGCTCGCGGCCATCAGCATGGCCTGCAGCATCGAGAAGGCGTGCACGGGCTTGGTGAGCATCGCGGGTCCGATGAACAGCGCGATGTTGTCGCGCGCCTCCTGGTCCGACGTCTCGGCGGCCAGCCACGCCTCGAACGAGATGCGGTCGAGCTCGGCGGCGCGCGGGTGCTCCCACGGCCGGTCGGGGTCGAGCTCGGCGACCATGACGTCGATCTTCTCGATCAGGCGCTCGAGCTCGGCGGCCGTCTCGGGCGCAACCGGGAAGATGTCGCCGGTGAAGCGCGTGTGCTCGCCGGCTTTCGAGATGTAGACGCTGTCGCCCTCGCGGTAGCGCTCGAAGGTCTCCAGTCCCAGCTCCTCGAGCGTCTCGAGCAGCGCCTCCTGGTCGGGCGAGACCCACTGGCCGCCGATCTCGAGGGTGGCGCCCTCGATGTCGTCGGTCCAGGTGCGGCCGCCCACGCGGTCGCGGGCCTCGAGCACGGCCACGCTGAGACCGGCCTCCTTCAGCCGGTTCGCCGCGGTGAGCCCGGCGGGGCCGGCCCCGACCACGACGACGTCCCGGGTGATCTCGGTCATGGTGCTCTCCCTCAGGCGGCCGCGAGGGCCGCGGTCACGACGTCCAGCGCCTCGAGCAGCAGCTCGTCGCCGATCGCCAGCGGCGGCAGGAACCGGATCACGTTGCCGTACGTGCCGCAGGTCAGCACGATCACGCCCTGCGCGATCGAGGCCTTCGCGATGGCGGCGGTCAGGGCGGCGTCCGGCTCGCCCGTGGCGGGGTCGACGAACTCCAGCGCCATCATGGCGCCGTGGCCCCGGACGTCGCCGAGGCGCGGGTCGGAGGCCTGCACCGCCGTGAAGCGCTCGCGGATGATCGTGCCGATCTCATTCGCGCGCTCGACGAGGTTCTCGGTCTCGTACGCGTCGATCGCGGCGAGCGCCGCGGCGCACGCGATCGGGTTGCCGCCGTAGGTGCCGCCCAGGCCGCCGGCGTGAGCGGCGTCCATGATCTCGGCGCGGCCGGTGACGGCGGCGAGCGGCAGGCCCGCCGCGATGCCCTTCGCCGTGGTGATGAGATCGGGGACGATGCCGAAGCGCTCGCTGGCGAACATCGATCCGGTGCGGGCGAAGCCCGTCTGCACCTCGTCGGCGATGAAGACGACGCCGTGGGCGCGGCACCAGTCGACCAGGGCGGGCAGGAAGCCGTCGGCCGGGACGATGAAGCCGCCCTCGCCCTGGATCGGCTCGATGATGACGGCCGCGACCTGATCGCCGCCGATCTGCTTCTCGATCAGGCCGATCGCGCGCTTGGCGGCCTCCGGGCCGCTCAGGCCGTCGCGGAACGGGTACGACAGCGGGGCGCGGTAGATCTCGGGCGCGAACGGGCCGAAGCCGGTCTTGTAGGGCATCGCCTTCGCGGTCAGACCCATCGTGAGGTTGGTGCGGCCGTGGTAGCCGTGGTCGAACGCGACCACCGCCTGCCGGCCGGTGTGCTTGCGGGCGATCTTGACCGCGTTCTCGACGGCCTCGGCGCCCGTGTTGAACAGCGCGCTCTTCTTGGCGTGGTCGCCGGGCGTCAGGCGGTTCAGCGCCTCGGCCACGGCGACGTACGACTCGTACGGCGAGACCATGAAGCACGTGTGGGTGAAGGCGGCGACCTGCTCCTGCACGGCCGCGACGACCTTGGGGTGCGCGTTGCCGACCGTGGTGACGGCGATGCCGGAGCCCAGGTCGATCAGCGAGTTGCCGTCCGCGTCGACGACCACGCCGCCGCCCGCGGCGACGGCGGAGATGGGCGCCGTGTGCCCGACGCCCACGGCGACGGCCTCGGCCTTGCGGGCCAGCAGCTCCTGGGAGCGGGGGCCGGGGATCTCGGTGACGAGCCGACGCTCCTGCGGCAGGGCAGGGCCTCCCGCGACGATGCCGGCGGCGATGGGATCGGTGGTGACGGTCATGCGGGCAGTCTAGGCGACCCGCGCAAGACCTCACAACGGATTCCGTCGCCAGAGCATCGGATCACCGCGGATTCCGCAGACAGAACAGCGAAACGCATCCGAGATCCGCCCTCGGCGGCACGACTCACGCGTCGACGAGCACCTTCCGCCGCTCGAGCGAGAGGCTCAGGACGACGATGCCCACGCCGAGGACGGCCAGCACGACGCCGAGCCACGCGGGGGCCACGTAGCCCCAGCCGAGCGCGATGACGCCGCCGCCGAGGGCGGCGCCGAGGCTGTTGCCGACGTTCATGCCGGAGTGGTTCAGCGCGGACGCGATCGTCGGGCGATCCTGCGACACGTCCATCAGGCGCGTCTGGATGGCGGGGCCGGCCAGCGCGCTGATCGCGCCGAACAGGAACATCGCGATGACGAGCGTCACGGGATCGTGCGAGGCGAGCCCGACGACCGCCGAGCCCGCGGCGAGCAGCACGAACGCCGCGATCAGGGCCCGCCCGAGGTTGCGGTCGGCGACGACGCCGCCGACCAGGTTGCCCACGGTCATGCCGAGGCCCGTGGCGACCAGTGCGAAGGGCACGGCCGCCTCGGGCGCGCCCGCGACCTCGGTCATGAGCGGCGAGATGTAGCTGTAGATCGCGAAGAACGAGCCGAAGCCGATCGCGCCGACGCCGAGCGCGAGCCACACCTGCCCGATCCGGAACACGCCGAGCTCGTGCCGCAGGGATCCGGATCCGCGGCCCGGCATGGTCGGCACGATCAGCGCGATCATCAGCGCGGCAAGGCCGAAGATGCCGACGACGACCGCGTAGGAGATGCGCCATCCGGCGACCTGGCCGAGCCACGTGCCGAGCGGCACGCCGACCACGTTGGCCACCGTGAGGCCGCTCATCACGATCGAGATGCCGCGCGCCCGCTTGCCGGGGCCCAGCAGGTCGCCGGCGACGATCGCCGCGATGCCGAAGTAGGCGCCGTGCGGCAGCCCCGCGATGAGGCGCGCGATCGCCACGGTCTCGAACGTCGGCGCGATCACGGTCAGGAGGTTGCCGAGCAGCAGCAGCGACGCGAGCACGATCAGCACGCGGTGCTGTGCGAACCGCGCGGCATAGCCGGCGATCAGCGGCGCTCCGATCACGACGCCCAGCGCGTACACGCTGATGAGCAGGCCGGCCTGGGCGATCGCGCCCTCCTGGCTGGTCGCCCAGGAGTCCGCGAGCAGGTCCCGCGCGATGCCGGGCAGCAGGCCCATGGAGACGAACTCGGTCATGCCGATGCCGAACGAGCCGATGGCGAGTGAGAGGAGCGCCCACATCGCCGCACCCCTCGACGAGGTCGAGGAGATCATGCGCTCCAGCCTACCGGCGGCCGGCTGACGGCGGCTCCACCGGCGGGCTACGCGTCCCGCTGCTGGTCGATCGCCGCCTCGAGACGCGCGATCTTGCCGTCGAGCTCGCCCGAGTATCCGGGGCGGATGTCGGCCTTCAGCACGAGCGAGACGCGGGATCCGAACGGCATGACGGCCTCGGTGGCGCGCTTGACGACGTCCATGACCTCGTCCCAGGTCTCGCCCTCGATCTCGGTGAACATCGACGTGGTGCGGTGGGCCAGGCCCGACTCCCGCACGACCTTCACGGCCGCGGCGACCGCGTCGTGCACGGATCCCTCGGGATTCGCGGCGTTGGATCCGGACGGGGCGACGGAGAAGGCGACGAGCATGAGGGGTCCTTTCAGACGGGGGCGGGGGCTTCGGCGAGCGGGCGCCTCACGCGAGCGGGGACGGGCACGCGGGCGAGCCGGACGACCGCCCACACCATGAGCGCCACGAGCACGAGGTTCCGCGCCGTCAGCACCGCGACGGCGGACACGTCCGGCACGAGCAGCAGCCCGTACATCAGGGGGTACACGGTCTGCGTCAGCACGGCCGACAGCAGCGCGAGCGCCGCGAGCGGGCGGGCGCGGCGCCGGTCGAGCACGATCCAGAGCACGAGCGGCGCGATCAGCCAGTCGTGGAACTGGGGCGATCCGACCTTGTTGAGCGCGATCAGCACGACCACGAGCGCGAGCGCGAGGGGCGGCAGCAGCCGCACGACCGACGCGCCGCGGCGGGCCTTGAGCGCGCCGAGCAGCACGACCGCGGCCGCGGCGAGCGCGAGCACGGGGGTCATCGCCGCGATCACGACATCGACGTTCGGGCCCGTCACCTGGAAGGTCAGGATGTCCCGGTCGTAGAACAGCCACCATCCGTCCACACGCAGCGCGGCGCCCCACAGGTACAGGGTGCTGACGGGCGCCTCGAGCTGCAGGCCGCGCCCCGTCTGCGCGGTCACGAAGCCGAGCAGGTGCGCGACGCCGCCCATCAGGATCACGACGGCCACGATCACCGCGGACGTCACGAGGGCGCCCGTGACGACCTCGGCCCGGCGGCGCACCGCGACGAGCGCCGCCGCGAGCAGCGCGGCGGGCCACACCTTGATCCAGGCCCCCGCGGCGAGCAGCGCCGACGCGACCAACGGGCGGCGCACGACCCACAGCAGTCCCGTGATCGCCAGCGGCACCGTGATGGCGTCGATGCGGTACATCCCGACCGGGCCGAGCAGCAGGATGAATGCGAGCCAGAACCACGCGGCCGCGCGTCGGGAGCGCGAGCGCGCGTCGCCGATCAGCAGCCAGAACCCGGCCGCATCGCACGGCGTCACGAGCACGGCCCACGCCACCGTGTAGCCGCCGAGCCACGCGAACGCGTGCGCCAGCAGCATGGGGACGAGCGCGAGATGCGGGTAGACCCACGACTCGGTGACGCCCACGATGCCCGCGCCGTGCAGTGCCGCGGTCGACCAGGGCTCGTACACGAGGTACACGTCGCCCATGGGCTGATTCGGCATCCGCCAGCCGAGCCATCCGACCAGGCCGTGGACGAGCGCGAAGGCGAGCCACAGGATCAGTCGCCGACGCACGATCCTCATCCTAGGGACGCGCGCCGAATGCGGCCGCGTAGGCGGCCGGCAGGTGCGCGGCGACGTCGAGCGCCGTGATGGGGTGGCCCGGGCGGCCCTCCGTGGCCCCCGCCGCCAGCCGGCCCGCATGGCCGTGCAGCCAGGCTCCGGTCGCCGCCGCCCTTCCGAGCGCCTCCGCGTCGACGGGACCCGCGCCCGCGACGGCAGCCGCCACGGCGCCG
The DNA here is from genome assembly GCF_039605615.1 of Microbacterium rhizophilum. Taxonomy (NCBI): domain Bacteria; kingdom Bacillati; phylum Actinomycetota; class Actinomycetes; order Micrococcales; family Microbacteriaceae; genus Microbacterium; species Microbacterium rhizophilum. The sequence continues at coordinate 37,626 of NZ_JBCNUN010000007.1, read as the reverse complement.
ATCGCGCCCGCGAGCACGTCTCCCGTGCCGGCGGTGGCGAGCCAGGGCGTGCCTGCGCGCACCACCGTGAACCAGCCGGTGGGCGCCGCGACGATCGTGGCGGCGCCCTTCAGCAGCACCACGCCGCCGAGCGCGACCGCGGTCTCCCGCACGACCAGCAGCCGCTCGTCGAAGCCGCGTCGCAGCCGGTCGGCCAGCGGATCGTCGCCCTCCACGTCGTCGACGCCCAGGCCGAGCGGGATCCGCACCTCCTTCAGCTCGCCGTCGTGCGGCGTCACGACGACGGGGCCGCGGGCCTCGGCCGCGAGGTCCAGCGCCCCCGCGTCCACCACGACGGGCGCGCCCGAACGGAGGGCGTCGAGCATCGCCGCGCGCACGTCGTCGGGGCGCGTGCGGGCGTCGACGCCCGAGCCGAGCACCCACGCGTCGGTGCGCCCCTCCCCCGTGACCGTCTCGGGCCGGCGCTGCAGCACGAGCCGCCCGACGTCCGGGTCGCCGATCCAGCGCACCATGCCGGCTCCGGCGCGCGCGGCGCCCTCGACGCCGAGCACCGCCGCGCCCGGATACGCGGTCGACCCGGTCCGCAGCGCCACGACTCCGCGGGAATACTTGTGCGAGGCGGCCGTTGGCGTCCGGAGAACGGAGGCGGCATCGGCCGCGGACCACTCCCGTGCTGTCATGCCGTCACCCTATTCCCCTGCCGCGAACGCGATCGGAGCCCCATGAGCCTGCTGTTCACCCCGCTGACCCTGCGCGACGTCACGACCCGCAACCGCCTGTGGGTCGCGCCGATGTGCCAGTACAGCGCGGAGGACGGCATGCCGAACGACTGGCACCACGTGCACCTCGCGCAGTTCGCGTCGGGCGGCGCGGGCCTCGTGGTCGCCGAGGCGACCGCGGTCGTGCCGGAGGGCCGGATCTCGCCGCAGGACACCGGCATCTGGGACGACGCCCACCGCGACGCATGGCGGCGGATCGTCGACGCGATCCACGCGCGGGGCGCGCTCGCCGGCATCCAGCTCGCGCACGCCGGCCGCAAGGCCTCCACGTGGTCGCCGTTCTCGGGTCGGCGCGGGAGCGTCGCCGAGGCGGAGGGCGGATGGACGACCGTCGCGCCGTCGCCGATCGCGTACGACGGCTTCGCCGCGCCCGTCGCGCTCGACGCCGACGGCATCGCGGCCGTGGTCGACGCGTTCCGCGCCGCGGCCCGCCGCGCGCTCGACGCCGGCTTCGACGCGCTCGAGGTCCACGCCGCGCACGGCTACCTGCTGCACCAGTTCCTGTCGCCGCTCAGCAACGAGCGCGCGGATGCGTGGGGCGGATCGATCGAGAACCGCGCGCGCCTCGTGCTGGACGTGGTGCGCGCCGTGCGCGCCGAGGCGGGCGAGGGCGTGCCGGTGCTCGTGCGCTTCTCGGCCTCCGACGCCGCCCCCGGCGGGCTCGAGCCGGACGACGTGGCCCGCGTCTCGCGCTGGGCGGTCGACGCCGGCGCCGATCTGATCGACGTGTCCTCGGCGGGCCTCGTGGCCCACCAGCAGCTCACGGTGGGCCCGGGCTACCAGGTGCCGTTCGCCGCGCGCATCCGCGAGGCCGGCGTGCCGGCGGCGGCCGTCGGCATCATCACGACCGGCGCGCAGGCGGAGGCCATCCTGCGGGAGGGGTCCGCCGACGCGGTGTTCGCGGCGCGCGAGTGGCTGCGCGATCCGCACTTCGGCCTGCGCGCCGCGACCGAGCTCGGCGAGGACCCGGACGCCCTCTGGCCGCCGCAGTACCTGCGCGCCCACCGCCCGCTCGGCCGCTGAGCCGGCGGTCGTCGGGCCGGCCCTCGCGGGCCGACCCCTCGCTCACCGTCCGGGGGCTCGCCCGCGACGGGTGGCGTCGTGGATCTCGCCGATCAGCTCCTCGAGGATGTCCTCCAGGAACAGCACGGCGGTCGTGCGGCCGTCGGCGTCCCGCACGCGCGCGAGGTGGCGCCCCGCGCGCCGCATGACGGCCAGGGCGTCCTCGAGATCCGTGTCCTCCTGCACCGGCACCATGTGGTGGATCCGCTTCGCCGGGATCGGGCGGACGAGCGCCGCCGGCACGTCCGCCTCGTCGGCGACGCGCAGGATGTCCTTGAGGTGCACGTACCCGACCGGATCGCCGCCGCCGTCCACGATCACGTAGCGCGAGTAGCCGTGCTTGGCCACCGCGCGCTCGATCCTGGCGGGCGTGGTCGTCTCGGGCAGCGAGACGATCTCGCTCAGCGGCACGGCGACGTCCTTCGCCTTCTTGTCCGTGAACTCGACGGCGGCCGCGACCGCGCCCGACACGTCGTCGAGCACGCCCTCGCGGCGCGACTGCGTGACGATCGTGGCGACCTCGTCGAGCGTGAACGTCGACGCCGCCTCGTTCTTGGGCTCTACCCCGAACAGGCGCAGCACCGCGTTCGCGAGCCAGTTCAGCACCCAGATCACGGGGTGGAACACCTTCGAGATCCACACCAGAGGTGTCGCCAGCAGCAGGACGGCGCGATCCGGCAGCGAGAACGCGATGTTCTTCGCGACCATCTCGCCGAACACCACATGCAGGTACGACACGAGCACGAGCGCGATCACGAACGCGGCCGTGTCGACGAACGCCTCGGACATCCCCGTGAGCTCCAGCGGCACCGCGAACAGGTGGTGGATCGCGGGCTCGGAGACGTTCAGGATCAGCAGCGAGCAGATCGTGATGCCGAGCTGCGACGTCGCGAGCATGAGCGTCGCGCGCTCCATCGCATACAGCGCGGTCCGCGCCGCGCGCGATCCGCGCTCGGCGAGCGGCTCGATCTGCGAGCGGCGCGCGGAGATGACGGCGAACTCCGCGCCGACGAAGAAGGCGTTCGCGAGCAGCAGCACCACGAGCCATGCGATCCCGGCCCAGTCGTTCATCGCCCGCCCCCCGTGTTCGAGCCGGGGCGCGATCCGGATCGCGGCTCGTCCGAGCGCCGCTCGACGATCGGATCCGGATCGGGCGGCGCGTCGGGCGTGAACCGCACGCGGTCGACGCGGCGGCCGTCCATCCGCTCCACGCTCAGCGTCCCGTCCTCCAGCCGCACGGCGTCGCCGACGGCGGGGATGCGCTCGAGCACGCTCATGATGTAGCCGCCGATCGTGTCGTACGCGTCGTCCTCGGGCACCTCGACCTCGGCGCGGTCGCGCAGCTCGTCGGGACGCAGCTGGCCCGGGAACGTGATCGAGTCGCGGTGCCGGACGACGCCCGCGAGGCGGCGGTCGTGCTCGTCGGCCACCTCGCCCACGATCTCCTCGACCAGGTCCTCGAGCGTGACGACGCCGGCCGTGCCGCCGTACTCGTCCACCACGACGGCCATCTGGTAACCGCGCGAGCGCAGCTCGGAGATCAGCTGGTCGAGGTGCACGGTCTCGGGGACCCGCAGCGGCTCGGTGGCGAGCGCGGCGGCGGGCACGTCGGCGCGTCGGCCGCGCGGCACGGCCACAGCGGCCTTCAGGTGCACGATGCCCACGATGTCGTCCATCGACTCGTCGAACACCGGGAAGCGGCTGTGCCCGGTCTGGCGCGCGAGCTCGATCACATCGTCGGCCGAGTCGTCGGCCGCCACCGCGTGCATGCGCGGGCGCGGGGTCATGACGTCGCCGGCGCTCAGGCGCGAGAACGTGAGGCTGCGGTCGAGCAGCGTCGCGGTGTCCTCCTCCAGCACGCCGGCGAGAGCGGAGCGCCGCACGAGCGACGACAGCTCCTCGGCTGTGCGGGCGCCCGAGAGCTCCTCCTTCGGCTCGATGCCGAACCCCCGCAGCACCGCGTTGGCGCTGCCGTTGAGCAGCGCCACGGCCGGACGGAACACGGTCGTGAACGCGATCTGGAACGGGGCGACGAACCTGCCTGTGGCCACCGGCAGCGCGAGCGCCAGGTTCTTCGGCACGAGCTCGCCCAGGATCATCGACAGGATCGTCGCGATCGCCACCGCGACGACCGTCGCGATCGGCGCCACCGCGGCCTCCGCGAGCCCCCACGACGTGAGGACCGGCTCGAGCAGGCGCGAGAACGCGGGCTCGAGCGTGTAGCCGGTCAGCAGCGTGGTCAGCGTGATGCCGAGCTGCGCGCTGGAGAGGTGCGTGGACGTCTGCCGCAGCGCGGCGATGGTCATCCCGAGACGCGACTCTCCGCGCTCGCGGCGGGCCTCGAGATCCGCGCGATCGAGGTTCACGAGCGCGAACTCGCTCGCGACGAACAGGCCGGTGCCGACCGTCAGCAGCAGCCCCACGCCGAGCAGGATCAGGTCCATGCGGATCCACCTCCGCTCACGTCGCAAGCCGGGGCGAAGGCCGGTCGATGGGGCGATCTACTACTGGGAGGGTCGTCCATAGGGTTCGAGTCTAGAGCCGGCGGCTATGCGGCGGCCGGGGGACGTCACGTCCGCTCCGCGCCCGTGCCGTCCCACCACTCCAGCACCCGGGTGCCGACGAGGGTGAGCCACTTCGACGGCTCGTCGGGCGGGACATCCGTCTCGAACCACACCAGCCCGGGCTCGCGGCCGCCCTGCCGCCAGCGCCCGTCCGGCTCGCGCGCGGCGCGGATCGCGTCCATCGCGTCCGCGAGGCGCGGATCCGGATCCGTGCCGTCGTGCCGACCGGCGGCCCGGAAATGATCCGCCGCGCTCAGCGCGCTGTAGCGCCAGCGGAACGGATGCGAGAACCGCGTCGCCCAGCGCGCCACCTGCTCGCCGCTCGACAGGCGGTACAGCAGCCGCCGCGCCAGCAGGTACTCCTCGCCGCGGCGCCGGGCCGCGCGCACCGAGGCGTCGCCGGTGATCCGCTCGTAGTCCAGCAGGCCGCGCAACGCGTTCAGGGTCGAGTGGAACGAGGACCGCCTCGAGCCCTCCACCCACTCGCAGTTCCAGCCGCCGTCGGACAGCTGGTGCTCCGGGAACCACGCGGCGAGGGCGGCGACGTCGGCCCCGAGCCATGCGCCGGAGGCCAGCGTCATGGCGTTGATGCAGACGTCGGTCTCGCCGCCCCAGTACGGCAGGCCGTCGTACTCCCAGCGGCAGTTCGCCGCGATGCGCTCGGCGGTGTCGCCGAGCGCCGCGGCGTCCACGCCCCAGTCCTGCAGCGCTCTGAGGCTCCAGTCCGTGGAGACCCACGGCTGGGCGTCCTCGCCCGTCTCGCCGATCGCGACGCCGGCGGCGCGCCAGCCCTTCCCCGGGAAGTGCGCGCCGCGCGCCCACGTCCCCTCGGGGTCCTGCCGCTCGAGCAGCCGCCGGCCGAACCCCTCGGCCGGCACGCGCGCCCGCGTCGCCCGCCACGTGTCCTCCGGCAGGTGCAGGAGGTCCCGCTCGACCTGCCAGCGCAGGGTCGGATCGGAGTCGAGCAGCCAGTCCGCGAGCTCGGGAGCGATCGCCATGGCGTCACAGTAGGACGCGCCGGGGCCGGGCGCGAGGGCCCGGCGCCGGCGCGACGAGGTCGGGCGCCCGGATGCGGGGTGGCGTCAAGAGGTGCGGCTCGCACGCCGAGCACCGGCGAGCACCAGTCCGCACACGAGCGCGGCGAGGAGGCCGAACAGGGTCGTCTTGTAGTCGAACGGCAGGAAGTCGGAGACGACCGCGGCGACCGCCAGCGCGATGATCCACCACGGCGCCCAGCCGGCCCGGACCGCGGCGATCGCGAGGAGGACCAGGCCCGTCATCATCCCGACCAGGAGGGCGAGGAACACGACGGCGCCCGACGCCCCCGTCTCGCCGACCGTCTCGACCACCGGTGCGACGCTCGGATCCTGCACGTAGAGGTCGAGCGAGATCATGTCGGCGGTGCGCAGGCCGGCGAGGCCGGTCGCGCCGAGGGCGCCGAAGCCCGCCGCGATGCGGCCCACGATCCGTCCCCGTCCCGCGGGAAGACACCCGAGCCGCACGAACATCGCACCGATGATCGGCGCCGCGAGGAACGCCATCACATAGCTCGCGAGCAGCGGCCCCTGGTGCTCGACGAGGAACTGGGCGCGCTGCGCGGGGTCGTCCGAGGCGACGGACTGGTGAGGCGCGACGAGCTCGCTGACGGCGACCAGCACGAAGCCCGCGAGCAGCAGCCACCACGAGCCGCCGGGCCTCGCGATGCGAGACGGCGCGGTCGAGGGCGCCGCGGCGATGGATGTGGACATGGAGACCTCCCGGATCTGGTGAGTGCGTCGATCTCGAAGGTAGGAACGGGCGGCGCCGGCCGGCACCGGCGCTCGGCGGCGCCACCCCCTCCGCGGGGCGGGAGATGCCCCTCCCCGCGACGGGGGTGCGGTCCGCCGCGGAGGACTACGGTTCTGGACATGCGAGGGCTGCTGGCCAGGCACACGACGTGGCGTGACCTCGGGTTCGCCGGGGTGTTCGCCGCGCTGGCGGTCGCCGAGACGCTGATCGTGTCCACGGCGCCGCACGCGGGCCTGCGTGCCCTGATGGCGGCGCTCACCTGCGGAGGGCTCGCGCTGCGGCGTCGGCACCCGCTCGCGGCGGCGACGGTCGTCGCGACGGGCCTGGCCGCCGAATCCATGCTGCTGGAGAGCCCCGACGAGGTGGGCGTCCTTCTCGCGACCGCGCTGGCGTCTTTCTCCCTGGCGGCGTACGCGCCGACGCGCGACCTCGTGGCCGGCGGCGTGCTGCTCGCGATGGCGCTCGCGGTGGCGATCGTGCTCGACCCGTCGGATTCGGCCGTCAACGTGCTGCCGACCCTGATGCTCTTCCTCGCCGTGCCCGCGGTCATCGGGCGGAGCGTCGGCCGACGCCAGCGCCAGATCGACGGACTCGAGGCCGAGCGGATCCGGTTGGAGGCCGAGGCGCGCGAAGCCGTCGACCGGGAACGGCAGCGGATCGCCCGCGAGCTGCACGACGTCGTCTCGCATGCCGTGACGCTGATCGCCGTGCAGGCCGAAGCGGGGTCGACGCTCCTCGAGTCCGACCCGGCCGCGGCCCGACGGTCACTGGAGTCGATCGGCGACGTCAGCCGTGAGGCGCTGGGAGAGCTGCACCGCCTCCTCGCGCTGCTGGGCGGCGAGCAGGACGACCCGCCGGAGGCGGGCCTCGGTCGGATCGACGCGCTGCTGGCGGGTGCACGAGCGGCGGGGCTCCGCGTGGACGCCGACCTCGCCGTGGCCGGCTCCCTGCCCGCCGCCGTCGATCGATGCGCGTACCGCATCGTGCAGGAGGGGCTGACCAACGCGCTGCGTCACTCGGCGGGAGGAGCCGTGGATCTCCGGATCGACGCGGACGCCCGGCGACTGCACGTGCGGCTCGACAGCAGCGGCTCCCGCCACACCTCGGCGTATGGCGGGACCGGCCGCGGCCTGGCCGGTCTGGGCGAGCGGGTGGCCATGCTCGGCGGCACCCTGACCGCGGGCCCCCACGCGAACGGCTTCCGACTCGACGCCGAGATCCCGACATGAACGATCGGCCCGGTGATCCGATCCGAGTGGTCGTGGCCGAAGACGAGACGCTGGTCCGCGACGGGCTGGCCGCGATCCTCGGGGCCGCGGCCGACATCGAGGTGATCGGCACCGCCGCCGACGGCGCCGAGGCGTGCGAACTGGTGATCGGCGCGGCGCGCGCGCCCGACGTGGTGCTGATGGACGTCCGGATGCCGGGCGTGGACGGCATCGAGGCCACGGCCCGCATCGTCGCCTCCGGTGCGCCGACCCGCGTGCTGGTGCTCACGACGTTCGAGAGCGACGACATCGTCGCCGCCTCGCTGCGCGCCGGAGCGAGCGGCTTCCTGCTCAAGAGCGTGCCCCGCGAGCAGCTGTGGGCCGGCATCCGGGCCGTGCATGCCGGCGATGCGCTGCTCGCGCCCGCCATCACCCGACGGCTGATCGAGCGCCACATCGCGAGACCAGGGGTCGGCGACGGTTCCGCGCTCGGTCTGACCGAGCGGCAGGCGGATGTCGTGCGTCTCGTCGCGCGCGGGCTGAGCAACCGCGAGATCGCCGGGCGCCTGCACCTGGCCGAGTCGACCGTGAAGGGATACCTCAGCGACGTGCTCGTCCGGCACGGGCTGCGCGACCGGACCCAGCTCGTGGTCCTGGCCTACGAGTCCGGGCTGGTCGCGCCCGGCGAGGCCCGCGACCCCTGACCGGGATCGGCGGCGAGCCCCCGCGCGGGCGCGATCCGCGACGCGGTCAGGCGCCGGCGTCCTCGGGCGCGACGGAGGGGGCCACGGGCGTGGCCGCGGGTGCCCGCTTCGGGGTCGGCGGCGCCGCGGGGCGCAGACCCTCGCCGATCCCCTCGCCCACCGCGCGGCCCGCGATGATCGCCGCGAGGTCGACGCCCGTGGCGGCCTTGACCGCGTCGAACGTCGCGCGCATCCCGACGGCCTGCTCGCTCGCGAGGTGCGCGGACGCGCCGCCCTCGCCGCCCAGCACCGTGATGGATCCGACCCGCTGATAGCCCTTGGCGAACTCGGCCATCATCGGCACCACGGCCTCGATGGCGCGCTGCGCCATCAGCGCCTCCTCGTGCTCGGCGATCGCTGCGGCCTCGGCCTTGATGGCGGATGCCTTCGCCTCACCCGCGAGACGGACGGCCTCGGCCTCGGCGTCCGCGCGGAACTTCGTGCCCTGCGCCTCCTGCTGCGCGGCGAACGCGGCGGCCTCGGCGGCGGCGCGCTGCGCTCCCGCCTCGGCCTCGGCCGCCAGGCGCACGGTCTCGGCGTCGGCCGCGGCACGCGTCTTGAGCTCGAGCGCCTTCTGCTCGGCGATCTTGGCCTGCGCCTCGGCCTCCTTGATGCGCGCGTACGCCTCGGCGTCCGCCTGCTTCTGCTGCTCATAGGCCTCGGCGTCGGCCCTCTGCTGGCGCTCGTACGTCGCGGCCTCGGCCACACGGCGCACCTCCGCGTCGAGCTTGGCCGATTGGTTCATCGCCGCCTGCTCGAGCACGCCCTGCTCGAGCTGCTCGCGTGCGAGCTTCTCGGCCGCCTCGGCCTGGGCGTTGGCCCGGCCGATCTCGGCCTTCGCGTTGGCCTCGTTCTTCTGGAACGCGGTGTACTCGACCAGGTTCTGCTCGTTGGTCGCGATCGTGTTGCGCTGCACCTCGCGCTGCGCGGAGATGCTCGCCACCTGGGCGTCGCGCTTCACGCGCTCGATCTCGCTCGCGCCGAGCGCCTCGATGTAGCCGTTCTTGTCGGTGATGCCCTGGATCTGGAACGAGTCGAGGATCAGGCCCTGCGCCTCGAGGTCGCCCTTGATGTTGTCGGCGATCTGGTCCGACAGCTGCTGCCGGTCGCGCATCAGCTGCTCGACCGTGAGCATCGCCACGACCCCGCGCAGCGAGCCCTCGAGCTGCTCGCGCGTGAACTGCTCGATCGCGCTGTCCTGGGAGGCGAAGCGCTCCGCCGCGCGACGCACCTGATCCGGATCGGAGCCGATCTTGAACAGCGCCACGCCCGTCACGTCCACCGTGACGCCGTTGGACGACTGCGCGGTCGGCTCGACGTTGATCTGGCGCGCGCGCAGCGAGATCAGCTCCGCGCGCTGCGTGATGGGGTTGACGATCGCGCCGCCGCCCGTGACGACCGTGACCCGGGAGGTCTCGCCGTCCGCGCCGCGCTGGCTCTTGCCGACGATCACGAGCGCCTCGTCGGCCTTCGCGATCCGGTACCAGGCGCGGAACAGCAGCAGCACGATCAGCGCCAGGACGATGACGCCGACGGCGATCGGCCCCACCGTGAACAGCAGGGAGAAGGGATCCACGGGTGCTCCGTTCGGGTATCGCGGGCGCCTGGGTGCGCCCGCACGCCCGCTCAACATAGCGAGGCGCCGCGGCGGCGCGCATCCGCCCTGAGAGGGACCTCCGCGTGCCCTCGGCACGGGGAGGGCGAGGGGCGATCTGGGCTAGGCTTTTGAGGCGTACGCGCGTGCGCACTTCGCTGTGCGCGCGAGAGGCGGTGGAGACCGCTCCAGCGGTCTCCGGGTCAGAGAAGTCACCGATGAAAGAAGGCGAATCGGCCGTGTCGAGCCAGGGAACGGGCACCGGGACTGCGAACGAGGGGGAGTTCGGGGCCAATCAGTGGCTCGTGGACGAGCTCTACGAGCAGTTCCAGGCCGACAGGAATTCGGTGGACAAGGAGTGGTGGCCCGTCCTCGAGGCCTACCACGGCGGCCGCTCCGGGCAGCCGGCCCCGGCCGCCGCGGCTCCGGCCGCCGCACCGCAGGCGCAGCCGAAGTCCGAGCCCGCGGCACTGCAGGAGCCCGTCGCCGCGCCGGCCCCCACGGGTCAGCAGCCCGTGGCCCGCACGACGGCCAAGCCGGCCAAGCCCGCGCCGATCCCGGCCGACGCGCCGCAGAAGCCCGCCGCTCCGGCCGAGCCTGCCGAGTCGAAGGCCGACGAGGACGTCGTCTCCGTCCTGCGCGGCATGCCCAAGACCCTCGCCAAGAACATGGACGAGTCGCTCACGGTCCCCACGGCCACGAGCGTGCGCACGATCCCGGCGAAGCTGATGATCGACAACCGCATCGTCATCAACAACCACATGTCGCGCACGCGCGGCGGCAAGGTGAGCTTCACGCACCTGATCGGCTGGGCCCTGATCCAGGCGCTCAAGGAGTTCCCGAGCCAGAACGTGTTCTACGCCGAGATCGACGGCAAGCCGTCGGTCGTCGCCCCGGCGCACGTGAACCTCGGCATCGCGATCGACCTGCCCAAGCCCGACGGCACGCGCGCGCTGCTGGTTCCCAGTATCAAGAACGCCGACACGCTCTCGTTCACCGAGTACCTCTCGGCGTACGAGGACCTCGTCAAGCGCGCCCGCGGCAACAAGCTCACGGCCGGCGACTTCGCGGGCACCACCGTCTCGCTCACGAACCCCGGCGGCATCGGCACGGTCCACTCGGTCCCGCGCCTCATGAAGGGTCAGGGCTGCATCATCGGCGCGGGCGCCCTCGACTACCCCGCGGAGTTCCAGGGCGCGAGCCAGAAGACGCTCAACGAGTTCGCGATCGGCAAGACGATCACGCTCACGAGCACGTACGACCACCGCGTCATCCAGGGCGCCGGCTCGGGCGAGTTCCTCAAGAAGGTGCACGAGCTGCTCATCGGCCAGCGCGGCTTCTACGAGGGCGTCTTCGCGGCCCTGCGCATCCCGTATGCGCCGATCCAGTGGAACGCCGACGTCGCGGTCGACCTCGCCGAGCGCGTCGACAAGACCGCCCGCGTGCAGGAGCTCATCAACAGCTACCGCGTGCGCGGCCACCTGATGGCCGACATCGATCCGCTCGAGTACGTGCAGCGCCTGCACCACGACCTCGAGATCGAGTCGCACGGCCTGACCTTCTGGGACCTCGAGCGCGAGTTCGTGACGGGCGGCTTCGGCGGCAAGCGCACCATGAAGCTGCGCGACATCCTGGGCGTCCTGCGCGACTCGTACTGCCGCACGACCGGCATCGAGTACATGCACATCCACGACTACGAGCAGCGGGAGTGGTTCCAGCAGAAGCTCGAGCAGAAGTACACCAAGCCCGACCACGACGACCAGCTGCGGATCCTGCGCAAGCTGAACGAGGCCGAGGCGTTCGAGACCTTCCTGCAGACCAAGTACGTGGGCCAGAAGCGGTTCTCGCTGGAGGGCGGCGAGTCGCTCATCCCGCTGCTGGACCGCATCCTCGAGGGCGCGGCCGAGGCGGGTCTCGAGGGCGCCGCGATCGGCATGGCGCACCGCGGGCGCCTGAACGTGCTCACGAACATCGCGGGCAAGACGTACGGCCAGGTGTTCCAGGAGTTCGAGGGCGCCCTGCCGGGCAACAAGCGCGGCTCGGGCGACGTGAAGTATCACCTCGGCACCGAGGGCACGTTCGTCGCCGAGTCCGGCGCCGAGCTCGACGTCTACCTCGCCGCGAACCCGTCGCACCTCGAGGTCGTCGACGGCGTGCTCGAGGGCATCGTCCGCGCGAAGCAGGACCGCAAGCCGGTCGGATCGTTCACGTGGCTGCCGATCCTCGTCCACGGCGACGCCGCCATGGCCGGCCAGGGCGTGGTCGTCGAGACGCTGCAGATGTCGCAGCTGCGCGGCTACCGCACGGGCGGCACGGTGCACGTGGTCGTCAACAACCAGGTCGGCTTCACGACGCTGCCGCAGGACAGCCGCACGTCGGTGTACTCGACGGATGTGGCCAAGACGATCCAGGCCCCGATCTTCCACGTGAACGGCGACGACCCCGAGGCCGTCGTGCGCGTCTCGGAGCTCGCGTTCGAGTACCGCGAGCGGTTCCACCGCGATGTGGTGATCGACCTCGTCTGCTACCGCCGTCGCGGTCACAACGAGGGCGACGACCCGTCGATGACGCAGCCGCTCATGACCGACCTCATCGAGGCGAAGCGCTCCACCCGGCGCCTGTACACCGAGTCGCTCGTCGGCCGCGGTGACATCACCGAGGAGGAGTACGAGCAGGCCAAGCGCGACTTCCAGGATCGCCTGGAGATCGCGTTCGCCGAGACGCACGCCGCCGAGACCGGGTCCATCCCGATCGTCGACGCGTCCGGCCCGATCGCGACCGAGCCCGTGGGCGAGCCCGACACGACCGGCGTGTCCGTCGACGTCATCACGCAGATCGGCGACGCGCACGCCAACAAGCCCGAGGGCTTCACGGTGCACAGCAAGCTGCAGCAGGTGCTCGACAAGCGCGTGCAGATGAGCCGCAACGGCCAGATCGACTGGGCCTTCGGCGAGCTGCTCGCGTTCGGCTCGCTGCTCACGGAGGGCACGGCGGTGCGCCTGGCCGGACAGGATGCCCGCCGTGGCACGTTCGCGCAGCGTCACGCGACGTTCCACGACCGCGTGAACGGCCAGGAGTGGCTGCCGCTCGTGAACCTGTCCGACAACCAGGGCCGGTTCTGGATCTACGACTCGCTGCTCAGCGAGTACGCCGCGCTCGGCTTCGAGTACGGCTACTCGGTCGAGAACCCGGATGCCCTCGTGCTCTGGGAGGCGCAGTTCGGCGACTTCATCAACGGCGCCCAGTCGGTGATCGACGAGTACATCTCGGCGGCCGACCAGAAGTGGGGTCAGCAGTCGAGCGTCGTGCTGCTGCTCCCCCACGGCTACGAGGGCCAGGGACCGGATCACTCGTCGGCGCGCATCGAGCGCTTCCTCCAGCTGTGCGCGCAGGACAACATGACCGTGGCGCGCCCGTCGACGCCCGCGTCGTACTTCCACCTGCTGCGCCGCCAGGCGTACATGCGCCCGCGCCGTCCGCTGATCGTCTTCACGCCGAAGGCCATGCTGCGCCTGCGCGGCGCGACCAGCGAGGTCGCCGACTTCACGTCGGGCCGCTTCGAGCCGGTGCTGGACGACAACCGCGGCGTCGACAAGGGCGCCGTGAAGAAGGTGCTGCTGCACTCGGGCAAGATCCACTGGGATCTGCGCGGCGAGCTGGACAAGCGCCCCAATGACGGCATCGCCCTGGTGCGCCTCGAGCAGTTCTACCCGGCGCCGGTCGAGCAGCTCAATGCCGTGCTCGACCAGTACCCGAACGCCGAACTGGTGTGGGTGCAGGACGAGCCCGAGAACCAGGGCGCGTGGCCGTTCATCGCGCTCGAGCTCGCGAAGGACCTCAAGGGCCGCGACATCCGCGTGGTCGCGCGCGCCTCGTCGGCGTCGCCGGCCACCGGCTCGTCGAAGGTCCACGCGTCCGAGCACGCCGATCTGATGCAGCGCGCGCTCTCCTGATCCGCACGCGCGAAGCGGCCGGTCCCCTCGGGGCCGGCCGCTTCGGCGTTGCGGAGGTCGGCTCTCCTCGATGTGCCGCGATTCCGCGACCATGGGCGGCACGTGGCGGCAGGCGGCCGCGCGCTACGCCTCGAGGTGGTCGAAGCCCTCGAGCGGCCAGCCGGCGGCGGCCAGGCGCGACGCGACGCGGTTCACGTCCGCGTCGCCCGGGTGCTCGAGCACGCGGCGGCGGGTCGCGTCGACGATGCTCTCGGCCGTGAACGGCCATCCCTCCCCCGCGATGAGCTCGTGCGTGACCGCGTCCACCTCGCCGTCCGTCAGCCGCCGGTGCAGCACCTCGAGCAGCGGCACGTAGTCCTGCGGCGGCACGCCGTCGGCGTATCCGGCCCGCAGCCAGCCGACGACGCGCTGGATGATCGAGGAATCCGTCACATCAGCCTCCGAAGATCTGCTTGCCGAACACGATCACGACGACGCCGAACAGCGCGGCGGCGACGCACAGCCCGAAGCACAGGTAGGCGACGGCGCGGCCCACGGGCGTCGTCGGCACCGGCGCGTTCGACTCCGGGTCGAGCCGGTGCCCCGCCGGCACGGACGCGAGCGAGCGCATTCCGAGGGCGAACAGCGCGGGCAGTCCCGCGCCGAACAGCAGGCCCACGACCACGACCTGCCACAGCGAGTTCAGGATCCCGCCGACGTCGATCTCCATCAGGGCACCCTCTCCAGACCGGGGTGAAGCGTGCCGGTCCACTCGTGGTTGACGTTGTCGGGGTTGATCGGCGTGCGGTTCGCGCGAAGCCACATCGCCAGCGCCAGGCCGATCAGGATCGCGAAGACGACCAGCACGCCGAGGAGCCCGCCGATCGCGTGGGCGATCAGCCAGCACACCACGCCGACGACTCCCGCGGACGGGAGCGTGATCAGCCAGGCGACGACCATCCGGCCCGCGACGGCCCATCGCACCTGGGCGCCCTTCTTGCCGATGCCCGTGCCCAGGATGGATCCGGTCGCGACGTGCGTGGTCGACAGCGGCAGCCCCAGGTGGCTGGACGACAGGATGATCGCGGCGCTGGACGCCTCCGCCGCCATGCCCTGCGGCGGCGCGATCTCCACCAGGCCCTTGCCGAGCGTGCGGATCACGCGCCAGCCGCCGAGGTAGGTGCCCAGCGCGATCGCGAGCGCGCACGCCGCCTTCACCCAGAACGGGATGTCGTCGTCCTGCGTCAGCCCGCCCGACGCGACGAGCGCGAGGAAGATCACGCCCATGGTCTTCTGCGCGTCGTTCGTGCCGTGCGCGAGCGAGACGAGCGAGGCCGATCCGATCTGCCCCCATCGGAAGCCCTGGTTCTCGATCCGCCGCGGCACGCGCGCGGTGATCCGGTACACGATCCAGGTGCCCGCCGCGGCGACCAGCGCCGCGATCACGGGCGACAACAGCGCCGGCAGGATGACCTTGCCGATGATGGATCCCCACAGCACGCCGTTCGCGCCGGTCACGATGCCCCAGACGAGGGCGGATCCGATCAGCCCGCCGAACAGGGCGTGGCTCGAGGACGACGGCAGGCCGAGGAGCCAGGTCAGCAGGTTCCAGATGATGCCGCCCACGAGACCGGCGAAGACGATCAGCATCAGCTGGTCGCCCTGCGCCTGGCTCAGGTCGACGACGTCGCCGCCCACGGTCTTCGCGACCTCGATGGACAGGAACGCGCCGACGAGGTTGAGCACCGCCGACAGGACGACCGCGATGCGCGGCTTCAGCGCGCCGGTCGCGATGGATGTCGCCATGGCGTTGCCCGTGTCGTGGAAGCCGTTGGTGAAGTCGAACGCGAGGGCGGTCGCGATCACGATCGCCAGGACGAGGAACTCTTCCATGCGGTCATCCTGCGCGCGATCCGCCCGCTTCCTCGGGGCGGTTCCGGATCTGTTCCGCGCCCCGCCACCCGCCATTCACCCGTGCCCGGGTCGGCTAGCGTGACCGGATGGACCATCGCGTGCTCGGCGCCGCGCTTGCGCGGATCGTCGCCTGGCTGCACCGCGCGAACCGCCGGCACCCCTGGAGCCACAACGACCGCCGGCACCGCTGGATCGCGAGGCGGCTTCCGGATCGCCGCGGCGCGGCCCTCGACGTCGGGTGCGGTCAGGGGCTGCTCGCGTGGCGTCTCTCGCACCGCTTCGCCCGGGTGCTGGCGATCGACGTGGACGGGCGGCAGGCCGCCGCGACGGCCGCGCGCTGCGCGGACCGCGCGAACGTGACCGCACGGCGGGCCGCGTTCGACGAGGCCGAAGGGGCGTTCGACTGCATCACGATGGTCGCGGTGCTGCACCATCTCGACCTCGACGACGCGCTCGCGCACGTGCGCCGCCTGCTCTCCCCCGGCGGCCGCCTGCTGGTCGTCGGTCTCGCGCGGCCGAGCGGGTCGGTCGACCTCGCATGGGACCTGCTGTCGGTCGCGACGAATCCGCTGATCGGGTTCATCCTGCATCCGCGCCCCGTCCTGGACGCGCCCTCCGGCGATCCGTTCCCCACGAAGGAACCGGATGTCACGCTGCGCGACCTCCGCGCCGCGTGCGCCCGGCACCTCCCCGGCGCGCGCTTTCGCCGCCGCCTCGGCTTCCGTCACACGATCGAGTGGACCGCGCCGCCGCGGTGAGGCGGCACCCGCATCCCCGGAGATCCCGGCTTCTCAGGATCCGGATCGCGGATGCGCTCCGGAGAACACGGCATCTCCGGAGAAGCCGTCACACGCCGGGCCGCACCACCACCGCAACCGGGTCGATGCCGACCGTGACACGCTCGTCGAAGTCGAGGCGCTCGCTCGCGGCGTGCTGCAGGCGCAGCAGCACGCCCGTCTCCGTACGCACCACGGTGCGGCGCAGCGACCCCAGGAACGTGGACTCCTGCACGACGGCGGGGATGGGCCCGCCGAGGCGCACGTTCTCGGGGCGCAGGAACGCCTCGGCCGGGCCGTCCTCGGCCGCGCCCACGACCGGCATGTCGACGCCGAGCACGGACGCGACGCCGCCGGAGACCATGGCGGGCACGATCGAGGACAGGCCGACGAACGCCGCGACGCCGGGCGTCTCGGGGCGCAGGTAGAGGTCCTCGGGCGTGCCGATCTGCTCGATCCGGCCGGCGTTCATCACGGCGATCCGGTCGGAGACGGCGAGCGCCTCCTCCTGGTCGTGCGTGACGAAGACGGTCGTGGTGCCCAGGCGCAGCTGGATGCGGCGGATCTCGTCGCGCAGCTGGACGCGCACCTTGGCGTCGAGCGCCGACAGCGGCTCGTCGAGCAGCAGCACGCGCGGCTCGGTGACCAGCGCGCGGGCGAGCGCCACGCGCTGCTGCTGGCCGCCCGACAGCTGGTGCGGGAAGCGGTCGGCGAGGTGCCCGAGCCCGACGAGGTCGAGCGCGTCGCCGGCGCGCTTCGTCGCCTGCACGCGGCCGACGCCGCGGCGGCGCAGGCCGAAGGCCGTGTTGTCGACGACCTTGAGATGCGGGAACAGCGAGTACGCCTGGAACACCATGCCGATGTCGCGCTTGTTGGTCGGCGTGCCCGAGACGTCCTGCCCGCCGAGCAGGACGGATCCGGCGCTCGCCTGCTCCAGGCCCGCCAGCACGCGCAACGCGGTCGTCTTGCCGCAGCCGGAGGGCCCGAGCAGCGACACGAACTCGCCTGGGCGGATGTCGAGGTCGATGCCGTGCAGCACGCGGGTGGGTCCGTAATCCTTCACGACCTGGCGGAACTCGACGCGGGTGCCCTCGCCGGCCTCGGCCAGCAGGACGTTGTCGGACGTGCGCGGCAGCCCGTGCGGGGCGTCGTCGACGGTGGTCATCAGGGGGCCTTCACTTTCTTCACGCGCGTCTTGGTGCGCAGCGGGGACGCGCCGGCCGCGCGGCCGCCGGCGAGGAATCCGAGGATCAGCAGGAGCACGAACACGAGCAGCAGCGCGAGCAGCGTGAACATCGCCGGGGCGACCGAGTCCTGCTTCTGCACCACGACCATCGCGGTCTGGAACACCTGGCGGTTCAGCAGCGACGCGATCGTGAACTCGCCGAGCACCACGGCCACGGAGATGAGCGACGCCGCGAGCAGTCCCTGGCGCAGGTTCGGCACGAGCACGCGCAGCACGACGTCGAGCCAGCTGGCGCCGAGCGAGCGCGCCGCCTCGCTGAGCGTGCGCAGGTCGATGGCGTCGAGCGAGGCCTGGATGGCGCGGTACGCGAACGGCAGCACGGTGATGCCGTATGCGAACGCGAGCGTCCACGCGCCCGTGCCGAGCGCGCGTCCGATCTGCAGGTAGATCGGCGCGAGGCCGACCACGAGCACGATCGCGGGGATCGAGATCGGCAGCAGCGCGACGAACTCGAATCCGCGCCGCAGGGAGGGGAACCGCAGGTTCACCAGGATGATCGTGGGCGTGACCAGGATCAGCACGATCGCGACGGTGACGACCGCGAGGGTCAGCGAGTTGCCGAGGCCCGTCCAGATCGGCCGCAGCGTGGCCGCCTTCGCCGGGTCGAGCAGGCTCGCCCAGTGCGCGCCCGTGACGCCGCCGGTCGCGGTGTCGCGGATCGTGTAGAGGAAGGTGCCGACGAGCGGCACGAGGAACGCGCCGCCGATCAGGACGCCGATGATCCAGCGCACCGGGCGGCCCGGGGCGATGCCTGCGCCGCTCATCGCTGCCACCTCGCGGCGCGGCGCTGCACGGCGGAGTACGCCCACATGGCGAGCGCGACGATCACGATCATGCCGAGCGCGAGCGCGCCCGCCAGGTTCTCGCGTCCGAGGACGGTCTCGCTCGTCAGCGCCGCCCGGATCTGCAGCGGCACGATCTGACCGCCCTGGCTGGCGAGCGCGGCGGCGGTCGCGTACGACGAGAAGGCGTTCGCGAACAGCAGCAGCAGGCTGGCGAGGAAGGCGGGTGCCAGCACGGGCACGCCCACGTGCGCCCAGAAGCCGGCGCGCGTGCCGCCGAGCGTCAGGTTCGCCTCGGCCCACTGGGGCTTGAGCGCGGCGAGCGCCGGCATGAACGTGATGACCATGAGCGGCACCTGGAAGTAGATGTAGGGCCCGAACAGGCCGGGCAGCTCGTAGATCCACGGGCCCTCGGCGTAGGGGTCGATGCCGGCGCCCTGGAGCAGCTCGGTCACCACGCCCTGCAGGCCGAAGGTCGCGATCCACGCGAACGCGAGCATGACGCCGCCGAACTGGGCGAGGACGCTGGATGCCGCGTCGACCACGCGGCGCATCGGGTGCGTGTCCGCGACCCCGAGCAGCGCGTAGCAGATCAGCGCGCCGAGCACGGCGCCGATGGCGGCGGTCGCGGCAGAGAGCCACACGGTGTTGCCGAACACGGCGACGATCGTCGGATCCGCGAGGGCCGCGAGATTGTCCGCGGTCAGCGCGCCGTCGGCGTCGAACAGGCCGGAGGCGAGCGACAGGATCGTCGGCAGCACCAGGAACAGCACGATGTACGCGGCGAACGGCGCGAGCCCGAGCCAGGCGAGCGCGGCGGATGCGGTCGCGCGCGGCGCGCGGGCCGGCGCCGCGGCGACCGCGGGCCCGGCCACGAGGCCCGGTTCCGCGGCCGCGAGGGGGGCGACGGTCACTGGACCGCCGAGGCCCACTTCTCGCCGAGCAGGACGCCGGCGGCGTCGCTCTGCTCCTGCGTCGGAACCAGCGTCTCGGCGGGCGTGGCGGGCAGAGCCGCGGCCAGGTCGGCGTCGATCGCGCCGGCCTCGGTCATGGCGTCCATGCGCGCCGGGCGGGCGCCGCCCTTCAGCCAGAGGTTCTGCGCCTCGTCGCTGTACAGGAACTCCTGCCACAGGCGCGCGGCCGCGGGGTGCGGGGCGTCCTTGTTGATGGCCTGGTTGTAGTAGCCGGCGTAGCCCTTGTCATCGAAGACCACGACCTCCCAGTTCGGGTTGTCGGCCTTGTGGGTCGCGTTGAGGTAGTCCCAGTCGAAGACGACGGGCGTCTCGCCGCTCGCGACGGTCGCCGTCGTGACGTCGACCTTGAGCAGGTTGCCGGCCTTCTGCAGGTCGGCGAAGAAGTCGATGCCGGGCTGGAAGTCGTCGAGGTCTCCGCCCGACTGGATGGTCGCGAGACCGACGGCCGCGAAGGCCGCTCCCGCCTGGGTCGGGTCGCCGTTGATCGCCACGGCGCTCTTGTAGTCGTCGCCGAGCAGGTCCTCGAGCGCCTCGGGGGCGGGGAACTTCGACGAGTCGTAGCCGACCGACATGTACCCGCCGTAGTCGCCGACGAACAGGCCGCTGGGCTCCTTGAGCGCGTCGGGGATCTCGTCCCACGTCTGCACCTGGTACGGCGCGAACACGTCGGTGCTCTGCAGCGCGACGGCGAGGCCGAGGTCGAACACGTCCGGCGCGGTGTCGAGGCCCTGGTTGGTCTCGGCGGCCGTGATCTCCTCCGCGCTCGAGACGTCGGGCGACTGCTCCGTGATGGCGATCTCGGGGTACTTCGAGGCGAACAGGTCGAGGATCTCGCCGTAGTTCGCCCAGTCGCGCGGCAGCGCGATGACGTTCAGCGCGCCCTCGGCCTTGGCGGCCTCCTCGAGCGCCTCGAACGAGCCGAACGCGTCGACGCTGGTGGCGGTGGCCGCGTCGACGGCGCCCTCGGCGGGCGCGGCTGCGTTCGATGCGCAGCCGGTGAGAGCGACGGCCGACGCGGCGACGAGGCCGAGCGCGGCGAATGCGGAACGACGGATCATGGATGTCCTCCGGGTGAATGGGAGCGTCCCGCGCTGTGGTGCGGGCTCGCGCTCGGGCAGCGCGGGTCTCGAGGCGAGACGACCCGACGCTACGCAGGGCGCGTGAACATCCCGCTCTCCGGGAGGTGAACGACGCTCCCGCTCTCGGTTACCGGCAGGTGGCCCACATCCCGGGATCCGGATCATGGCCTGGAGATCAGGACGAGCGGCGCTGCTCGCGCTTCCGGCGGCCATGCCTCCAGAGGTCGTGGACGCCGACCACCATGCCGAGGCCGGCGATGACCGTCACGACCCAGGTGATCGGCGCGTCCCACCGGATCCAGACCAGCGCGATCAGAATCGGACCGGCAATGACGGATGCCGTCGCCCACCCCGGCGAATGCACGAAGCTCCCGGCTTCTCGACGTTGCAGGTCCGCGAGGCGAGACTCGGCTCGCGTCAGGGCGCCGGCGGACTGTCCGGGCCGCCGGATGCTCGCGCCGTCGGCGCGCGCGCTTTCCCAGATCGTGCCCAGGATGCCCCGAGGCTCATAGTGCTTCGCGTCCGGGATCGGTTCGCCGTCGAGGGCCCGCGCGACTGTATCGGCAGGTACTCCGAACAGTGTGGCCAGCCCCTGCGCCCGCTCTCGCATGGTCCTGTCCTGGGCGAGCACTTCCCTCACAGACTCGACCGCGACGACCAGTTCGGGATCTGCGGTCAGCGCTGCGACCGCGGAGCCGCGAGCACGGTTCTCGTCGAGGAGGACAAGCGCGAGTCGGCGCGCATCGGCTTCGAACTCAGCTGGAGGCCACGTCGTCACCCGCTCGTCAGCAGGGCTGCAGTCGACCGCGTAGTAGTTCCCGCCGCACGTCTCCACACCGATCCACCCGCGCTCTCCGACTCCGCGCTCGCTGAGCGAGTGGAATGTCACGATGGGTGTATCGCGCGCCCCGGGCGGAAGGCCGACGGGCACCGACGCTGACCATCGCATGACAGTCCAGCCCTCGGCCGACCACGCTTCGACCGGAGTCTTCTGCCTCATCGCCTGGAGATTCCCGTCCACGAGGGGCCGATGGGAGAACTCGACGACGCGGCCTGGCGGATTCCAGTCTTCGCCGGCGGCATCCGCCACGAGATCCGGCTCGTCATCTTCCTGGCCGATCAGGTCATC
The DNA here is from genome assembly GCF_039605615.1 of Microbacterium rhizophilum. Classification (NCBI taxonomy): domain Bacteria; kingdom Bacillati; phylum Actinomycetota; class Actinomycetes; order Micrococcales; family Microbacteriaceae; genus Microbacterium; species Microbacterium rhizophilum. Next base: position 16,056 of record NZ_JBCNUN010000007.1, on the reverse strand, counting down.
CCAGGCGTCGAGCATCTCGACGTACTGCCACCGTCCGGCGCGCACGATCCGCGCCCGCACCGTCTCGATGAACGGGCCGGACTCCAACGATGTAGTAGGGGCCCGGGTCGACGAAGTACTCCTCATCCCTCATGGGCATCACCCTAGGTGCGGCCTGCGCGCCGCTCGCGCGGATGCGGACGACACGCCACCGCCACGATGAACCCCCGTCGTGGCAGTCGGCGCGATCCCCGTCAGTAGACGATGCTCAGGAACGGCGCGCGCGGCACGCGCAACGCGGCGTCGAGGGCATCGACCGACTCGGCCGACCCCGTGACGCGCCCCGCCGCCCGCAGCACCGCGAGCGGGAAGCCGCCGAGGTACGCCGCCGACAGCTCGATCACGGACAGCGCGACGTCCGGATCGCCCGTCGTCGGCGCCACCGTGGCACGGCCCTCCGCGATCTCGACGCGCCACGTCCCCTCCGCGTAGCCCAGCGGATCCGTCACCCGGAGGGTCAGCGCGGCCGGAGCGGCGTAGCCGCGCGCCTCGAGCGCCGCGGGGACGTCCAGGATGCGCAGCCAGCCGTGGTCCGTGACGGACGACACGGCGAGGCGCGGGTCGTCCAGGAGCCAGGGAAGCGGCTCGTCGACCGGGCGCATCGGCGCGGTCGCGGTCGCGACCAGGTCGTGCTCGATCGCGAAGCGCCACAGCGCGCCGAGCGCGGTGTCGTCCTCCGCGACGAGGTACCGGATGCTCAGCGTGCCGCCGTCGCCTTCCGGGTCTCCCTCGATGAGGTAGGCCATGACGCCGCGCGGCTCGCCGGCCTCGTCGACGTACCGGACGGCGCGCACCGCGTCGTTCCTGTCCTCGGCGAGCGCGAGGCGCCCGCGCCACCGCCGCGGCCAGCCCGGCAGCTCGCCGATCCGCTGCGCCAGTGTGCGCTCGTGCAGCGCGCCCATCAGGAGCGCCGCGTCCTCGCGATCGAGGTACTGCACGCGTCCCGGCGCCTCCGGGCCCGCCCAGCGCGCGCGGCGGCAGTCGACGTTCCACGCGGCGATCCTCGTGGCGGGCGCGAAGCCGTAGCGGCCGTAGATCGTGGCCTCGCTGGCCGTCAGGCCCGCGGCGGGGACGCCGGCGGCGTGCGCGTCGCGCAGCTCCGCCTCGAGCAGCGCGCGGGCGACGCCGCGGCGCCGGTGGGTCCCCGCGACGGTGACGGTGCTGATGGCCCAGGACGGCAGCCGGCCGCCCGGGATCGTCATGGGCGCGACCCACGAGCTCGCGGTCGCGATGGGTCGCTCGGCCTGCGGCGACGACGGGTCGTAGACGCCCGTGACGCGCCGCCACGACATGGGCTCGCGCCACTCCGCGATCTCGGCGTCCGAGAGCTCGGGCCCCGCGAACCCGCGGCGCACCGCGTGCGACCACTCGTCCATGACGGCCGCGCGCTCGTTCTCGATCAGGCGGTACTCGAGCCCTCGCTCCGCGAGCGCCGCCCGCGTCGTCTCGTCGAGGGGAAGCGCGCGGGCGTCGGGGAGCTCTGCCATGATCCGACCCTACCCAGCGGTCCCGACGGGGAAGGAGCCCCTTGCGCCGGCGGGCCGCGATGGGTCAGTGCGTGGCCTGGACGTCCCGCAGTCGCGCGAGCACGAGGTGCTTGAGCTCCTCGGGGGCGGTCTCCTTGCACGCACGCGCGACCACCTCGGTCAGCGTGCGCGAGACCAGGGCCTCGTCACGGCACGAGGCGCAGGTAGCCAGGTGCTCCTTGATGTCCGCATGCTCGGTCTTGCAGACCTCGTTGCGCAGGTACTCCTCGAGATCCTGCCGCGCCTTCTCGCAGCCGCAGTCGGTCATTTCTCACTCCTGTTGGGACGCCGGCCTCGGGGGGCGGTGCCGGCGGTGGTGTCTTCCGTGGCGGCCCGGATGCCTCGCTCGGCCGCGTAGTCCTGCAGCAGGTCGCGCAGCAGGCGGCGGCCGCGGTGGAGGCGGCTCATGACCGTGCCGATGGGGGTCTTCATGATGTCGGCGATCTCCTGGTAGGCGAAGCCTTCGACGTCTGCGAGGTACACCGCCATCCGGAAGTCGTCGGGGATCGACTGCAGCGCGTCCTTGACGACCGACGCCGGCATGTGGTCGATCGCCTCGGCCTCGGCCGATCGACTGCTCATGGCGGTGGTCGACTCGGCGCCGCCGAGCTGCCAGTCCTCGAGGTCGTCGATCGTGCCCTGGTACGGCTCGCGCTGCTTCTTGCGATAGGTGTTGATGTACGTGTTGGTGAGGATCCGGTAGAGCCACGCCTTGAGGTTCGTGCCCTGCGTGAACGACGCCCACGAGGCGAACGCCTTCACGAAGGTCTCCTGCACCAGATCCGCGGCGTCGCTGGGGTTGCGCGTCATGCGCATCGCGGCGCCGTAGAGCTGGTCCATGAACGGCAGCGCCTGCTCCTGGAACTGGTCGCGGGCGGTCTCCGGTCCGGCGTCGGCCTCCGGGCTCGCCTCGGCGGGCACCGGCCGCGCGGTCGCGTCGTCGGTGTCGGCCAGGTCCAGCTCGTCATCCATCACGCGCCAGTCTAGGCCGGTCGCCCGAGACGACATCGGGACGGCCAGCGGCCGCTCCGGAGCCAGAATCGTCGCAGTCATCCAGGTCCTCGCTTTCACTAGGGTGGAACCGATGACCTCGCGTGCGTATTCCCCCGAAGCCCCCCAGGGCGAGTACCTCGCGCCCGTCGCGGACGCCCCTCTCGACGCGGCCCTGACGATCCCCGGATCCAAGTCGCTCACGAATCGCGAGCTGATCCTGGCGGCGCTCGCCGAGGCTCCGAGTCGGCTGATCGCGCCGCTGCAGTCCGACGACTCGCGGCGCATGGTCGAGGGCCTGCGCGCGCTGGGCGTCGAGGTCGAGGAGGTCCCCGGAGAGGGCGGGTTCGGTCCCGACCTGCTGGTGCACCCGGCCGCTCCGTTCACGGGCGGCGCGACGGTCGACTGCGGCCAGGCCGGCACCGTGATGCGGTTCCTCGCCCCGCTGGCGGGCTTCGCGTCGGGCGACGTGCTCGTCACGGCGCACGAGAGCGCCCTGCACCGCCCGATGGCCGAGATGATCCGCGCGCTCCGCGACCTCGGCGTGGACATCGACGACGGCGGCCACTGGTCGCTGCCCTTCACGGTGCGCGGCCACGGGCATGTGCGTGGCGGCGAGATCTCGATCGACGCGTCCGTGTCGAGCCAGTTCGTGTCCGGCCTGCTGCTGGCCGCCCCGCGCTTCGACGTCGGACTGCACCTGCGCCACACGGGCGCGCGTCTGCCGAGCGTGCCGCACATCGACATGACGGTCGAGGCGCTCGCCCGCCGCGGTGTGCACGTCGAGCGCCCCGCGCCGGGCGAGTGGATCGTGCCCGCCGGATCGCTGCGCGCCAAGGACATCGCGATCGAGCCCGACCTGTCGAACGCCGCGCCGTTCCTCGCGGCGGCGATGGTCGCGGGCGGCTCCGTCACGATCGCCGGCTGGCCGCCGCACTCGACTCAGCCGGGCTCGCAGCTCGCGGACATCCTGCAGCTGATGGGCGGCCGCGTGAGCCGCCGCGGCGGGGCCCTCACGGTCGCCGCCGGGCGCGGCATCCACGGCGTCGACCTCGACCTGTCGGCCGTGAGCGAGCTCACCCCCACGCTCGTGGGGCTCGCGGTGTTCGCCGACTCCCCCACGACCTTCCACGGCATCGCGCACATCCGCGGTCACGAGACCGACCGGATCGCGGCGCTCGCGGCGAACGTGACCGCGCTCGGCGGCGACGCCGAGGAGATGCCCGACGGCATCCGGATCACTCCCCCGGCCGTGACCGGCACGCCGCTCGTCGGCGGCACCTGGCGCGCTCACCACGACCACCGGATGGCGACCACGGGCGCGCTGATCGGTCTGCGTGTGCCGGGCGTGGTGGTCGACGACATCGGCACGACCGCGAAGACCCTGCCCCAGTTCACGCAGCTGTGGGACGAGATGCGGGGCGCACGGTGACGAGCGGAACCATCGGTCGACGAGCGAGCCTCGGGCGAGTCGAGACGACCCGCGGTGTCCGGCCGCTCGATCGAAGCGAGTCGCAGTGAGCTGGCTCGACGATCCGCTCGACGACGAGGACGAGCCCCTCTTCGACGAGAGCGACGTGCGCGTGCGCCCGAACCCGAAGGGCAACCGGCCGCGCACCAAGCGTCGCCCCGCGCACGAGGACGCCACGATCGCGCGCGTCCTCGGCGTCGACCGCGGCCGCTACGCGGTGCTGGCGGGCGAGGACACGCCGGATGAGCACCAGCTCACGGCCGTGCGCGCCCGCGAGCTGCGCAAGACCCCGATCGTCACGGGCGACCGCGCGCGGATCGTGGGCGACACGACGGGCGAGGAGGGCACGCTCGCGCGCATCATCGGGATCGAGGAGCGCACGTCGCTGCTGCGGCGCAGCGCCGACGACACCGACCAGGTCGAGCGCGTCATCGTCGCGAACGCCGACCAGATGCTGGTCGTCGTCGCCGCGGCGGATCCCGAGCCCCGGCCCCGTCTCGTGGATCGCTACCTGATCGCGGCGCTCGATGCGGGCATCCGGCCGCTCATGGTCGTCACGAAGACGGACCTCGCCGATCCGGCGCCGTTCCTCGCGCACTTCGACGGCCTGGACGACCTCCGCGTGTTCACGAGCGCGCGCGACGAGACACCGGCCGACGCGATCGGACAGGCGCTGATCGGCCACTCGACCGTGTTCGTGGGGCACTCCGGCGTCGGCAAGTCGACGCTCGTGAACGCGCTCGTCCCGACCGCCGGACGCGCGACGGGCCACGTCAACGTCGTCACGGGCCGCGGCCGCCACACGTCGTCGTCCACCGTGTCGCTGCGCTACCACGGCCACGGCGGGTCCGGCTGGGTCATCGACACTCCCGGTGTCCGCTCCTTCGGGCTCGGACACGTGGATCCGGCCAACATCCTGCGCGCGTACCGCGACCTCGAGGACGTCGCAGAGCAGTGCCCGCGCGGCTGCACGCACCTCGCCGACGCTCCGGACTGCGCGCTGAACGAGGCCGTCGCGGAGGGCCGCCTGCCCGCCGCCCGCGTCGACTCGCTGCAGCGCCTGCTCGCCACCTTCAAGGACCGCACGGACTACTGACGAGACCCGGCTCCGGCCCCGCATCGAGAACACGTGTGATCAGCGACGACACGCCTTTTCGGGCCCGATCTGGCATGTCGTCGCCGAGAACACGTGTTCTGGTGCGCGGCCTAGGCTGGACGGGTGACTGACACGCGCCTGGAACCCGGAACACCCGCCCCCGACTTCACGCTGCAGGATCAGGACGGCGCGCCCGTCTCGCTCGCGGACTTCCGCGGCGGCAAGGTCGTGCTGTACTTCTACCCCGCCGCGATGACCCCGGGCTGCACCACCGAGGCCTGCGACTTCCGCGACAGCATCGGCTCGCTCGCCGGCGCCGGCTACACGGTGCTCGGCGTCTCGCGGGACACGCCTGAGAAGCTCGCCGAGTTCCGCGATCGCGACGGCCTCACGTTCGGGCTGCTGAGCGACCCCGACGCCGCCGTGCACCGCGCCTACGGGGCGTGGGGCGAGAAGATGAACTACGGCAAGGTCGTCGAGGGCGTCATCCGGTCCACCTTCGTGCTCGACGAGCAGGGCATCGTCACCACGGCGCTCTACAACGTCAAGGCCACCGGCCACGTCGCGCGCCTCCGCCGGGAGCTCGGCGTCGACTGACGCCGCCACGCGAGGAGATCCGGCTTCCCGAGGACGAATCGGATCCGGATCTCCTCGCGAAGCCGGATCTCCTCGGCTGGACGGCGGGTAGGGGCTGAGGCAGGCCGCGACCTCCTGGCTCGGTACCCCGACCAGAGGCAGCACGACACGGTTGCGCTGCGCTGACCGTCGGGTTCTGCGATCCACGGCCAACGCGTGGGCACCCACAGCGGATCTCGTCGATGCGGCATATGGCCTGCTCCCTGGGAGGGGCGGTTTCGCTATTCTCTGCGCCCACTCATAATTAGGGGGCGAACGAGCTGGGGCCCTCCGGGGGGAGGGCGCTCGGAAGCGCACCGCCCCTCTCGGGTTGAGCCTCCTGCTCCCCGGGAGGGGTCACCCTCAACAGCTGAGCCCGGTCTCACATCTGCGCCCCTCGATCAGTTGTGGGCAAGATGTGGGCAAGCCCCCGACGACGTGCTCAGCATGAGCACTATTCGTCGACGGCCTGTTGACCATAGTCGCGCCCAGATATCGGCTATGGTCAGGCATTTCAGAAGTCCCAGTCGTCGTCGTCGGTGGCTTCGTGCTTGCCGATCACGTACGACGAGCCCGAGCCGGAGAAGAAGTCGTGGTTCTCGTCCGAATTCGGCGAGAGCGACGACAGGATCGTCGGGTTCACGTTCGTGACCGATGCCGGGAACATCGCCTCGTAGCCCAGGTTCATGAGGGCCTTGTTGGCGTTGTAGTGCAGGAACTTCTTGACGTCCTCGGTCAGGCCGACCTGGTCGTAGAGGTCCTGCGTGTACTGCACCTCGTTGTCGTAGAGCTCGTACAGCAGCGAGAACGTGTAGTCCTTGATCTCGTCCTTGCGGGCCTGGTCGGCCTGCTCGAGCCCCTTCTGGAACTTGTAGCCGATGTAGTACCCGTGCACGGCCTCGTCGCGGATGATGAGGCGGATCAGGTCGGCCGTGTTCGTCAGCTTCGCCCGCGACGACCAGTGCAGCGGCAGGTAGAAGCCCGAGTAGAACAGGAAGCTCTCGAGCAGGGTCGAGGCGACCTTGCGCTTGAGCGGGTCGTCGCCACGGTAGTAGTCCATGACGATCTGGGCCTTCTTCTGCAGGTTCGGGTTCTCGACCGACCAGCGGAACGCCTCGTCGATCTCCTGCGTCGAGCACAGCGTCGAGAACACCGACGAGTAGCTCTTGGCGTGCACCGACTCCATGAACGCGATGTTGGTGTACACCGCCTCCTCGTGCGGGGTCAGCGCGTCAGGGATCAGCGAGACCGCGCCGACCGTGCCCTGGATCGTGTCGAGCAGCGTGAGGCCCGTGAACACGCGCATGGTGAGCTGCTGCTCATCCGGCGTGAGGGTGTTCCACGACTGGATGTCGTTCGACAGCGGCACCTTCTCGGGCAGCCAGAAGTTGTTCACGAGGCGGTTCCACACCTCGACGTCCTTGTCGTCCTGGATCCGGTTCCAGTTGATCGCCTGGACGTGGTCCAGCAGCTTGACGGCTTCAGTCATGATTCCTTCTTCAGCAGATCCGAGCTCAGCGGCGTCACAGCGTGCAGCTGACGCACTGATCGATGTCCGTGCCCTCGAGTGCCATCTGGCGCAGGCGGATGTAGTAGATCGTCTTGATGCCCTTGCGCCATGCGTAGATCTGCGCCTTGTTGATGTCGCGCGTGGTGGCGGTGTCCTTGAAGAACAGCGTCAGCGACAGGCCCTGGTCCACGTGCTGCGTCGCCGCGGCGTACGTGTCGATGACCTTCTCGTAGCCGATCTCGTAGGCGTCCTGGTAGTAGTCCAGGTTGTCGTTCGTCATGAACGGCGCCGGGTAGTAGACGCGGCCCAGCTTGCCTTCCTTGCGGATCTCGACCTTCGACGCGATCGGGTGGATCGACGACGTCGAGTTGTTGATGTACGAGATCGAGCCGGTCGGCGGCACGGCCTGCAGGTTCTGGTTGTAGATGCCGTGCTGCTGGATGGACGCCTTCAGCTCGCGCCAGTCGTCCTGCGTCGGGATGTGGTGACCCGCGAACATCTCCGCGACCTTGGCGGTCGCCGGAACCCACGCCTGCTCGGTGTACTTGTCGAAGAACTCGCCCGACGCGTACTTCGAGTCCTCGAAGCCCTCGAATGCGACCCCGCGCTCGATCGCGAGCTTGTTCGAGGCGCGCAGCGCGTGGAACAGCACCGTGTAGAAGTAGATGTTCGTGAAGTCGACACCCTCCTCCGAGCCGTAGTAGACGCGCTCGCGGGCGAGGTAGCCGTGCAGGTTCATCTGGCCGAGGCCGATGGCGTGCGACTTGTCGTTGCCGTCCTCGATCGAGCGGACCGAGCGGATGTGGCTCTGGTCGCTGACCGCGGTGAGGGCGCGGATCGACGTCTCGACGGTCTGCCCGAGGTTCGGCGAGTCCATCGCGAGCGCGATGTTCAGCGAGCCCAGGTTGCAGGAGATGTCCTTGCCGATCTGGTCGTACGAGAGGTCCTCGTTCAGCGTGGTCGGCGTGTTCACCTGCAGGATCTCGCTGCAGAGGTTGGACATGTTGATCCGGCCCTTGATCGGGTTGGCCTTGTTCACCGTGTCCTCGAACATGATGTACGGGTAGCCCGACTCGAACTGGATCTCCGCGAGCGTCTGGAAGAACTTGCGCGCGTTGATCTTCGTCTTCTTGATGCGCGGGTCGTCGACCATCTCGCGGTACTTCTCGGTCACCGAGATGTCGCCGAACGGCACGCCGTAGACGCGCTCGACGTCGTACGGCGAGAAGAGGTACATGTCCTCGTCGTTCTTCGCGAGCTCGAACGTGATGTCCGGCACGACGACGCCGAGCGACAGCGTCTTGATGCGGATCTTCTCGTCGGCGTTCTCGCGCTTGGTGTCGAGGAACTTCATGATGTCGGGGTGGTGCGCCGACAGGTACACCGCGCCCGCGCCCTGCCGCGCACCGAGCTGGTTGGCGTAGCTGAACGAGTCCTCGAGCAGCTTCATGACGGGGATGATGCCGCTGGACTGGTTCTCGATCTGCTTGATCGGGGCGCCGGCCTCGCGGATGTTCGACAGCAGCAGGGCCACGCCGCCGCCGCGCTTGGACAGCTGCAGCGCCGAGTTGATGCCGCGCGCGATCGACTCCATGTTGTCCTCGATGCGCAGCAGGAAGCAGCTGACGAGCTCGCCGCGCTGCGCCTTGCCGGCGTTGAGGAATGTCGGGGTCGCGGGCTGGAAGCGTCCCGAGATGATCTCCTCGACGAGGTTCCAGGCGAGGTCCTGGTCGCCGTTCGCCAGCGCGAGAGCGGTCATGACGACGCGGTCCTCGAAGCGCTCGAGGTAGCGCTTGCCGTCGAACGTCTTGAGCGTGTAGCTCGTGTAGTACTTGAACGCGCCGAGGAAGGTCTCGAAGCGGAACTTCTTGCCGTACGCAAACTCGTTCAGGCGCTCGACGAACTCGAACGGGTAGGCCTCGATGACGGCGCCCTCGTAGTACTCCTTCTCGACCAGGTAGTCGAGTCGCTCCTTGAGCGAGTGGAAGAACACCGTGTTCTGGTTGACGTGCTGCAGGAAGTACTCCCGCGCGGCGCGCTTGTCGGCGCCGAACTGGATCTTCCCGTTCTCGTCGTACAGGTTCAGCATCGCGTTGAGGGCGTGGTAGTCCATGCCCTCGAACTTCACGTTGTGCTTGAAGTCCGCATCCGTGGTCAGTGCTGTTGCTTCCACCATCGTTCCAATCCGTCGGAGACGCGTTCGACGTCGTCGGGTGTGCCGAAGAGTTCAAGCCGGTACAAGTGAGGCACGTGGCACTTGCGGCTGATGATGTCGCCGGCGATGCAGAAGCCTTCGCCGAAGTTGGTGTTGCCCGCGGAGATCACCCCGCGGATGGCTCCCCGGTTGCGTTCGTCGTTGAGGAACCGGATCACCTGCTTGGGGACGGCCCCCCGCCCGTCGCCCCCGCCATAGGTGGGGGTGACCAGGACGTAGGGCTCGGTGATGACCAGTTCGTCGTCGCTGCGGTGGAGGGGGATCCGCTCGGCCCGCATTCCGAGCTTCTCGATGAAACGCGCGGTGTTGCCCGACACGCTCGAGAAATAGACAAGGAGCGGCGCCTCAGTCGCGGTGACTGTCGCGGTCATCTCTCCTCCGTTCGCCGGGCCTGCCGACTCGTCAGGATCGGCAGGTGCGGCCGATCAGGCGAGGCGCGTAGCGAGCTCGTCGATCATGTCGGGACGGAAGCCCGACCAGTGGTCCTCGTCGGTCACGACGACCGGCGCCTGCATGTAGCCCAGGGCCTTGACCTGCTCGAGAGCCGTCGGGTCCTGCGAGAGGTCGACGACCTCGTACTCGATGCCCTTGGAGTCGAGCGCACGGTAGGTGGCCGTGCACTGGACGCAGGAGGGCTTGGTGTAGACCGTGATCGCCATGGCGCTCTCTTCTTCCCCTCGAAAACCTGGTGAGATCCGGTGGACCTCCACCGGGACCTCAATACTACATATGGGTACGGACATTCCGGGTCACCACTAGGACTAGTAGTTACACGGTTGTCATTTTCCACCGTTCTCCACCGCCCCACCACAGGTCTGTCCACCGATCCCTCCACAGCCCGCGCGCTGCGCGGCCGGCCCGGATCGGGCGGGAAATCGCGGTTCCCGGCGCGGCCGCGACGGCTTCTCCACAGGTACGACGCTAGGGAGGGCCTCCGACATCCCACAGGCTGTGGATCCCTGCTCCCCGGCGTGTCGCGGCGTGTCGCACCCGTCGCCTGCCCTGCCCCTGCCCAGCCTCCGAAGGTGCCCACCGGATAGCCTGAAGGGATGTCGTCCTACCGTGAGCTGGCCCGCACCCCGGGCGTCGCCCGGATCATCGCCGCACAGCTGACGGCGCGATTCCCCTCGGGCATGATCAGCCTCGGCATCCTCATCCACGTCGAGCATCTGACCCACTCGTACGGCGTCGCCGGTACGGTGCTCGCGGCCATGTCGATCGGCCAGGCGTTCGCCGGCCCGATCACCAGCCGCTGGATGGGCCGCTGGGGCATGCGTCCCGTGCTGACCACGCTCACGCTCCTCTACGCCGCGGCCGTCGCGGTCGTCGCGCTCGCCCCGTTGCCCGTCCCCGCACTGATCGTGCTCGGCATGCTCGCGGGCCTGTCGACGCCGCCCGTGCAGTCGGCGGTCCGCACGATCTATCCCAAGCTCGTCAACTCGCGTCAGCTCACGGCGCTGTACTCCCTCGACGCCTCGCTGCAGGAGATCATCTGGGTCGCCGCTCCCGTGCTCGTGACGTTCCTGGCGCTGCAGGTCTCGTCGGTGCTCGCGCTGCTCGTCATCTCCGCCGTCGCCCTCGCCGGCGGTGCGTGGTTCATCCTGTCTCCCGAGGTCGGACGCGTGCGCATCCCGCGCAGCCGCGCAGCCTTCGGTCGCGTGCTGCGCAAGCCCACCGTTCTGCTGACCACCGCGATCGGCGTGCTGTTCATCGGCTCCGCCGCCGCGATCGAGGCCGGCGTCGTCGCGACCTTCGGCGAGGGCGGCGTCGAGTCGGGCCTCGTGCTGGCCGCCTACGCCTTCGGCAGCCTCGTCGGCGGTCTCGGCTCCGGCGGCATCCCGATGAGCCCATGGTCCACGGCCCGGCGACTGGTCATCGTGGCGATCGGCAGCGCGCTGACGCTGCTGTGGGTGACGAACCCCGTGGGACTCGCGGCCTCCCTGTTCATCGCCGGCGTCGGCTTCGCCCCGGCCCTGGCCGTGATGCTCGCGGGCACGTCCGCGAGCGTGAAGTTCAGCGAGACCGCCGAGGCGTACGGCTGGATCAACACGGGTCAGCTCATCGGCGCGGCGCTCGGATCGATGGCCGCCGGCTTCGCGATCGACGGCACGGGCGCCGTGGGCGCGTACGTCGTGAGCATCGCGATGGTCGTGGGCGCCGCGATCATCGCGGCGGTCTTCCACCGGGCATTCCCGGATCTGCGCCACCGCGACGCCTCCCCGATTCCCGACACGGAGCAGCTCCCGGTCATCACGTAGTTCTCAGCTCGCTCCGCTCGCCGTCGCACGCGCTCGGCCGACGCTCCGCGCCGGCACTCGCGAGCGACACGCTGTCGCTGACGCTCCATCGAAGGCAGCGCTTCGCGCTGCGGGGCCGCTTCGCGGCACGCTCGCTCCGCTCGCACCTGGTCATACACCGACCTCGCCTTCGGGGGAGCCCGAGCGCGTGGGACGCGCGAGCGGAGCGAGCGAATGAGAAGCTGATGCCATGACGCCTGCTCCCGTGTCTCTGCCCCGGATCCACTGGGGCGATCCGTCCTCGGATCGCCGCGCGCTGCTCGTCCACGGGCTGGGCTCGTCGGGCGCGCTGATGTGGCGCTTCGGCGTGGCGCTCGCGGACGCCGGATGGCACGCCACCGCGGTCGATCTGCGCGGTCACGGCGACGCTCCCCGCGCGCTCGACTATTCGATCCCGGCGTACGCCGCGGACGTCGCCGCCACGTGGCCCGAGGGCGGCGGCGCGTGGGACCTCGTGATCGGCCACTCGCTCGGCGGCGCCGCCACCACCGTCGCGGCCGCGGACCATCCGGACTGGGCGCGTCAGGTGGTCCTGATCGATCCGGCGATCTTCGTGGACGACCGCGACGCGGGCATCGTCCGCCGCAGCCAGGAGCGCGCGTTCGCCGACAACCGGATCGAGGCGGTGCGCGACGAGCACCCGCACTGGCACCCGCAGGATCTCGAGCTGAAGGTCGCCGGCGTCGCCCGCGCGAGCCGGTGGGCCGTCGAGCAGACCAGCGCGCAGAACCGCACGTGGGACGTCCGCGAGGCCGCGGTCCGCCTGCAGGTGCCGATGCACATCCTCGGCGCCGACCCCGAGGTCTACAGCATCTTCGCCGGCGCGCTGGCCGAGGAGGTGCTGGGAAACCCGCGGATCTCGATGTCGATCGTGCCCGGCGCAGGCCACTCGCCGCACCGCGACGAGCCCGAGCAGACCATGCGACTGCTGTCGGAGGTGCTGTCGTGAGCGTCGACCCCCGCGAGATCCTGACCGACGAGCTCGTCGAGCGGATCCGCTCGCGCGCGGCCGCCGTGGACGCCGGCAACGCGTTCCCCGACGAGGATCTCGCCGAGCTCCGCGAGGCCGGCTACCTGCGCGCGCTGGTCCCGGCCGACCGCGGCGGACTCGGCCTGTCGCTCGCCGACGTCTCGCTGCTGCAGCAGCGGCTCGCCGAGGCCGCCCCAGCGACCGCCCTGGCGATCAACATGCACCTGGTGTGGACCGGCGTCGCGAAGGTCATGTGGGATCGCGGCATCGACGATCTCCGCTTCGTGCAGGAAGCCGCCGCCGCGGGCGAGGTGTTCGCGTTCGGGATCAGCGAGGCCGGCAACGACCTCGTCCTGTTCGGAAGCGACACCGAGGCGGCGCCGCAGCCCGACGGGTCGTACGCCTTCACCGGCACGAAGATATTCACGTCGCTCGGCCCGGTGTGGACGCGGCTCGGCCTGCACGGCCTCGACACGACCTCCCCCGATGCCCCGCAGATGGTCTACGCGTTCGTCGGCCGCGACGAGCGCGTGGTCACCCGCGACGACTGGGACACGCTCGGCATGCGCGGCACCCAGAGCCGCACGACCGAGCTGCACGGCGCCGTCGCGCCCGCCGACCGCGTGGTGCGCCGGGTCGCGCCCGGCCCGAACCCTGATCCGATCGTCTTCGGCATCTTCAGCGTCTTCGAGCTGCTGCTCGCCTCGGTGTACACGGGCGTCGCGCGCCGGGCCCTCGACCTCGCGGTCGCGTCCGCGCAGGCGCGCCGCTCGAAGCGGACCGGCAGGACGTACAGCCAGGATCCGGACATCCGCTGGCGGATCGCCGAGATGGCCCTTGCCTATGACGCGCTCCCGCCGCAGCTGGCCGCGCTGTGCCGCGACATCGACGAGCGCGCGGATCACGGGGCGCGGTGGTTCTCGCTGCTGTCCGGGATCAAGCACCGCGCGACGGCGACCGCCAAGCGCGTCGTCGACGACGCGATGCTCGTCGCGGGCGGATCCTCGTTCTTCGCCGCGAGCGAGCTGTCGCGCCTGTATCGCGATGTGATCGCGGGCGCGTTCCACCCGTCCGATCCGGAGTCGGCGCACGCCACCGTCGCGACCGCCTGGCTGGGGCCGCTCGAGCAGTAGCCCGGATCAGCGCCCGTCGAAGTCGAACGCGCGCAGCAGCTCGGCGACCGCCTGCTCGCGGTCATCCTCCGCGCCGCTGTCGAACATGTGCGTGACGTGCGTGCGCAGGTGGTTCTCCAGCAGCAGGCGGTTGAGCGACTCGAGAGAGCGCTGGATCGCGCGCGACTGCGTGATGATGTCCATGCAGTAGTCCTCGTTCTCGATCATCCGGCCGAGCCCGCGCAGCTGGCCCTCGAGGATGCGGGTGCGATGCAGGGCTCGCTTCTGGATGTCTTCGATCACACGGCGAGAGTACCCCCACCGGGTATGAGGCGCGTGCGAGGATAGCGGGCATGGCGACCCTCGAGCTCCTCTCCCCCGCCGATCAGGAGCGGCTGCGGGGCCTGCGCCGCATGAAGGCCGTCGCGCTCGGCGCGCTGATCTTCATGGCGGTGCTGTTCGCGGTCGGCTTCGCGCTGCAGGATCGCGTGCCGGCCTTCGCGTACGTGCGGGCGGCGGCAGAGGGCGGCATGGTGGGCGCGCTGGCCGACTGGTTCGCCGTGACCGCGCTGTTCCGACGCCCGCTCGGCCTGCCGATCCCGCACACCGCGATCATCCCGACGCGCAAGGACGAGATCGGCCGCAACCTCGGCGAGTTCGTCGAGACCAACTTCCTCGAGGGCGGCGTCGTGCGCGCGAAGCTCGCGTCCACACCGATCGCGGCGCGGCTCGGCGCCTGGCTGAGGCAGCCGGAGCACGCCGAGCGCGTCGCGACGGAGAGCGCCGCGGTCGCCCAGGGCGTGCTGCGCGCGCTGAGCGACGACGACGTGCAGGATGTCATCGAGTCGCTCGCGCGACGCCACCTGATCCAGCCTGGATGGGGCGATCCGCTCGGCGGCTGGCTCGAGCGCGTCATCGACACCGGGGCGCATCACGGTGCCGTCGACCTCGCCGCCGAGACCGTTGCCGCGTGGCTGGACGCGAACCCCGAGTCCTTCCAGGGACTGGTCTCCCGCCGCCTGCCGTCCTGGGTGCCGTCCATCGCGCAGCGCCTGGTCGACCACACGGTCTACAACGAGGCCGTGGCGTTCGTCGGCGCGGTGCAGGCCGATCCGGACCACCCCGCTCGCCGCGCGATCGACGGCTACCTGGCGCGCCTGGCCCAGAACCTGCAGCACGACGACGCCACGCGCGGTCGTCTCGAGCAGGCAAAGACCACGCTCTTCGACAGTCCCGGCGTGCGTCGCCTCGCCGCCGAGGCGTGGGGTGCCGCCAAGCAGGGCCTGCTGCGGGAGCTCGAGCAGCCCGACAGCGCGCTCCGGACTCGGCTGCGTGACGCGCTCGCGGAGATCGGCGGCCGCCTCGAGGACGAGCCCGGGCTGCGCGCCCGAGTGGACACGTGGGTCACCGACGCCGCGGTGTTCGTCGTCGACCGGTATCGACACGACATCGCGTCGGTGATCACGGACACGGTCGAGCGGTGGGATCCCCAGGAGACGACCGAGAAGATCGAGCTGATGGTGGGACGCGACCTGCAGTACATCCGCCTTAACGGCACGGTGGTGGGCGCGCTCGCCGGCCTCACGATCTTCACGATCGCGCACGCCCTGCTGGGCTGACTCAGTCGACGCGCTCGACGCGCCCGCCCGTCAGCCGCACGAGCTCGTCGAACGTCAGCGGAAACACGGAGTGCGCGGTGCCGGCGGCGGCCCACAGCTGCGCGTACGTCGAGAGGTGCTCATCGACGACGGTCTCGATGGGCGCCGGATGGCCCGTGGGCGCGACCCCGCCGATCACCTGATCGGTCGCGGCGAGCACCTGAGCCGGCTTCGCACGCCGGATCGTGCCGCGGCCCAGCCGCGCGGCGAGGGCCGCGGTGTCGACGCGGTGCGCGCCGCTCGTCATGACCAGCAGCGGCCGATCGTCGCACCAGAACACGAGGCTGTTCGCGATGGCGCCGACCTCGACACCGAGCGCGGAGGCCGCGAGGACGGCCGTCGACGCGGCGTCCGGAAGAAGGACGATCTCGCCGCGGATGCCGGCCTCGGCCAGGCGCTCGGAGACGTGGATGTTGCGGGGGTGCAGCTGCGCGGTCGCCATGCCGCCAGTCTACGAAGGGGCGAAATGCCCAGGTAAATGCAGAAGGGCCACCCGTCGTTGGGTGGCCCTTCTGTCTTCACGTTAAGTCCGGCGGTGTCCTACTCTCCCACAGGGT
>NZ_JBCNUN010000006.1:0-202441 GCF_039605615.1 Microbacterium rhizophilum | reverse complement strand
CCGCCGTCCACGTCCCCGGCTTCGCCGTCACCGTCTGCGTCACCTTCACCGTCCCCGACACCGACGGCCTCCCGACCGTGAGCTCGGCCGGGGCGACCGCGCCGGCCGCGGCGCTGGTGCGCTCGGTCGTGACGTAGCCGTCGAGAGTCGCCGTGACCTTCGCCGACAGCGCGTGCCCGAGATCCGCGGCGGAGACGGTGTAGGTGCCGGCAGTCGCGCCCTGGATCGGGGCGCCGTCGCGCAGCCACTGCCAGGCCAGTGTCGCCGGAGCAGGCGTCCACGCGCCGGCGTCGGCCGTGAGCACCGCACCGACCCGCGCCTCACCCGAGACCGTGGGCAGCGGAGCCGCGGCGAACTCCTGCGGGCCGGTCGGCCCGGGCAGCGTCCCCGAGCGCAGCGCGCCGGGCTGGACGCCGTCCGTGAACCACCACGCGGGCCGCACGCCGCCGGCCGTGAGTGCGGCGGGGGCGGTGGCGAAGCCCTCCGCGTTGTCGACCGGGGCGTTCGCCGGGCGGGCGAAGAACGTCACGCCGGGGGTCGCGGTGCCGTTCGGCTCCACGAACGCCGCCACGTCGCCGCAGCCGTCGTCGCACACGGTCCAGAGGCCGCCGCGCACCGTGTCCCAGTCGAGCGCCATCACGCCCGTGAGGCCGGGGGTGAACTCGGCCACCTCGGTGGCAGCGCCGTCCGACAGCGCGAACGCGTGGACCGATCCGCCGTCCTCGACCGCGACGAAGAACAGTCCGTCGCCGTGGCCGGGGTAGTCCGCCGGGTCGTACGCCTTGCCGAGCGCGGTGTCCCACAGCGCGCCGGTGAGGTCGGCGTCCGACACCCACTCGACCGCCTCGATGCCGAGGTTCGCGCCGACGGCCGAGATCATCGCGGTGACGTCCCACTCGGCGAGCGCCACGAGATCCGGTCCCGCGGCATCCGGGTCGACCTTCAGGATCACGTCCTGGTTGATGTCCTTGGCCGAGTTGTCGCGCTCAGAGGCGACGTAGACGAAGCCGTCGCCGTCGGCCGTGATGCCCTCGGCGTCGGGGCCCGCGGCCGCCGCGTTCGCCGCGTCCTTCTGGAAGCGCACGCGCTTGCCGTCGGCCCAGCCGTCCGCGAAGGCGAAGGATCCGTCGGCCGCCACGCGCAGCTTCCAGAACCGTCCGGTGCCGTTGTCGACGGCGTACAGGTAGGTGCCGGTCTCGTCGGTCCAGGTGTCCAGGCCCGAGGAGTCCTCGAGGAACGTCGTCGCGGTGTCGAGCACCGTGACCTCCGCGCCACCGGGCCACGGCGCGGGGTCGTACTCGGAGCCCGGATCCGTGGGCTCCTCGCCGCCGCCATCGCAGGCGTTCGCGGCGCCCGGCGTGCGTGCCGTCTGGACGAAGTCGTCGCCGCCCTCGGGGCACGCCGACCACACGCCGTTGTCGGCCGCGTGCGCGGGGTACGCGTGCTCGTCGACGAGGGTGCCGGCGCCCGTGAACACGCGCCCCGCGTCGCCGTTGCCGAGGCCGAACGCGAAGTGGACGGTCTCCTCGAAGACGAAGCGCGCGCCGGCCGCGAGCGTCGTGCCCGCGGCGAGCGGGGTGACCTCGGCCGCCGTGCGGGCGCTGTCGTCGTTCACGTACCAGCCGGTGAGGTCGATCGCCGCGCCGGAGGTGTTGACGACCTCGACGTAGTCGTGCGGGCCGCCGTTCGAGTTGATCTCGTTGACGGCGACGGCCGGGGGCCGCACGGTGCCGGCGTTGGACGCGCCCTTGCTGATCGCTGCGAGCAGGAAGCCGCCGACGCCGTCGACCTCGCGGGCGAGCGTGTATCCGGCCGCATCCGTGCCGACCGCGGCGTGGTCCGACCAGGCGTAGGTCTCGTCGATCAGCGCGCCGGTCGCGTCGTAGAGGCGGATCTGGTCGGCGCCGCCGACGCCGATCGGCGTGCTGAAGGCGACGTTCTCCTCCCAGGCGGAGGTGGAGTCGTTCCAGCCGCCGCCGAGCGTGTTCGCGTCGACCACGAGGAACGCACCCGCGGCGATCGAGGTGCCGGCGGCGAAGCGCCACCGGTGGTCGTCCGAGTTGTCGCGGATCTCGTAGCCCGAGATGTCGAGCGCCTCGGTGCCCGGGTTGTAGAACTCGACCCAGTCGGACGGCTGCGAGTCGACCTCGTTGATCCGCAGGGCCGCGGGGCTGGCCGGCGGCTCGGGCTCGTCCCAGACCGGCAGGTCGAGCGGCGACGCGCTGAACCGGCTGGTGCCCGGCGAGCCGGGGAAGCCGCCGAGCGAGAGCCAGGATCCCTCGGCGTCGTCCACCGTCGACTTCGTCCAGTTCGCGACGGTGTTCGCGCCGAGCACGGTCTCGTCGTTCGGCCACGCGCTCGCGGTGTCGGTGCGAGGGCCGCCCACACCCGTGACGTTGTCGCCGTAGACGAGCTGGTCGACCAGCGCACCGGCGCCGTCGAAGAGCTTGACGGTGTCGCCGCGGCCGAGGTTCACCGCGTTCCCGCCGGCGACCTTGACGCTCGCGGGCAGGCCCCACTGTGCTCGGAAGGTCGCCGCAGCGTCCTCGGCGAGAAGGAACGACTCGCCGGGGGCGACCACCCCCAGCGCCGCGAGCGACACGGCGCCGGCGGTCGTGCCGGAGTCCGCGAACGACCAGCCGGCACCCTCGGCGAGGTCGACCGGGGTCGCGCCGAGGTTCGTGAACTCCACGAACTCCGAGCCGTTGTACTGGAACTCCGTGATGCGCACGGGGGAGGCGTCGCCCTCGGCCGCCGCGGCGGGTACGGCCACCACGCCGGTGGCGATCAGCGCGACTGCGCTGGCGAGGGCAAGCGGACGGAGGCCGATCTTCGTCGACATGGTGCTCCAGGGCTCGGGCGCACGCGGAGCGGGGGATCTCGCGTGCAGAAAGGGGCGGGTGCTCGTCATGCTGGCGATGCCGCATGGCCGGATCATGGACGCATGGTGAACGGATGGCGCCGCGTGGGCGACCGGAAAGCGCCGACCGGCCGCATCGGTCCACGTCCTAAGCTGGCGCAATGCGCCGTACTGAGCCACCGAACGGGGTCGACATGACGACCCCGGACCAGGAAGCAGCACTCGCCCAGCCATCGCGAGGCCCATCCAAGCGCGCCGCACTCGTCTTCAACCCGGTCAAGGTCGACGGTCCCGCGCTGTGCGCGCTGGTCGAGCGGCACTCGGCCGAGGCCGGCTGGGAGCCGCCGCTGCTGCTGGAGACGTCGGTCGACGACCCCGGCCAGGCGACGACGCGCGAGGCGCTCGCCGAGGGCGTGGACGCCATGCTCGTCGCCGGCGGCGACGGCACGGTGCGCTCCGTATCGGAGGCGGTGCGCGGATCCGGCGTCCCGCTCGCGATCATCCCGGGCGGCACGGGCAACCTGCTGGCGCGCAACCTGCGGCTGCCGCTCGACGGGCAGGACCAGGTGGTCGCGGGCGCATTCGACGGCGACACGGTGGACGTCGACATCTGCGTCGCATCGCTGCGCCGTCCCGAAGGGCACGTCGAGGAGCACGCGTTCGTCGTGATGGCAGGCATGGGCCTGGATGCCGCGATGATCGCGAACACGAGGCCGGAGCTGAAGAAGTCGGTCGGCTGGGTGGCCTATGTCGACGGCGCCGCGCGCTCGCTCGCGGGGGCCGAGCCGTTCCGGATCATGTACGAGGTCGTGAAGAACCCGCTGCGCCGCGGTCAGACCGAGGCCATCCCGACCGCCGCCCGGCTGCACTCCGCCAAGGTGCAGAGCATCCTGTTCGCGAACTGCGGCGAGCTGCCCGGGGGGATCTCGCTCATCCCCGACGGATCCGTGCTCGACGGCGAGCTGGACGTCGCGATCATGCAGCCCTCGGGTCCGCTGGGCTGGCTCGGCGTATGGCGCAAGGTGTGGTGGGACAACTCGGTGCTGCGCCGCACGCGGCGGGGCCGGGCGATCATCGAGCGCCGCGGCCGCGACGCGTCCGTGCGCTACCTGCGCGGTATCGCGGCGGAGGCCGCCACGCCGATCCCCCAGTCCGTCCAGCTCGACGGCGACGAGTTCGGCGAGGCCACGCGGATCTCGTGCCGGATCGAGAAGGGCAACCTCCTCGTGGCGGTCCCGAAGGGGCACGACGTGCGCGCCAAGCAGCCCAAGGCCGACGTTCAGCGGGCCGGTCGCTGAACGAGACGCTCGCTACTGCAGCGCGCTCGTGAGCCGCGCGAGGTTGTCGAGCACGGTCGAGCGCAGCGGCTGCTGGAGCCACTCGTCGAGCGTGAGCTCGCGGCTCAGCTCGCGGTACTCGGCCTCGACCTCGCGCATCTGCTGCACGAACTCCTCGCCCCGCACGAGCAGCGTCACCTCGAGGTTCAGGCCGAACGAGCGCATGTCCATGTTGCTCGAGCCGATCACCGCGACCTCGTCGTCGATCGTCAGGCCCTTGGTGTGCAGGATGTACGGCTTGGGATACAGCCAGATCCGCACGCCCGCGCGCAGCAGCGCCTCGTAGTAGCTGCGCTGCGCGTGGTAGACGACCGTCTGGTCGCCCTCCTCCGAGACGAACAGCTCGACCTGCAGCCCGCGCTTGGTCGCCGCGGTGATCGCGAGCAGCAGCGCCTCGTCCGGCACGAAGTACGGGCTGATCATGATGACGCGCTTCTGCGCCCCGTACAGCAGCCCGAGGAACAGGCGCAGGTTGTTCTCGACCTCGAAGCCCGGGCCGGACGGCACGATCTGGCAGTCGAGGTCGCCGGTGCCGGATTCCATCTCCTTGAGATCGATGCCTTCCGGCACCGCGTCCGCCTCGCTGAACCAGTCGGAGAGGAACACGGCGTTGACGCTCGAGACGATGGGCCCGTCGAGACGCACCATCAGGTCGACCCACTGCAGCCCGCGGCGGATGTTGGCCTTGAGGTTGTAGCTCGCGTCCGTGACGTTCTGCGATCCGAGGAACGCCACGTCGCCGTCGACCACCAGGATCTTGCGGTGATTGCGCAGGTCCGGACGCTGCCACTTGCCCCGCAGCGGCTGGATCGGCAGCGTGAACCGCCACTCGGCGCCCATCGCGTCCAACCGGCGCAGCGTGCGGCGGTGGTACGGCTTGGAGAGGTTCGCCCAGTGGTCCAGCAGCACGCGCACGGGAACGCCCCGTTCGCGCACCTCCTCGAGCGCGCGGAAGAAGTCGTCCGTGGCCGCATCCGACTTCAGGATGTAGAACTCGACGTGCACGTACTCGCGCGCCGCGCGGATGGCGGCGGCCATCTCGGCGAGGCTCTCGCCGTAGTCGCGGATCAGCCGGGCGCCGTTGTCGCCCGTGAGCGGCATGGCGCCGAGCTCGCGGTTCATGCGCACGAGCGACGTGAACCACGCGGGCTCGTTCGGGCGGAGGCTGCCGCGCTCCAGGTACTCGCGCGCCTCGCGGATGTAGTCGTTGATCTGCTCCTGGCGTCGCCGGCGATGGCGCGGCAGGCGCGGGTTTCCGATCAGCAGGAACAGCAGCAGGCCCGGCACCGGCAGGAAGAAGATCGCCAGCAGCCAGGCCATGCCTGCCGTGGGACGGCGGTTGCGCGGCACGATGATGACGGCGATCACGCGGATCGTCAGATCCACGATCGTGACGACGATGAGCGACCACGACGGGTCCAGGATCAGATCCACCTGCACCCCTCTCCCGCGGTCGGCACCAGCGTATCGGTGCCCGCGACGGTGCCCTCGCAGGAGGTGCCAACGCAGGAGGTGCCCGCGCGGGACGCCATGCGAGCGCCGCGCGTCACTCGGCGGCGGAGTCGCGGGGCGGCAGACCGCGCTTGGCGCGCTCCTCCGCCTCGATGCGGGCGTATGCGCGACGCTCCGTGCGATCGAACCGCAGGATGCTGCGGAGCACGAACCAGAAGATCACGCAGATGACGACGGTCGGCAGGAGCGACCACACCACCGTCAGCCAGTACTCGTCCACGTGTCCATGGTACGTGGCGGGCCTGTGAACAACGCCCGGATGCCTCGTCCACAGCCCGCTTCGCCGCAGGGATCAGCGCACACGCCTGTCGGGCGGCGAGCCGCCGGCGACAGGCTCGCCGCATGAGCCTCCAGACCCCGCCCCCGACGCCCGCTCCCGCCCCCTCCGATCCGATCGTCGTGCGCGCCACCGGCTCGTCCGAGTTCCTCGCGATGGTCCCCCACCTCGCAGGCTTCCGGCCGCGCGACAGCCTCGTGCTGGTCCCCTTCGCCGGGAAGCGCACGGCCGGCGCGATGCGCATCGACCTCCCCGGGGCCGACACGGATCCCGCGCGCCTTCCCGAGCTCGCCGCGGCGTTCATCGGAGCGCTCACGCGGGTGCGCGCCGCGGACCGCGTCGCCATCGTCGTCTACACGGACGACCCGTACCGCGACGACCACGACCGGATCGCCCGGGCCGCGTTCGTCGAGGCGCTCGTGCGCTGCGCCGAGGCCGCGACGTACACGATCGTCGACGCGCTGTGCGTCGCGTCCGACGGCTGGGGCTGCTACGTCGAGCCCGACGGGCCGTACGCCGGGCGGCCGCTCGAGGAGATCCGCCCGGAGGACCTGGACTGGCCGTCGGATGCGGACCACCCGCTGCTCGAGGACCAGAGCGCAGGCTGCGAGCTGCCGGCGAGCGACCTCGCCGAGCGCGAGCGCGTCGCGCGGGAGGTCGCCGCGATGACGCTGCGCCTCGACGATCTGACGCTGCCCGCGGTCTTCGAGGACGTCGTGACGCGCGAGCAGGAGCTGCCGCCGCGCTCGCTCGCGCTGCTGACGCTCGCGCTCGACCGTCCGGCGATCCGCGACATCGCGCTCAGCCAGTGGTGCGGAGGCCTGCGGGAGGGTCAGGAGATCCAGCGGTTCAACCTGGCCTGGGCCGCGGGCGAGGTGTCGGACTTCGCCGGGCCGCTGCGGCTCGCGGGCGAGGGCGATCGCCCCGATCCGGCGCGGCTGCGCCGCGCGCTCGAGATCGTCAAGCGCGTCGCCGCCGCCGCGCCGCGCGCCCGGCGCGCAGGGCCCCTCGCGGCGGCGGCGTGGCTGTCGTGGGCGCTCGGCCGCTCCACGCACGCCGCGCACTTCGTGGATCTCGCACGCGAGATCGATCCGGATCACGGCCTGTCGGACATCATCGCGACGATGCTCGCGAACGCGTACCTGCCGGCGTGGATCTACGAGCGCGCCGCCGCCGGCCCCGCCCCGCGCAACCGCGCCGACCGCCGCCGCGCGGCGAGGGCGCGACGGTGACGAGGGGTCACTTGACGAGCGGGAAGAGGATCGTCTCGCGGATGCCGAGACCCGTGATCGCCATCAGCAGGCGGTCGATGCCCATGCCCATGCCGCCCGTCGGGGGCATGCCGTGCTCGAGCGCGCGCAGGAACTCCTCGTCGATGCGCATGGCCTCGTCGTCGCCGCGCGCGGCGAGCTTCGCCTGCTCGACGAAGCGCTCGCGCTGGATGACCGGGTCGACGAGCTCGGAGTAGCCGGTGGCCAGCTCGAACCCGCGCACGTACAGGTCCCACTTCTCGACCACACCGGGGATCGAGCGGTGCTCGCGCACGAGCGGGCTCGTGTCGACCGGGAAATCCATCACGAACGTGGGGCGCGTCAGGTGCTGCTTGACGAAGTGCTCCCAGAGCTCCTCGACCAGCTTGCCGTGCGTCGCGTGCGGCGGCACCTCGACGCCGTTCGCCTCGGCGAGCGTCAGCAGCTCGTCCAGGCCCGTGTCGGGCGTGATCTCCACCCCCGCCGCCTCCGACAGCGACGGGTACATCGACACGCGATCCCACTGGCCGCCGAGGTCGAACTCGGTGCCGTCGGCCCACGTGACGGTGGTGGAGCCGGCCACCGCGATCGCGGCGTTCTGGATCAGCTCCTGGGTCAGGTCGGCGATGCCGTTGTAGTCCGAGTAGGCCTGGTAGGCCTCGAGCATCGCGAACTCGGGGCTGTGCGTGGAGTCGGCGCCCTCGTTGCGGAAGTTGCGGTTGATCTCGAACACCCGGTCGATGCCGCCCACGACCGCGCGCTTCAGGTACAGCTCGGGCGCGATGCGCAGGAAGAGCTCGGTGTCGAACGCGTTCGAGTGCGTGACGAACGGTCGCGCCGTGGCACCGCCGGGCTGCACCTGCAGCATGGGCGTCTCGACCTCGACGAAGTCGTGACCGGCGAACGTCGCGCGCAGGCTGGCGTTCACGGTCGCGCGGGCGCGCACCGTGGTGCGGGCCGTGTCGCGCACGATCAGGTCGAGGAAGCGGCTGCGGACGCGGCTCTCCTCATTGAGTTCGCTGTAAACATTGGGCAAAGGCAGTATCGCCTTGGCCGCGATCTCCCACGCCGACACCATGATCGACAGCTCGCCGCGGCGGCTCGAGACGATCTCGCCCGCCACCTGGACGTGGTCGCCGAGGTCGACGAGCTCCTTCCAGCGCTGCAGCGAGTCGTCGCCGACGTTCGCGAGCGAGACCATCGCCTGGATGCGCGATCCGTCGCCCGCCTGCAGCGTCGCGAAGCAGAGCTTGCCGGTGTTGCGGCTGAACACGATCCGGCCCGCGACGGCGGCCTGCTCGCCCGTCTCGGCGCCCGCCTCGAGGTCGCCGTACTGCGCCCGCAGCGCGGGGATCGTGTGCGTCACCGGCACCGTGACCGGATACGCCCCGCCGGCCGCGCTGTCGCGCTCGGCGATCAGCCGCTCGCGCTTCGCCAGCCGCACGGCCTTCTGCTCGAAGATGTCCTCTTCGGTGGGCTCGGGCGCGGTCTCGACGGGCGTCTCAGGCATGGTCTCAAGTCTATGGGCGGCATCCTGAGCGCTCAGAACACGTGCTCTCAGCGACGACACGCGATCTGAGCGCTCAATCGGCGTGTGCTCGTCGAGAACACGTGTTCTCGAGTCAGGCGTCGGGCTCCGGCGGCAGGATGACCGTGGGCGAGGCCTCGGAGAGCGCGTGGTCGACCGTCGAGCGGACGAGGGACGACAGGTATCCACCCGGGTTCTCCACGCCGATGCCGCGCAGGATGCCGGTGGCCTGGTGCACGATCTGGCGCGAGAACTCCGAGGCGGTCGCGATCGCCTCGGCATAGGCGGCGCGATCCCGCTCCGCGATCACGATCGGCTCGCAGCCGAGCTCGACCGCGAGGGCCTGCGCGATCGGCAGCACGGCCGCGGGCGCCGTGACCGCGGCGTACGAGGCGGCGAGCTGGCGCAGGTCGATGCTCGTGCCCGTGAAGGCGATCGCGGGGTGCACGGCGAGCGGGATCGCGCCGCGCTCGGCGGCGGGACGCAGCACCTCGATGCCGTACGCGGCGTCCGTGTGCAGCACGAGCTGACCGACCTGCCACGCGCCGAGCTCGGCCAGGCCCGACACCAGTCCCGGAAGCTCCGACCGCGGCACCGCGACGATCACGAGCTCGCTGCGCCGCACGACCTCGAGCGCGTCGAGCACGGGCACGCCGGGCAGGATCGCCTCGACGCGCTCGTCGTCGGAGCCGCTCGTGATGCCGGTCAGCGCGTGGCCCGCCCCGGCGAGCGCCGCGCCGATCACGGGCCCGACGCGTCCCGCGCCGATGATGCCGACGCCGAGCCGTCCGTCGCGGTTCACTCCGCGCTCCCCTCGGTCGAGGCCGCCGGGGCAGAGACCATGGGCAGGTGCTGCAGCCAGCGGTGCGACTGATCGGCGGCCGCCGCGGCGACCGCCTCGCGGCTCACGCTCTCGAACAGGCCGATCGCGTCGTCGCGCTCGAGCCCCACGACGCTGCCCGACACGGGTCCCAGCACGGTGTGCACGCGCGCGGCCGCGACCCGCTGCCAGCGGTCGATCGGCCCCTGCTCGAGGCCGACGCCCTGCAGCCGCGCCAGGGGGAACAGCGCGAGCTTGCGCCAGAACACGCCGCGGCGCAGCAGCAGGGCGCCCGGCAGCAGGGCGAAGCCGTGCCGGCGCCACGACAGCGGCCGGCGCCACCACGCGCGCCGCGGCATCGTGCGGTACGGATCGTCGACGTCCGGCACCGGCCCGAGCAGCCCGTGCTCCCACAGCAGCGGGGCGTCCGTCCCCGGCACGACGGGCAGGATGAGCGACAGCACGCGCTCGACGTCGGCCCGCGTGCCGACGGGCAGCACGGTGTTGAACTGCTGGCCCTGACCCGACGACTGCTGCGCGGCGCTCTTGCCGCTCATCCGGTTGATCTTGATGGACCACCAGCCGAACGGCCGCCACAGCAGCGGCTGCGACACCTCGACCGCGTAGATCCGGCCCGGCGGCAGCGTCTCGGTCACGGTCGTGAACAGCCCGAACGTCAGGCGCACGCCGTCCGGGGTCGGCGCGATCGCGTATCGCAGCGACTTCGAGATCTGCGACCACGTGATCGCGACGGCGGCGAACACCATCGGGATGCCGGTGCCGAGGCCGACGCCCACCGTGATCGCGACGCGCTCCCCCGCTCCCGTCGCGAGCAGCAGCGGCACCAGCACGCTCGAGCCCCAGACCACGCCGAAGAACACGACCCACAGCGCGCCGTTGAGCGCCTGGGCCGCGATCAGCCGTCCCGCGGGGATGTGCACGACGCTCTCGGGCGCGATGTCGGCGTTGTCGACGCCCTCGATCATCCCGGCCACACCGTGGTTCAGGGCGTCCACGAGCCGCTCGCGCGCCCCGGACTGCACCCCCGAGACGCCGTCGCGGGCGGCCGCCCGGGCGGCCCGCGCGCCCGACGCGAGCCGGAGGATGTCCGCGCGCACCTGCTCGGCGCGCTCGGTCGCGAGGTACTCGAGCGCGACGTTGGCGTCGGTGCCGGCGCCCACGACCTCGAGCTTGGCCATGCCGATGAGCCGCGCGGGGAACGGGCGCGTGAGGTTGACGCCCTGCACCCTGTCGAGCGGCGCGCGACGGTGCGTGCGGAACACGATGCCCTTGCGCACCTCGACGTCGTCGCCCGTGATCCGGAACTGGTGGAAGCGCCACACGACCCAGAAGATCCCGATCAGCACGAGCACCGCGGCCAGCAGGATGCCGAGTCCGAGCAGGATCAGGTCGTTCTCGAACAGGAACCCCAGCAGGTCGCCCTCGTCGACATCGTCCGCCTCGTCCGCCTCGGACGGCGCGAAGATCGAGATGGCCCAGAACACCGCGTGGTCGCGGAAGTTCGACACGATGATGCCGGCGACGACGAGCAGCACCAGGCCGCCCTGGAACAGGGGCGTCAGCGGGTGCAGCCGGTGCCACCCGCCGTCGGCCAGCGAGGAGGATCCGCCGTGCGACAGGGTGGGCTGCGGCGCCTGCTCCTGCGGCTGCCCGCCGGTCGCGGGCCCGCCCGTCACGGGCCCGTCCGTCACAGGCCCGTCCGCCGCGTCTCGGCGACCTCGATGAGCGTGTCGCGCAGCGCCTCGGACGCCTCGCGGCCGAGCCCCGGGATCTCCACCCCGGTCGTCGCGGCCGCGGTCACCATCTTGAGCTTCGCGATGCCGAACGCGCGGTCCATCGGCCCGTGCGTGATGTCGATCAGCTGCATGCGGCCGTACGGCACGGCGATCATCCGCTGCCACAGGATGCCCTTGCGGAAGACGAGGTCGTCCGCCCGCAGCATGTAGCCGAGCGCGCGCGCCTGGCGCGGCAGCACGAGCTGCGTGATCACGGTGATCAGGATCATGATCCCGCCCGGGATCCAGGGCCACCAGTGGTCGAGCACCCGCCACGCCACCACCGCGGCGATCGCGACGACCGCCACGAACACCGCATTCTGCACGGTCTGCGACACGACGTACTTCGGCGAGATCTGGTGCCACGCGCCGTCGAGCGCGAGACGCCCGGCCCCGCGGGGCTCCCGGATCGCCGTGTACGTCCCGGCGTCGAGGACCGGGTCAGTGCGCGTGCTCTCCGGACCCGGGCTCTGGGGGCTCGGCGTCGTCTCGCTCATCAGGGTCCTTCGGCAGGCTGCAGAAATGCTCCGCGACCAGGGCCGCCGTCACCAGCACGGCGCCCGCCGCGATGGTCGCGATGGTCGTCGCCATCGAGCCTAGCGCCGGCGTCACGGGCCGTGTCGAGACGTACAGCAGCAGGCCCGCAGCCGCCCCGAGGAACGCCGCCCCGACCAGGCTCGACGCCTTCGCGAGCATCGCGATCCGGACCGCGCGGAACGGATCCACGCGCGCCGCGCCCGGCGTGCGCACCGAGCGGCG
This sequence comes from Microbacterium rhizophilum, assembly GCF_039605615.1. Classification (NCBI taxonomy): domain Bacteria; kingdom Bacillati; phylum Actinomycetota; class Actinomycetes; order Micrococcales; family Microbacteriaceae; genus Microbacterium; species Microbacterium rhizophilum. The sequence goes on along the minus strand of NZ_JBCNUN010000006.1, from coordinate 190,302 downwards.
CACGGGCCACGCGAGCGCCAGGCTCACGAGGCCCAGCAGCACCAGCAGGATCGGCAGGCCCGGTGCGGGCGAGAACGTCGGCCGGCCCGACAGCGTCAGGAGGTGGTCGACCAGGAACCCGACGCCGCCGCCGAGCACGGCGGCTACGAGCAGCGCGAGCGGAGACGTGCGCCTCATCGGGCGCCCCCGCGCAGCTGCGCCAGCAGGTCCGCGACGCGGCCGCGGCCGGGCACGACCGCATCCGGGTCCACCTCGAGCCAGGGGGCGAGCACGAAGTCGCGCTCGGCGGCGCGCGGGTGAGGCAGCCGCAGCCGCTCGTCCCCCGATACGACGTCGCCGTACGCGATGAGGTCGAGGTCGAGTGTGCGGGCGCCCCACCTCTCGCGCCGCTCGCGGCCGTGCCGGGCCTCGATCGCGTGCAGCATCCCGAGCAGCACCGAGGGAGCGAGCCGCGTGCGCACGAGCGCGACGGCGTTCAGGTACGCGGGCTCGGACGCATCGGGCCCCGCGAGCGTCAGCGCCACCGACTCGATCGGCGTCGAGGCGATCACGTCGTCCACGAGAGGCAGCCGCCGCAGCTCCGCGACGGCGTCCTCGAGCGTCGCGGCGCGGTCGCCGAGGTTCGCGCCGAGCGCGACCACGGCGGTCACGGTGTCGCGCGCCGCTCGCTCGGGCGGGGCGCCGAGCGGCATCCGCAGATCGCGGCTCATCCGACGCTCCTCTCGCCCTGTGTCCCACCTGGTGCCGGAATGAATGCGGCATTCCGGCCGCAACGGGGACACGGATCGACCGAGAGCCGCGCGAAGTGGGACATCACCGGTGCTCGTGCATTCCGTGCTCGTCGCGCGTGGCGTGCACGGTCACGGCGACGTCGGCGAACTGCGCCGGTATCGGCGCGTGCGGCTTGTGCACCGTGACGGCGAGGAACGCCACGCGGTGGTCCTGCATGACGGCGTCGGCGATGCGATGCGCGAGCGTCTCGATCAGGTTGACGGGCTCGCCGCCGACGATCCCGACGACCTTCTCCGCCAGCTCGCCGTAGTGCACGGTGTCGGCCACGTCGTCGCTGCGCGCGGCGCGCTTGGTCGACACCCCGAGAGCCAGATCGATCACGAACTCCTGGCCGTTCTCGCGCTCGAAGTCGAAGACGCCGTGCCGCCCGAAGGCGCGCAGGCCGGTCAGCGTGATGGTGTCCAGCGACGTCACTTCGTCTCGCTCCGCTCGGTCGGTACGGCGCGTCCCGGGCCCTCCCATGCCTCCACCACGGCGATCGCGTCGCGGGTGGATCGGACGTCGTGCACGCGCACGGCGTGCAGCCCGCGCCGCGCGGCGAGCGCGCTCGTGACCGCCGTCGCGAGGTCCTTGCGCGCCTCGCTCGCGTCGTCCCCCAGCACCTCGCCGAGGAACCGCTTGCGGGACGTGCCGATCAGCACGGGGAACCCCAGCCGCTGCACCTCGTCGAGCTCGCGCAGCAGGGTCCAGTTCTGCGCGCCCGCCTTGGCGAACCCGATGCCGGGATCCAGGATGATCCGCTCGCGCGGCACGCCGGCGGCGAGCGCCGCGTCTGCGCGCTCCCGCAGCTCGCGCGCGACCTCGGCGCCGATCCGGTCGTACTCCGCCTTGGCGTACATGTCGGCCGACGGGCCGCGCCAGTGCCCGAGGGCGACGTCCGCACCCGACGCCGCGGCGACCTCCAGGATCGTCGGCTCGGCCAGGCCGCCCGAGACGTCGTTGACGATCCGCGCGCCCGCGGCGAGCGCGGCCCGCGCGACCTCGGCCCGGTAGGTGTCGACGCTGACCGAGGCGCCGTCCGCCGCGAGGGCCTCGATCACGGGCACGACGCGGCGGATCTCCTCCTCGGCGCCGACCGGCTCCGAGCCCGGGCGGGTCGACTCGCCGCCGACGTCGAGCACGTCGGCGCCCTGCGCGCGCAGCATCCGGCCGTGCGCGATCGCGGCCGCAGGGTCGAGATAGCGCCCGCCGTCGCTGAACGAATCGGGCGTGACGTTGACGATGCCCCAGACGAGCGTCATCCGCGCGCCCCGATGAGTGCGACGACCTCCGCGCGCGCCGCCGGCTCCGCGAGGTCGCCGCGCGCCGCGATCGTGACGGTCGAGCTGTCGCTCTGCCGCGATCCGCGCATCGTGACGCACTGGTGGGTCGCGTCGAGCACCACGAGCACGCCGCGGGCGTCGAGGGATCCGGCGATCGCATCGGCGATCTGCTCCCCGAGGCGCTCCTGCACCTGGGGGCGGGCGGCGAGGATCTCCACGACCTTCGGCAGCGCGCCGAGGCCGACCACCTGCTCGCCCGGCAGGTACGCGATGTGCGCGTGGCCCGCGAACGGCAGCAGGTGGTGCTCGCACACCGAGCGGAACCGGATGTCGCGCAGCACGACGGCGCCCGACGGGACCGTGTCCGGCGCGGGCCCGTGCGCGACGCTGATCGTGTGCGACAGGGGTTCGGCGGGATCCTCCCCGACGCCCGCGAAGAACTCCGCGTACGCGTCCGCGACGCGCTCCGGCGTCTGACGCAGACCCGGTCGATCCGGATCCTCCCCGATCGCGACCAGCAGCTCTCGCGTCAGCGCGGCGATGCGCTCCCTGTCGACGGACATCCGCTCATCCTAGGGCGAGATCAGGCGGTCGCCGGGCGCGCCTGTCCCGTGGCGGGACGCTTCACCGTCGCCTTCGCCGGCTGCTCTGCGGCGACCGTCGCGGCCACGCCCGACTGCTCGGCGCGGCGCGGGATCTGCACCGGCGGCAGCTGCGAGACCGGACGCTCCTCGCTCGAGAGCCACTGCGGGCGCGGCGGTAGCTTCCGCACGTCCTTGAAGATGTCCTCGAGCTGCACGTGGTCGAGCGTCTCGTGCTCGAGCAGCGCCAGGGCCAGCCGGTCGAGCACGTCGCGATTGGCGTTGATGACCTCGTACGCCTCGTTGTGCGCCTGCTCGATCAGGCCGCGCACCTGGCCGTCGATGCGCTCGGCGACCCGCTCGGAGTACTCGCGGCCGTGGCCCATGTCGCGGCCCATGAACACCTCGCCGCTCGACGACGCGAGCTTCACGGGGCCGACGTCGGTCGTCATGCCGTACTCGGTGACCATCTTCCGGGCGATGCCCGTGGCCTTCTCGATGTCGTTCGACGCCCCCGTGGTGGGGTCGTGGAAGACGATCTCCTCGGCGACGCGTCCGCCCATGGCGTACGCGAGCTGATCCTGCAGCTCGTTGCGCGTCACCGAGTACTTGTCCTCGAGCGGAAGCACCATCGTGTAGCCGAGGGCCTTGCCGCGCGGCAGGATCGTGATCTTCGTCACGGGGTCGGTGTGGTTCATCGCCGCCGCCGCGAGCGCGTGACCGCCCTCGTGGTACGCCGTGATGAGCTTCTCCTTGTCGTTCATCACGCGCGTGCGGCGCTGCGGGCCGGCGATCACGCGGTCGATCGCCTCGTCCAGCGCGCGGTTGTCGATGAGCTGCGCGTTCGAGCGCGCCGTGAGCAGGGCCGCCTCGTTCAGGACGTTCGCGAGATCCGCGCCCGTGAAGCCCGGGGTCTTGCGGGCCACGACGTCGAGCTCGACGCCGTCGGCCAGCGGCTTGCCGCGCCCGTGCACCTCGAGGATGCGGCGGCGCCCGGCGAGGTCCGGCGCGTCCACGCCGATCTGGCGGTCGAAGCGGCCGGGACGCAGCAGCGCGGGGTCCAGGATGTCCGGACGGTTCGTGGCCGCGATCACGATGACGTTGGCCTTGGGGTCGAAGCCGTCCATCTCGACGAGCATCTGGTTCAGGGTCTGCTCGCGCTCGTCGTGACCGCCGCCCATGCCGGCGCCGCGGTGGCGGCCGACGGCGTCGATCTCGTCGATGAAGATGATGGCCGGGGCGTTCTCCTTGGCCTGGTTGAACAGGTCGCGCACGCGGCTGGCGCCGACGCCGACGAACATCTCGACGAAGTCCGAGCCCGAGATCGAGTAGAACGGCACGCCCGCCTCGCCCGCCACGGCGCGCGCGAGCAGGGTCTTGCCGGTTCCGGGAGGACCGTACAGCAGCACGCCCTTCGGGATGCGAGCGCCGAGCGCCTGGTACTTGGCCGGGTCCTTCAGGAAGTCCTTGATCTCCTGGAGCTCCTCCAGCGCCTCGTCGGCGCCGGCGACGTCGGCGAACGTGACGTCCGGGTGCTCCTTGTTGGAGAGCTTGGCGCGCGACTTGCCAAACTGCATGACCTTGCCGCCGCCGCCCTGGGCGCTGGACAGCAGGAACCAGAACAGCACGCCGAGCAGCAGCATCGGCAGCAGCAGCGAGATCAGCCCGTCGAACCAGGTGGCGCGCGGCACGGCGTCGTCGAAGCCGTCCGCGGGGGCGGCCTTCTCGACCGCCGCGACGACCTCGTCGGCACGCGCGCCCACGTAGTAGAACTGCACGTCGGTGGCGCCCTCGTGCGGCTTGGACAGCTGCAGGTCGACGCGCTGGTCGCCGTCGGTGATGAGCACCTTCTGAACCGTGTCGCCCGCGAGGAGCTCGAGGCCCTGCTGCGTCGTGACCTGCTTGGTGCCGGTCAGGCTCGAGATCAGCGAGAAGCCGACCACGAGAAGCACGCCGATGAGCAGGACGTAGATCAGCGGATTGCGAGTGAGCTTCTTGAAGTCCATGGTCCGGGGTCTCCCCCTGCCCCTCCTGTGATGCGCGCCGCGACACGAGGCGACGTGCGCTTCACGTTACCCCTCGGTGTCTATGCGCTGACTGGTATTCGCCCACGGCGTACGTGCGCGTCGCGCACGAGGCGCCCAGACACCTCCCGGGCGGGTCCGCGCCCGTGCGAGCGCAGCGAGCGTGGAGCGAAGCGACCAATGCGGGCGCGAAGCGCACGCCGGCGGGCGCGAAGCACGCCGGCGAGCGCGAAGCGCGAGCCTCGTTCGCGGAGGGCCCCCGAAGGGGCGCCCGAACGAGTGCGAGATCTTCTAAGAAGAAGACGCGTAGACGTGGGGCGCCAGGATCGCGACGTCGCGGAGGTTGCGGTAGCGCTCGGCGTAGTCGAGCCCGTAGCCGATCACGAACTCGTTGGGGATGTCGAAGCCGAGGTACTTGCAGTCGATCTCGACCTTCGCGGCCTCGGGCTTGCGCAGCAGCGCCAGCACCTCGATCGACTCGGCCCCGCGCGAGGCGAAGTTGTCCAGCAGCCAGCTGAGGGTCAGGCCGGAGTCGATGATGTCCTCGACGATCAGCACGTCCCAGCCGCCGAGGTCGGTGTCGAGGTCCTTGCGGATCTGCACCACGCCGCTGGACTTGGTCGAGTTGCCGTAGCTGGACACGGCCATCCAGTCCATCGCGATGTCGCGCTTGAGGTGGCGGGCGAAGTCGGCCATGACCATGACCGCGCCCTTCAGCACGCCGACGAGCAGCAGCTTCCTGCCGGCGTAGTCCTCCTCGACCCGGCGAGCGAGCTCGGCGAGCTTCTCGTCGATCTGCTCCTCGGTGACGAGGACGGAGGTGAGGTCGTTCGGGATGTCCGCCGCGCGCATGCCTCGAGTCTACGTGCGGGCCGTGAAGTGGATCAGCCCGCCGCGGCGGGCGGCCGTGCAGGAGGGCAGGTCGAGGGGGCCCTGGCCAGCCCACGCGGTCGCGAGGCGCGCGACCTCGAGCGTCTGGACGCGCGTGAGCGCCACGCCGAACTCGCTCTGCACGACGTGCCGGATGATCCGGTTCCGCAGCGCGGGCGGGTTCGCGGCGAGCGCGGCCGCGGAGACCGCGATGCCCGCCTCGGAGTGCTCGACGATGTCCTCGATGGTCTCGTCGATCATGTCGGCGAATGCCTCGCTGTCCTCGCGCAGCTGCTCGGCCGTCCGGGCGAGCGCCTCGGCGATGCCGGGACCCAGCTCGGCCTCGAGCACCGGCATGACGCGTTCGCGCACCCGCACGCGCGAGAACCGGTCCTCGACGTTGTGCGGGTCGTCCCACGGCTCGATCCCCTGCGCGGCGCACGCCTCGCGCGTGACCCGGCGGCGCAGCCCCAGGAGCGGGCGCAGCCAGCGCAGCCCGTCCTCGTCCTGCCGCGCCGGGGGCATGCCGGCGAGGCTCGTCGCGCCGGCGCCGCGCGCGAGGCCGAGCAGCACGGTCTCGGCCTGGTCGTCGAGCGTGTGGCCGAGCAGCACGGCGGCGGCGCCCGCGTCGGATGCCGCGTCGCGCAGCACGCCGTAGCGCGCGTCGCGCGCGGCGGCCTCCGGGCCGCCCTCGGTCCCCACCGAGACGGCGACCACGATCGGGTCGACGCCGAGGTCGGCCGCCTTCCGCGCCGCGGCGAGCGCGACCTCATCCGATCCGTCCTGCAGCCTGTGGTCGACCGTGACGCTGCCGACCCGGATGCCGCGGGCGCGCGCCTCGTGCGCCGTCGCCGCGGCGAGCGCGAGCGAGTCGGCTCCGCCGGACAGCGCGACGAGGACGACCGCCCCGTCCGGCACATCGGCGAGCGCGGTGCGGACGGCGAGACGGGTGGCGGCGATGGCGGGATCCAGCACCCCTCCAACGGTAGTGGGACGGCCCGACTACGCTGGAGCGCGCACATCCCCCTGATTTACGAGGAGCAACCGGCATGGGCGCCTACGACGCAGTCATCGAGATCCCCCGCGGCAGCCGCGTGAAGTACGAGGTCGACCACGGCACGGGCCGCGTCTTCCTCGACCGCGTGCTGTACACGACCTTCGGCTACCCGACCGACTACGGATTCTTCGAGAACACCCTCGGCGAGGACGGCGACCCGCTCGACGTGCTCGTCGTGATGGACCACGCGGTCTACCCGGGCGTCGGCCTGAAGGTGCGTCCCGTCGCGGTGCTGAAGATGAAGGACGAGGCCGGCGGCGACGACAAGGTCATCGCGGTGCTCGCGAAGGACCCGCGCTGGGACCACATCCAGGACATCGGCGATCTGCAGGAGTTCACGAAGAAGGAGATCGAGCACTTCTTCGAGCATTACAAGGACCTCGAGCCCAACAAGTGGGTCAAGGTCGACCAGTGGGGCGACGCCGCCGAGGCGGAGCGCCTGGTGAGCGAGGCGTACGAGCGCTTCGAGGAGCACGAGGCGCAGACGCGCACGCAGGGCGCCGGCGAGGCGCCGAACACGCGCGACTGAGATCGGAACGTCGAAGAGGCCCGTCCGGATCGGACGGGCCTCTTTCGCGTGCGAGCGTGCCAGCGCGAGCGTGCCCGCGGACAAGCCGCCCCTCGTGCGAGCGAAGCGAGCGTGCCCGGATGGGCCCCGGCCCCGCTTGCGAGCGCGCCAGCGCGAGCGCGCGGGCGCTCATGCGCCCGCCACCTCACGCCCCCCGATGGAGCCTGCGACAGCGCACGAATCCGCGAGCGGCGCCGCGAAGCGGTGCCCGAGCGGATGCGTGGGGCGTGAGCCGACTAATACGTGTTGATGCCGCGCGCGGACATCCAGGGGCCCGGATCGGTCGTGGCGCCGCCGACGTACACCTCGAAATGCACGTGGCAGCCGAACGAGTTGCCCGTGTTGCCCTCGTAGGCGATCACGTCGCCCGCGCGGACGCGCTGACCATAGCGGACATTGATGCCGCCGTTGACGATGTGGCCGTAGCCCGTGCCGACGCCGTTGCCGTGGTCGAGGCGGACGTAGTTGCCGTAGCCGCCGTTGTAGCCGGCGTAGACGACCGTGCCGGTCGCGGCGGCGTAGATCGGCGCGCCGCAGCCCGCGGCGAGATCGATGCCGGCGTGGAACGTGGATCCGCAGTAGCTCGGACCGCACATCTGCGGGCGCGGGCCGTAGCCCGAGGTGCGCCATCCGTCGCTCGGACGCGCCCAGCCGCTGCCCTGGATGGTGCCGCCGGAGGTGGTGCCACCGCCGCCGCCTCCGCCGCCGCCACCGCCGCCACCGCCGCCGCCGCTGTTCGCGGCCGCTGCCGCCGCGGCGGCCGCGGCCTGGCGGGCGCGCTCGGCGGCCGCCGCGGCCGCCTTGCGGCGACGCTCCTCCTCGAGCTTGCGCTGCTCCTCTTCGTAGGCCTTCTTGGCCGCGACGCCCTTCTCGTAGTCCGCGACCGTCTTCTTGGTGTCGTCCTTGAGAGCAGCCAGCTGCCCCTCCAGGGTGACCATGTGGTCCTCCTGGTCGGCGAGCGCCTGCTCGGCGGCGATCTGCGCGTTCTGCGCGACGATCATCTTCTCTTCGGCGATCTTCTGCAGGCGATCGCGCTCCTCGCGGGCGACCTTCGCCTGATCCGAGAGGTTCTGCGCCGAGTCGCGCGCGGCGACGGCCTCGGCGTAGATCGTCTCGCTGCCGCCGATGAGCTTGTCCATCTGGCCGAGCTTGGTGAGCAGCTCGTCGGCGCTCGCGGCGGATCCGGCGAACAGCACCTCGAGCGACGTGCTGTCGCCGCCCGCGCGGGACAGCTGCGACGCCACCCGCGCGGCGTTGGTCGCCGCGGTCTCGGCGAGGGCGGCCTGCTCGTCGGCCTGCTTCTGCAGCTCGTCGGCGCGGTAGGCCGACTCGTAGAACGCCTGCTGGGCCTCGTAGTACTCGTCGGCGGCTTTCTGCGCCGCGGCCCGGGTTTCTTCCACGCGCCGCTTCAGCTGCGCGATCATGTCCTCGAGCCGGCGGATCTCCGACTCCTTGTCGCCCTGGTTCTTCTTGGCGCGCTCGACGTCATCCCAGGACGGATAGTCGTCGGGGTTGTAGGTGAGCGCGAAGGCGCTGCCGCCGTGCGAGAGGCCGGTGCCGAGCGCGACCGCACCGACGCCGATGCCGGCGAGGGCCAGCGCGCCGCGGCGAGTGATCGGCGTCCACAAGCTGCGCCGCTCGGCCGGGGTCGGCGCGCAGTCGCACGCTTCCGCCGTGGCCTCGGGCGCGTCCATCGGGCCGGTCACCGCCTGTTTCACATCAGTCACACTAACAACACCTGTCACATGGACAACATGGGTCACGCCCTCGGGGCGTGCGACGACGACACTCGGGGGCGCCGCCCATCCTGGCGGCGAAACGCCCGGGATCAGGGAGGACGCGCCCCGAATTGGTAAATCCGAATCCATCCCCTTATGCTGGATCGTCGGCACGTGAGCCCCGAGGTTCACCCCGGCCCCATCGTTTAGCGGCCTAGGACGCCGCCCTTTCACGGCGGTAGCACGGGTTCGAATCCCGTTGGGGTCACACGAGCTGATACAATTTCATAGTTTGGCCCTGTAGCGCAGTTGGTTAGCGTGCCGCCCTGTCACGGCGGAGGTCGCGGGTTCAAGTCCCGTCAGGGTCGCTCCGGGCGACGGGCCCTCTCTCGAGAGGGCCTTTCGCATAGGAAGCGGCAGAAATGCAGCCGCTCGGCTCTGTAGCTCAGTTGGTAGAGCGCACGACTGAAAATCGTGAGGTCACGGGATCGACGCCCGTCGGAGCCACGGAAAGAACCCCGCCTCGGCGGGGTTCTTCTCTTTGGCGGCCCGACCTCACGGAGCGGCGGGAGCCTCCGTGTCGGCGTGCTCGCCGGTCAGCACGATTCCGCCGCCCACAGCGGAATCCGCCAGCTGCTGAAGCCACTTCCGGTTCAGGTCCGTCGGCTCAGGGCCATCGAAGTCGAACTGCACCGGGATCGTCGGATGGATCCACACCGTCGTGCGGCCGAACTCATCGGGCCGCTTCCACGACAGCGTGAAGCTCTCGTGGCGCCGCAGCTTCGCCGTGACCACCACCTTCAGGTGCGCGAGGGTCCGGTCGTCGATCTCGACGGCTGGTCCGATGTGGTCGTAGATGAGTCGCCCCATTGCTTCTCCTTCCCTCGTGCATGCCGACGTTACACCGCGCCGGCGGAAGCGTCGGTGGTGGCCGCCTCAGGCGACGGGGGCGTTGCGCTCCAGGAACTCGTACACCTCGGTCGTGTCGACGCCCGGGAAGGCGCCGCTCGGCAGGGTCGCGAGCAGCGTGCGCGGCGTGCCGACGTGGGGCCAGGCGCCGTCGCGCCAGGCGTCCTCGAGCGCGGCCGGAGGGCGGCGACAGCACACCTCGACGGAGTGCCGCGAGATCCCCCGGTTCGGGGTGTCGCGGCCGACGAACCACCTGGTGTCCTCGAACCGGACGCCCACGCTCACCGAGTGCGCGCCCTGCGGCGAGTGCTCCACGCGGGCCGTGCACCAGTACGTGCCGTTGCCCGTGTCGGTGTACTGGTAGTACGGGTTGAAGCGGTCCTCCTCCGCGAAGACCACCCGGCTCGTCCACCGCCGGCAGCACATCTGGCCCTCGATCGCGCCGAGCTGATCCGCCGGGAAGTTCACGTCGTCGTTCTCGTACGCCTTCGTGATCGTGCCCGACTCGTGCACCTTCAGGAAGTGCACCGGGATGCCGAGGTGCCGCGTGGCGAGGTTGGTGAACCGGTGCGCCGCGGTCTCGTACGAGACCGAGTACGTGTCGCGGAGGTCCTCGATCGAGATCGCCTTGCGCTTCTTCGCCTCCTGCAGCACCTCGACCACGTGCTGCTCGGGCATCAGCAGCGCGCCCGCGAGGTAGTTCTGCTCGATGCGCTGGCGCAGGAACTCGGCGTAGTCCGTGGGCTCGGCGTGGCCGAGGACGCGCGCGGTGAGCGCCTGCAGCACGGCGGTGCGCGGATCGCCGCGGTGGCGATCCGACAGGTACAGCCGGCCGTTCTTCAGGTCGAGGACGCTGCGCGTGGTCTGCGGCAGGTCCGCCACGTGATGGATCGTGAACCCCAGGTGCGACGCGATGTCGCTCGTCGCGCGCTGGGTGAGCGGACCGCCCGGATGCCCCGCCGCGCGCAGCAGCTCGTGCGCCGCGTTCTCGAGCTCGGGGAAGTGGTTGTCCTGCCGGCGCATCAGCCGCCGCAGCTCGACGTTCGCACGGCGCGCCTGCTCGGGCGTCGCGGAGCGCTCGTCGTGCAGCCGGTCGATCTCGCCCGACAGGCGCAGGATGGTGCGCAGCACGTCGTCGGGCAGGGACTTCGGGATCCGGAACGGGCTGATCCCCAGCGCCTGCAGCCGCGCGCCCCGCAGGGCGCGCTCCACGCCGATCTCGAGCTCATCGCGCTCGTCGAGCGGATCGGCGCGCAGCAGTGCGTCCGTCGTGGTGCCGAGCGCCTTCGCGATCGACCGCAGCATCGACAGCCGCGGCTCCCGCCGTCCGTTCTCGATCATCGACAGCTGGCTGGGCGCGCGGCCGACCTGCGACGCGAGCGCCTCGAGCGTCATCCCGCGCTCGCCGCGGAGCTGGCGGATCCGTCGTCCGATCGCGAGCGCGTCGGCATCGTCCAGTTCTTCGTCGAGCGGCATGCGCCAGATCCTGCCATACAGATCCGTGAAACAGAAGATCACTGGAACTTCTGCCGACGAATGCCGTTCGGAAGCCGGATCCTTCGCGCAGGGTGGATTCCACCAGCCGCAGTCCCGAGAGGGACCCGAACCGAGGAGCACGACGATGAGCACCCCGAACGCGCAGCCCGCCCGCCCCGGCGACCAGCTCCAGACCGCCGACGACCTCCGCCTCGAGTGGAGCGCCGACCCGCGGTGGAACGGCGTCCGCCGCGACTACACGGCCGAGGACGTCGTCCGCCTGCGTGGCAGCGTCCGCGAGGACGCCACGCTCGCCCGCCGCGGCGCCGAGGTGCTGTGGGAGCGCCTCACCGCTCATAGGGACGGAGGGGAGGCGTACATCCGCGCGCTCGGCGCCCTCACCGGCAACCAGGCCGTGCAGCAGGTGCGCGCGGGTCTCAGGGCCATCTACCTGTCGGGCTGGCAGGTCGCCGCCGACGCGAACCTATCGGGCCAGACCTACCCCGACCAGTCGCTCTACCCCGCCAACTCGGTGCCCGCCGTCGTGCGGCGCATCAACAACGCGCTGCTGCGCCAGGACCAGCTCGAGAGCGCCGAGGGCGCGCCCACGCGCGATTGGCTCGCGCCGATCGTGGCCGACGCCGAGGCGGGCTTCGGCGGCCCGCTCAACGCGTACGAGCTGGCGCACTCGATGATCCAGGCCGGCGCCGCCGGCATCCACTGGGAGGACCAGCTGGCGAGCGAGAAGAAGTGCGGCCACCTGGGCGGCAAGGTCCTCGTGCCGACGCGGCAGCACATCCGGACGCTGAACGCCGCGCGCCTCGCGGCGGATGTCGCGGGCGTGCCGACCATCCAGATCGCCCGCACGGACGCCCTCGCGGCGGACCTGCTCACGAGCGACGTCGACGAGCGCGACCGCGAGTTCACGACCGGCGAGCGCACGAGCGAGGGCTTCTACCGGGTCCGGAACGGCATCGAGCCCGTCATCGCCCGCGGCCTGGCCTACGCGCCGTACGCAGACCTGCTCTGGGTCGAGACCGGCACGCCCGACATCGAGCTCGCCCGCGAGTTCGCCGCGGCCGTGCACGCCGAGTTCCCCGGCAAGATGCTCGCCTACAACTGCTCGCCGAGCTTCAACTGGCACCGCGCCCTGTCGGACACGCAGATCGCGTCCTTCCAGGACGAGCTGGCCGAGCTCGGCTACCGGTTCCAGTTCATCACCCTCGCGGGCTTCCACGCCCTGAACCACTCGATGTACCAGCTGGCGCGGAAGTACGCCGAGAGCGGCATGCCCGCGTACGTCGAGCTGCAGGACGCGGAGTTCGCGGCCGAGGCCGACGGCTACACCGCCACCAGGCACCAGCGGGAGGTGGGCACCGGCTACTTCGATCGCGTGTCCACGGCGCTCAACCCCGACAGCGCCACGCTCGCGCTCGCGGGCTCCACCGAGACCGCGCAGTTCCACTGATGCCCCATCCGGGCACGACCGTCACATCGCTTTCCGAGGAGACATCATGACCATCACCGACATCGCTCCCCCGCCCCGCGCGATCCGCCAGGAGCCCGAGAACGAGCGCATCACCCCGACCCTCACGGTCGTGGGCCCGCTCCACCCGCGCTTCGAGGAGATCCTGACCGGGGAGGCGCTCGCGTTCGTCGCACAGCTGCACGAGCTCTTCGCCGGCGCGCGCTACGACCGCCTCGCCGACCGGATGCGCCACGGCTACGAGATCGGCAATGGCCGCGACCCGCGCTTCCGCGAGGACACCGCGCGCATCCGCGAGGACACCGCGTGGCGCGTCGCGGGCGCCGGACCGGGCCTTGAGGACCGCCGCGTGGAGATCACGGGCCCGACCGACCCGCGCATGACGATCAACGCGCTCAACTCGGGCGCGAACGTGTGGCTCGCCGACCAGGAGGACGCCACCAGCCCCACCTGGCGCAACGTCATCGGCGGGCAGCTCTCGCTGCACGACGCGATCCGCGGCCGGCTGAGCTTCACGACCCCGGAGGGCAGGCGCTACGAGGTCACCGCCGAGCGCACCCCGACCATCGTGCTGCGCCCACGCGGCTGGCACCTCGAAGAGCACCACATGCACTTCACCGACCGCTACAAGCGCACGATGGCGGCGTCCGGATCGCTCGTCGACTTCGGCCTGTACGCCTTCCACAACGCGACCGCGCTGATCGCGCAGGGCCGCGGGCCGTACTTCTACCTGCCGAAGATCGAGTCGGCGGAGGAGGCGCGACTGTGGGACCAGGTCTTCTCGTTCACCGAGCACTTCCTCGGGATCCCGCACGGCACGATCCGCGCGACCGTGCTGATCGAGACGCTCCCGGCGGCATTCGAGATGGAGGAGATCCTGTACGAGCTGCGGGACCACTGCGCCGGCCTCAACGCCGGGCGCTGGGACTACATCTTCTCGATCATCAAGACGTACCGCGGGCGCGGGTCGCGATTCGTGATGCCCGACCGCAACCAGGTCACCATGACCGTGGACTTCATGCGCGCCTACACGGAGCTGCTCGTCAAGACGTGCCACAAGCGTGGGGCGTATGCGATCGGCGGCATGAGCGCGTTCATCCCGAACCGGCGCGATCCCGAGGCGAACGCGCGAGCCCTCGAGCAGGTCGCCGCCGACAAGCGCCGCGAGGCCGCGGACGGCTTCGACGGCACGTGGGTCGCGCACCCCGACCTGATCCCGACCGCACGCGCCGAGTTCGACGCCGTGCTGGGCGACCGGCCGCACCAGCTGGACCGCCGACGCGACGACGTGCGCGTGTACGAGCGGCACCTGCTGAACCTGTGGATCGGACGCCCCATCACGGACGCCGGCGTGCGGGCGAACGTGTCGGTCGCGCTGCGCTACATCGAGGCGTGGCTGCGCGGCCAGGGCGCGGTAGCGATCGACGGCCTCATGGAGGACGTCGCCACCGCCGAGATCTCGCGCTCGCAGATCTGGCAGTGGATCCGGCAGGAGAAGTCGACCGAGGAGGGCACTGAGATCACGCGCGAGTACGTGTCCGAGCTCATCGAGCGCGTGATCGACGAGTCCGAGCGGCGCCCCGAGGACCGATTCGACGACGCCGCCGAGGTGCTGCGCGACGTCGCACTGAGCGAGGGCTTCCGCCCGTTCCTCACCACGCGCGCCTACGCCGATCACCTGGTCGAGCTCGGCTGACGCGGCAGCACGACGCGGCGGCGCAGGGGCCGGATCCGCCGGATCCGGCCCCTCGTCGCGCCTAGCGGCGGGGCTGGTCGGCGCGCAGCACCTCGAGGCGGGCGCGGTACTCCTGCTCGTCGATGTCGCCGTTCGCGAAGCGGTTCGCGAGCGTCGACTCGGCCGACGGGCCGTGGCCGCCCCAGCCGCCGCCGCGGAAGCGTGGGCCGCGGCGGATGAAGACCGCGAGCAGGACGAAGAAGCCGATCCAGAACAGCGGGACCAGCAGGAGCAGCCAGCCGGGGCCGCCGCCGTGCCACGGTCCGTGGGCGACGGCGTCCTGGGCCTGGATGAGCGCTGCGGTGAGCATGACGAGTCCTTTCGGAGGAGGAGGCGGGCCGATCCGGCCGCTCCTCCAGGCTCACCCGGCGGCGCGATCCGCACATCCGCCCGGCGGAGTCATCCCCGCACTCCCTCCGGAGTCAGCGCCAGCCGGGCTTCACGAGGCCCGACTCGTACGCCAGCACCACGAGCTGCACCCGGTCGCGCGCGCCGAGCTTGCCCATCATGCGTGACACGTGCGTCTTGGCGGTGAGAGGGCTGAGGAACAGCCGCCGCGCGATCTCCTCGTTCGTCAGGCCCTGGCCGATCAGGACGAGCACCTCGCGCTCGCGATCGGTGAGCAGCGACAGATCCTGCCCGCCCGGCGCGCGCACGCCGTCCGCGACGCGCTCGAGCAGGCGCCGCGTGATGCCGGGGCTCAGCAGCGCGTCCCCGCTCGCCGCGACCCGCACGGCGCGGATCAGGTCCACGGGCTCGGAGTCCTTCACGAGGAAGCCGCTCGCGCCGGCGAGGATCGCCTCGGTCACGTACTCGTCGAGCTCGAAGGTCGTCACGACCACGACGTGGACGCACGCGAGGGCGGGATCGGCGACGATCTCGCGCGTGGCCCAGAGGCCGTCGCGTCCGGGCATCCGGATGTCCATCAGCAGGACGTCGGGGCGGTGCTCGCGCGCCATCCGCACGGCGTCCTCGCCCGTGGCGGCCTCGCCGACGACCTCCATGTCGGGCTCGGCGCCGAGCAGCGCGCGGAACCCCGCGCGGATCAGCTGCTGATCGTCCGCGATCGCGACCCGGATCATGCCTCGTCCTTCCCCGCGGGGATGCGCGCGACGACCGCGAACCCGTCGCCCCGGGGACCGGCCTCGAGCGTGCCGCCCAGCAGCACGGCACGCTCGCGCATCCCCAGGATGCCGCGCCCGCCGCCGCGCGGCGGCTCGACGGGCCGCGTCGGTCCGCCATCGGCCACCTCGGCGACGGCCGCTCCCGCCTCCCGGCGCAGGGAGATCCGGACGACCGCGCCGGGCGCATGGCGGGCCGCGTTCGTGAGGGCCTCGCGCAGGATGCGGTGCAGGGCGAGCTGGACGGTCGCCGGCGGGCGCGGATCCAGCCGGTCGTCGAGCGTCACCGTCAGCCCCAGCCGGCGCGACTCCTCGATCAGCTCCGGCAGCGCCGCCAGGTCCGGCTCGGGCGCGAGGGCGGCACCCTCGTCGCCGCGCAGGACGCCGAGCACCTGCCGCACCTCGTCGAGCGCCTGCGTGGACGTGCGCCGGATGTCACGCAGCGCGTCCTGTGCACGCTGCGGCTCCCGATCCGCCAGGTGCAGCGCGACCCCGGCCTGCACCGAGATGGACGACAGCGAGTGCGCGAGCACGTCGTGCAGCTCGCGCGCGATGCGGACGCGCTCGCGCTCGGCCTCCGTGCGGCGCCGCTCCTCGAGCGACGCGCGCAGCCGGCGCATCCGCTCGTGCCGCCCGCGCAAGGCGATGCTCAGGCCCAGGACGATCGCCGACACCACGACCGTGAGCATCGCCGGCAGCATGAACCAGCGGCTGTTGAGCGTGACGGTGACGACCGGCACGGCGAGCGTCGCCGCGGTGACGCCCGCCGCCCACCACACCGCGCCGTACCGCACGGCGCGGGCGATGCCGATCGCGAGCGGCACGAGCGCGAACGGCGGCGCGGGAGCCAAGGCGAGCGCCGCGATCGCGAGCGCCCCCGTCGCCGCGACGCCGGGCCCGGGCCAGCGGTCGACCAGCAGCAGCGCGCACGCCGCGGCCACGCCGAGCACAACGGTGAACCACCCCGGACCCGAGCCCTCGTGCATCCACGTCAGGCGTCCCAGCCCGCCGACGAGCGTCGCGGCGAGCGACAGGGCGAACGCGATCCAGCGCCCGCCCCGGGGATCCCGCGGCTCGCCCCACGAGTCGAGGCGCGCGGGTCCGGGCATGCCGCCAGCGTAGCCACGCCCCGCGACCGCAGACACCGCCGCGGGGAGGTCGCGGACTACTCCCCGCGAAGCACGGAATCCCGCCGCCGGGGGCCTACAGCTCGCCCGGGCGCATCGCCTCTTCGTCCATGATCCGGATGATCCGCTGGCCGGCGGTCTCGGTGCCGGGCTCGCGCGGGCGACGCGGGGCGTAGACGACGAGCGAGTGGAACACGAAGCGCGCGACGAACGCGACCGCGAGCGTGATGGCCGTGGCGAGCACGGACGAGATGTGCCAGGTCTCCACGAGCAGCGCGAGCACGGGGATCCGGATCGCGGCCTCCGCGTTGTTGAACGCGAAGGACGTCAGGAAGCGGCGCCGGAAGCCGGATGCGCGGCCGCGCATGTCCGCGAAGACGAAGCGCTCCGCGAGCAGGAAGTTCGCGACGATCGTGAGCTCGGCGGCGACGACGGCCGCCCAGATGTAACCGAGGCCCAGTGCCGTGAGCAGCCAGACGATCGCGACGTTCGCCACGGCGCCCATCGCGCCGATCCCCGCGAACACCGACATCTTGCCGAAGCGCAGGCGCGCGAGGTGCACGAGGAACGTCACGCCCTGGCGCAGCGACGCCTTCGACTCGCCCTCGGCGCGGGGCAGGAAGCGCATCGGCACCTCGGCCGTGCGCAGATCGCCGCGCACCAGCAGCTCGAGCAGGATCTTGAACCCGCTCGGGCGCAGCGCGTCGAGGTCGACGCGGGTCCGGTCGACCAGGAAGAACCCGGTCATTGGATCGCTCGTGCCGTGCAGCCGCACCGGGAACATCGCCTTGGTCAGCAGCGTCGCCGCGCGCGACAGCCCGAAGCGCAGCGTGGTGCCGAGGCCCGTCGAGTCGCCGCCGCCGATGTAGCGCGACGCGATCACGACGTCGGCGTCGCCCCGCGCGTGCCGGTCGACGAGCGCCGGGACGAGTGCGGGCGGGTGCTGCAGGTCGCCGTCCATGACGACGCACACGTCGGACGCGGCCGCTGCGAGGCCGGCCACCACGGCGCCGCCGAGCCCGCCCGAGCGCACCCCGGCGGCGCGATGGATGGCCCGCACCGGCAGCGGCGCATCGCGCGCGACGCGCTCGACCTCCGCGACCGTGCCGTCGTCGCTGTCGTCCACGAACAGGATCTCGGCGCGGCGCCCCGCCAGCGCGGTCGCCAGCTGCTGCACGACCTCGGCGACGTTGGCCCGCTCGTTGCGCGTGGGGACGATGACCGTGACGTCCACGCCCGCCCTCTCCTGTGTGTCTCCTCCCGCCTCGCGCGGGACGCCTCAATCGTGTCACGTCCGCGCGCGACGCTCGAACGGATCCCGGCCTCCCCGGCGCTCGTATCCTTGATATATGACCTCTCTCGACCAGAACCAGATCACGATGTTCGGCGCCGAGTGGTGCCGCGACTGCCGCCGCACCAAGGCACAGCTCGACGAGCTCGGCGTCGCGTACACCTACATCGACCTCGAGGCCGAGCCCGCCGCCGCCGACGTCGCCAAGGACATCTCGGGCCGCACGAACATCCCGGTCGTGGTCTACCCCGACTCGTCGCACCACGTCGAGCCCAGCAACGCCGACGTCGAGTCGAAGCTGCGCGAGCTGAGCCTGATCTAACCCGCGAAGCGATCCGTCGCCCGTCGGAGCGCGGCGGCGATGCCGGGCTCGATGGCCGCGTGGCCGGCGTCGTCGACCACGACGAGCTCGGCCTCGGGCCACGCCCGGTGCAGGTCCCACGCGGTCATGACCGGAGTGCACACGTCGTAGCGCCCCTGCACGATGACCGCGGGGATGTCCCGCAGGCGCGGGGCATCCTCGATCAGCTGGCCCTCGCGGAACCAGCCGCCGTGGCGGAAGAAGTGGTTCTCGATGCGCGCGAACGCCACCGCGGATCGCGGATCCGCCGCCCGCTCGATCGCCTCGCGGTCCGGGCGCAGCGTGATGGTCGACGCCTCCCACACGCTCCACGCGACGGCCGCGGGCACGTGGACGTCCGGATCCGGATGCGTCAGCCGGCGGTGGTACGCCTCGATCATCCGCCCGCGCTCCCCCGTCGGGATCGGCGCGACGTAGGACTCCCAGAGGTCGGGGAAGAGCGCCTGCGCGCCGCCCTCGTAGAACCACTCCAGCTCGTGCCGGCGCAACGTGAACACGCCCCGCAGCACGAGCTCGGTCACGCGCCGCGGGTGCGCCTGCGCGTACGCGAGGGCAAGCGCGCTGCCCCACGACCCGCCGAACACCTGCCAGCGGTCCACGCCGAGGTGCGCGCGCAGCACCTCGAGGTCGGCCACCAGGTGCCAGGTCGTGACCGCCGCGAGATCCCCTTCCGGCTCGCTGGCGTGCGGCTCGCTGCGTCCGCACGCGCGCTGATCCATCAGGATGATCCGGTACCGCTCCGGATCGAAGAACCGCCGCTGCCACGAAGCGGTGCCGCCGCCGGGTCCGCCGTGCAGGAACACGACGGGCTTGCCGTCCGGGTCGCCGCTGGTCTCCCAGTACACGCGGTGCCCGTCGCCCACCGGCAGCATGCCGCTCGCGTACGGCTCGATGTCGGGATACAGGATCCCGTCGAGCGCGTCGGTCATGTCACAGGTCGCTTCCCGACACGGCGAACGTGTCGCACGCGGTCGCGCCGCCCGCGCGCCCCTCATCGAACCAGCGCTGGCGCTGCTCGCTCGAGCCGTGCGTCCAGCTCTCGGGGTTGACCTGGCCGCCGGACTGCTCCTGGATGTGATCGTCGCCCACCGCCGCGGCGGCGTTGAGCGCGTCGGCGATCTGCTGCGCCGTGGGCTCCTTCAGGTACGGGTCGCCGTCGGCGTCCTTCTGCTCGGTCATGGCCGCGACCCACGCGCCCGCGAAGCAGTCGGCCTGCAGCTCGGTGCGCACGCCGTTGCTGTCGGGCCCCGTGCCGTTGCTCGGGTGCTGCTCGAAGACGCCGATGAGGTTCTGCACGTGGTGGCCGTACTCGTGCGCGAGCACGTAGAGCTGCGCGAGGTCGCCGGCCGATGCGTCGTACTGCGAGCGCAGCAGGCCGAAGAAGGTCGGATCGACGTAGACGGTCTGCTCCGGCGGGCAGTAGAACGGGCCGGTCGCGTTGGACGCGGTGCCGCACTGCGTCGAGGTCTGCTGGTCGACGATGATCAGCTGCGGCTCGACGTAGCCGTCGAGGCTCCCGGACCAGAACTGGTCGATCGCCTCGGCTCCGAACACGAGCCGGCACTCGTCGTTCTCGTTGGCGTCCTCACCGGTCTGGCAGTCCTCGATGATGGCGCCCTCGCCCGGCTGCTGCTGGCTCGTGCCGCCGCCGTCGACGATGCCGAGCAGCCCGGTGAGGTCCTGCCCGGTGAACGCGCTGATGAGCAGCACGGCGATGCCGATGATGCCGACGCCGCCACCGCCCGCGATCGCCGCCGTGCGCCCGCGGCGCCGTGCCTTGCTGCTGCCGACATCGGCGTTCTCGTTGAACGTCATGGCGCAACGCTACTCGGATGCCCGCGGCGCGCGACAAGCCCCTTGCGCCGGGGCGCTCGCGTCTGCCGGCTGTCGGCGGGCCCGCGGAACCTGCACAATAGAACCCGACGAGAGGGGGCGCCGTGGCGGAGATCGCGCACGAACCGGAGGCCACGCGAGCGGACACCGCGCCGCTGCACCTGCCCCATGCGGCCGCGGAGTGCCCCAAGTGCTTCACCGAGCTGCAGCGCGACCGCGACTGGTGGCTCGCGCGACCGGCGGGCTCGCGTCTGGTGGGCCTCGTCGTCTCGCGCGACGACATGCCGTCGGTCGTGCAGCAGCGCGACGACCTGACGCGCTTCGGCGTGCCGATCGAGGGCTTCCGGCACCCGGCCCCGGACATCCTGGAGTCGTGGGAGCAGCGCCTCGGGCGCCTGTTCGACACGTTCAAGCCGGGCGACGTGCTGGTCGTGACGAACGTGCAGGCCCTGGGCCGCAACGTCGACGAGGGCACGCGCACGGTCTCGGCGCTCGCGCGCCGCGGCATCGTCGTGAAGGTTCTCTCGCACGGCGCGCGTCACCTCGACCCCGCGCCCACCGCCTGAGTGGCGCCGCGCCTGCGGCCTGACGCCAGGCTCGCGCCCTGTGCGAACGAAGTGAGCGTGCCGCGGATGCGGCCGACCAGCGCGCGGATGGAGCGAAGCGACAGCCATCGATCGCGAGCGCCGGCGCGAAGCGTCGGCCGAGCGATCGATCACGCGCGGCCAACAAGACCCGATCGATCACGCGCGGCCAAGAAAGAACACGAGCGATCGATCCGCGCGGCCTAAGAAGGCGGCGTGCAGATCCGGGTCGGCTGCGGCGACACCCGCCGGTCGGCGCGCACCAGCGAGACGTCGATGCACACGCGGTCCTCGCCGTCCACGGGCAGCGTCACGGTGGGCTCCGCGATCTCCTCGAGCTCGCTCTCCCGCGCGTCCAGATCGACGCGCTGCCAGCCGTAGGAGTCCCCGCCCTGCGGATCCGGGTTGGTCCACGTGAAGACCGCCTCGTCCCCTTGGATCACGCCCCGCCCCTCGGCGACGAGCGGCACGGTGTCGCCGCCGGTCGGATCCTGCGCGATCACGTCGGACGTCTCGGTCGGCTCGGGCTGCGGCGCCACGACGCCCTGGATCGCGGCCGCGCCGATGCCGATCGCCGCGACTCCGATCACGGATGCCGCGACGATCGCGGGCCAGCGGCGCGGGCGGGCCTGCGCCTCGGGCCCGGCGGTCGGCGCGGACGCCGGGCGGGCCGGGGCTCGAAGGATCGTCGCATCGTCGATCGGCTGCACCACGCGCGGGCCGCGCGCCACCGTGGCATCGTCGTCCGCGGGCGCCGGCGGGGCGGCCGGCACCTTGGCGGTGGTGGCCGAGGCGCGGGTGACGGTGTCGATCTGCGCGATGCTCGTGACGCCGCGCACGCGCGTGAGCCCGCCGTCGTCGTCCTCCGGTGCCGCGTCGAGCGGCCGGTCGTCCAGGATGTCGATCGGCGTGACCGAGTGGGCGAGCTCGATCTGCACCTTCTGCAGCGCGCGCGCGAACGCGACGGCGCTCGGATAGCGGTCCGCCGGATCCTTCGCCATCGCGCGCGCGAGGGCCGAGTCGAGCGAGGCCGGCACGTCTGCGCGGTCGATCGCGGGCAGCGGCATCCGCTCGATCCGCTCGATGAGCTCCGCGCTGCCGTTGCGCTGCCCCGGCAGCTCGAACGGCGAGCGCCCGGCCAGCAGCGTGTAGATCGTGGCGCCCAGCTGGTAGACGTCGGTGCGCGGGCCGCTCTGCGGCAGCGCGCCGCGCGCGTCGTGCGCGAACACCTCGGGCGGCGACCACGGGATCGACATGCCCGCGGTCTCGGTGCTCGACTGCGATGTCGAGGCGATGCCGAAGTCGGTCAGCGCGGGCCGGTTGTACTCGGTGACCAGGATGTTCGCGGGCTTGATGTCGCGGTGCAGCACGCCCGCGCGGTGCGCCGTCTCGACCGCGGCGGCGACCTGGATGCCCACGCGCAGCGTCTCGGCGACCGAGAACGGCTCGCGTCGGTAGCGCACCTGCAGGTTGGGCCGCGGGCAGTACTCCATGACCAGGTACGGACGCCCGTCGGAGGACACGCCCGCCTGGTAGATCGTGACGATCGCCGGATGCGTCGACAGCATCGCCATGACGTTCGCCTCGGCCGTGAACTGCGCGGCCGACGCGGAGATCCGCTCGGCCAGGAGCACCTTGACCGCCACGCGGCGGCGCGGCAGCTCCTGCTCGTACAGATAGACGTCGGCGAAGCCGCCGGATCCGAGCAGCTCGAGGTGCGTGAAGCCCGGCAGCTGCGGCGGCGGCGCGGGCGGACGGCGCTGGTTCACGGCAGGTCCTCGAACGTGATCCGGATGCCGTCGCCGATGTCGACCACGTCGCCCGAGACCACCACGGTCTGCTCGCCGGGGTGCAGGCGCACCGGGTCGGCGGAGGCGCCGAGCAGCCCGCTTCGGTACAGCACCGTTCCGTTGGTGGTGTGCAGGTCGGTGACGACCACGGTCTCGCCGTCCGAGCCGATCTCGATGTGGTTGCGGGAGATGTCGTTCTGCGGGCTCTCGACCGCCACGAGCTGCGGCACGTCCGCGCCCGCCGTGCGCGTCGAGCGCGGCCGGCGGCCGACGATCACGGGCCGGACGAGCTCGATCGTCTCGCCCGTCGAGAGCCGGATCCAGCCGCGGCTCGGCCCGGGAGCGAACGGCGATCCGCCTGGCTCGGGCAGTGCAGGCACGTCGAAGCGGGGCACGGGCGCGGGATCGAGGCGCGGTCCCACGGACGGGTCGGGGCTCTCCGCCTGGCGTGGGATCTCGGGCTCGATCGGGACCTCGGCCGTCACGCTCGCGCCGCGCGGCGCGGCGTCCTCGTGCCCAGGCGGGCCGACCGCGATCGTCGCGCCGTCGTGATCGCCGTGCGCCTCGACGACCGGCACGACGGGATCCGGCTCCGAGAGGCGGACGTCCACGGGCGGCTCGTCGGGGGGCGGCGGGACGTGGCCGTGCAGGGCCTCCAGGTGCGCCGCCGAGATGGTCGCGCCGTCGTGGTCGCCGAGCGGCGTGATCGGGCCGGACGCCTGCGGCTCGAGCGTGTCCACGGGCAGCTCGCGCTCCACGGCCACCGTGTCGGCCGCGGCGAGCGCATCCGCCGGGTCGTCGTCCGCGTGCGCCTCGGCCGGCGCCTCGTCCGCGCCGACCAGCCGGGTGTCGTCGGGCAGCAGGGTCTCGGTCGGCGCGTCTGCCGACGGATCCGCGTCCGGGTCGCCCGAGACGAGGTCGTTCGGCACGTGCGCGTCACCCTGCGCGCGCGCCGGCTCGTCATCGTCCTCGGCCTCGAAGAACACCGCGCGCACGGTGGCCGCCAGCACGGCCCCCGACGCGATCGGCAGCTCCGAGGCGCGCGCGGGCGCGTCCTGCGGCGGACGCACCCGCACGGACAGCGCGTCCTCCACGAGGCGCACGGTCCAGGCGTCGCCGCCTCCCGGGACCTCCAGGGGTCCGCCCAGCGTCTCGACCGTGAGCCGCAGGTCGCCGCGGACCGCCGTGCGCACCGCGTCGCCCTGCAGCAGCGCGACCGCGAACGGCGGCGACGCGGCCGTGGCCGGCCCGAACGCCCGCGCCATCGCGTCGAGCACGGCGGCGACGCCGTCGCCGGAGTCCAGGCCCACCCACACGTCGTCGATCAGCTCCTGGGGCAGGCCGCCGGGCAGCACCGCGATGCCGTCATCGGCGACGATCGTGAGCATGCCGCCGGGCTCGTATGTCACGCGCATCAGCGCAGCCCTCCCACGGGCTCGCGCGGCAGCGTGTCGGAGTCGATGCCGGGGTCCTCGCCCCCGGGCGCCGCGGCGCCGCGCCGCGCGACCGCGATCGCGTCGACCACGATCGCGGTGATGTTGTCGCGTCCGCCGTGCAGCACGGCCTCGTGCACGAGGCGCGTGGCGGCGGCCTGCGGGTGCGACTCGACGCTCAGGATCGTCCGGATCCGCTCGGCGGGCAGCTCGCTCGGGAGCCCGTCCGAGCACACCAGGATGCGGTCGCCCTGCGCCGCGGGCAGCATCCAGAAGTCGGCGTCCGCGTCGCTGCCGGCGCCGAGCGCCCGCGTGATGACGTTGCGACGTCGGTCGCGCGCGGCGTCCTCCGGCGTGAGCTCACCGCGATCCATCAGCTCCTGCACCACCGAGTGATCGACGCTGATCTGCTCGAGGCGGCCGCCGGCCAGGCGGTACGTGCGCGAGTCGCCGAGGTTCAGCGCCAGCCAGTAGCCCTCGCCGGCGACGTCGGCGACCACGACGCCCGTGAGCGTCGTGCCGGCGCCGGCCTCGGTGCCGATCGACAGGCCGTCGACCTGCGTGCGCGCGCGCCGCAGCGCCTCGCGCACGTCCTCGATCGTCAGGCTCTCGCGTCCCGCGAGGCCCGCGAACTCCGCGATCGCCGTCGCGGACGCCACCTCGCCCCGGTCGTGTCCGCCCATGCCGTCCGCCACGAGGAACACGGGCGGCACCGACACGAACGCGTCCTCGTTGAGCGTCCGGCGCAGCCCCGCGTCGGTGGCCGCGCCGCTCAGCGCGACGATCGGGCTGGTCATCCGCGTCCCCTGTACGTCGCGATGCGGTCGCCGATCTCCAGCGCATCCCCGTCCTCGAGCGCCACGCGCTCGCCCGGCGCCGCCTCGATCCGCGCGCCGCCGCGCACGACCGTCACGCCGTTCGTCGAGTGATGGTCGACCACGAACGCGTCGCCCGCCGTGACGACGATCTCGAAGTGGGTCTTGGACAGCGAGAGGGTCTCGTCGCGCACCACGACGGTCTCCGCGCCGTCCGTCGCGGCGGGGTTGCGGCCGAACAGCGCCCGCTCCGCGACCGTGTGCCGCGTGCCGTCGTCCCACTCGAGCACCACCGGACGCGCGCGGACCACGACGCGCGTGTCCTCGAGGCCGGGCTCGGCGGGTTCGGCCGTCGCCGGGCGCACGAGCACGGTGTCGCTGTCGAGGTCGTCCTCCGCCGGCCCAGTCGGCGGCGCCGGAGCCGGGACCGGGGCGGGCGGGACGGGACCCGGATCCGGCGGGAACGGCGCCGCCGCGCGCGCCCGCGAGGCGGCGGGCGCGGAGGGCGGCGGGTCCTGCGTGATCCCCGGGACGAACGCGATCAGCCCGTCCGCCACGGGTGGTGTCGCGGGCGCCTGCGCGGGGGTGGCGGGCACCTGGGCGGGCGCGGCCGGCTGGGACGGGAGCGGCGGTCGCGGCGGGACGTGGCCGGTGAACGGCGGCGCGACCGGCGGGGCCACCGGCATTGCGTAGCTCGGCGCGGGCGGCGCTCCCGCGGCGAAGGCCCCGCCGTAGGCCGGCGAGACGGGCGAGACGGGCAGCGGTGCCACGGCCGCCGCGACCGGGGCCCCTGTGGCGGAGGCGGCTGAGGACGCGTCCTGCATGAACGCGCGCGCCACCCGGTCGTGCCAGCCCTGGCCGCGTCCGGTCTTGTCGAACAGCACCGAGAAGTACCCCACCAGGATCCCGGCGGCCAGCGCCCAGATCACGTTGCGCAGCAGCGCGCCGCCGAAGCCGAGGGGCGCGCCGTCGTCGAGCCGGACGAGCCGCAGCCTCATGAGCCGCATGCCGATCGACCCGTGGCCGCCCTGCATCGCGGTGTAGGCGAACCACCACGCGACCGCGAGGATCCAGGCCGCGATCGCGAAGATCAGTGCGACGGTCGTGCCGAGCGCCGCCGCGAGCAGCCAGCCGACGACCAGCCAGACGACCAGGCCGAGCACCACGATCGCGAGGTCGATGATGTACGCGCTCGCGCGACGCCCGAGCGGCGCCGGCGTGTCGGGAAGCTGCGGTGCGGGCTCGGGATATCCGGAGGCGGCGTAGCCCGACGCGGTCGGCGCGCCGTGCGGCGGCGGAGGCGGATAGGCGCCCGGGGCGGGGGCCCCGTACGGGCTCGGCGTCGTCATGTCAGCCTTCCTTCCGTCGTGCGGAGACCGTCTCGCGCAGCGACCGCACTCGCGTCGCGAGCGTCGAGCTGTGGGTCAGGGACCGCAGGTTCAGTCGCGCGCGCAGCCTCTTCCAGACGGACGCCCGGCTGCTCATCCCGCCGACCACGCCGTCGATCTCGGCCCAGAAGGCCTCGATCTCCTCGGCCGTGGGCTCGCCGGGGCCGAACACGCCCGCGTCCGCGCGCACGGCGAGGCCGTGCACGCGCGGCTCCTCGAGCGTCGCGACCAGCTGGGCCGACTGCTCGTACCGCGTCGCTCCCGGCGGGACGCCGCGGCCGAAGTCCACGGCGCGGTCCATCAGCTCGTCCCAGCCGCCGCTGATCCGGTCGGCCGGCACCGGCGCCTCCCGGCGCCTGCGCCGCCGCGAGGCCTTGATGCCGCCGATGACCACGAACGGCGCGACCAGCAGCGCGATCGTGCCGAGGCTGATCCCGCCGACGACGAGCACGACGCCGAGGTAGCCGGGCAGCGGCTCGGCCTCGTCCTCGGCCTTGCGGTCCTCGGGCACGAGTGGCGGCTCATCCGCCTCCTCCTGCGCGGGCGGCGGCGGCTGCAGCGGCATCGGCTGTGGGTTCTTCTTGGGCTGCGTGGTCTGGTCCTTGGGCTCGTTGTCCTCGTCCGGCGTGGGGTCGAACGCGACCCAGCCGGCGTCGGCGAACGCCACCTCGACCCAGGCGTGCAGGTTCTCTCCCGTCGCGGTCAGCCGGCCGCCCGTCGGGGCGTCGGCGTCCGCGTGGAAGCCCATCACCACGCGCGCGGGGATGCCGACCTCGTGTGCCATGAGCGCCATCACGGCCGCGTACTGCTCGTCGTCGCCGACCATCTGCTCGGATCCGGCCATGGTCGTCAGCCGCGCGGATCCGTGCCCCGACGGCGAGTACGGGTCGCCGTTCTCGCTGATGCCGTGGCTGAAGTACCCCGACTCCGCCAGGAACACGGCCAGCGCCTCCGCCTTCTCGTACGGCGTCCGGGCGTCGGCCTGAGAGATCGCCGCCGACGCGCTCTCTCCGAGCTTCTCGGGCACCGCGGAGGGCTCCGGGATCTCGACCTCGGCGAACCGGTCCTCGTTCAGCCTCGCCTCGTTCGGCTGCGGCGGCAGCACGGCCGTGAACGAGTACGCGTCGCCCGCGCGCAGCCCCGTGGTGACCACACCGGTGCCGCTCGAGGGGTTGTAGTAGGTCGCCCGGCGCAGCGTCTCGGCCTGCTCGCCGCGGAACTCGAGCGCGTCGACCGTGCCGACCTCGGGCAACCACACGTCGTCGTACTCGCCGATCTGGACGTCCACGTCCACGGTCTGCCCGCGGGCGTCCCCGGCCATGTTCGATCGCAGCGACGTGAAGCCGCTCGACTCGTCCGCGACGTCGTAGACGACGCCCGAGTACGCGTCCATCGTCCCGAGCCGCACACGCGCGCCGTCGGGCAGCCCCGTCATGGTGAACAGCGTCTTGTCCGAGAAGTCCTCCACGTAGAGCCGGTAGTCCTGGAGCGGGCTCGGGTACTGCCGGATGTCGAACGGCGGGATGATGACGTCGCGCGCGACGTAGCGGATCTCGTGCGGAGGTGCCAGCAGCATGGATGCGCCGCCGACGGCCGCGGCGATCGCGAGCACACCGCCCGCCGCGCCCACGCGGCGCATCACCTGACGACGGTCCTCCGTGAGCTGATCCCCCGACGAGAGCGCGACCGCGCTGCGCGTCGGCGCCCACGCCGCCCGCACGGCGAGCCAGACGATCGCCACGACCGCGAGCAGGACGCCCTGCAGCACGGGCGCCGCGGCCTGCGAGGTGCCGAGCGCGATCTGCAGGCCCAGGCACACCGCCGCCGGCAGCAGCGCCCACGCGGGCGGCGACACCCGCAGCGCCAGGCTCGCGGTGAGCACCGTGAAGACGAGCACCAGCAGGAACGGGACGATCAGGTGACCGTCCTCGGGGGCGACAGGCGCGACGGTGGTCAGCAGCGACTTCCACGACGTCACCACGCCGAGCGCGAGCTTCTGCAGCGTCTCGAGGGTCGGGATGAATCCCAGGATCGCGGTGTGCGGCAGCGCGAACAGCCCGCCGCACGCGAAGTACGCCACGACGACGCCCGCCGCGAGCAGCAGCACGCCCCACCGCTGCAGCGCCCCCAGCGCGGCGATGCCCAGCCCGAGCACGAGCGCCCCGAGCCCCGGCAGCAGTGCGACGGGCCCGCCGTACGTGGGCCAGAACCCGATCACGGGCACGAGCAGGAGCAGCGCGACGGCGCCGAGGTCCAGCGCCCAGCGCCGCGGCTCGAGCGCGCCGCTCGGCCGCGCGCGGAAGTCGCGGCGACCGCCCCCCACGGAGGCCGCGGGAGTGTCGGACGCCATCCGGACGCCCTCGTCCACGACGCTCATCCGAGCACCCGCCGAAGCGAGGGCGGCAGATGCTCGAGCGCGCCGATCGTGATGACGTCGGCCTCGCCGATGCGCCGCCGGGCGGCCTCCTGGCCGAGCGCCGCGACCACGACGAGCGCGCGCGACCCGAGCGGCAGGCGCGAGACGGCCGACTGCAGCTGCGGCGCCGGCACGCGGCTGCCGCACGCGAGCACGACGACGCTCGCGGCGGGAGCGGCCGCGGCGACGGCACCGGCGAGCACCGACGTCCCTCCCTCGCGGGCGCGCGATGCGTCGACGCCCGAGAGCGAGTCCAGCAGGTGCTTCTGCGTCTCGGTCCGCAGCTTCGCGGACTGCGTGCGCACATCCACCCGGTACGCGTCGCGCAGGGCGCGCAGGCCCAGCGACCCGGCGGCCGAGATCGCAAGCTCGAACTCCTCCGGATCCGCGTACTCGCCGGGGTGCGTGGACAGGCCGATCATGAAGTGGGAGCGGCGCGTCTGCTCGTACGTGCGCATCATGAGCGTGCCGGTGCGCGCGGTGGAGCGCCAGTGCACGTGCCGCAGATCGTCGCCCGGCTGGTACTCCGACAGGGCGTGGAACGCGATGTCGTCGCGGGCGAGGTCCCGCGAGGTCATGCCCTCCAGGTCGCGCACGAAGCCCAGCGACTGCCCCTCGAACCGCACGGTGCGCGGATGCACGTACAGGTCGACCGGCGCGTCGCGGCTGTCGACCCGCTCGAACAGCCCGAGGGGGTCGCCGCGCACGATGCTGACCGGGCCGACCGGGAGGACCGCGCGGCGGCTCGTCGGGATCGCGAAGAGCTCCTCGACCTGCTCGCCGGGCGGGAGGTGCCTGATCCCGAACACGCCGCGGCCGGGCCCGACGGGCAGCACCACACGCGACGGCAGGATCGCGCGCTGACCGGAGTTGGCGAGCGTGAGGGCGCCGACCGCGCGCTCCCCGACCACGACGCGCGTGCGGGCCAGGTCGAGGGCCACGTCGTACGTCGTGCGACCGATCAGGAACAGCAGGCACAGCACGAGCACCGCGGTCACGACCACCGCGGCGATCGTCACCTCCCGCCATCCGAGCCACGGTCCGACGATCCACAGCACCGCGGCGATCCCGATGAGGACCCAGCCGATCGGCCGCACGACCTTCACGACCCGCCGCAGCACCTCCCCGACGCGGGAGAGCAGATACAGCCCGACCTCCCGCCAGCTCGCCTGCGACGGCTGCCCGTCCGCGCGCACGGGCGCCGGGGCCGGCGGGGCCTCGGTCGTGGCGTCGGGGGCGGTGGTCATGCGATCGGCTCAGTCCATCGGCTCAGGCGGCGCTGCGGGTCTGCGGCGCCGAGACCTTCTCGAGCACGCGCGCGATGACGGACTCGGGCGTCGTGCCGACGAACTCGGCCTCCGGGTCCATCACCAGGCGGTGCGCCCACACGGGCTGCGCGAGCGACTTGATGTCGTCGGGGATCACGTAATGGCGCCCCTGCGCCGCCGCCCACACCTTCGCCAGACGCACGATCGCGATCGCGCCGCGCACCGAGACGCCCAGACGCGCGTCCTTGTCGGCGCGGGTCTCCTCCGCGAGCTCCGCGGCGTAGCGCAGCACCGCGGCCTCGACGTGCGCGGTCGCGGCGAGGTCGGCCATGTCCGACACCGCGCTCGTGGTGATGATGGCGCTGAGGCCGGCCGACGGATTGCGATCGGCGGACCCGGCGAGGATCCGCTCGGTCACCTCCAGCGTCGGATAGCCGATCGAGGTCTTCACCAGGAACCGGTCGAGCTGCGCCTCCGGCAGCTTGTACGTGCCCGCCTGCTCGATCGGGTTCTGGGTCGCGATGACCAGGAAGGGACGCCCGACCTCATGGGGCGTGCCGTCGACCGTGATGCGCGACTCCTCCATCACCTCCAGCAGCGCCGACTGGGTCTTCGGCGAGGCGCGGTTGATCTCGTCCGCGAGCACGATCGACGCGAACACCGGGCCGCGGTGGAACT
The DNA here is from genome assembly GCF_039605615.1 of Microbacterium rhizophilum. Taxonomy (NCBI): domain Bacteria; kingdom Bacillati; phylum Actinomycetota; class Actinomycetes; order Micrococcales; family Microbacteriaceae; genus Microbacterium; species Microbacterium rhizophilum. Next base: position 159,719 of record NZ_JBCNUN010000006.1, on the reverse strand, counting down.
CGAAGGTGTGCGACTGCTGGTCGTAGATCGTCACGCCCGTGACGTCGCTCGGCAGCAGATCGGGGGTGAACTGGATCCGGTTGGAGGTGCCCTGGACCGTCGCGGCGAGGGCCTTCGCCAGGCTCGTCTTGCCCGTGCCCGGCGCGTCCTCGAGCAGCACGTGGCCCTCGGCGAGCATGGCCGCGAGCACCAGGCTCACGATCTCGCGCTTGCCCATCAGCGCCCTGTCGACGTTGTCGACCAGGCGGGTGAAGGTCCCCTGGAACCACGCGGCCTGTTCGGGCGTCATCGTCATGCGTTCATCCTTGTCATCGCCATCGTCGGTCCCCGGAAGGGGTGTCATTGCTGCCACGTCCACCAGGGCGTCCAGAAGTCGACGCCCGGTCCCCGGACGTGCAGGCGCACGTCATGGCCCCGGAATCCGTAGTAGCAGTTCATCCGCTGACTTCCGTTCCCGGACAGGGGACCGTTCCACGTGCCGAATCCGTTCGCGTCGGAGTCCCGGTCGTAGCACGAGACGCTGTAGCTCCCGCCTGGCAGGTCCTGGTAGTTCAGCTGCAGGTAGTAGCACTGTCCGGAGCCGCAGTTGCCGCCATAGCCGTGGTTCACGCCGGAGTTGCTCACCGTCCCCGACGGATTGCGGGGCTCCGCCGCGGTGCTCGCGCGTGCGGGTCCTCCGACCGCGCCCCAGACGCCCGTCTCGTCCTGCGCCTGCGCCTCGATGCTGTGCGAGCTGCCCCACCCGTACTCGACGGCCTCCGATCCGTCGAGGGGCCTGCTCTGCCACCCGCCCCCGTCGATGCGGATCCGCAGCGCGACGATCCTGCGTCCGTTGTCGCCCGGCTTGTGCCACTCCCAGCGGATCATCTTGCCGCGCGCCCCTGCCTGCTGTGCGGAGACGCTCGGCGCGTGCGGCGGGCCGAAGGGCTTGGCGGCCGCGGACTGCGCCGAGGACGGGCCGGGGTTGGACTGCTCCCCGTTCGCCACGGCTACGGCGCGCGCCGCGACGCGGTACTCCGAGCCGTTCTGGAGGCCGCCGATCACCACGGACGTGCTGGCGCCGTTGTCGGTCCAGGCGCCGCCGTTCACGCTGTACTGGTAGCGGACGTCCGTCGTGCCGCCGGCCGTCGCCGGCGTCCACGACGCGGTGATCTGCCGGTCCTGCGGGGTGACGCCGGGGGTGCCGGGCGCGCCGGGCGATGTGAACGAGCGCAGGCCGCCGCTCTGCGGCCCCCACGCGCCCCAGCCGGGGGCCTTGTTCTCGGCGCGCACGCGGAACGTGTAGTCGGCCTGGTCGACGGGAAGCGTGACCGACGCCGTGGTCGCGGTGGTCGAGATCGACTTGAACGCCGCGCCGCCCTTGAGCACCTGCAGCTGGTACGAGTCCACGGCGTCGCCGCCGTCGTCGGGCGGCACGATCGCGTTCCAGGTGACCGTGACGGGGCCCGGCTCGGCGCCGATGGATCCCGACCGCGTCACCGAGGTGATCGACGGCGCCGCCGGCGGCTTGGCCGGGGTGCTGCCCGCCGACCACGTGCTCCAGTCCGAGGGCTCCGGGGCGTCGTTGATGGCCTGCACCCGGAACCGGTACGAGACGCCGTTGCTCAGGCCGCCCCATTCGCGGGTCACCGAGGCGGCGGTCGACTCCACGCGCACGCGGCTGATGCCGCTGGCGGGAGCGGGCTTGATCTCGAGCAGATACGCCTTGACCGGGGATCCCTCGGTCGCGGGCCGCTGCCACGTGACCTTCAGCGTGCCGTCGCCGAACCCGGGCACCGCCGGCGCGAGCGGCGTGTCCGGGCGGGCGTCGGGTCGCACCTCGACGCTCTGGGGCGACGGATCGGAATCGCCGACCGTGTTGGCGGCCGTCACGGTGAACGCGTACTTGACGTTGTTCGTCAGTCCGTCGAGCCGGCACGTCGTGGTCGGGCAGTTCTTCGTGTACGCGCCGCCCTTGACCGCGGTGACCGTGTAGCCCGTGATCTTCGCGCCGTTGTCGGCGGGCGGATCCCAGCTCAGCGTCACCTCGCGGCTCTCCACGTTCGACGCGGACGGCTTGCCCGGCGCGTCGGGGCGCCCCTGCACCGTCACGTTCACGCGCGCCTGCGCCGTCCGATCCGGATCGCCGGTCTTGTCCTGCACCGTGTACCGCACCACCAGGCGCCCGTGGTACTCCGGATCGGGGGTCACCAGCACGCTGTCGGCGTCGTACGACACCTCGGCGTCCCGCGCCGTGCCGGTCTCGAGCACGGCGTCGACGACCTCGAGCGGGGCCTCGCCCTTGAACGGGTTGTAGTCGTTCGTCAGGACGTCCGCCGTCAGCGTCTCGCCCTGATCCCACTCCGGATAGCTGTCGTCGGTCGCGGTCGGCGGCTCGCGTGTGGACGCGGTGACCGTCACCTCGATGGTCGCGACGACCGGCTCGGGATCGAGGGGGTTGTCCTCGCCGTCGTCCACGCGGACCCGGATGTCGGCGACCGTGCCCTTCTGATCCGCGCCCGCGGTCACCGACAGCCGCGTGCCGTCGATCGCCGCGTCCAGTCCCTCCGGCGGGTCGCCGGCCAGCTCGAAGCTCAGCGGGTCGTTGTCGAGGTCGGTCGCGAGGCCGCTGAGCTCGACGGTGCCCGCCTCCTCGTCGCCGGCTCCCACGCGCACCGACGCGCCGGACATCTCCGGGGCGCGGTTCGCCGGCGGGTCGACGATGATCGGGATCGACAGCGTCGCGACCCGGCCGTCCGGATCGTCCGCGTTCTCGCCGTCCGTGACCTCGAAGGTGATGGCGTCGGGACCGCCGTAGCGCTCCGCGGACGTGTAGACGAGCGTCTGCGGGTCGATCACGAGCGAGCTGCCGTCGCTGTGACCGGCCGAGACCGTGTCGGTCTGCGTGAGACGGACGTCCTTGCCGGTGGGCGTCTTGACGTGGTCCGCGAGCCGGATCTCCCTGGTCTCGCCGCTCTCGACCCGCACGGGCTCCGTCGACATCAGCGTCGGGACCAGATCCTGCTGCCCGGGGACGTGGATGAAGGCGCGCGTGCTCTGATCGTCCTGGTCCGTGACCGTGTAGCCGATCAGGCGGCGCTTCTCCTGGATCTCGACCTGCAGCGTGCCGTCGCCGGTGGAGCGGATGCCCTCGGCGGCGGAGTCGAGCTCCATCTCGAGGATCCGGGCCGTGCCGTCGGGGTCCTCGTCGTTGACGAGCGGCTCGACCTCGGCGGTCCTGTCGGCGGGATCGACGTCCTCGATCAGCACCCGGTCGTCCCGGGCGATCGGGTACTCCAGGGGCACCTCGTCGTCGACCTTGATCTGCAGCACACCGAGCGACTCGGCCTTGCGCTCGTCCTGCACGCGGTACTGCAGCGTCGTCTGCAGCGCGGTGTCCGGAGCCGTGACCTCCACGCGGTCGTCCAGCACCGAGGCCTCGACGAGGGGATCGTCGCCCAGGATGAGCCCGCCGTCGCCCTGGACGAGGCCGATCAGGTCGCCATCCGGATCCGAGTCGTTCTCGAGCACGGGCGCCGCCACCACGCGACCGGGCCGCATGGCCAGCTCGTCCTGCACCGCGTACGGCGCCTGGTTCTCGTCCGACGCGGTCGCGATGCCGACCCGGATGGTCGCGCGCCCCTCGGCGCCCAGGCTGTCGCGCACGCGGTAGGTGAACGTGTCCAGGCCCGCGACGCCCGCGCGCGCCTCATACGTCAGGCTGTCGGCCTTCTGCTCCGTGATCGTCCCGAGCTTGGGCCCGGCGCCCACGATGCCGAGCAGCTCCACCGAGTCGCCGTCCTGGTCGATGCCGTCGAGCGGGATCCGGATCGTCGTCTTCGATCCGTCCAGCGCGCGCGCCTCGACATCGCGGGGACGCGGCGCGCTGTTGTTCTCGGCGTCCATCGGGAGCACCTGGATCTCGACCTGGCTCGACGACCCCTGCCCGGTGCTGTCCACCGCCTCGTAGGTCACGCGCGCCTGGCCCGGCTCGTCCCCCGCCCGGAAGCGCACCTCGTTCTCGGACGTGAACGCCTCGCCCGGCACTCCCTGCTGATCCGACAGCTCCCGAACGAGGTCGATCTCGTCGTCGTTCGGGTGGTAGTCGTTCTCCAGGACGGGGATCGTCACCACGTCTCCGACCCGCACGATCGCCGCGTCGGGATTCAGGACGGGCGGCAGCTGCTTCGCCTGCTTCGGCAGCGCGATCACGATGACCTCGCCCTTCACCGGCTCGGCGACGCCGTTCGAGATCATGTACCCGATCTCGACGTGCCCGCCCTCGGCCGACATGCCGCGGTCGGTCACGCGCAGCGTCTCGTGCCCGATCACGGACACCGACAGCCCGCCGGCGGGGTCGGCCTCGACGGACTGCACGACGAGCACGCCGCCCGCGGGGTCCGAGTCGTTCGCGAGCACGTTCACGAGCGCGTCGCCGCCCGACGGCAGCAGGGCGACGTCGCGCACCGCCACGGGGGGCGCGTCCGTCTTCTCGGGCTTGACGACGTCCACGCGGACGACGCCCGGCACCGGCTCGGTGCCCGAGGTCGTCACGAGGTAGTCGACGTAGTACGTGCCCTCCTGCCCGGACTGGAACGTGAACGTGCCGTCGGTGAACTCGGGCACGATCGAGGCGCCCTTGACCTCGGAGACCTGCACGAGCTCGAGCGGCGCGTCGCTCGCGCTGAGGTCGTTCGCGAGCGGATCCACCGTGCCCACCTCGCCGGCATCGACCACCAGGTGATCGGCGTTCGCGATCGGCGGCGTCGTGCCGGCCGCGGTGACCTGGAGCCGGAAGAAGTCGGCCATGGTCTTGTCGCCGTCCGACACCGTGACCGGCACCTCGATCAGCCCGGTGGTGCCCGACAGCGCGCTGTAGACGACGCGTCCGTCGGCGGTGAACTTCGCCGTGTCGCCCTCGAGCGGCGTCACCGACTCGAGATAGATGTCGTCGCCGTCGGGATCGATCCAGTCGGGCAGCACGTTGTAGGTCACGGTGCCGCCCGACTCGACCGGCACGGCGACCTGCAGGTCCTCCTGCAGCACCGGGGCGGCGTTCTCGCTCTCCGGATGCACGGCGACGGCGACCGACGCGCTCGCCTCGCCGTCTCGGCGCCCGTCGCTCACGTCGTAGCGGAAGGACGGGATGCTCGTCACGCCCTCGTCGACTTTGATCTGCAGCGCCGAGCCGTCGTTGATGGGCTGGATGTCGACGCCCGGCGGCGACTTCGCCGGGAGCGCGATCGTCAGCACGTCGCCGTCGGCGTCGCTGTCGTTGTCGAGGACGGGCAGGATCGTCGACGCCCCCGCGCGCACGCCGAACTCGTCGCCGTGCGCCTCGGGCGGGGTGTTGTCGCGGCCGCGATCCGGCGGCGTCGCCTGCGGCACGTTCACGGTCGTGTCGTCCGGGGTCTCGACGCCTTCCTCGCTCTTGGGCGGGAGCAGGTCCTCCCAGTTGTCGACGCGCTGCAGCTTGTCGCTCGCGAACCAGGCGGCGCCGCTCAGCACGCTGTTCAGCAGCACGACGTCGCGGTTCACCCGGAACCGCAGCGGACCGCCGTCCGCCTCGTACTCGCTGATCTGCGCGGGCGGCAGATCCGATGCGGCGCCGACGCAGTCCCTCAGGAACCGTCCCGATTCGTCCCACGCGGCGTAGGCGCATCCGTTCAGCCACACCGGAGCGGTCGGCAGCCCCGAACCTCCCGCCGTTGTCGCTGTGGGCTCCGCGCCGTCGAGCGGAATGCTCAGCAGCTCCGTGCGGGTCGCGACCAGGACCGCCTCGCCGTCGGCGGCGTCGAGCGCCAGCCGCGCGTCCTCCGGCTCGTCGATCGCGACGGTCGGCGAGCCTGCGACCGTGACGGATCCCGTGTCCTCGTCGAGCACGACGGGGCGCTCGCCGACAGCTGTCACCTGCACGGTCGCGTCCTCGGCCACGTCCTCGAGCCGTTGCTCGGCGATCGCCTTGGTGTCGGGCTCGCCCTCGGCGGTGACGGGCACCGTGAAGACCGCGCCGCGCGCGGGCGACGCCACGTGCGCCTTGCCGTCGCGACCCACCGTGACCGCGGCGTTCTCGCCGAGCTTGTCCAGCACGGGCTTGGTCTCGCCCGCGTTGAACGACGCGAGCCCGCCGAACGGCACGACGTACAGCGCGCCCTTCTCCGGATCCAGGATCGCCACGGTGCTCGCGGCGTAGTCGACGACCGCGTCCGCCGGCACCTGCACGCTGTCGCCGACGGCCATCGCCGCCACGTCGACCGATCCGACCGTGGACTCCGTGGCGTCGGCGACCAGCACGCGCGCGCCGTCCTGCAGCACGTCGTAGTCGGCACCGCCCGCGAGCAGCTGCCCGTCGAGCACCCGCGACTCGGCGTTGAAGTGCCCGACGAGCCGGGCGTTGGCCTTGGTGATCCAGACCGAGCCGTCATGCAGATCCAGCTCGGTCGTCGGATTGCCCTCGTAAGCGACGGCCATCGTGGTGATGCCGACGGCGGCGACCGTGACGATCGCGGCGCCGACGAGCGTGCGCGGGCGCACGTGCAGCCACGACACCATCCCGCACCCCCTCGGCCCGTTCTGGCGGCTATCCTAATCGGCGGTCGGACGGCCACCCAATGACTGCCGGGGCACCTCTCCCCCGACGCGACGCGGGCCCGAGGTCGCTCGACCTCGGGCCCGCGGGGCGATGCGCGCGCTCAGCGCTTGGCGGGCTTCTTCTCCTTGGCGGGGGCCTCGCCGCGCGCGACCTGGGCCGCGTGGTGCGCGGCGGCCTCGTCCTGGCGCTCCTTCTCCGCGCCGGAGGCGATGGGCGCCCGGACGTGCTCGGGCGCGAAGCCGAACGCGTCCACGAGGTCCTGCGCGTGCGGGCGCAGGCGCAGGCAGAGGCGGTCGATGTAGCGCGTCACGGCCAGCGCGCGCTGGTTCGACAGGCGCCCGTGCAGCAGGTACCACGACAGGTGCTTCTCGATCAGGTTCAGCCCGAACAGATCGCGCATCCAGCCCAGCACCTGCTTGGTGCCCTCGTCCTCGATCGAGGCGACGACGTCCGTGAACGCCTCCCACTGCAGCAGCTCGGCGTGTGCGCGGGCGGCCTCGAGCAGTTCGACCTGGTTCTCGTTGAACAGGGCCGCGGCGGCCTCGGGGTGCAGCTTGGACGCCGCGCGCAGGCGGCCGGCGACGTCGGCCACCATCTGCTGCACGCGCCCGGTGAGCAGCTCGTGCTGGTCCTTGGCCCGCAGGCCGAGCTCGACGGAGCGGGCGACCTGACCGAGGTCCGCCACGGCCTGACCCAGCTGGCGTAGGCCCGCGCCGTGGAACACCTTGCCCGCCGTCTGGCCGACCACGAACGCGGCGATCTCCTTGGACGCCTTGCCCTTGAACTGCTTGGCGTAGTCCCCGAGCAGGCGCTTGCCGACCAGCTGCAGCAGGACGTTGTTGTCGCCCTCGAACGTCACGTAGACGTCGAGGTCGGAGCGCAGGCTCACGAGGCGGTTCTCGGCGAGGAATCCGGATCCGCCGCACGCTTCGCGCGCCTCCTGGATCGTGTCGAGCGCGTGCCAGGTCGACAGCGACTTCAGCGCGGCCGCGAGCGTCTCGAGGTCCTCGCGGTTCTCCTCGGTGTCGGCCGTGCCGCCGAACACGCCGTCGAACTTCCTCAGCAGCTCGTCGTGCGCGAAGGCCTGCGCGTACGTGGTGGCCAGGCGCGGCAGCAGGCGGCGCTGGTGCTTGCCGTAGTCGAGCAGCACGGTCTCCGCGCCCGTCGCGCCGGCGAACTGGCGGCGCTGGTTGCCGTAGGTGACGGCGATGTTCAACGCGAGCGCGGAGGCGGTCGTCGCGGCGCCGTCGAGCGACACGCGGCCCTGCACGAGCGCGCCGAGCATGGTGAAGAAGCGACGGCCCGGGCTCGCGATCGGGCTGGAGTACGTGCCGTCCGCCGCCACGTCGCCATAGCGGTTGAGCAGGTTCTCGCGCGGCACGCGCACCTCGGTGAAGTGCAGACGGCCGTTGTCGATGCCGTTCAGGCCGCCCTTGACGCCGTCGTCCTCGCCGCCGACGCCGGGCAGGAACTCGCCCTGCTCGTCCCGGATCGGCACGAAGAAGCAGTGCACGCCGTAGTTCACGCCGCCCGTGATGAGCTGCGCGAACACCGTCGCCGCCTTGCCGTGCACGGCGGCGTTGCCGAGGTAGTCCTTCCACGCTCCGCGGAAGGGCGTGTGGATGACGAACTCCTCCGTCGCGGGGTCGTACGTCGCGGTCGTGCCGATCGCGGCGACATCCGATCCGTGTCCCGTCTCGGTCATCGCGAACGCGCCGGGCAGCTCGAGCGACAGCGCAGGGGGCAGCCACTTGTCGTGGTGCTTCTTGGTGCCGAGCTGGTAGATCGCGGACGTGAACAGGCCCCACTGCACGCCGGCCTTGATCTGCAGGCTCGGGTCGGCGAGCACGAGCTCCTCGAAGCCCGCGAGGTTGCCGCCGTTGTCGTTCGCGCCGCCGTACTCGACCGGCATGGCGCGCGAGATCGAGTTGTGCTGCACGAGCAGCTGGAGCTGGCCGTAGACGCGCTCGCGGTGCTCGTGATGCGTCTGGCCGTCGATGCGCCAGAACGCGGAGTCCTTGAGCATCTCGCGCGACGTGCGGCGGATGTCGCTCCACGTGCCGAGGAGCCGGTCGGTGACGAGCGGGATGTCGATCCGGGGGGCGTCGACGGACGCGACCTCGTGGGCGCGGTCGGCGTCGGACGCCTGCGGGCGAACAGCGGTGTCTGCCATATCTGCCTCTCACGGGCTGAAGGGTTTCGCGATCCCGCTCCGCCGGGCGGACGCGGGCGATCACCTCAACGGTAGGACGGCGACAAGCCCCACCGAAGCGGGTTGTGGGGCTTCCACAGGACCGTCGCGAACCGTGCGAGACGCGGATGTGCGCCCGCCACAGTCGTCCGAGCAGCGCGGCAGCGCATCCGCCGCCGGACGCACCTGTGGCGGCCCGGAGAGGTCCGGACCGCCACAGGCGTCTGTCGGGATTCACATCCCGGGGGAGGGACGGATCACGCCTCGGGTGTGCTCACTCCGTTCCGTCGCTTCGAGATCATCAGCGCGGCGCCCGCGACGAGGATCAGCAGAGCGATCGGGATGAGCGGCCCCAGGTCGACGCCGGTGGCGGCGAGCCCGCTGCCGGCGACGATCCGGAACGTCGCGTCGACGGAGCCGGACTCGGCGCCGACGAGTTCCACGCGGTGCACGGCGACCTGGTGATCCGAGTCGATCGTCCACGTGAACGTGACGTCACCGTCGGCATCCGCGATCTGGACGCCGAGGTCGTGCGGCGTCGAGTACATCGTGCCGCGCACCGACTCGCCCGGCTGGAAGCCGTGACCGTAGGCGATCTGCTGCTGGTTCTCGCCGTAGACACGGGTGTCGTACTCGAGCTCCATCCAGATGCCGCTCGCGCTCACCGTGACGGTGTCGGTCGCGGTGCTGGTGCCGTCGGTCGCCACGAGGTCGTAGTCGCCGTCGGCCAGGTCGGCCGGGATCGGGTACGGCACCGTGAACGTGCCGTCCACGTCCGACGTCACAGTGACCGTCGGCCCCACCGGCTCGCCCGTCTCCGGGTCCGTCAGCGTGACCTCGACGTCCGTGTTCGGCGGCCAGCCCTCGCCGGTCACCGTGGCGTCCTCACCGGGTGCCACGGGGTCGTCGACCGAGATCGACGGCCCGCCCGCGCCGGCGTCCTCGGCGACCGTGACGGTGTCCGTCGCGGTGCTCGTGCCGTCGGTGGCGACCATCTCGTAATCGCCGTCCGCCAGGCCATCCGGGATCGGATACGTCGTCCCCGCGGGGATGTCGCCGTTCTCGTCCGTCGTCACCGTGATGGTGTCGCCCACCGGCTCGCCCGTCTCCGGGTCCGTCAGCGTCAGCTCCACGTCCGTGTTCGGCGGCCAGCCGCCGCCCGTCACCGGGGCGTCGGTGCCCGGCGCCGCCGGGTCCTCCACCGACACGGTCGGCCCGTCCCCGCCCGCGTCAGCCGCGACCGTGACGGTGTCCGTCGCCGTGCTGGTGCCGTCGGTGGCGACCATCTCGTAATCGCCGTCCGCCAGGCCATCCGGGATCGGATAGGTGGTGCCCGACGGGATGTCGCCGTTCTCGTCCGTCGTCACCGTGATGGTGTCGCCCACCGGCTCGCCGGTCTCCGGGTCCGTCAGCGTCAGCTCCACATCCGTGTTCGGCGGCCAGCCGCCGCCCGTCACCGGGGCGTCGGTCCCGGGCGCCGCCGGGTCCTCCACCGACACGGTCGGCTCGTCCCCGCCCGCGTCGGCCGCGACCGTGACGGTGTCCGTCGCCGTGCTGGTGCCGTCGGTGGCGACCATCTCGTAGTCACCGTCCGCCAGGCCATCCGGGATCGGATACGTCGTCCCCGCGGGGATGTCGCCGTTCTCGTCCGTCGTCACCGTGATGGTGTCGCCCACCGGCTCGCCCGTCTCCGGGTCCGTCAGCGTCAGCTCCACATCCGTGTTGGCCGGCCAATCGCCACCCGCCACCGGAGCGTCGTCACCGGGCGCCACCGGGTCGTCGACGGTGACCGTCGGGACCGGCGTGACGACCGCGACGTCGTCGCTGGCCTCCTCGTCGCCATCCGTCGCGAACGCCGTGTAGGTGCCGTCAGCCGCGTCGGCCGGCACGGTCAGGGTCGTGGTGAACGCGCCGTCGGCATCCGCCGTGACGGTCTCCGGCCCGGCCGCGACGTTCCCCTCCGCGTCGCGCAGCTCGACCGTGACCTCCGCGCCGGCAGGCCAGCCCTCCGACTCGATCGTGGCGTCCTCACCGGGAGCGACCTCGTCCTCGACGACGTTCAGCGTCGCGGGGACCTCTGCCACGGTCACGGTGTCGGTGCGCGTGTACGTGCCGTCGGTCGCCTGCAGCGTGTAGTCGCCGTCCGCGAGGCCCGCCGGGATCGGGTAGGTCGTCCCGTCGGGGAACGCGCCGTTCTCGCCGACCGGGACCGTGATGGTCTGGGCGCCCGGCACCGGGTCGTCCGTGTCCGGGTCGATCAGCACGAGCTCGACGGTGCCGCCCGGAGGCCAGTCCGCGCCGGCCACGGGCATATCCGCCCCCTCCTCGGTCGGGCCGTCCGCCGTCACCGACGGGTCGAAGACGCCGACTGTGTCCTCGGCCTCGTACGCGCCGTCCGTGGCGTTCACCGTGTAGACACCCGAAGCCGCGTCGGCCGGGATCGTGAACGTCGTCTCGAAGGCGCCGGTCGCGTCCGCGGGCAGCGTCTGCGTCGCGACGACCGTGCCTTCCGGATCGCGCAGCTCGACCGTGATCTCGTCCGTGCCGGGCGCCCAGTCCGTCGAGGAGACGTCGATCGTGTCACCGGGCTCGACCGCGTCCTGCACGATGTCGAGCATGGGCGCGATGTCCTCGGCCAGGGCGTGCACCGACGACGACGCGAGCGAGAGGTCGACGATCGGAGCGCCGCCGACCGCGTTGAGCACCTCGATGTTGACGGCCTCCACCGTGAAGGCGTTGTCGCCCGTGAGATACGGCGTCGGCTGATTGTTGATCGTGATCAGCACCACGCCCTGGAGCGTGGTCAGCAGCGGCGACAGCGCGGCCAGCAGCGGGTCGAGCACGTCCAGTTCGAGCGACAGGTCGTCGACCGCGCCGAGCAGGTCGGACACCAGCGGCGTGACGACCCCGTCGAGGGCCGTCTCGAGCACCGGACCGAGCGATCCGGTGATGTCGCCGAGGAGCGTGCCGAGGTCGAGCCCGAGCAGACCGAGGACCGTGTCGATGCCCGGCACGTCGGCGAGGCCCGGCGCGAGGGCCAGACCCGACGTCACGGCCGTGACGCCGTCTGCGCCGTCCTCCGTGTCGATGACCTGTCCCAGGTTCGCCGTGACGGTCGCCGAGCCCGTGACGAGGTCGATGCCGGCCGCCTCGGCCGTGATCGGCAGGCTCGCCGTGATCGTGACCGCATCGAGCGCGGCCTGGATCTCGGCGATCTGGTCGTCGAGGAACGCGTCGATCGCGCCGGACACCATGTCGGTGATGCCGGCGAGCGTCGCGGCGTCGAGCAGCGGCGTGTTGGCGGGCAGATTGCTGAGCGTGTTCGGGGCGTGGATCGCCTCGAGATCGATGCGGATCTCGCCGGTCGTGAGGTCGACGGCGCCGAGCTCGAGACCCGAATCCGGGTCGACGAGCGGCAGCGCCTCGCCGGTGATGCCGGCGGCCGTGATGTCCGTGAAGTCGTCGAGCCCGTCGACCGTGACCGAGCCGCCCGCGGTCGAGACCTCGAGGCCGAGCACGTCGAGGTCGAGGCCGCCGACGAGGTCATCCAGCAGACTGCCCGCGTCGAGCAGGTCGCCCACGGTGTCGGCGACGCCGCCGGTTCCCTGGATGGCCGTGTTCAGCGTGCCGATGAGGCCGGCGATCGCGTCGCTGTGCAGCACGATGTCGGCGCCGGCCACCATGTACTCGCCAGGCACCGGATCGTCGCCGATCTGAAGCTCGCCGTCGAGGATCTCGGCGCGCGAGGACACGGCGCCGATCTCGAGCGCCGCGGTGTCGATGACGCTCTCCGCGGGGACCGCGAGGCCGAGGTCGTCGAGCAGGCTGATCACGTCGAGTCGCGTGGGTTCGGCGTCTCCCGCGCTGGCGGGGTCGAGGTTGACCGCGCCGTCCTCGCCGACGACGCCGGCCTGCGCGATCGCGTTGGCGGCCGGGCCGAGCGTGGCGGCAGCGGCCTCATTCGTATTGCCCCGGACGTCGCCGGTCGCCGCGACGGCGCCGAGGCTGCCGAGCGTGAGCAGGCCGGACTCGCCGTCGGGTGCGAGCACCGGAAGTGAGAGCGCCGGGATGGTGAGATCGACCGTGCTGAGCGCCTCGGCGGTGACGTCGCCCTGCACGTAGAGCTCGCCGTCCGGATAGGCCGCGTGCGCCTCGGTCACGTTCAGCAGGTCGAGCGACACGATGTGCGAGAGCACCGTCTCCGCGTACGCCTCGGACAGCTGGTCGGTGTAGTCACCCGGTGCGGCGGATGCCGAATCGGCCGAGCCGTTCACTGCGATCGCAGCTCCCGATGCGACGAGTGTCGCTGTCGTGAGTGCGGCGATAGGAGTCAGTCCCCCTTTTTCGTACCAGCGACGCGACGCTCTGCGCCTGGACGTCGTGGCCCCCACTGACTTTTCCATGAGTCTCCAAGGTTCGTTTCGAGAGACGGCAGGATGCTCCCCGCTCCCCTGCGAGGCCCGCCCGACGACGTCGAGTATGCCGAGATACCGACACACCGGGTCGCCAAGCTCACAGTAGCCTGTGAGTGCGAGATATCGGTATCAAGGTGTCACGCCGCCGGAAGCGGCTGCCGGGACGACCGATCGTCAGGCGTAGGAGGCGGAGAATTCGCCGCCCGCGAGCACGCGACCGACCAGGTCGAGCAGGCCCAGCAGGTCGGCGCTGCGCGCGGTCGCGGCGCCGCGACCGGATCCATCCAGCGTCACGGTCTTCCAGGCGAGACCGCCGTAAGAGATCCGGACGTCCGCTCGCGGCTCGCCCGTGAGCGTCACGGTGCACTCATTGGCGGTCGCGAGGCCGAGCAGGCCGGTGCGCGTCGTGCGGCAGCTGGTCGAGTGCTTCAGAGACGCCGGAGCCGTGGGGGTCGGCGCGGCGGACGGCGAGGGCTCGGAGGACGCGGACTGCGACGGGGAGGGCGTCGAGGGAGCCGTCGTCGGCGAGGGCGCGGAGGACGGCGACGGCGCGGCCGAGGTCGTGGGGGCCGGTGCGCTCGAGGCCGGGGCGCTCGGCCTCGGCTCGGCGGATGTCGAGGTGGTCGGCGTCGGGCGCGGCTCGGCCGCGGAGCCGGATGCCTCGTCCGCCGGCCCGGAGGGGGTGGACGTGGGGGCCGAGGGCGGGGCGCTCGGTTGCGGGGCCGTCGGCGAGGAGCCGCCGCCGGCGCCCTGTGCGGTGCCGTCCCTCGCCTCGCGCGCCTCTCCGGCCGGGGCCTCGGGCGCGTCCCGATCCCGGTCGGCCTCGTGCAGGCCGACACGCACGCGACCGCCCTCGGCGACGAGCGGCCGGGTCGTCTCCGTCGGCTCAGGCCGGACGTCGGCGAGTGCGGGATCGTCGTACGCCGAGTTCGATCCGTCGCGCGGCGACGGCGCGAACGCCGCGACGCCCACCGCGACCAGGGCGGCGATCATTCCGGCCGCGGCGATCTGACCGCCGCGCCGCAGCCGCGAGGGGCCGGCCGGCTCGGCCTCGACGCCGAACGACAGCTCGGGGGCCGCGGGCAGCGCCCCGGCGGCGCGCGTCGCGCCGCTGTGCACGACCGGCTCGGCGTAGACCGGCATGAGGAGGTCGCCCGCCTCCTCGACCGACTTCGGGGCGATCGGCTCCGCGGCGGGAAGGAACGTGCCGCGGCGTGCCGGGCCCTGCCCGGGCGGCGCCGCGTCGGCGCGCTCGTGCTCGCTCATCGATCCCCCACCCCCGTGGCGCCCGCGCGAAGGCGGGCGATATCCGAGGCAACCTATCACGCCGCCGATGAGAGGACGCTTCCGGAATCCCGCCCGGACCGGGCAGAAGTCCCCGTTGCGGCTCAGTTCGCGGCGATCACCGCGAGCACCGCGTCGCCGTAGGCCTCGCGCTTGCGCTCGCCGATTCCCGAGATGCCCGCCAGTCCCTCGGGGGACGTCGGGCGGCGCTCGGCCAGGGCGCGCAGCGTGGCGTCGGCGAACACGACGTACGCGGGCACGCCCTGCTCGCGCGCCTGCTCGGTGCGCCATCCGCGCAGGGCCTCGAACAGGGCGCGGTGCTCCGGGGCGAGCTGCGCGGCGGCGGACACCTTGCGCGCGCCGCCCCCCGAGCGCGAGACGCGACCGATGACGTCGCGGCGCAACGGCACCGGGGTCTCGCCGCGCAGCACGCCGGGGCTCGTCTCGCTCGGTGCGAGCGTGCCGTATTCGCCCTGCGCCACGAGCAGCCCGCGCGCCAGCAGCTGCCGGATCACGCTGCGCCAGTCCTGCTCGGACAGGTCGGCCCCGATGCCGTACGTCGCGAGCGACTCGTGGCCCATCTTGCGGAGGCGGTCGGTGGACGCACCGCGCAGGATGTCGATGAGGTGCCCCGCGCCGAACGCCTGGTTGCGCTCGCGCTTGAGGCGCACGATGGTCGACAGCAGCTTCTGCGCCGGCACGAGCCCGTCCCACGTCTCGGGCGGCGTGAGGCACGTGTCGCAGTTGCCGCACGGCTCGGACGGCTGGCCGAAGTACGACAACAGGTTCTGGCGTCGGCAGTCGACCGTCTCGCACAGCGCGAGCATCGCGTCGAGGTGCTGGCCCTGACGCTGCTGGATGGCGCGGCCGCCGTCGCCCTGCTGGATCAGCCGGCGCTGCTGCACGACGTCGCCCAGCCCGTAGGCCATCCAGGCCTGCGCGGGCTCGCCGTCGCGGCCGGCGCGGCCGGTCTCCTGGTAATAGCCCTCGACCGACTTGGGAAGGTCGATGTGCGCGACGAAGCGCACGTCGGGCTTGTCGATGCCCATGCCGAACGCGATCGTCGCCACGACCACGACCCCGTCCTCGCGCAGGAACCGCGACTGGTGCCGCGCGCGCGTGGCGGCGTCGAGACCCGCGTGGTACGGGATCGCGTCGATCCCCTGGCGCGCGAGGTGCTCGGCCGTCTGCTCGACGGCCTTGCGGCTGAGCGCGTAGACGATGCCCGCGGATCCCTCCGGCTGGGACCGGATGAACGCCAGCAGCTGGGCGCGGGGCTCGGTCTTGGCCTCGATGCGGTACCGGATGTTCGGCCGGTCGAAGCTCGCGACGAAGTGCCGGGCGTCGGGCAGGCGCAGCCGCTCGGTGATCTCGCGGTGCGTCTCACGCGTGGCGGTGGCGGTGAGCGCGAGACGCGGCACGCCGGGGAACCGCTGCGCGAGGTCGCCGAGTGCGAGGTAGTCGGGACGGAAGTCGTGGCCCCACTGCGAGACGCAGTGCGCCTCGTCGATCGCGATCACGCTGAGGGTGCCGCGCTCGAGCAGGCGCAGCGTGGCCTCGCCGCCCAGGCGCTCGGGCGCCACGTAGAGCAGGTCGAGCTCGCCCGCGAGATACGCGCGCTCGACGCGGGCGCGCTCGTCCGGCGCCTGCGTCGAGTTCAGGTACGCCGCCCGCACGCCGTTCGCGACCAGCGCGTCGACCTGGTCGTGCATGAGCGCGATGAGCGGCGAGACCACCAGCCCCGTGCCCGGCCGCACGAGCGCGGGCACCTGGTAGCAGACGCTCTTGCCACCGCCCGTGGGCATCAGGACGACCGCGTCGCCGCCCGCGATCACGTGCTCGACGATCTCCTGCTGATCGCCGCGGAACGCGTCGAAGCCGTAGACGGTCTTGAGGGCTTCGAGGGGCGTGGCGTACACGGCGGGGCGCACGCCGGAGGCCGCCGGAGCGGGAGCCGACGCGGGCGCCGCGGGAGGGGCTGCCCACTCGTCGGGCGGCGGGGCGTCGAGGTACGGGTCGTAGGGCGGCTCGTCGTACGGCGGCGGCTCGTACGGGATCCAGTCGCCCGGACCGCCCTGATCGGCCGGGTCGGCGGGCGCCCACGAGCCCCAGCCGGACGGGGATTCCTGGGCGCTCGGGGTCACGCCTTCGAGTGTAGGCGGCGCCCCCGACACGTCCCGGGGTGTGCAGCCGGCGCACCGCATCCGGCCGGTGTGGACGAGTCGCTTTCCGATGTCCCCCGCACGCCGTAGCGTGGCCGCCATGGCGGAGATCACGGTGACGAGGAACGACGAGGCGGGCCGCTACGAGCTGCACTTCTCGGACGACACGCACGACCGCACGCTCGCGGGCCACACGTCCTTCGAGCAGGGCACGGGGCGGATCCGGTTCACGGGGACCGAGATCGATCCGGCCTTCCGCGGCAAGGGGCTCGGCGAGACGCTCGCGTCGGAGGCCCTGGCCGATGCCGCGCAGCGCGGCGACACGATCGTGCCGTTGTGCCCGTTCATCGCGGCGTACCTGCAGAAGAACGAGGTGGCCGGGGCGGTCGTGGAGTGGCCGGGCGGCACGCCGCTCGACGCGGCGACGCAGGGCGAATCGCCGGCGTGACGTGACCCGATACGACGCCGAGGCGGCACCGTGGGACCTCGCGTCCGACGCGTGCGACGGTCCGCGCGAGCTGCTGCTCGCCCCGCGCGAGGTGCCGCTCGGCGGGGTGCGCGCCATGGCGGTGCACCGGTCGCTGCCGCAGCGCGATCTGCCCACCGTCGGCGCGTGGTGCTTCTTCGACCGCTTCGGGCCGCAGGACGCCGTGATGCGCGTCGATCCGCATCCGCACATCGGGCTGCAGACCGTGACGTGGCCGCTGGTCGGCGAGGTGCGCCACCGCGACAGCATCGCCAGCGACGTGACCGTCCGCCGCGGCGTGCTGAACATCATGACGTCCGGACACGGGATCTCGCACTCGGAGTACTCGGTCGGCGACGGCCCCGGCCCGCTCGACGCGCTGCAGCTGTGGATCGCCCTGCCCGACAGCCGGCGTCACGGCGGGCCCGCGTTCGAGCGCCACGAGGACCTGCCTACGCTGATCCTGCCCGCCGCGGAGGGGCCGGATGCGACGGCGACGGTCGTGGTCGGCGAGCTGGCCGGTGTCGACTCGCCCGCGACCGTGCACACCCCGATCGTGGGCGCCGAGGTCGTCCTGGCGGCCGGATCCCGCACCCGCCTCCCGCTGCGTCCCGAATGGGAGCACGCGATCGCGGCGGTCGAGGGCGACGTGGTCGTGCATGCGGGCCGCGGCGGGGAGACGACGCAGCTCGGTCCGCTCGACCTCTTCTACCTCGGCGTGAACCGCGCCGGCGTCGACGTCTCGAGCGAGACCGGCGGGATGTTCTTCCTGCTCGGCGGGGAGCCCTTCGACGAGGACCTCGTGATGTGGTGGAACTTCGTCGGGCGCGACCACGACGAGATCGTCGCCGCACGGGAGGCGTGGGAGGCCGGATCGGAGAGGTTCGGCCACGTCGTCTCGCACGGCGCGGAGCGCATCCCGGCACCGCCGATGCCGCAGGTGCGGCTCACGCCGCGCCGCCGGCGGATCTGATCTCGCCGCGCCCGCCCGCACCTGCCCTAGGCTCGCGACATGGCGCCCTCGCCGCTGTCCACCCGCACGCTGCTCGTGTGCGCGGCCATCGGCGTGGGCACGGGCCTCCTCGGCGCGCTCGCCGGCTGGATCACGGTCGCGGTGCTCGCGACCGCGCCGATGGTCTACGGCTTCGTGCTGGGCGCGCACGTGCTGCCCGGCGTCATCGCGCAGCGCCTGCTGCGGCTGCCGGGCGTCGCGATCGCGACGCACCTGCTCGCGGCCCTCGTCTCGAGCGCGTTCGCGCCGGTGTACGTGTGGCAGTTCCTCGCGACCGCCGTGCTGTTCGGCGGCCTGCAGGAGGCCTCCGCGGCCATCTCGCGGTACCGGTCCTGGGCGCCGCTGCGGGCCATCGCGACGGCCGTGGTGATCGGCGCGCTCGTCGCCGTCGCCGTCGCGTTCGCCGCCGACCTCGACGAGCTCGCGCCATGGGTCCAGCTGGTCTACCTCGTCCTCGCGGTCGTGGGACCCGTCGCGTGGACGATCGCCGGACTGAGCATCTCCGCCGCGCTCGGCCGCGCGGGCGTCGCGTCCGGCACGCGTCCGCCGGCGCGGGGCCGCGCCGCGCACGGAGGTTAGGGCGCCCTTACCGTCGGCTAGGGTGAGCCCGTGCCTCCGGCCGATCCCCCGCTGCTGCGCCTGACCGGCGTCTCGATCACGCATCCCGACGCGATCCGGCCGACGCCGCGCGACGTGACGCTGGAGGTGCGGCGCGGCGAGGTCGTGCTGCTGCTCGGGCCCAGCGGTTCCGGGAAGTCCACGCTCGCGCTCGCGCTGAACGGCCTGGTGCCGCAGGCCGTGCCCGCGGCGCTCGCGGGCACGGTCGAGATCGACGGCGTCGACACCGCCGCGAGCACGCTCGCCCAGCTCAGCACGCGCGTGGCGATGGTGTTCCAGGATCCGGATACCCAGGTCGTCACCGGCACGCTGCTCGACGAGGTCGCGTTCGGGCTCGAGAACCTGACGCTGCCGGCGGACGAGGTGCTCGCGCGCGCCGAGGCCGCGCTGCGCCGCATGGGGCTGTGGGAGCGGCGGGCGTGGAACCCGGACCGGCTCTCGGGCGGCGGCCGTCAGCGCCTCGCCATCGCATGCGCGCTGGCGATGGGATCTCCGCTGCTGGTGCTGGACGAGCCGACGGCGAACCTGGATCCGGTCGGAATCGACGACGTGTACGCTGCGCTCGCGGACGTCGTCGCGAGGGGGGACCGCGCGGTGGTGCTGGTGGAGCACAACCTGGACGCGGCGGTCGGGCTCGCGACGCGCGTGGTCGTGCTGGACGGGACCGGGAGCGTCGCGGCGGACGGCCCCGCCGCCGCCGTGCTGCGCGACCACGCCGAGGAGCTCGCCGCGATCGGCGTGTGGCTGCCCACCGCGACGCTCGCCGCCCTGCGCCTGCGCGAGACCGGCCGGGCGCTCGATCCGCTGCCCCTGACGCCCGGCGAGCTGCGCGCGGCGCTGGATCCCGCCGAGCGCGACGCGGCGGCGACGCACCTCCTGCGGGGTCCCGCCGGCGATCCGGATGCCGCTCCGCTCGTGCGGGTGCGCGGGCTCACGCTCGCGCGCGGGCGCGCCGAGGTGCTCCGCGACGTCGACCTCGACATCCCGGCGGGGTCGTTCACGGCCGTGATCGGGTCGAACGGCGCGGGCAAGACGACGCTCGTGCAGGCGATCGCGGGGGTGACCGCTCCCCCGCCGGGACGCGTCTCGGTCGCGGGACTGGACCCGGGAACCGCGTCGCCGCAGGCCCTCGCGACCCGCATCGGCTTCGTGTTCCAGAACCCCGAGCACCAGTTCGTCGCGGGCACGGTCTTCGACGAGCTCGCGCACGGACTGCGCTTGCGCGGCCTGCCCGATGAGGAGATCCGCGGCCGCGTGGACGCCATGCTCGAGCGGTTCGGGCTCGCCGAGCGCGCGGACGCGCATCCGTTCCTCCTGTCGGGCGGGCAGAAGCGGCGCCTGTCGGTGGGTACGGCGCTGATCTCGAGCGGCACCGATGGCGGCCCGGCGCTGCTGGCCCTGGACGAGCCGACGTTCGGGCAGGATCGCGCCCGCGCGGAGGAGCTCCTCGCGCTGCTGCGCGAGCTGCATGCGGCCGGCACCACGGTCGTCATCGTGACGCACGACCTGCAGCTGGTCGCCGAGCACGCCACGCACGTCGTGGTGCTCGCCGGCGGCCGCGTGGCCGCCGCGGCGGCGACAGCGGAGGTGTTCGCGGATGAGGCGCTGCTCGAGCGCGCCGGCCTCCGACTGCCGCCCGTTCACCGGGCGCTGCGCGCCGAGGCGGCGGTCGCGGCGGGCGGCGAGACCGCAGCGCCCTGCCGAGACAGCAGCGGACACGTGCAGTCTCGTGCGGGGGATGCGGTCTCGGCTCCGGACGACGCCCGGCAGCTCCCGGACCCGTACGCGCCGCCGCCGCCCGCGCCGGCGTGGCGCTTCCTGCACCATCTCAATCCGCTGGCGCTCATCGCGGCCACCGCGCCCGCGATGATCCTGCTGGTCTTCACGCGCGACCTCGCGACGCCGCTGGCGATGCTGATCCTGGCCGCGGTGGTGCTCGCGGCGGGGGCCCGCCTGCCGCGGCGCCTGGCCGCCGGGCTGCTGGCGGGCGTGCCGCTCGGCGTCGCGGCCGTGGGGCTCGGGTTCTCGCTGTGGGTCGATCCGGCCCAGGTCGCCGCGACGCCCGAGATGCTGCGGATCGGCGGATGGACGCTGCACGCGGGCGCGTTCGCGATCGGCTTCGCGACCTCGCTGCGCCTCGCGGCGATCGTGATGCTCGCGGTGCTGAGCGGCGTGGTCACGGCGGGTCCCGACCTCGTGCGGGCGAGCGTGCAGCACCTGCGCGTGCCGTACCGGATCGGCTACACGGCACTCGCGGCGTACCGCTTCGTGCCGCGGTTCGGGCACGAGCTCGAGGTGATCCGCGCGGCGCATCGCGTGCGCGGCCAGGGCGCCGCGGCTCCGTGGGGACGGATCGCGCGCGGCTGGGGCTACATCGTGCCGCTGCTGGCGAGCGCGATCCGGCATGCCGAGCGCGTCGCGCTCGCGATGGACGCCCGCGCCTTCGGCGCCTTCCCCACCCGCACCGAGCGGCATCCGGTGCCGTTGCGGGCGCGGGACCTGGTGTTCGTCCTGCTGTCCTGGGCGGCGACCGCCGCGGTCTTCCTCTCCGTCTCCTTTCTTGCCTGATCTCTCCCGAGGGCCCATGAAGCGCGTCGCGGGCGCCGCCCGGATCCATCCGCGTGACACTTTGGATCTATCTTCGATAGTCCTTGACATCAATTCGGATCTTTGTTCGACTTGTGGAATGAGGTGGCAGGGGCAGGAACTCGGCGTCGCGGACGACAACGCGTTGCCCGGCATGGAGCTGCTCGACGGCCTCGTGCGCACCGTCACGACGCCGGAGTTCGCGGGTGTCACGTTCCATGAGGTCGCGGCCAAGTCCGCGCTCAATCATGTCCCCCGTTCGAGCAGCATGCCCTTCGACTGGACGATCAACCCCTACCGCGGGTGCACGCATGCCTGCGTCTACTGCTTCGCGCGCGGCACGCACGAGTATCTGGACCTGGATGCGGGGGCCGACTTCGACTCGCAGATCGTGGTGAAGGTGAACGTCGACGAGGTGCTGCGGCGGGAGCTCGCGCGGCCCAGCTGGAAGCGGGAGCACGTCGCGCTCGGCACGAACACGGATCCGTATCAGCGCGCCGAGGGGCGATACCGGCTGATGCCCGGGATCGGGACCGCTCTGGCGGATTCGGGCACGCCGTTCTCGATCCTGACGAAGGGGTCCCTGCTGCGCCGCGACCTTCCACTGCTGACGCGGCTGCACGACCAGGTCCCGATCTCGATCGCCATGTCCATCGCGGTCTACGACGACGAGCTGCAGCAGGCGATCGAGCCCGGAACGCCCACCGCGCAGGCACGGCTCGACACCGTGCGCGCCGCGGCGGATGCGGGCTTCCCCGTGGCGGTGTTCATGATGCCTGTCCTGCCGCACCTGACCGACTCGCCCGAGGCGCTGGACTCGGCGCTCGCGCGCGTGAAGGCCGCGGGGGCCGCGCGCGTCGTGCACGGCGCGCTGCACCTGCGACCGGGAGTGAAGCCGTGGTTCATGCGCTGGCTCGCGCGCGAGCATCCCGAGCTGCTGCCGGCGTACCGCGGCCTCTATCCCGGGGCGTCGGTGAACGCGCCGCAGGCGTATCGCTCGATGCTGGCGCAGCGGATCCGTCCGCTCATCCGGTCGCATCGGCTCGACGGCCGCAGCGACGCCGATCCGTGGCGCCGACCGAGCGGGCCCGCGCCCGCGCGGATCGTCACGACCTCCCGAGGGAGGGCCGCCGCCGCGGCCGTGGCGCCGGAGCCGGCGCGGCTGTTCTGAGCCTCACTCGTACGCGGGCGCGGCGGGCAGGCCGAAGAACTCCTCGAGCGTGTGGTGGCCGCCCTCGTGATACACCTCGGCGAGCTCGGGCCCGATGTAGCGCAGGTGCCATGGCTCCGGCTCGTAGCCGGTCGTCGGCGTGTGCCCGCTCTCATAGCGGATGATCCAGCCGTAGCGCCACGAGTTCTCCACGAGCCAGCGGCCCTGCGGCGTCGCGCCGAACTCGTAGATCGTGCCGCATCCCGCGTCGGAGCATGCGACAACGTCGGCGGCGAGGCCGAGCTGGTGCTCGCTGAACCCTGGATGCGCGGACAGCGCGTCGGCGTCCTCCTGGCCGCGGGCCCCGACCTGCGAGTCGTAGGTCGAGACCTGGTCGTCGTACGACCGGTACCCGCTGAACAGCGCGAGCCTGCCGGAGCCCTCATCCCGCGCCGCGGCGACCAGCTTCTCGAACGACTCGACGACGTCGGCGCGCAGGCTCCCCTCGACGACGTGCGAGGGCGGCACGGCCAGTACCCCCGGCGCGTAACGGATCGGATCGAGCGGCCGCTGCTTGTTGACGACGACCCACGGCAGCGCCGGATCGTCCAGCGGCACGCATGGCGCGTCGCCGGCGAGGATCGCGGCGTGCATCCCCTTGGCCCCGCCGAACGCGTCGAGGAGGGCCGCCGGGTCCTTCGCCCGGAGCGCGCCGTCGGCGCCGCATCCCTCGGGAGGCTCCGTCGCCTCCACCTGCACGATCACCGGCACGGGCAGCAGCGCGGCGGCGGCCTCGGGACCCCCGGAGCGGACGACCTCGGCCGCCTCGCCGCGCGAGACGAGCTGGTTGATGAGCGAGACCTCCGAGGCGAGGAGGGCCCCCGCCGCGAGCGCGACGAGCGCCACCCGCCGTGCGCGGCGCAGCAGCACGACCCGGTGGCGGGCCGAGACCCGCTGGGCGTAGCTCATGTCCCCATTGTGAACCGTGCTCCGGCTCACGTCTCGGGCAACGGTGCCCCGGCGCGCCGCCGGAGCTCCGGCCTCAGGCCGAGTACGACACGCCCCAGCGGGCGGTCCAGGTCTCGCCGGGGGCGAGGCGGCGGACGTCCCGGCCGGAGTTGAACGCGTCGGCCGGGGCCGTCATCGGCTCGATCGCGATCGCCATGGAGCGGCCGGGGTATGCGTCGGTGTTGAAGGCCTGGATGTACCCCCAGTTCTCGTCCTGCCACATCGTGACGCGGCGGCCGTCCGGAGCGGTCAGGGTGGTGCGGACGCGTCCGTCCGCGTCGCGCGCGAGCGATCCGAATCCCGTGTCGAGGTCCAGGTCTCCGACGCGCGCGCCGGCGCGCAGGTCGTACTGTCCGGACACCGGCACCTCGGCCGTCGGCAGCAGGCGATCGTCGACCTCGAACACGGTCTGCGCGGGCAGCACGAGCGTGAGGTCCTCGGTCGGCACGTCGCCGATGCCGAAGAAGGGGTGCGTGCCCAGGGCGACCGCCGCATCGCCGTCGCCGACGTTCTCGACGGCGTGCGTGACCTCGATGCCGTCGTCGGTGAGGGCGTAGGTCACGCTCGTGCGCAGCGTGTAGGGATAGCCATGCTGCGGGAAGACGGTGGCCGACAGCGTCGCGGCGTCCTCGGCGGCGTCGATCGCGTACGGCGCATAGCGCAGCAGGCCGTGGATCGCGTTGGAGCGGTCGGGCTCGGTGACGTCGAGCTGGCGGGTCGTGCCGCCGTCCGTCCAGCGACCGTCGCGCACGCGGTTGGGCCACGGGGCGAGCACGATCCCGCTGCCGAACGGCGTCGGGGAGCCCTCGGGATACCCGGCGACGATGTCGACGCCGCCGACCGAGAGGCCGCGCAGCGCGGCGCCTACCTGGGCGATCTGGGCGGTGACGGCGCCGGTCGCGCCCTCGCGACGGAGATGGACCTGGGTGCCGGTGGGATCGATGTGCGTCACCCCTCGAGCCTAGTCAGCCGACCGCCGTGGGACGGCCCGAGACGACGGATGCCGCCCTCCCTCGGGAGGGCGGCATCCGTTCGGACGCGGTGCGTCAGGCCGTGAGCTCGGCGACCGTCGGGCCGCCGGCGAGCTCGTCGAGCACGTCGTCGCCCGGCCGCACCTCATCGAAGGGCGCCTGGATCTCGGCGCGCTCGAGCATCTCGGTCATGCGGCGGCGACGCTGACGCGGGATCAGCGTGACGACGCGGCCCGAGTTGCCGGCGCGGCCCGTGCGGCCGGCGCGGTGCAGGTACGTCTTGTACTCGTCCGGCGCATCGGCCTGGATGACCAGGTCGACGTCGTCGACGTGGATGCCGCGCGCGGCGACGTCCGTCGCGACGAGCACGCGGGCGCGGCCCTTCGAGAAGCGCTCGATGTTGCGCGTGCGCTTGGCCTGGTTCAGGTCGCCGTGCAGCGAGATCGCGTCGATGCCGGCGCCGTCGAACTGCTCGGCGAGCATCTCGGCGTAGGCGCGGGTGCGGGTGAAGACGAGCGTCTTGCCCTCGCGCGCCACGAGCTGGTCCAGGATCTCGGGCTTCGAGCGGTGCTCGACCACGAGCACGCGGTGCTCGATCGTGCCCGTCTCCTGGGTCTCGCCGGCGACCTCGTACACCTGCGGGTCGACGAGGAACTCGTCGACGAGCGCGGCGACCTCGCGGTCGAGCGTGGCCGAGAACAGCAGCTTCTGGCCGCCGTCGGCGGTCTGGCGCAGGATCTCCTGCACGGGCTCGAGGAAGCCGAGCTCGCACATGTGGTCGGCCTCGTCGAGCACCGACACCTGGATCCGCGAGAGGTCGAGCTTGCCTTGGCGGTGCAGGTCGCCGATGCGGCCCGGCGTGCCGATCACGATGTCGACGCCCTTCTTCAGCGCGCCCACCTGGCGGCCCTGCGGCACGCCGCCGTAGATCTGCGTGGTGAACAGGCCGACGCTGCGGGCGATCGCCTGCACCGTGCGGTCGATCTGCAGCGCGAGCTCGCGCGTCGGCGCCATGATCAGCGCGACCGGGGCGCGGCCGAACTCGCGCTTCTCGCCCGCCTTCGAGCGCAGGATGCGCTCCACGAGCGGGGCGCCGAACGCGATGGTCTTGCCCGAGCCGGTGCGGCCGCGGGCGAGGACGTCGCGACCGTCGATGATCGACGGGGCGGTCGACGCCTGGATCGGGAAGGGCTTCTCGGCGCCGAGCGCGGCGAGCGCGCGGACGATGTTGTCGCCGAAGCCCAGGTCGGCGAAGGTCACCGCGGCGACCTCGTCGGCCTGCACGGCCTGCGCCTCGAGGCGCTCGTGCACGACGTCGATCCGGTCCTCCTGCGCCTGCGAACGGGCGGGACGCTCGTCGCGGCGCTCGGCCCACTTGCGCTCACCATCGTTCTGGAAGCGGGGACGCTCGTCGCGGGCCGGGCGCTCGGCGCGGTCGAAGCGGGGGCGCTCGTCGCGGGCCGGGCGCTCGGCGCGGTCGAAGCGGGGGCGCTCGTCGCGGGCCGGGCGCTCGGCGCGGTCGAAGCGGGGGCGCTCGTCGCGGGCCGGGCGCTCGGCGCGGTCGAAGCGGGGGCGCTCGTCGCGGGCCGGGCGCTCGGCGCGGTCGAAGCGGGGGCGCTCGGCGCGGTCGAAGCGGGGGCGCTCGGTGCGGTCGAAGCGCGGGCGATCGGTGCGCTCAAAGCGGCGCTCGCCGTCGCGCTGCGGGCGGTCGAACGAACGACGCTCGCCGTCGCGGGCCGGACGATCGAACGAACGACGCTCGCCATCACGAGCCGGACGATCGAACGAACGACGGTCGCCGCGGTCGGCGCCGCGGCGCTCACCGTCGCGCGACTCCCAGCTGCGGGCCGGGCGGTCGCTGCGTTCGGTGTGGGGACGCTCCGCGCGCGGGCGGTCCGAGCGCTCGAAGCGGCGCTCGCCGTCGCGGTTCGGACGCTCGAAGCGGCGCTCGCCGTCGCGGTTCGGACGGTCGAAACGACGCTCGCCGTCGCGCTGCGGGCGGTCGAACGAACGACGCTCACCGTCACGCGCAGGACGCGCATCGCGGTCGACGCGGGGGCGCTCGGCGCGGTCGAAGCGGCCGGCGCTGTCATCGCGACGCGGGCCGCGCGACCCGCCGTCGCTGCCGCGGAAGGGACCGCCGGTCTTCTTCTTGGCGTAGCGCGGATCGAAGTTCTGGGCGGGACGACCGCCCGCGGGCTTCTTGTTCTTGGGCATGCGAAAGTGACGCACCTTCCATAGGTGTCATGCGGCCTGTCAGGACCACACACACCCGCGCACACAACGCGGCATCCCAAGCCGACCCTTCAGAGTACCGAAGAGCCCTGAGAGAACGCCTGTGCTCGCTCAGCGACCGGTCATCGAGCGAGCGAAGCGAATCGAGATGACCCGCCCGCGTCGATCCGATCAGCTGCGGTCGCGCCGATGCGGCACCTGCACGCTGCCGGCCGCGGGCAGCCCGCCCGAGACCGCGGGCGCCGTCGCCGTCGCCGGTGCGGCCACGATCGGCTCACGCTCCCGGGACGGCTCCTCGCGCTGGGGCGGGAGCCCGTTCTTGGCGCGCCGGCGCTCGCGCGCGCCCTCGACGAGGTTGTACAGCGTCGGCAGCACGATCAGCGTCAGGACGGTGGACGACAGCAGGCCGCCGATCACGACGATCGCGAGCGGCTGCGAGATGAACCCGCTGTGCCCCGTGATGCCGAGCGCCATGGGCGTGAGCGCGAAGATCGTCGCAAGCGCCGTCATCAGGATCGGCCGGAGGCGGTTGGACGCTCCCGCGACGGTCGCGTCGTGCGTGGTGAGGCCCTTCTCGCGGTACTGGTTCACGAGATCCACCAGCACGATCGCGTTCGTCACGACGATGCCGATCAGCATCAGCACGCCGATCAGCGAGGCGACGCCCAGCGGCACGCCGGTCGCGATCTGCAGCAGGATGGCGCCCGTCGCGGCGAACGGCACCGACACGAGCAGCAGCAGCGGCTGACGCAGCGACTTGAACGTCGCGACCATGATCACGTAGACGATCAGGATGGCCGCGAGCATCGCGAGGCCGAGCTGCGAGAACGAGTCCGCCTGGTCCTGCGCGACGCCGCCCACCTCCGCGTCGGCGCCGTCGGGGAGGTCGACGTCCGCCAGCGCGGCGTCGACCGCGGCGGTCGCCTCGGCGAGGTTGTCGCCCGCGGGCGGCACCGTGATGGTCGCGGTCCGACGCCCCTGCTGCGTGGTGATAGAGGTGGGGCTGTCGGCCATGTCGACCGAGGCGACATCCTGCAGGCGCACGGGGCCCGCGGCGGTCGGGATCACCAGCGCGCGCAGCTCGTCGATCGTGGCGGGCGGCTCGTCCGTGGCGATGTAGACGGTCAGCGCGGTGCCGTCGATCTCGATCGATCCCGCCTGCTGCGGGCGCATCGCGCTCGAGACGATCCCTCCGACGGCGACCTCGGACAGGCCGCGCGCCGCCGCCTGCTCGCGGTCGACCTCGACCGCGATGTACGGCAGCGAGGCGGCGAGGTCGTCCGTCACCTGTCCGATGCCGTCGCGGCCATCGAGCGCGGCGACGAGGTCGTCGGTCGCCTGCTGCAGCTCGTCCTGTCCCGGTGCGGTCACGGTGATCTCGATGTCCGTGGACCCGAAGCCCGCGGCCGCGTTCACGGTCAGCTCGCCGACGTCGTCGAGGCCGTCGATCGCATCCTGCACGTCGGCCTGCAGGGCCTCCTGGTCGGCATCCGGATCCGTCACGATCGAGTAGGTGACGGATCCGCCGCCCGAGAACGCGTCGCGCAGCGGCGATCCGCTCGATCCGATGGACGCCTGCACGGTCTCGATGCCCTCGACGCCCTCGAGCGCCTCCTCCACACGCTGCGCGGCGGCGTCGGCCGTCTCGAGGCTCGCGGTCGGCTCGAGCTCCTGCGAGATCGTGAGCGTGTTCTGTCCCGAGCTGCCGAGGAAGTTGACCTTCATGAGCGGCGCCGCCGCGATCGTGCCGCCCATCACGAGCACGGCGATCAGCAGCGTGACCCATGAGTGCCTGAGCGTCCAGCGCAGGATCGGCAGGTAGCCCCGCTGCAGGCGCGACGGGGGCGCATCCGGTGACTCCGGGTCGATCCTGTTCCCCTGCGCGTCGAGCAGCGGCCTGCCGGGGCGCAGGAACCAGTAGGCCAGCACCGGCACGATCGTGAGCGCCACGAGGAGCGACGCCACCATGGCGATCGTCACGGTCATGGCGAACGGCCGGAACAGCTCGCCGACCATGTCGCCGACGAAGACGATCGGCAGGAACACCGCGACCGTCGTGAGCGTGGAGGCGGTCACCGCCATCGCGACCTCGCGCACCGCGAGGCGGATGGCGTCCCCCTTGTCGGCGCCCTCGACGTAGTGCCGCTTGATGTTCTCGATCACGACGATCGAGTCGTCCACGACGCGGCCGATCGCGATCGTCAGCGCGCCCAGCGTGAGCATGTTGAGCGAGTACCCGAACGCCTGCAGCCCGATGAACGTGATCAGCACGCTGGTCGGGATCGAGATCGCGGTGACGAGCGTCGATCGGATCGACAGCAGGAAGACCAGGATCACCACGACGGCGAACACGAGACCCAGCAGGCCCTCGGTCGCGAGCGTCTCGATCGACTGGGTGATGAACGGCGCCTGGTCGAACACGACCGTGAAGCTCGCGTCGGGGAACGTCTCCTCGAGCTGCGGGATCACGTCGAGCGCGCCGCGCGAGACCTCGACGGTGTTCGCGGCCGGCAGCTTGGTGATCGCGATCGAGAGCGCGTCTTCGCCGTTCACGCGCGAGATCGAGGAGACCGGATCCGTCGTCCGCTCGACGTCGGCGACGTCGTCGATCGTGACGACCTGGCCGGGCTGAGGGGTCTGGGCGCCCAGGAGGGGCAGCGCCGCGAGGTCCTCGGCGCTGGTCAGCTTGACGCCGGTCTGCACCGTGAAGGTCGAGCCGTCCTCCGTGATCTCGCCGCCCGGGAACAGCACGCCGTTCTGGTCGAGCGCGTCGCGGATCGCCTGCTGCGACAGCCCGAGCGATGCGAGCGCGCGCTGATCCGGCGTGATCGTGATCCGCTGGCCGAGTCCGCCGACGATCGACGCCGATCCGACGCCGTCCACGTCCTCGAGATCCGGGATCGCGGTGGCCTCGAGGTCGGCCTGCGCGGTCTCGGCGTCGTCGAAGCCGGTGACGGCGATCTGGATCACGGGCAGGTCGTCGAGGCTCACCGACAGCACCTGCGGGTCGACGTCCTCGGGAAGCTGGCTCGAGATCCGGTTGATCGCCTGCTGCAGCTTCTGCTCGGCCGTGGCGAGGTTGGTGCCGTACGTGAACGACGCCTGCACGATCGAGGAGTTCGTGGTGCTGGTGGCGCTCGTGGCGTCCAGGCCCGCGACGCCCTGGATCGCCGTCTCGATCGGCGTGGACACGTCGTTCTCGACGACCTCGGGCGAGGCGCCGGGGTACGTGGTCATCACGAGCAGCTGCGGCAGCTCGATCGCGGGGATCAGCTCCTGCTTGAGGGTCGTGAGCGAGAGCCCGCCGAAGACCGCGCCGCAGATCGTGATCAGCGCGATGAGAGCGCGGTTCTTCAGGCTCAGGACGGCAAGTCTCGACACGGCTGTCTCTCGTTCGCGGGCGGCGGGGCTGTGGGCCGTCGGCGAACATGCGCCGCTACGGTGCTCTATCCCCGGCTCATTGTGACACGGCGCGCGGACGCGCCTCGGACCGCTGCGCTATGGCCTTGCCGTGAATCAGGCGGCGAGCGCGGGGCCGAGCGCGAGCCCGCCGACGGCGACCGCGACGCACAGCACGAGCGTGCCGAGCGCGTTGCCCCAGGCGGCCTCGGATCGGCCCTCGCGCGCCAGCACCTGGGTGTCCACGGCGACCGTGCTGAAGGTCGTGTAGCCGCCGAGCAGGCCGGTGCCCAGCACCGCCGCCCAGATCGCGTCCAGCGAGAGCCCCGTGAGGAGGCCGAGCACGAAGGATCCGCTCGCGTTCACGACCAGGATCGCCCACGGGAACCCGGCGGGCAGGACGCGCGACAGCAGCACGTCGGCGAGCCAGCGCAGGCCCGCCCCGACGCCGCCGGCGAGCGCGAGGCCCGCGAACACCAGGGGCGTCATCCTGCTCCCCCCGAGGGACGGCGGCGCTCGAGCGCGGTGCCCGTCTGCAGCCCGAGGATCGCGGCGACGCTCGCGACGAGCAGGGCCAGCCCGGCGAGGAGCACCGCGTAGACGACGAGGCCCGCCTGCACGAGCTCGCCCTGCAGCACGGCGAACCCGCTGTAGGTCGTGAAGCCGCCCATCACGCCGGTGCCGAGGAACGCCCGGCGGCGCGGATGCCGGCTCCCGAGCGCGCCGACGACGAACCCCAGCAGGCCCGACCCGACCGCGTTGATGCCGATCGTGGCGGTCAGGATCCCGAACGAGAAGCCGCCCGGGAACGGCAGCAGCATCCCGGCCCGCAGCGCGACCCCGAGCGCCCCGCCGACCATCACCAGCGGCAGGAGCCCCCAGCGGATCGGCGCGCGCATCACCCGCTCAGCCTACGGGCGCGGCCCTTCCCGCCGAGAAGGGGCCCCTCCCCCTCCTCGAGAACACGTGCTGTCAGCGGCGACATGCCCGATCGGACCGGATCCGGCGTGTGCTCGCCGAGAGCACGTGTTCTCGAGGGCAGTGGCCGCCGGGCTAGAGGCAGGCCTCGGCGTAGGTGCGGAGGGCGTCCCGGACGAAGGCGGCACCCTGGGCGCCGCCGTAGTTGCGGGCGAAGCGCTCGTCCGCGACGTACATGTCGCCGAGGCCGATCACGTACTCCCTGGCGTGCCCGGCCGCGGCGGGCGTTCCGGGGATGCCGGTGAGCCATTCCACGTGGCGCCGCGCGAGCGCCTGCGCCTCGTCCGCCGCCGGATCCGCTCCGGGTCGCGCCGCCGCGATCCAGTCGCGCCTGAGCGCGGCCGCCCGCTCCTGCCAGGCCATGCGCTCGGCCTCGCTCATGCCTCGCCACCACGCGTCGCCCCGGGCGTACGCGTCCGCGCCCCAGCGGCGCTCGACCTCGCCCCGGTGCTGCGTGTGGTCGAAGCCGTCGAACATGTCCTCCGCCATCAGCTCCTCCTGTTCCTCTAGTCCGCGGATGGTGCCGGTCACCGCGCCGATCTGCCGCGCGATCCGGTCCTGCTCGCCGCGCAGCCACTGGAGGTGCGCCTCGAGGGCGCGCCGCTCGTCGGTCTCGCGGTCGAGGATCTCGCCGATCTGCGGCAGGCCGAGCCCCAGCTCGCGCAGCAGCAGGATGCGCTGCAGCCGCACGAGCGCCCGCTCGTCGTAGTGCCGGTAGCCGTTCGGCCCGATGCGGGACGGCGGCAGGAGCCCGAGCTCGCCGTAGTGACGCAGCGCGCGGCTGGTCGTGCCCGCGAGCCTCGCGATCTGCTGGATCGACCAGTCCATCCGGTCCCCTCTCTTCGCTCCGACGCTAGATCTTGACGTGACGTCAGGGTCAAGCACCGTGAGCCTGAGAATTCGCGACGACCCTCGACAATCGAGATATATCGTGTTCTACTCGACAGATCGAGATATATCTCGAGTTGAACCGGAAGGGATCGCAGCCGTGGAGAAATGGATCGTGCAGCCGGGCCAGACCCGGGTGATCGACGTCGAGGGCATCCGCCACCTCAAGGTGGGGCTCGCCGGCGGACAGATCGACATCATCGGACACGACGAGCCGGGCACCCGCGTCGAGGTGCACGGCGTGACCGTCAAGGACCTGCGGATCGAGGTCACGGGCGACGAGCTCGAGATCGACCACCCGCAGCTGCGCTGGGACAACTTCCTCGAGGTGTTCCGCAACTTCGGCGCGGGCGGCCCCCGGGCGGAGATCAGCGTCGCGGTGCCGCGGGCGGTCGCGCTCACGCTCGGCGTCGTCAGCGCCGGCGCGCTCGTGTCCGGCCTCGCGGCGGAGGCCCGCGTGAACACCGTCTCGGGCGATGTGCTCGTCGACGGACTGACGGGCGACCTCACCGCGAACGCGGTGTCGGGCGACGTGCAGGCCCGCGGCCTCGCGGGCGCGTTCTCGGCCAACACCGTCTCGGGCGACGTCACGGTGGCCGGCCGGATCCGCCGCGCCTCGGTCGACTCGGTCTCCGGCGCGACCATGGTCGACGCCGAGGGCCCGATCGACTCGGCGTCGGTCAACAGCGTCAGCGGATCGGCCACGCTGCGGCTGGACGAGGGACTGCCCGCGAACTACGTCGCACGCTCGGCGAGCGGCCGGATCGTCCTCGACGGCGTCGTGCGTTCGTCCGGCGGGCCCAGCAGCATCGCGGCATCCGTCGGCGAGCTGTCGGGATCGTTCGCGGACGTCCGCGCCAACACCGTCTCGGGCGACGTCACGGTGCTGCGCCGGCCGGCGACCGCACCCGCCGAGTCGGCCACGCCTCGCGCGGAGGAGTCGCTCTGATGCCCCCCGTCTTCTCCCACGGCGACCTGCGCCTGTACCTGCTGAACCTGCTGGCCGAGGCGCCGCGCCACGGCTACGACATCATGCAGTCGCTGGCCGAGCGCACGGGCGGCACATACACGCCGAGCGCCGGGACGATCTACCCGAGGCTGTCGAAGCTCGAGGAGGAGGGTCTGGTGACCAAGACCTCGGACGGCCGCAAGACGGTCTACGAGATCACGGACGCCGGTCGTGCCGAAGTGCGCGACCGGGCCGGGGACATCGCAGGGATCGAGGCGGGCCTGGCCGACACGGTGCGGCTGATCGCGGACGAGGTTCGCCTCAGCGTCCGCGAGGCCATGCGGAGCCTCCGCGCCGACCTCGCCGCGGCCGCGCAGGACGCGCCCCGCGCCACCGCGAGCGCGCCGGACCCCGCGGACGGGGATGCGCGCGTCCGCTCCCGCGAGGAGCTGCACCGCGCCGAGGCCGCCGTGGCCGACTTCCGCGGCCGCGTGCGCGCTGAGCTGCGCTCGCACGTCGCCCGCGGCGGCGAGCTCACGTCCGCGACCGTCGACGCGCTGCAGTCCGCGCTCGAGACGGCCGCCGGATCCCTCAGCGACGCGCTGCGCCGCTGAACCACGGACGGATGCCCCGGGACCTCGTCGTCCCGGGGCATTCGCGTCAGCGCTCTCGGCTCAGCCCTCGACTTCGGGGAAGGCCTCGTCGTCGTGCAGCGGCTCGTCCTGCGGCACGACCAGGATCGGGCGGTGCTGACGGTGCGACAGCCGCGCGGCGACCGAGCCGGTGAAGAACTGCCGCAGGGACTCGCCGAAGCCGCGCTTGCGGGTGCCGACCACGATCAGCTTCGCGTCGATCTTGTCGGCGAAGTGCTTCAGCGCCAGGGCCGGGTCGCCGACCAGCTGGCGCACCTCCCACGTCACGGCGCTGTTGATCAGGTGCGTCTCGGCCTCGCGTCGGACGGCCTCCAGCTCGCCCGCGCCGGCCTGCACGTTGATGTCGACGGGCGCGGAGTGGACGTAGCCGTCCGGGTCCTCGTACGTCACGAAGCGCGTCACATCCACGTGCACGACCGCCAGCGGCGCGCCCAGCATCGTCGCGTAGTGGGCGGCCTCCTGGAGCACGCGCGGCGACTGATCGGGGATCACCGCGGCGATCACCGCGCCGCGCAGCACGGCATCCGCGGACGCCTGCTGTGCCTTCGCGCTGTCGGACGGCTCATCGACGAACGGCTGATCGGTCATCCTGCGACCCCTTCCCGGTGCCGCGGCCGGCCGAGGCGCCGGGGCCGCGTGGTAATCTGAACTCTACTCTTCACCGGCTCTTGTGCCGGATCCAGACAAGCGCATCGGGGCAGCGATCCCGGCAGCTACACGTGAGGGGGTCTCGCCCATGGGCCGTGGCCGTCAGAAGGCGAAGCACACCAAGCTCGCCCGCGAATTGAAGTCGTTCAGCCCGACGGTGAACTACTCGGCGCTGGAGCGCGAGCTCGGGCACCCGAGTGACGACAACGAGTACGTCGACAAGTGGGCCGACATGTACGGCGACGAGAGCGACGAAGACGAGGACGAGTATCAGGCCCAGCAGGCCTGATCCCTCATATCTCCCGCGGAAAAGCGCCCGGGGCTGCGGCACCGGGCGCTTTCGTGTGCCCTCCGACCGGCCGGGTCAGGACGACTGCGTGCCCTCGACCCACTCGAGGTACTCGTCCGTCACGGTGCCCGTGAGGTAGCGGCCGTCGAAGCAGCTCATATCGAGGTCCGCGAACGTCGCGTCGCCCTGCGCGCTCTCGATGATCGCGTCCTTGAGGTCCTCGACCTCCTGGTAGACGAGGTAGTCGGCGCCCAGCTCCTCGGCGATCTCCGGGATCGTGCGGCCGTGCGCGACGAGCTCGTGGCGCGAGGGCATGTTGATGCCGTACACGTGAGGGTGCCGCACGGGCGGCGCCGCGGACGCGAACGTGACCGACTTCGCCCCGGCGTCGCGGGCCATCTGCACGATCTGCTTGCTGGTGGTGCCGCGCACGATCGAGTCGTCGATCAGCAGCACGTTCTTGCCCTGGAACTCGCTCGACATCGCGTTGAGCTTCTGGCGCACGCTCTTCTTGCGCGCCGCCTGCCCGGGCATGATGAACGTCCGGCCGACGTAGCGGTTCTTGTAGAAGCCCTCGCGGTACTCGATGCCGAGCACGCGCGAGACCTCCATCGCGGCGGGGCGCGAGGAGTCGGGGATCGGCATGACCACGTCGATGAGGCCCTCGGGCACGTGCTTCGCGATGGTCGCCGCGAGCTTCGCGCCCATCCGCAGACGCGACTCGTACACGGGCACGCCGTTCATGATCGAGTCCGGGCGGGCGAGGTAGACGTACTCGAACGAGCACGGCAGCAGCGTCGCGTCGTCCGCGCACTGCTTCGAGTACAGCTCGCCGGCATCCGTGATGAACACGGCCTCGCCGGGCTCCACGTCGCGCACGATCTCGTAGTCGGCGTTCTCGAGCACGAGCGACTCGCTCGTGACGACCCACTCGTCCCGTCCCTCCGCACCGGACCGGCGACCCAGGATCAGCGGACGGATGCCGAGCGGATCGCGGAACGCCAGCAGGCCGTATCCCGCGATGACCGAGATCACGGCGTACGCGCCCTCGATGCGGCGATGCGTGCGCGAGACGGCCTCGAAGATCCGCTCGGGCTCGAGGTCGACGGGGCTGGTCGTGGCCTGCAGCTCGTTCGCGAGGACGTTGAGCAGCAGCTCGGTGTCGCTCGAGGAGTTCAGGTGCCGGCGGTCGCGCTGCTCCATGTCGTGCGTGAGCTCGCGCGTGTTGGTGAGGTTGCCGTTGTGGATCAGGATGATGCCGTACGGCGAGTTCACGTAGAACGGCTGCATCTCCTCCTCGCTGGAGGCGGTGCCCTTCGTGGCGTAGCGCACGTGGCCGAGGCCGACGTTGCCGAGCAGCGACCGCATGTCGCGGGTGCGGAACGCCTCGCGCACCATGCCCTGCGCCTTGTGCGTGTGCATCACGCCGTTCGGCTCCGCGGTGGCGATGCCCGTGGCGTCCTGACCGCGGTGCTGGAGGAGGAGGAGAGCGTCGTAGATGTCCTGGTTGACCAGGCCCTGCCCGACCATTCCGACGATGCCGCACATGGGTTGTTACTCTGCTCCGTCCGCGTACGCGCCGACCAGGCGCACCGCGCCGCCGTCGACGCCCTTGGCGCCCTGCTCGAACTCCTCGCCGCCCGCGGGGCGCGCGCCCTCGCCCACGACGCCGACCTGCCAGGCCGGGATGCCCGCGCCCTCGATGTGCGCGATCGCCGCGGCCGCACGATCGGCCGCCACGACCGCGAGGAAGCCGACGCCCATGTTCCACGTGCCCTCGCTCGAGCCGAGCGAGGTGCCGGCGATGTCGCTCAGCACGCGGAAGATCGGCGAGGGGGTCCACGTCGAGCGGTCGACCTCGACCCATGTGCCGCGGGGCAGCACGCGCGCGAGGTTCGCCGCGATGCCGCCGCCGGTGACGTGGCTGAGCGAGTGGACGCCGTCGCCCACCCGGTCGATCAGGTCGAGCAGCGGCGTGGTGTACAGCCGCGTCGGCTCGAGCAGGGCCTCGCCCCACGTCGTGCCGAAGTCGGCGGCGTGGTCGCCGTAGGAGATGCCGGCACGGGTGACGATGTGGCGCACGAGCGAGTAGCCGTTGGCGTGGATGCCGCTGGACCCCAGCGCGATGACCGCGTCGCCGGGGCGGACGCGCTCGGCGCCGAGGATCTTCTCGCCGTCCACGGCGCCCGTGGCCGCGCCCGCGACGTCGTAGTCGTTCGGGCCCAGCAGGCCGGGGTGCTCGGCGATCTCGCCGCCGACCAGTGCGGTGCCGGTGAGCGCGCACGCCTCCGCGATGCCGCGCACGATGTCCGCGATCCGCTGCGGGAAGACCTTGCCCGTCGCGATGTAGTCGGTCATGAACAGCGGCTTGGCGCCCACCACGACGATGTCGTCGACGACCATGCCGACCAGGTCGTGACCGATCGTGTCGTGCTTGTCGATCGCCTGCGCGATCGCGACCTTGGTGCCCACGCCGTCGGTGCTCGTGGCGAGCAGCGGGCGCTTCATGCCGACCAGCGCGCTCGCGTCCCAGAGACCGGCGAAGCCTCCGATGCCACCCACCACCTCGGGGCCCTGAGTGGCCTTGACGGACGCCTTCATCAGCTCGATGGCGAGGTCGCCGGCCTCGGTGTCGACACCCGCCTCGGCATAGGTCGAGGACGTGCGCGGGGACGGGGATTCGGTGGGTGCGGGAGCCACGCGCCCAGCCTACCGGCGTTCTCTTCGCTCACGCCCCACGCATCCGCTCGAGCACCCTTCGGGCGCCGCTCACGGCTGCATGCGCTGTCGCAGGCTCCATCGAGGGCGTGAGGTGGCGGACGCACCCGCGTCCGCACGCTCGCTGCGCTCGCACGTGTGGGCGCCGAAGACCCCGTCGGGAACCTGACCCCCGCGCCGGCGTGAGGATAATGAAGTCCATGACGGCAACCGACTGGCACGTCCGCGAGGACTGCGGCCCCTCGGTGCTCGTCGCGCTGTACCTGCGCCAGGCGCTGGGCGTGCGCCATCCCGACGAGCTGCCGCAGCTGCGCGGCGTCGAGCGCGGCGGGGAGGCGAGCGACGGCGTCGAGCGGCTGTGGCGCCGCTACTGGGACATGACCGTCGAGCCCGAGGCGCATCCCTCCCCCGTGCCGCTCGAGCTGGTCGAGGGATTCGGCACGCACGTGGCGCTGCCCGCCTACGCCGGCGCGCTCCGCGACGCCGCCGCGCCGCACGGTGCGCAGGCGCTGGCCTACGCGCACGACGCGGCCGTCCGGTACGACCGGATGCGCCGCTCGTATCGCGGCTATGCCGGCGCGGTCGTCGAGTTCGAGCGGCGCGCGGGCCGCCGGGCGCACGACTTCCGCCTCGATGTGCAGGTGCTGCCGCTCGCGCAGCGCGGCATCTGGTGGATCGGATCGCTCACGGTCGCGGTGTCCGACAGCCTGCGCGGCGACGTCGCGGCGTTCGACGCCGCGATGCAGCCGATCCTGCGCGAGCTCGGCTGATCCGGATCAGTCGGTCTCGACGACCGTCTCGTGCACGGCCGATACCCGACGCGTGCGGCGTCCGAGCGTCCACTCGAGCAGGAGCGCGACGATCATCGCCAGCAGGATGCCCGCGGGCACGCACCACAGCAGGATGAAGCCGAACGCCTGCGACGGCGAGTAGACGACCTCGGTGAAGGGGCTGGGCTCGCTCGTGCCGTCGAAGGCGGTCGCGAGGATCATCGCCACCACGATCCCGAAGGCCGCGCCGACCCCGGCGAACACGCCGTAACGGGGCGAGCGACGCACGGAGACCTGCTCGGAGACGAGCTGATCGTCGGGGACACCGGCGTGCGAGGACATGGTGCTCATCATCCCACCGCTTCCTGAATGGGGGTCGTGCGTCCGCCCCATTTCGGCCCTACGGACGCAGCGGCAGCACCCCCGCGAGATCGGCCCGCACGCCCGACGCGTGCACGCGCCCGGAGGCCGCCGCCTCGCCCCACGACAGGGATCCGGTGGCCAGATCGATCCAGGTCTGCGGATCCATCTCCACGACGTTCGGCGGCGTGCCGCGCGTGTGCCGGGGGCCCTGGATCACCTGGGCCGCCCCGAACGGCGGCACGCGCACCTCGACGCTGTTGCCGGGCGCCTTCTCGGCCAGCAGCTGCAGCAGGTAGCGCACGGATGTCGCGTGCGCGGTGCGGGGCGGCCTCTCGCCCGCGGCGACGGCGGCCGCGACCGCGGCGAGCGCGCCGCGTCCGTCACCCGTCTCGATCCTGCGCGCGGCCATCGGTCCAGACTAGGACGAGTCGACCCGGGCCATGGCCTCCTCCGGGAGCGAGGTGACCGGGATCACGACGACGTCCTGCATCTTCCAGTCGAGGTCGATGATGCGCCGCTGCAGGCGCTCGAGCTGCGCGACGTCGACGCGGCCGCGCCGCAGCACCACGAAGGCCTCCACGTGCAGCACCTGCCCGAGGTCGCGCACGCGCACCGCCGCATCCGCCACGCCCCGCGCGCCGCGCAGCAGCCGCAGGACGTCCGCGACGAGCGGGTGCACGGCCTTCTCGTCGTACGTGGTGGCGCGCTTGTCGATCAGGTCCTCGACCGCCGTGACGGTGTTGCGCCAGCCATCCCACAGGATGCCCACCGAGATGAACAGGGCGGCCGCGTAGTCGAGCC
Organism: Microbacterium rhizophilum; assembly: GCF_039605615.1. NCBI lineage: Bacteria > Bacillati > Actinomycetota > Actinomycetes > Micrococcales > Microbacteriaceae > Microbacterium > Microbacterium rhizophilum. Next base: position 120,594 of record NZ_JBCNUN010000006.1, on the reverse strand, counting down.
ACCACACGCCGAGGCCCACGCCGCCGACACCCACGATGGAGGCGACCGTGGTCTGCCAGTCGGCCTTCGCCATGTCCGCGTCGGCGTGCAGCAGCTTGTTGTGCAGCGGGCCCGCGAGCTTCGCCTTGTAGCGCCCGTAGAACAGCGGCCCGACGACGATGAGCGCCATCACCGCCATCATCAGCCAGCCGAGCCAGATGGTCTGGCCGAACAGGTTCACGGTGCCGATCGTGGGGTGCTCGCCGCGGATGAACCCGACGACCGCCTCGACCGCCAGGTTGCCGCCCACGATCAGCAGCGCCACGCCCGCCACGAGGTGGCCCACGCCCATGGCGCGGTGCATGCCGAACGGGAAGTTCCGGGTGGGGCGGCGCCGGATGAAGATGAGCGCCGTGAGGAACGCGATCTGCGGCAGCAGCGAGAGCATGTCCTCGATCCATGCCGTGCGCATCGCCTGCGAGCTGCCGACGACCAGCGCGATGAGCGCGATCGTGACCGTGGTGTAGCAGATCGTGAAGACCTCGATGCCGACGGCTCTGCGCAGCGCCTCCGCCTGCCGCTGCGGCAGGTCGGTGCGGCCGAACCGCGTCTTCATCCGCTCACCCGCCCGTCGAGGAACGTCTCGAGCGCGCTGACGAAGCGGTTCTCCCCCAGGCGCGCGAGCATGACGACGGGCCGGTCGCCCTCGACGCCGGGCAGATCCGGGAAGGAGCGCGTGACCGCGGCCTTGTCGAGCCACGGGGTCTGGTCGGTCATGCCGCCGATCGCGAGGTCGAGGTCACCCTCCTCGAGCGCCGTCACCAGACTCTCCTCGCTGCCGACGGTCCAGGCCACGTCGGCGTCGATCGAGGCCGCGAACTCCTCCACCAGGTCGGGCAGCGGGCCGGTCACGCGATCGCCGTCCACCTCCACACGGCCGGCGTCGGACGATGCCCCCACCCTCAGCTCGCCGCCGGCGGCCCGATCGAGCGTGCCGTCCGGATCCGTCGGGATCCGGATCGCGCATCCGCTCACGAGCGCGCCGACGAGCACGAGCGCCGCCACGGCGCCGGCCACCCGCTGCTGCCTGCCCACGGATCCGACCGTACCCACGCCGCGCCGCGCACGCGGGAGCCTTGCCGCCCGGAGCGTTCCCCGATATGGCGGCCTCGATAGGCTGGGCGCGTGAAGATCCTGGTCCTCGGCTCCGGCGCGCGCGAGCACGCCCTCGTTCTCGCGCTGCGCTCCGAGGAGGCGGGCCACGAGCTGCTCGCGGCCCCCGGCAACGCGGGAATCGCGCGCGTCGCGACCCTCGTCGAGGTCGACATGGTCGATCCGGTCGCCGTCGCCTCGTTCGCGATCGATCAGGCGGTGGATCTCGTGATCGTGGGGCCCGAGGCCCCTCTGATCGCGGGGGTCGCGGACGAGCTGCGCGAGCGGGGCATCCCGGTGTTCGGCCCGGGCCGCGCCGCGGCGCAGCTGGAGGGCTCGAAGGCCTTCGCGAAGCGGATCATGTCGGCGGCCGGCGTGCCCACCGGCCGCGCCACGCATGCCCGCACCGCCGCCGAGGTCGCCGACGCGCTCGACGCGCTCGGGGCGCCGTATGTCGTCAAGGCCGACGGCCTCGCCGCCGGCAAGGGCGTCATCGTCACGGAGGACCGCGCGGCCGCGCTTGCCCACGCCGAGACCTACCTGCCGACCGGGCCCGTCCTGATCGAGGAGTTCCTGTCCGGCCCCGAGGTGTCGCTGTTCTTCCTGAGCGACGGCGACGCCGTGCGCGCCCTGAGCCCCGCGCAGGACTACAAGCGCGCGCTCGACGGCGACGCCGGGCCGAACACGGGCGGCATGGGCGCGTATTCGCCGCTGCCGTGGCTCGCCGAGCAGTTCGGCTCGGAGGACGAGTTCGTCGCGCACGTCACGGAGACGGTCGCGCTGCCGGTCGTCCGCCGCCTGGACGAGGAGGGCACGCCGTTCATCGGCCTGCTGTACGCCGGGCTCATCCTGACGCCGTCGGGCGTGCGCGTGATCGAGTTCAACGCCCGCTTCGGCGACCCCGAGACCCAGGTCGTGCTGCCGCGCCTGAAGACGCCGCTGTCGCGCCTGCTGCTGGCGGCCGCGACCGGCACGCTCGAGGACGAGCCCCGGCCGGAGTTCTCCCCCGATGTCGCCGTGACCGTGGTGCTCGCGAGCGAGGGCTACCCCGAGAAGCCCGAGACGGGCCGCGCGCTGAGCGGTCTGGACGAGGCCGACGCGGTCGAGGGCGTGCACATCGCCCACGCCGCGACGGCCGAATCGGACGGCGGCCTGATCGCCACGGGCGGTCGCGTGCTCAACGTCGTGGCGACCGCGCCCGACTTCCGCACCGCACGCGAGCGCGCGTACGAGGCGATCGGCCGCATCCGCCTCGAGGGCTCGCACCACCGCACGGATATCGCCGCGCGCGTCGAGTAGGGCTACCGGCGTCTGCGCCGCGGCAGGGTGCTCACGGCCGCCGCGACGTGGGCGGAGTGCTACCCGGAGGGGGTCTCGCCGGCCCTGTCGACGAGGATGCCGAGCTGCATCCGGTTGTCGAGTCCGAGCTTGGCCATCGCCTGCGCCAGGTGCGTCTTCATGGTCGATTCCGACACGTGCAGCGCCGCCGCGATCTCAGCGTTGCCGCCGCCCGTCGCGACAAGCCGCGCCGTCGCACGCTCTCGCTCCGTGAGGAGGTCCAGGCGCGCGATCGCATCCTGCCGCTGATCGGACCCGCTGACGCCCGTCGACCGCTCGATCACCGCGCGGGCGTAGCGCGGCGGGAGGATCGCGTCGCCGCGCGCGGCGGCCAGAACATCCTCGACCAGCTTCACCGGCCCGTCGCCCTTGAGGATGTAGCCGTCGCCGCCGGCCTCGAAGACGCGCAGCACCGTGTCGAGATCCACCATCGTCGTGAGCGCCACGACGCGCGTCTTCACCACGACGAGCACCTCGCGCGTGGCCTCGATGCCGTCCATGTCGGGCATCTGGAGGTCCATCAGCACGATGTCCGGGCGGGTGTGCCGGACGAACGCGACGGCCGCCGCTCCGCTGTCGACCGATCCGATCACCTCGATCTCGGGACGCAGATCCAGGATCGTCGCGACGGGCTCTCTCGTGTAGGGGTCGTCGTCGACGAGCAGCACGCGCACGGGGCGGTCATGCGCCGAGGCGGGGTCTTCCGCGAGGTGGTCCGTGAGCACCTCGCCACCCTAACGGCGACCACGGACACGGGTCAGACCGCGTCACCCCAGGGCAGGCTGACGTCGACGAGGAACTGGCCCTCGTGCGGACCGATCCACGCCCCGCCTCCGGCGGCGGCGGCGCGCTCGCGGATGCCGAGGATCCCGCTGCCGGATCCGGGGACGCCCGCCCCGCTCGCCGTCAGCGGATTGCTCACGCGGATCCGCACCCCGCGCTCGGGTGAGGCGTCGAAGGTCACGGAGACCCGCGCCCCCGGGGCGTGCTTGATCGCGTTCGTCAGGCTCTCCTGCAGGATCCGGTACGCGGACGCGTCCAGCTGGGCGCCGGCGCGGTCCGCACCCTCGACCATGACGTACGCGTCGATCCGATGTCCGGCCGCGCGCAGATCGTGGAGGAGCGCGCCGACGAGCCGGATCGAGGCGGGCGTCAGCGGCGTCTCGCCCACCTCCGAGCGCAGACCGCCGACGACGCCGCGCACGTCCTCGAGGGCGGCATGCACCTGTTCGCGCGCGATGCGCGCCCGGTCGGGATCGGGCGCGACGCCCGCGTTCGCCTGCGCCTCGAGGACGCCGAGGGTGAGCGCTGCCGACGAGAGCCGATGACCGAGACCGTCGTGCAGGTCCCGCGCGATGCGCTCACGCTCGGCCTGCCGCGCCACCTTCTCGCCGAGGCTCTCGGCCCGCAGGTGCTCGGTCGCGGCGGCGGACCGGCTCTGCGCCGCGTCCGCGGACGTGCGGCGGAAGGCGACGAGACCCGCGACCAGAGCCAGCGCGAGCACGGCGATGATCCATGGCGCGACCGTGCCGGTGAAGCCGGGGGCGCCATCCATGTCCTGCGAGCCCGTCCAGAGCAGCGCGGCGCCCCAGTCGGTCAGCACCTCCCGCAGGACGAACAGGAGCACGAGCCCGGACGCCGCACCGCCGATCGCCCACTGCCGCCGCGGCCAGCGCAGCGCGCAGTGGTACGCGCCGACCAGCAGCAGGACGTACGAGGTGCCGATGAGGGCCAGGACGGCGCCGGCGCTCGCCGTCACCAGCGGATGGCTCGCGCGGACGTACACGCTCAGCCAGGCGACGCCGGCCACGAGGCCCAGCATCACGCCGAGCCCTGTGATCTGGACGACGCGCTCACCCGCCGTGACGCCGAACTCCGCCGCACCCGGCACGTTCATCGCGCAGTAGAAGTCGACCAGGAATCCGATCACGAACACGCCTGTCGACCATCCGCCCGCCAGCACCTGAGCGAGGCGGCCGGGCTTCGCCGGCCGGACGGGCCTCGGGGTCGCGGTGCTCATGGATCGAGAGTAGGGCCGGCCGCGGACACTCCCCTCGGCCGATCGGCTCGGAGACTCCGTCCGATCGGTCAGCGCTGTGCGCCCGCTCAGCCGATCCGGAGCGGGCGGTACGCGGCGGAATCTGGGTTCACCGCCGGGGTCGCCATGGGCCTGTGCGGCCCCGGCGGCTCCGCGATCCCGCGGTATCGCCTCCACCTGACGACACACCAAGGAGCCCTCACATGTCGTTCGACAGCACGCAGCCCCCCGCCCCGCAGCACGATCAGGGGGTCGCCGGTCCTCCGGCGGCCCCCGACGCGCAGACCGAGAAGCGGAAGAAGCCGATCTTCAAGCGCTGGTGGTTGTGGGCGATCATCGTGGTGATCATCGCGATCGCCTGGCCGAAGGGCGGCGGATCGGACGCCCCCGCGTCCGATCCCGCCTCGTCCGACCAGGCCGCCTCCGAGCAGGACGAGCAGGCCGCCGAGCCGCCGGCCGACGAGGAGGAGGCGCCTGCCGACGAGGTTCCGGCCGTCACTCCGATCGGCACCGCCGCCGAGATCGGCAGCCTGTCGATCACGGTCACGCAGGTCGAGCCCGGCGTCCCCCAGGTCGGCGAGGAGATCGGCGGCACGCTGCTCGGCGAGAAGGCGCAGGGGCAGTTCGTGCTGATCCACGTCTCGGTCGAGAACGTGGGCACCGAAGCCGAGTCCTTCAGCGACATGAACGCCAAGGTGTACGACGCGCAGGACCGCGAGTTCGAGGCCAACAGCGCCGCCGGCATCTACATCGACGGCAATGACTCGCTGTTCGGCGAGATCAACCCGGGCAACACGCTGCAGGGCGTGCTGGTGTTCGACATCCCCGCCGACGCGAGCGCCGAGCGCCTCGAGTACAAGGGGGTGCTCGACTTCCTCGCCGATCCGGCGGTGTTCGCCCTGAAGTGAGCGCGGGGCCGGTCGCGGATCCCGATCCGCGACCGGCCTCGGCGTCCGGCGCCCGGGGCGCGACTTGCACCGGATCCCGGTATCCGGTGCAGCACCTCCTCGACTGACCCCGGCGCCGATCCGGCCTGCGCGAATGCGCCCACCGCACCCGCTCACGAAAGGCACACGATGGAAACCGCCACGCTTCTCAGCTGGACGTCCGTCGCATCGACAGCCTCATCGCCTGGGCCGTTCTGAACAGCCACTGATCCGAGACGCCCGAGCAGGCTGCGCGCCCTCAGATCACATCTGCGCGCATGCCTGCTCGGGTGGTCGGCACCTGTTCGGGTTGTTCGAGCGCCTCGCGCGGCTCGACCCGCCGTCCCTGGATGGGATGATGGGCCGGTGACAGTCGAGATCCCCGGATGGAAGCACGTGTACTCCGGCAAGGTGCGCGACCTGTATCGCCCCACTGATGACTCCGACCCGCGGATGCTCGTGGTCGCGAGCGACCGCGTGAGCGCGTTCGACCACGTCCTGTCCCCCGGCATCCCGGGCAAGGGCGAGCTGCTGACCACGCTGAGCCTGTGGTGGTTCGATCAGCTCGCGGGCGGCGACGGCGGCGGCGCGCCGGTCCCTAACCATCTGACCGGCGAGGGCGTCCCGGATCCGGTCGCCGGGCGATCCATGATCGTCCGCTCGCTCGACATGCTGCCGATCGAGTGCGTCGTCCGCGGCTATCTCACCGGGTCCGGCTGGGCCGAGTACCGGGAGCAGGGCACCGTGTGCGGGATCCCGCTGCCCGAGGGCCTGCAGGACGGCGACCGCCTGCCCGAGCCGATCTACACTCCGGCGTACAAGGCGCCGATGGGCGAGCACGACGAGAACATCTCGTTCGAGAAGACCGTCGAGTTCGTCGGCGCCGACCGGGCCGCGCAGCTGCGCGACGCGTCGCTCGGCATCTACCGCCGCGCGGCCGCGGCGGCCGAGGCGCACGGGCTGATCCTGGCGGACACCAAGTTCGAGTTCGGCACGGACGAGGCGGGCACGCTGCGCCTGGCCGACGAGGTGCTCACGAGCGACTCCTCCCGCTACTGGGACGCCGAGGCCTGGCGCACGGGCACGACGCCGAAGGAGCGGATGGCGAGCTTCGACAAGCAGATCGTGCGCGACTGGCTCGCCGCGAACTGGGACAAGCAGGGAACGCCGCCCGAGCTCCCCGCCGAGATCGTCGACCGCACGGTCGCGCGCTACCGCGAGCTGCTCGGCCGTCTCACGGCCTGAGGCCCGCCGCCGACTTGCCCCGAATCGACGTCTCTCGGGGTCCGGAGGCGTCAATTCGAGGCAAGCGTCCGCGTCGCGTCAGCCCCTGACGCAGCGGAACGCGCGCGCGTCGTCGACCGACCCCCGGCCCGTGTACTGCGGCCACGACGGGTACTCGCACATCGGCCGGGTGCGGTCGGCGTCCGGGTTCCCGTCCTGCGCGACGAGGCGGTCGGGATCGTCACCGCGCTCGACCCATTTCACGATCGCCCCCAGCGCGTCGTACTGCGCCGTGAAGACGCCCTGGCCGTGACCCCAGCCGGGCACCATGTAGAACTTCAGGAACCGGTCGAGCTTGCGCCCGAACTCGTGCTGCAGGCCCTCGTAGTACTGCACCGTGTTGTGCGGCGTGATGAAGTCGTCGATCGTCCCATGCGTCAGGATCACCTTGCCGCCGTAGGCCGCGAAGCGCTTCAGCGAGACGTCGGTGACATCCATGATCTCGCCGAGCTCCTGGATCCGCTCGACGTGATCCGCCGGATCGAATGTGTACGTGTCGTGTGCGGGATCGCCGTCCGAGACGCCGTAACGCGAGGTGGCGTCGAGCACCGAGAACTGCAGTCCCTGCGCGTAGGGGCCCGTTCCGAACCCCGCGAAGCCCTGGTACAGCGCGCCCTCGAGCAGCGCGCTCCTGGCGAAGATGCTGTTGCCCTCGATCTGGATGCCGAGGTCGTAGTCGGTGGTCATCTTCTCCACCGCCGCGATCTGCGAATCCGACAGGCAGTCGTCGCCGGCGTCGGCGCCGCCCGGGCAGCGGACCGTCTGGATGTCGAACGCCCTGTCGCAGCCGGCGACATCGCTGACGATCCCGTCCTCCGCCCGATCCAGCGGGTCGCACGTCGCGTAGACGGCGTCCGTCAGCGTCTTCACCTCCGCGGAGCTCATCCAGCCGGCGCCGCCGTCGATGAGCAGCGCGTCACGGAAGTTCACCGCGCCGATGTGCATCATCGTGACGTTGTACGCGGGGTAGTTCGCCACGACGCCGTCGTAGTCCTTCGGGTAGCGGGCGGCGGCGTCCAGCGCCTCGTGCCCGCCCTGCGAGCCGCCGATGAAGTAGGACCAGCGGGGCTCGGACCCGTACGCCTTGCGGATGATCGGCCAGGCGGCGTCGTGCGCCTTCTTCACCGACCACTGGCCGAAGTTCATGAGCAGCTCCGGATCGGTCTGGAACGAGCCGTCGAACCCGGCTCCGCCCTGGTGGCCGCCGTCGCTGCCGAGCGTCACCCAGCCCTGCTGCAGAGCGGTGCGCTGATCGGCGGGCTGTGCCGTGTACAGGCCCGTCGCGGTCACCAGCGAGCCATCGAATCCGCCGCCGCCGAATTGCAGCGCGCGGCTGTTCCAGCGCGCCGGCAGGTTCACGCGGAACTGCATGTCCTGCTCGGCGGAGACCGCGTGGATCCAGCCGGTGACGGCGCAGTACCCGTCCTGCCACGTGGCGGTCTCGACGACCGCTCCGCGGGTGGGCAGGTCCATCTTCCTGGCCGCGATGCCGAAGCCGGTCAGCGCCGCGCAGGACTGCGAGGTGAGACGGTCGGATCCGCCGCGGCCGCCGTGTCGGTCGTCGGCTCGGTCTGCGGGCATCGCCCCCGCGGTGAGGGCGAGGACGGCGGCGGCGGCGAGCGCCAGCGCCGCGGTCCTCCTGGACATGGTCTTCATCGAACGCTCCTTTGCGTGCTGATGACCGTGCGCGACGCCCCCTGCGGCCCCTCGCCCGCGACACGGCACCGGCCGATGGCCGGCAGGCATCACGGTAGACCCGGGCTCCGATGACCGGATAGAGCCCCGTGACGACGAAGCGGTCGCCCTTCCCACTCATCAGGACCCCGGCGGGGCTCGCGCCGTTCAGCGGCGCGAACCCCGTGGGGAAGTATCGTGGATCGATTGCCCTCCCGACCTCCCCGAAGGAGCCTCATGCCCCTGTGGACCCTCCACGGCAACGGCCGCACCGTCGAACCCGGTGCCGTCGTCGCGCCGAGCGAGCGCCTGAGCTGGCCCGCCACGATCGCGATGGGCGTGCAGCACGTCGTCGCCATGTTCGGCGCCACCTTCCTGGTGCCGACCATCACCGGCTTCCCGGTCTCGACCACGCTGCTGTTCAGCGGCCTCGGAACGCTGCTGTTCCTGCTGGTCACGAAGAATCGCCTGCCCAGTTACCTCGGCTCCTCCTTCGCGTTCATCGCCCCCGTCACGGCCGCGACCGCCTCCGCCGGGATGGGATCCGCGCTCGCGGGCATCGTCGCCGTCGGCGTGCTGCTCGCGCTCGTCGGCCTCGTCGTGCAGTTCGCCGGCCTCGGCTGGGTCGACGGGCTCATGCCCCCGGTGGTGGCCGGCGCCATCGTCGCGCTGATCGGCTTCAACCTCGCGCCCGTGGCGTGGACCAGCTTCTCGGGCGCCCCCGTCACGGCCACCGTGACGCTCGCCGCGGTGATCCTGTTCGCGGTGCTGTTCAAGGGCTTCCTCGGCCGGATCTCGATCTTCCTCGGCGTCATCGTGGGCTACGTGTTCGCCGCGATCACGGGCGAGCTCGACTTCACCGCAGTGGGTGAGGCCGCGTGGATCGGCCTGCCCGAGTTCCACCTGCCCGACTTCGCATCGGCCGGCACGTGGTCGGCCATCGCGATGTTCCTGCCGGTGGTGCTGGTGCTCGTCGCCGAGAACGTCGGCCACGTGCGCGGCGTCGCCACCATGACCGACAGCTCGGTCAACCAGCACACGGGCCGCGCGCTGATCGCCGACGGCGCCGCCACGACCCTCGCCGGCCTCGGCGGCGGATCGGGCACGACGACCTACGGCGAGAACATCGGCGTGATGGCCGCGACCCGCGTGTACTCGACGGCCGTGTACTGGGTCGCCGGCCTCGTCGCGATCCTGCTCGCGTTCTCCCCGAAGATCGGCGCGATCTTCAACTCGATCCCCGGCGGCGTGCTCGGCGGCGTGACCACCGCGCTGTACGGCCTGATCGGCATCATCGGCATCAAGATCTGGGTCGACAACCGCGTGGACTTCTCGCGCCCGGTGAACCAGTACACGGCCGCGGTCGCGCTCGTGATCGGCATCGCGCAATTCACCATGAAGTGGGACGGCTTCGAGCTGGGCGCGATCGTGATCGGCGCGGTCGCGGCACTCGTGATCTACCACCTCGGCAACCTGATCGCCCGCGCGCGCAGGACGGGCGCGGACGACGGCGGCCCGATCCCCGCGGTCGGCCCGCTCGGCGGCGACCCGCAGGACTGATTCGCTCGTTCGTCGGAGCCGGCGCCCGGTCGTCGGATCGCAGGGGCTGGTGTGCCGTCGCGCGGCACACCAGCCACTTCCGCATCACGGGTCCGACGACCGGGCGCGCGATCCGACGACTCGTCTGGAGGCGCCGGATCGCGGATGCCAGGATGGCCGCATGGGCACCGTGGACGACTACCTCGCCTCGCTCGACGAACCGGTGCGCGGGATGTTCGCCGCGATCCGCGACCGCGCGCTCGAGCTCGTGCCCGACGCGACGCAGGGCATCAGCTATGGCATGCCCGCGCTGCTGCACCGCGGCAAGGGTCTGCTCTCGACCATGCAGTCCAAGACCCACCTGTCGCTGTTCCCGTTCAGCGGATCCATTCCCGCCCAGGTCGAGGACCGGCTGGCCGGATTCTCGCTGTCGAAGGGCACGATCCGCTTCTCGGTCGACCGGCCGATCCCGCCCGACGTCGTGGACCGGATCATCCTGCTCCGCCGCGACGAGATCGACGCGAAGGCCGGCTGAGCCGTGCCCATCAAGCTGGAGAACGTCGGGATCGCCGTGCGCGACCTCGAGGCCGCCATCGCGTTCTTCACCGACCTCGGGCTCACGGTCCTCGGCCGCGACACGGTCAGCGGCGAGTGGGCCGACACCGCCGTGGGCCTCGACGGCAACCACGCGCGCATCGCGGTGCTGCAGACACCCGACGGCCACGGGCAGCTCGAGCTGTTCGAGTACCTCCATCCCGACGCGATCGAGACCGAGCCCACGCTGCCGAACGAGATCGGCATGCACCGCGTGGCGTTCTCGGTCGACGACATCGACACGGCGCTCGAGATCGCCGCACGCCACGGATGCCACCCGCTGCGCGGCGTCGCGAACTACCGGGACGCTTACAAGCTCACGTACCTCCGCGGCCCGAGCGGCATCCTCGTGATGCTCGCGCAGGACCTGACGAAGGCGGATCGATAGCCTCGTGCCAGCGTCGCGTGTCGGTGGCAGACCATGCCAGACGGCTGCGCGAGGCGGTGGCGGGCCTCGGCGGTCCCGCGGTCAGGGCGCGACGAGGCGGGCGACCGAGCGGCGCACGTCGGCGACGAGCGCGGACGGATCCGCCACGTCGCCGAGCACGCCCATCGCGGCGCCGTGGACGACCGCGAGCACCTGCGCGAGGAGGCGGTCGGCCGGCAGGGTGCCGTCGATGTCGGATCGGGACGCCTGCGCCGCCGCGAGGGCGGCGACCTTCGCGGCCGTGGACGAGGCGCCGGGCTCGAGCAGCGGCAGTCGGCCGGGGCGCTCGAGCACGTGCCACATCAGCAGCCGCGCGAGGTCCTGACGCTCGACGGTGAAGACGAACAGCCGCTCCGCGTACCCCGGCAGGTCCTCGGCGTCGAAGGGCACGGTGTCGAGCAGCTCGCCGATCCGCTCCGCCATCACCCGGTCGAACAGCTCGTCCTTGCTGCCGAAGTACGCGTAGATCCGCTGCTTGTTCGCACCGGCGCGCTCCGCGATCCGGTCCACGCGCGCGCCCGCGAGCCCGTGCGCCGCGAACTCCTCCCCCGCCGCGGCGAGGATCCGCTCGGCCGTCGGATTGAGGGCGGACGACGGATCGGGCATGCCTCTCACTCTAGGACGGCCGCGTCAGCGGGCCGGGGCGGCCGTTCCGGTGATCCGCTCGGCGACGGTCCACAGCCGGGCGGCCGTCGCGTCGTCGCGCATCCGCGCGTTCAGCCTCGCCGGCCCCGGGTCTCCCACGAGCCCCATCCTGCCGGTCGGGCCGTAGTAGCCGCCCTGCGTCGCCGCCGGATCCGCGGCTGCGAGCAGGATGGATCCCGCGCCCTCCTCCGGGAGCATCGACGGCAGGAAGGGGACGCCGCCCGACAGCGGCGTCCAGCGAGGCCGGTCGCGGCCGATGCTCGCGCCGGCGGTCTGCAGGTTGGTGCGCGTGAAGCCGGGGTGCGCCGCCGTCGAGCGCAGCCCCCAGCCGCGCTCGTCCGACATCCGCGCGAGGTGGCGTGCCAGGTGGAGGTCGGCGAGCTTGGATGCCGCGTAGGCCGCGATCGTGCTGTAGCGGCGGCGCTTCCAGTCGAGGTCGTCGAAGTCGATGCGGCCACGGTTCGCCATGCCCGAGCTCATGGTCGCCACGCGCGGCACGGGAGCGGCGAGCAGAAGCGGCAGGAGATGCGCGGTCAGGGCGAAGGGGCCGAGGAAGTTCGTGCCCCACTGCAGCTCGTGCCCGTCGGCGGTCTGGAGGCGCTGCGGCGTGGTCATCACGCCCGCGTTGTTCACGAGCGTGTCGAGGTGGGTGAGGTCGCGCGCGAGACCGTCGGCGAAGGCGGCGACCGAGGCGAGATCGGCGAGGTCGAGGATCCGCACCTCGGCGCGGGCGTCGGGCTCGGCGGCGAGGATCTCGCGCAGCGCGTCCGCGCCCTTGTCCGGGTTCCGGACCGCGAGGATGACGCGCGCGCCGGCGACCGCGAGTCTCTTGGCGGCCTCGCGTCCGGTGCCGGAGTTCGCGCCCGTGACGACGATGGTGCGGCCGGTCTGGTCGGGGACGGGGTACATGGGGCCTCCTGGAGTCCTGGACATGCCAACCAATTAGTTGGTTGGCATGTCCAGCATGCACTGCTCCGCCGCCTCCCGCAACCGGGCCGGTTCGCATTCGCCGCTACGCTCACGGGATGGTCGAGAGGAAGTGGCCGCGATGAGCGCGGGCCTGCACCACGTCGAGATCTGGATCGCGTCCGCCGTGCGGGCCGCGGCGGAGTGGGCGTGGCTGCTCGAGCGGCTCGGCTGGGTGCGCGACGGCGAGTGGCCGGGCGGGTTCACGTGGAGCGCCGGCGGCGCCTACCTCACCTTCACCGAGGCGCCGTCGCAGCGGGGCGGCCACGACCGGCGCCGCGAGGGGCTGAACCACCTCGCGTTCCGCGGCGGATCGCCCGCCGAGGTCGACCGGCTCGTGGCCGACGCGACCGACCACGGCTGGACCCCGCTGTATCAGGATCGCTATCCGCACGCCGGCGGGCCGGGTCACTACGCCGGCTGGCTCGAGAACGCCTCCGGGTTCAAGGCGGAGGTCGTCGCGGAGCGCTGAGCTCAGGCCTCGCCGCGCTCGGCGCGCCGGCGCGCGATCTCGGCGCGGAGGCGGTCGGCCTCGATCTCGCGCTCCAGGTCGGCGAGCTGCTGCTCGGTGCTGCGGGCGTCCATCCGGCGGTCGTCGACGATCCGGACCCTCGGCGCCGGGCGGGAGGCGGCGCCCGAGACGCGCACGGGGCGCTCGGGGTACTCGCGGCCCGCCGCCCACCAGACGATGCCGCCGACGATCGGGATCAGGACGGCCAGGAGGATCCACGCGATCTTCGACAGGTGCTTCACCTGTCCGTCGGGCCGGGTGATGATGTCGATCAGCGTGACGACGGAGAACGCCAGCACCAGCAGCGAGAAGACGAACGGCATGTCGTCACGCTATCGGCCGCCGGGGCACGGCGTCGAGGGCCGCCTCCGCCCCTCGACGACGGGCAGATTTCAGGCGGTCTCGCGGATGACGAGCTCCGCCTGCAGGATCGTCGCCTGCGGCGGCCTCTGACCCGCGAGGCGCGCCAGCAGCACGTCCGTCATGGCCTCGCCCTGCTCGCGTGAGGGCTGGTGCACGGTCGTCAGGCGCGGCGCGAGGTCGGTCGCAACCGGCGAGTCGTCGAAGCCGACGAGCGCGATGTCCTCGGGCACCCGGATGCCGCGCGCCTGCAGCAGGCCGAGCGCGCCGCGCGCCATCAGGTCGCTCGCGACGAACAGCGCGTCGGGCGGGTCGCCGGCGGCGAGGATGCGCGCCATCGCGGCCGCGCCGCCCTCGACCGTGAAGTCGCCGTTCTCGGCCGGGCCCGGCGCAAGCCCCGCTTCCTGCAGCACGTCGCGGAAGCCCTGCAGCCGGTCCGATCCCACGGGCATGTCCAGCGGGCCGGTGATCGTGGCGATCCGGCGGTGTCCGCGCTCGACGAGGTACCGGGTCGCGATCCGGCCGCCCTCGACGTTGTCGACGTCGACGAAGTAGTAGCCCGACTGATCCGCGACGAGCGGGCGACCGCCGAACACGACGGGCACCGCGCGGTGGATCCGCTCGAGGAACGTGTTCGAGGCGTGGTGCGAGACGATCAGCGCGCCGTCGACGTTGCCGCCGATCAGGTAGTTGGTCGTCTTGTCGCCGGGATCGCCCGAGGCGATGAACAGGTTCAGCAGGTAGTCGGACGACGACAGCCGACCGTTGATCCCGGTCACGATGGACGCGAAGAACGGGTCGCCGAAGAACCGGGTCGTGTCCTCGGGGACCACCAGCGCGATCGCGAGCGTCTGCCTGCTGGCGAGGGAGCGCGCCGCGCGGTTGGGCACGTAGTCCAGTTCGGCGATCGCGCGCTGCACCGACTCGAGCGCCGTCGGGCTCACGCGATCACCGCCGCCCAGCACGCGCGAGACCGTCGAGCGGGAGACCCCGGCGCGCGCCGCGACCTCCTCGATCGTCGTCGCGCTCGCACCCCGTGACGCGCTCTCCTGACGACCTGCGGTGGTGCGGGGGTGTTCCATCCGTCTCCTAGCCGAGGACCGGGGCGTCGACCGCCTCGGCGCCCGGCCTCTCGACCGAACGCGCCGCGATGATCCTGGCGTACTCCCTGCCGCTCGTCTTCACGGTGCGCACCTGCGTGTCGTAGTCGACGTGCACGATGCCGAAGCGCTTGGCGTACCCCCAGGCCCACTCGTAGTTGTCGAGCAGCGACCAGTAGAAGTATCCCCGAACGTCGGTGCCCGCGTCGATCGCGTCGAGCACGGCGGCCACGTGGCCGCGCACGAACTCCGCGCGCTCCACGTCGTACACCTCGCCGTCGACGAGGACGTCGTCGTACGCGGCGCCGTTCTCGGTGACGTACAGCGGCACGCCCGCGGCCGCGGCGTAATGGTCCGAGACGCGGTTCAGCAGCGCCGTGAGGCCGGCGAAGTCGACCTCCCAGTTCATGTTGGTGCGCTCGAGGCCCCGCTCCACCCAGTGCACGCCGTCCATGGCCGGGAACGGCGAGCCCTTCGGCCAGTCGGTCGGCGCCTCGCCCGTCGGCGCGGGGTCCGCGGGCAGGTGACCGGAGACGTACTCGCCGTGGTAGTAGTTCACGCCCAGGAAGTCGATCGGCGTCGAGGTGACCGCGAGGTCGCCCTCGCGCACCGCGGCCTCGAAGTCGGCCACGGCGTCGGCGTCGACCGCGCGGATGTCCTCGACCACGTCGGCCGGGTACGCGCCGCGGAAGATCGGCTCGAGGAACCAGCGGTTGAACTGGCCGTCGATGCGGCGCGCGGCGTCCTGATCGGACGGATCGGACGGATCCACCGGCTCGCCGTTCGTGAGGTTCAGCGTGATGCCGATCTCGAGCGAGGCGTCGCGGGCGCGCAGCTCCTGCGCGGTGCGGCCGTGCGAGAGCAGCAGGTGGTGCGAGGCCAGCAGGCCCTCGCGCACGCTCTGGTGGCCGGGCGCGTGCTCACCGCCGGTGTACGACAGGAAGGACGAGCACCACGGCTCGTTGTGCGTCGTCCACTTCGTGACCCGGTCGCCGAGGGCGTCGTGCACGGACAGCGCGTATTCGACGAAGCGGTCGACGGTGTCGCGCGACGTCCAGCCGCCCTTCTCCTCGAGCGACTGCGGCATGTCCCAGTGGTGCAGCGTCAGCCAGGGCAGGATGCCCGCGCCCAGCAGCTCGTCGACCAGCCGGCTGTAGAAGTCGATGCCCTTCGGGTTGACCGGACCGGCGTCGGGACGCACGCGCGACCACGACGTCGAGAAGCGGTACGTCTGCAGGCCGAGCTCCTTCATGAGCGCGACGTCCTCGCGGTACCGGTGGTAGTGATCCGTCGCGACATCGCCGGTGTCGCCGTTGATGACGGCACCGGGGATCCGGCTGAACCGGTCCCAGATCGACGCCGTGCGGCCGTCCTCGAAAGCGGCGCCCTCGATCTGGTAGGCGGCGGTGGCGGCGCCGAAGAGGAAGTCGGACGGGAACGTGCGGGGCGAAGTGGTCATACGTGTCTCTCTCGGTAGCGCGTCTCAGGCGCAGGATATGTCGCGGACGGGCGCGGCGTCAGCCCTTGACGGCGCCGGCCATGATTCCGCTGATGAGCTGCTTGCCGGCGACGACGAAGAGGATCAGCAGCGGGATCGTGGCCAGCACGGCGCCCGCGAGCACGATCGAGTAGTCCTTGTAGAAGCCCGACTGCAGGTTGCTGAGCGCGGTCTGCAACGTGGGGTTCTGGGGGCTCAGCACGAGCAGCGGCCAGAGGTAGTCGGTCCACGCGGTCATGAACGTGAACAGCCCCAGGATCGCCATGGCCGGGCGTGCGGCGGGGACGCCGACCGTGAGGAACGTGCGGAACTGGTTCGCACCGTCCATCCGGGCCGCCTCGATCAGCTCGTCCGGGATGGTGTCGACCAGGTACTGGCGCATGAAGAACACGCCGAACGCCGTCACGAGCGTCGGGACGATCACGGCGCCGATCGTGCCGGTCCAGCCGAACTGCCGCATCACCATGAACAGCGGGATGATGCCGAGCTGCGTCGGGATCGCGAGGGTCGCGATCACGAACACCATCAGCCCGTCGCGGCCGCGGAAGCGCAGCTTCGCGAAGGCGTAACCGGCGAGTGTGGAGAAGCACACGACGGAGATCGTGATGATGGCCGAGACCAGCACCGAGTTCAGCAGGGCGGTCCAGAACGGGATGGCGTCGAAGACCTTCGCGGCGTTCGCGAGGAAGTTGCCGCCGGGCAGCAGCGGCAGCGTCTCGGCGCGCGTCTGGTTCGTGCCGCTCGCCACCACGAACGACCACCACAGCGGGTAGGCGCTGCCGATGAGGAACGCGCTCAGCAGGCCGTAGGTCAGGAATCCGGGCCGGCTGCCGAGCCCGGCGACTCCGCCCTTGGCACGGCGGCGCGGGGGGCGCCCGACGGTCGACTCGGGCGCTCCGGTGACGATCGCGCGTGTCGAGTCGTGCGTCACGGTGCTGTCGGTCATGGGGCTCACTTGGCGGCCTCCTTTGCGGCGCGGCGGGCCCTGCGGTTCGGTCGCGCGCCGCCGCCGGTGGAGATGCGCCGCGAGAGGAAGAAGTTGATCAGGCCGATGCCGACGATCAGCAGGAACAGCAGCCAGGCGACGGCGGAGGCCTCGCCGAAGTTGCGCCGGAAGAACGCGAGCTCCCACATGAACAGCACGGTGGTCTGGAACTGGCGGTCGGATCCGCCGATGCCGCCCGCGTTCGAGACGTCGAGCAGTCGGGGCTCGGCGAAGATCTGGAGCCCGCCGATCGTCGCGGTGATGATCACGAAGATCAGCGTCGGGCGGATCGAGGGGATCGTGATGGAGAGGAAGCGGCGGACGCTGCCGGCGCCGTCGAGGGCGGCGGACTCGTAGAGATCGCGCGGCACGGCCTGCATGGCCGCGAGCAGGATCAGCGCGTTGTAGCCGGTCCAGCGGAAGTTCACCATGATCGCGACGGCCAGGTGGCTGAGGAAGCGATCGTGCTTCCACTGCTGGTCGGCGATGCCGATGAGGTTGAGGAGATTGTTGGCGAGGCCGTCGGCCTCGTTGAAGACGCTCGAGAAGATGAGCGCGACGGCGACGGGGGTCACCACGAACGGGAGCAGGACGCCCATGCGCCAGAACGTCGGCGCGCGCAGGCCCTGGTCGAGCAGGTAGGCCACGACGATCGCCACGAGCAGCTGCGGGATCGCCGAGAGCAGGAAGATGCTGACGGTGTTGAGGATCGAGTTCCAGAACATCCCGTCGGCGAGGATGGCGACGAAGTTGCCGAGGCCGACGAACTCGCCCTGACCCTTGAGCAGGTCCCACTCGTGCACCGAGACGAACGCGGTGTAGGCGAGCGGGAAGAGGCCGACGAGGGCGAAGAGGAGGAAGAAGGGCGACACGTAGAGGTACGGCGACGCCTTCAGATCGAAGCGCGAGAGCCTCTGCCGGAACGTGGGGCGCTCGGCCTGCACGTTCGAGCGGGTGCTCGACACGGGGGTCGTGGTGGTCATGGCTGACGTCCTGGGTCGGGTGCGTTGGGGGCGTCCGGGGGCGAGACGCCCCCAGCGGCGCGTGCCGGGACCGGAGCCCGGCCCCGGCACGCGCGCGATACGCGCTGTTACTTGACGTCGAGCTCGGTCATGAGCTTGAGCGCCTCGTCCCAGGCGCCGTCGGCGTCGAGCTCACCGCGGTCGAGCTTCTGCAGCGCCGGGCCGAAGACGTTCTCCTGGATGACCGAGTCGTCCGGGCCCTTGAACTGGGCCACGACGCCCTCGGCACGCGAGGCGAGGATGGCGCCGGTGGGCGATCCGTTGAAGAACTCGTTCGGCGTGGCCTCGTCCGCGAGCGTCTGCTGCGCCTCGACGGTCGAGGGGAAGTTGCCGGCCGCGGCCGACTGCTTGACCTGCTGCTCGGGCTGCGTCAGCCAGTCGGCGAGCTCGGCGGCCGCCTCCTTGTGCTGGCTGCTCTCGGGGATCGACAGCCAGGCGCCGCCCCAGTTGCCCGCGCCGCCGGGGAAGACGTCCGCGAAGTCCCAGCCGCTGGCGGCGTCGCCGCCCGCGCCCTCGATCGCGCCCTGCACCACGCCGAGCATCCAGCCGGGGCAGACGAACGTGGCGAACGTGTCGTCGATGAACGACTTGCCGCCGTTCCAGTCCCACGCGGCCTGCGCGGCCGACTGGCCGCCCTTGACGGCCTCGGCGAGGAGGTCGAAGTTCTCACGCAGCTCGTCGTTGCCCTCGACGTTGAGCTCGCCGTCCTTCGTGTAATAGCCCTCGGCCTGCTGGTTCACGATCGAGTTCCAGACGAAGCCGGAGTGGTCGAACCACGCCTTGCCGGTCTCGTCGGTGTACTCCTGGCCCACCTCGAAGTAGTGCGCCCAGTCGCCCTCGAGCAGCGAGGCGACCTCCTCGCGGTCGGTGGGCAGGCCCGCGGCCTCGAAGGCCTTGGTGCTGTAGCAGAGGCCCGTGGGGCCGATGTCGGTGCCGTAGCCGATCACGCGACCCGCGGCGTCGGTGCCCGCGGCGTACTTCCAGTCGACCCAGTCGGCCTTGCGGTCCTCGATGCCGAAGTCGCGCAGGTCAGCGAACTGGTCGGACACCTCCATGACGGCGCCGAGCCAGCCCTCCTCGATCGCGACGATGTCGGAGACGCCCGAGCCGGCGCCGAGCTTGGTGAACAGGTCGGTGCGGGCGTTGCCGCCCGTGTCGATGTTGGTGGCCTCGATCGTCACGTTCGGGTGCGCGTCCTCGTACTCCTTGTACAGGTCGTCGTAGCCGAAGGTGCCGAACGTGGTGATCGTCAGCGTGACGGGCTCGTCGGACGGCGCCGCGTCGCCGTCGGCGCCGCCGCTCGAGGCGGGCGCGCAGCCGGCCAGGGCGAGCGCCGAGACGGTGCCCGCCGCGGCGATGGCGCCGAGACGACGCCAGGTGTGTGCCTTCACAGTTCACTCCTTTGTGGTGGGGATTCAGGGCGCCGCCTTGGCGCACCCCCGTGTGGTGAGAGGGGACCTCGCTGGTCGCGTGGGAGCGCTCCCATGAGGGTTGGGTGTGAGCATATGGGAGCGCTCCCACCACCGCAACCCCGTGATCAGGATGTGACCTGCGCCGCGCGGGCGGCGTCCATGGCGTGCGACCCCGTGATCCCCGGCCTGCGGGAGGGGTTGCGCGAGTCGCCGCTCGTGCCGCACGCGCAGACGCGGCGATCCCGGCTCAGATCGATCGCCTCCGCGGCGAGCCGATCGGCGCGGCCACGTAGAATATCCCCATGCCCACCATCGTCGTCGACGTCATGCCCAAGGCCGAGCTGCTGGACCCGCAGGGCAAGGCGGTGACCGGATCGCTCACGCGCCTCGGGCACGGAGCCTTCCAGAACGTGCGCATCGGCAAGCGCATCGAGCTGACGGTGGACGGCGAGGTCACCGACGAGGTGCTCGCCGAGGCGCAGAGGATCGCGGACGAGATCCTGTCGAACGGCGTGATCGAGGACGTCGTGGGCATCGAGGTGGTCGAGTGACCGCGCGCATCGGCGTCATCACGTTCCCGGGGTCGCTCGACGACCGCGACGCCCAGCGCGCGATCCGCCTCGCCGGCGGCGAGCCCGTCGCCCTGTGGCACGGCTCCCACGACCTCGACGGCGTCGACGCCCTCGTGCTGCCGGGCGGCTTCAGCTACGGCGACTACCTGCGCGCCGGCGCGATCGCCGCGCACGCGCCGATCATGGCCGAGGTCAAGGTCGCGGCCGCCAAGGGCATGCCGATCCTCGGCATCTGCAACGGCTTCCAGATGCTCGTCGAGGCGCACCTGCTGCCGGGTGGGCTGATCCGCAACGCGCACCAGCAGTTCATCCGCCGCGACCAGCGCCTGCGCGTCGAGAACGCCGACACCGCGTGGACCACGTCGTTCGAGGCCGGCCAGGAGATCGTCATCCCGCTGAAGAACGCGGACGGCGGCTACATCGCCGACGACGAGACGCTCAAGCGCATCGAGGGCGAGGGTCGGATCGTGTTCCGATACCTCGGCGTGAATCCCAACGGCTCGCTCAACGACATCGCGGGCCTGACGAGCGAGCGCGGCAACGTCGTGGGCCTCATGCCCCACCCCGAGCACGCGGTCGAGCCCGGCTTCGGTCCCGGCACGGTCGCCGCCATGCGCTCGGGCGTCGACGGCCTCGGGTTCTTCGCCAGCGCCATCGCCGCCACGGTCGCCCAGGCCGCCTGACGCTTCCGTCGGCGGCGGCGACCTTCTGCCGCGGTCGGCGCCTGTTCCGACTGGCCGCCCCGGCACTGCTGATCCTGACCACGCTCGCGCTCGCGCTCGCTCTGGGAAACCGCCAGTAGGGTCGGGAGGGTGAGCGAATCCCTCCCTCAGCCCGTGGTCCTGTCCGCCCCGACGTCCGAGCTCGCCGAGGACGTGCGCGCCCTGGTCGATCCGGCCCTGCCGATCGAGGTCATCGAGTGGGACGGCGGCGAGCAGCCCGCGCCCCGCGACCGGATCGACATCGTCGTGCCGCCGTACATGAAGCAGGGCAAGGCGCTCGCGGCGCTCGCGACCGTCGAGCACCGGCTCGTGCAGGGGCAGTCGATCGGCTACGACGGCGTCCAGGATCGGCTCCCGGCCGGCACGGTCTACGCCAACGCGGCCTCGGTGCACGAGACGGCGACCGCCGAGCTCGCCGTCGCGCTGATGCTCGCCGCCCAGCGCGAGCTGCCCCGCATGGTGCGCAACCAGGACCAGCGCGCGTGGGAGAGCTTCGAGACCACGGGCCTTGCCGACAAGCGCGTCGTGATGCTCGGCTTCGGAGGCGTCGCGAAGGCCGTCGCCGACCGGCTCCTGCCGTTCGAGGTCGACCTCGTTCCGGTCGCGTCGCGCGCCCGGAGGGAGGACGGCATCGACGTGCACGGCATCGACGAGCTGTCCGCCCTGCTCCCGACCGCCGACATCCTGGTGATCGTCCTTCCGGGCGGCCCCGAGACTCAGCACCTCGTCGACGACGCCGCCCTGTCGGCGCTCCCGGATGGGGCGCTGATCGTCAACGTCGGCCGCGGGCCGGTCATCGACACGGATGCGCTCGTCGAGCACGTCTCGCGCGGCCGCCTGCGCGTGGCGAGCGACGTGTTCGATCCGGAGCCGCTGCCCGAGGAGCACCCGCTGTGGTCGCTGCCGGGCGTCATCATCGCGCCGCACGTGGGCGGTCGCTCGGCCGCCATGCGCCCCCGCATCGCCCGGCTCGTCGCGTCCCAGGCCGAGCGCCTGGCGCGCGGCGAGGAGCCGATCAACATCGTCATCCGCACCTGACGCGCAGGCGCCCCAAGCGCGACGGACGCCCCCGGACCGTGGAGGTCCGGGGGCGTCCGAGGGAGACCCGGGGATCAGCCGGCGAGCGGAACCGCCTCGCCCTGCGGCAGGTCGACGTCGATCGTGGCCTGGCCGCCGTCCTCGACCGTGATGTCGATCAGGCTGCCGAGCTCGTCCGCGGCGGTGCCGATCTCGTCGGAGGCGGGGGCGACGCCCTCGCCGACGGCGCCGTCGACCGTGCGCGAGACCTCGCCCTTGGCCTGGTCCACGACGCCCTCGAACTGCGACGTCAGACCCGCGGGGAGGCTGTCCGCGGCGCCCTGCACCTCGGCGAGCAGCTGCTCGTCGATGCGGTCCGACACGCTCGCGAGGATCTCGTCCACGTCCGCCTTCACGGCGTCGACGACCGCCTGATCGGCGAGCGTCGCGTCGGCGGGCAGTCCGTGCGCGTCCGCGAGGCGCTGCAGGTCGACCGTCACGTCACCCGACGCGAGATCGAGCGTGACGGCGCCGTCCGAGCTGGTGAGCGGCTCGGAGCCGACGTCGGCCACGAGCGTGCCCGCGTCGACCGGCAGCTCCGGGATGTCGACGTTCTCGCCGCCGCCCACGAGGCCGGCGAACGGTCCGAGGTCGACCGATCCGTCCGCGATCGCGGCCTTGAGCGCTTTCTCGCCGCGCTCGTCCAGCGCGGCGATGGCCTGCGCGAGCTTGTGCTCGAGGTGCGCCGACGCCTGCGCGACGGCCGGGCCCGTGAGCTGGACGATGCCGTCCTCGAGCTGCGTCGCGGTCGGCGCGCCGACGGCCGGCGGAGCCGGCCGGTGGTGGCCCTCGTCCCCGGTGGACGCGTTCGCGGCGGTCGCCCCGAACGCGGCGCCGGCGATCACGGCTCCCGCGGCTCCCACGGCGGCGGCTCCGCGAAGCGTGCGTGCGCCGCGGCGCGACGCGGTCGTGCTGGTGGTCATCGGGCTCGTGTTCTTCGACATGCAGTCGATTCCCTTCGTCATCCGAATCGGCCTCCGCGACGGTCGTGGAGGCGGCTGCGCCCCGAGGGGCACGTCGGCGACGTTAGGCAGAAGGGATGTCCGGTCTCAAACCCACGGGACGGCTCTCAACGGATGCTCACGCGCCGTTCAGACACGCCGCGGCTTGCCAGCCCGGGCGTGTCCCGTCTGCTCGATCAGACGTTCTTCAGCGGATGCATCCCCAGCCGCGCGAGCGCGGTGTCCTCGATCACCTGCATCAGGTTGTAGAGGATCAGCGCGGCCGCCGTGACGAGCACGACCGACGCCCACACCTCGGGGAACTTCGACTGCGAGATCGCCGGGCCGATGCCCCCGCCGATGCCGTCGCTCGTCGCGAGCCACTCGGCCAGCAGGGCTCCCGTGATCGCGCCGGGCACGGAGATCCGCACCGCGGCGAAGAACGCCGGCAGCGACGACGGCAGGGCGACCTTGCGCAGGACGGTGAAGCCGGATCCGCCGTACACGTGCACGACGTCGGTCATCTGCGGCGACGCCGAGCGCAGGCCGAACACGATGTTCACGAGCGCCGGGAACAGCACGACGATGCCGCCGATCACCGCGACCGACCAGAGGTCGCGGCCGAAGACCAGCGTGATCACGGGCGCCATCGCGACGAGCGGCACCGAGCGCAGCAGCATCGCGAGCGGCATCAGCGCGTGCTCGACACCGCGGTTCAGCTGGAACAGGATCGCCGCGGCGAGTGCGACGACGAGTCCGGCGGCGAAGCCGATGAACGCGTGCCCGAGGGTCACCCACAGGCGCCCCAACAGCAGCGCGCGGTTCTCGCCCGCCGCCGGGTCGGCGACGAGGTGCTTCCAGATGTCGGCGGGCCCCTTGCCGACGTACGCGTTCACGCCGAACGCCCACAGCAGCACCTGCCACAGGACCGTGACGACGACGAGCGTCACGACGAACATCAGCAGGCCGCGGCCCAGCACGCGGGCCGTGGACGACGCGGTCTGGCGACGCAGCGTGCGACGGGTGGCGGCCTCGACGGCCTGCGACTCGGGCGGCGGACTGTACGCGGCGAGAGTGGTCATGCTCACGCGCCCTTCGACCACGGCGCGGCGGCGCGCGCGACGAGCCCGACGAGCCAGTACCCGGCGAGCGCGACGAGGCCCGACAGGATCGCGAGCCCCCACACCAGCGGCGGGTTGAAGTCGACCTGGGCGATCATCATCGCCCGCCCGACGCCCGCCTGCACCTTGCCGAAGAACTCCCCCAGCACGGCACCCAGGAACGCCGCGGGCACGGCGATCTGCAGGGCGTTCAGGATGGCCGGCAGCGCGGCGATGAGACGCACCTTGCGCAGCTGCATGAGGCGGGATCCGCCGTACACCGCGACGACGTCGAGCGCGCTGCGGTCGGCGGCCTTGAGGCCGAGGAGCGACCCCACCACCGTGGTGAAGAACACGCTGAGCGCCGCCAGGATCACGGACGTCAGCGACGCGCGCCCCGCCTGCGGGATGGGCAGGATCACGATCAGGACCATGCCGATCGCGACGATCGGCAGGCAGTACGTGATGGTCGCGAGTTGCATCACGAGCCCCTCGATGCGCGGCACGACGAGCACGAGCGCGGCGAACACCAGCGCGAGGCCGTTGCCCCACAGGTAGCCGAGCCCGGCCTCCGCGAGCGTGACGCCGAACTGGGGCGCGAAGAACGCCCAGCCGCGCTGCGCGGCCTCGACGGCGACCTGCCCGGGCGTCGGGATGGGCTGCGCGCAGTTCGGGCCGAGGCACGACAGCACGGTGGCCGCGAGCAGCCACCACAGGGCGACGATGCCGGCGACGCCGACGACGCCCCACACCCACGCGGGGGTCTGGCGACGGACCTCAGACGACATCGGGCGCCTCGGGCGCGGCCGTCGCGTCGGCGTCATCCGCGGATCCGGCGCCCGTCGAGCCGGCGGTCTTCGACCCGGCGCCCGTCGATCCGGACGCCTCCGAGCCGAACAGCAGGTCGGACGCGTGGTCGACGTACGCATGGAACTCGGGCGTGCGCATCATCTCGGGGGTCCGCGGGCGTGGGAGGTCGATGTCCATGACCTCCTTGATCCGTCCCGGTCGTGGCGTCATCACGGCGACCTTGTCGCTCAGGAAGATGGCCTCCGAGATGCCGTGCGTGACCAGCAGGGTGGTCGCGGGCTTCTCGGTCCAGATGCGCAGCAGCTCGAGGTTCAGGCGCTGGCGCGTCATGTCGTCGAGCGCGCCGAACGGCTCGTCGAACAGCAGCACCTCGGGCTTCATCACGAGCGAGCGGGCGATCGACACGCGCTGACGCATGCCGCCGGACAGCTGCGCGGGCTTGGCCTTCTCGAATCCCGCCAGGCCGACGAGTGCGATGAGCTCGGCGACGTAGTCCCGGTCGACCGGCTTGCCGGCGACCTCGAAGGGCAGCTGGATGTTCGACTGCACGCTGCGCCACGGCAGCAGCGCCGCGTCCTGGAACGCGATGCCCAGGCTGTTCGACGCGCGCAGCTCCCGGGGGGACTTGCCGTCGACGCGTGTCGTGCCGCTCGACGGCGCCTCGAGTCCCGCCAGGATCCGCAGGATGGTCGACTTGCCGCAGCCCGACGGGCCCAGCAGCGACAGGAACGTGCCCTGCTCGGTGTGCAGATCGGTGTCCTGGAGCGCGACGACGTCGCGGCGCCCCTGCCGGAAGACCTTGTTCAGTCCGCTGATGTGCAGACCGGTGCCCAGGGCGTCCTGGGCACCGGTCTGCAGGTCCGTGTCGGTCACGGTGTGGTTCTCCCGTTGTGGTTCGGTCGGACGGGCTCAGCCGGCGTAGTCGACGAGCTCGGGGTGCTCGGCGTAGACCTCGTCGAGGAGGCTGAGGTCGAAGATCTGGTCGGCCGACACGGTGATCCCGGCGCCCGCGAGGCTGTCGACCGTCGCCTGCTGCATGTCCTCCGTGATGGTGAAGAGGCCGTGCTCCTCCGTGTCGGGGGTGGCGATGAGCTCGGCCTGCGCCTTCATGGCCTCGAGGGTCTTCTCGGGGTCGAGGTCGGTGCCGAAGTCAGCGACGACATCCGCGGCGGCCTGCTCGGGGTCGGCGAGCACATCCGACCAGCCCTTGATCTCGGCGACCAGGAAGTCCTTCAGCAGCTCGCGGTTCTCGGCGAGGTAGGCGTCGGTCACCGACACGGTCTCGGCGACCAGCGGGAAGCCGTTGTCGGCCAGCGGCAGGTTCGTGATCTCGTTGCCGGCGAGCTTGACGGTGAGCGCCTCGTTGGTGAGGTACGCGTAGAAGCCGTCGACCTCGCCGTTCGTCAGCGGCGCCGGGTCGTACTGGACGGCGACGATCTCGAGCTCGTCCTGGCCGATGCCGTTGGCCTCGAGGAACGCGTCGAAGGCGGCGCGGTTGGAGTCCTGCACGCCGATCTTCTTGCCCTTGAGGTCCTCGACCGTGGCGATGTCGGCGCCGTCCTTGAGCGAGAGAACGGTGAAGGGGTTCTTCTGGAACGTTGCGCCGATCATCTTGATCGTGGCGCCCTCGTTGGCGACGGCGGCGCCGACGGCCAGCGGGTCGTTCAGGGCGACCTGCACGCTGTCGCCCATGAGCTCGGCGACACCGGTCGAGGGCCCCTCGAGCAGCGTGACCTCGTCGAACCCGGCCTCCTCGTAGTAGCCCTTGGTGGTGGCGTAGAACTCGCCGGCGAACTCCTCGTTCTTGATCCAGCTCTGCTGGACCGTGATCGAGCCGTGGCTGGCCGACTCGCCGTCGGCGGTCGCGTCGGCCGCGGGCTCGGATCCGCCGGAGCAGGCGGACAGCGCCAGCGCGCCGGTCAGGGTGAGGCCGGCGGCGACGAGGCCTCGGCGGACGAAGGGGGTGCGGGTCATGTGAAGGTCTCCACTCGTGCGGGACGGGGCGCGGTTATCCAGTTCGAGTCTGGAATGCGTACCGGGAGGGTGATCGGCGGTGCCGGGGGGACCTTCTCACCGTAGGGTGCGGCGATAAGGCCCACCGGACACCCACGTTTCGGCGATGTAAAACATTCTGCCCCGCGAAATACTGCCGAGGGACCAAACCGGCCCGCCGCCGGTCACGGGTGTATATCGAACGGCCGGGAAACGGCTCGTGACCGGATCAGGTCTCAGGCGACGCCGTCCCCCGTCGCGGTCGAGCTTGCGGCTGCGGGCTCGTCCGGGCACCCGGACAGGATGCGCGCGATCGCGTCGCGCTCGGCCGGCGTCACCCACAGGCGGTACGCGGACTTGACCGCGACCCGGCGCGCGACGTACGCGCAGCGGATGCCCTCGACCGGCGGCAGCCAGGTGGCCGCGTCGCCGTCGCCCTTGCTCGCGTTGGCGGAGCCGTCGACGGCCAGCAGGTTCAGGGGGTCGTTCGCGAAGCGCTCGCGCTCGTCGGGCGTCAGCTGCTGCGCGCCCTTCTGCCATGCGTCCGAGAGCGCGACCACGTGGTCGATCTGCACGAGCTCCGAGGTGCCCTGCCCGCGCACGAACGCGATCGTCGTGCCCGTGTACGGATCCGCGAGGGACCCGGTCACCACCGTGCAGGGCCCCGAGCGGGCGACGCCGGTCAGATCGCGGGCCAGGATGTCGTTGCGGCTGTCGCAGCCGTTGCGGTCGACGTCCTTCCAGCGATGCCCGAACTGCTCGCGCGTGTACCCGGTCTTCGGCGCGCGGCCCTTGACCTCGAGGGTCTCGAGCGGCGCGAGCGCGGTGCCCGCGCGCGGCGGCGCCGCCGTGGGCGCCGCGCTCGGGACCGGATCGGGGACGACCGTCGCGGACGGGGTCGGACCCGGCGCCTGCGCGCCGGCCTCGCCCTCGGCCGTCTGCCCCGCCGCCGCCAGCATGGCCGCCACGACGAGCACCACCGCCGACAGCCACAGCACCGTGAGGCGCTCCGGGGTGCGCGGGCGGGCGCGCGGACGCGGAGGCAGGAGATCGAGTGGCATGGTGCGCTTCCGTCGGGGGCCGGATGGGGCATCGCCGCCCTCGCCTACGGCAGCCGCGGCCGCGGCGGACGGTCGGGGCGCCCGCAGGACGGGATCAGGCCGCGAACACCGCGTGCACGTCGCCGCTGTGGGCGCGGCCGCCGAGGTCCGTGAGCTCGAGCACGACTGCGGCGCCGACGACGGAGGCGCCGAGCTCGGTCACGAGGTTCCGCGCAGCGCCCAGGGTGCCGCCGGTCGCGAGGACATCGTCGAGCAGCAGCACGCGCTCCCCGTCACGCAGCACCCCGGGCGCCTCGATCGTCGCGGTGCCGTACTCGAGCGCGTACGAGACGGCGGCGGCGGGGCGGGGCAGCTTGCCGGCCTTGCGGATGGGCAGCATGCCGACGCCGGCCACCGCGGCCGCGTAGCCGGCGAGCAGGAACCCGCGCGCCTCGACGCCCGCGACGATGTCGAAGCGGCCCTCGAACGGCGCGATCATCGCCTCGATAACGGCACGCAGCGCCGGGCCGTCCGCGAGCAGCGGCGTGATGTCGCGGAACAGCACGCCCGGCTCGGGGTAGTCGGGCGTCAGGGTGATCAGCGACTCGGCGCGCGTGAGGGCATCCACCCTCCCATCCTCCCGCACGTACCCTGGACGCATGACCCGACTGCAGGCCGACGCCGACCCCGCGCGCTGGGTCGCCGTGACCGGTTCGCTGGGACTGCGCGGACGTCGTCACCGCAGGGTGGCGATCCGGATGCTCCTGGGCCAGGGGTCCCGGATGATGGGCGGCCAGGGCCGCGGCAGCGGGGTGCTCGCGTGGACGATCAGCCAGGCCGCTCCCCTGATGCTGCGCCGCGCCGACGGGCGTGTGCTCGTGTGGGTGTGGAAGGACGACCCCGAGCTCATGGTGGTCGCGGCGCAGGTGCAGGTGATCACGCCGCAGCTGCGCGCGGCGCGCGCCATGCGGCCCATGGAGTACGACGACACCGAGGCGTTCCAGGGCGCGTACCTCGGGATGGGAGAGCGGCTCGTGCTCGACCGTCCGTCGACGCCCGGCGCCCCGCCCATGGCCGAGTACACGTGGGACACCGGCGCGCATTTCGTGACGGTGACGGCGGTGTCCGGCGACGCGCAGCGCTTCGGCACCGCGATCGGAGCGGTGGACGAGCTCGCCCGCACGCTCCGGGTCGTCGACGACCTGCGCGCGACCGAGGCCACCGGCGTGCTGCGCCTGGGCCCCGCCTGAACCGGTCAAACTCCCGCTCACCGGAGTGCCTAAGCGCATGTTCCCAGGCGATGTCAAGCCCCTGGGAAGGTTCCGGCCGCCCTCCTAACGTGGATGTCGCGGGAGATCCCCGCAGAGAAGGGAGCGCGTCATGGGCTTCATCGCATTCATCATCCTCGGACTCATCGCCGGAGCGATCGCGAAGGCGATCCTGCCTGGGCGGCAGGGCGGCGGCTGGATCGTGACACTCCTCCTGGGAGTCGTCGGAGCCATCCTCGGCGGCTGGCTCGGCTCGGTGCTGTTCGGCACGGGCCTCGAGAACTTCTGGGATCTGTCCACCTGGCTTCTCGCGATCGGTGGCGCGATCATCGTGCTGCTGATCTGGGGCCTCGTCACCGGTCGCAACAAGAGCAGCACCCGGTAATGCACAGACGTCGGTCGCGCTCATCTCCCGCGTCCGACCGCATGGGGAGTCCCCTCTCACGAGCCACCTGACCCCGCGATCCGCGGGTCGGCCCCGGAGGGGGAGGTTCCCGGACACAGCGAACGCCCGTCGCCCCGCGACGGGCGTTCTGCTGTGCAGTCTTGTCGGGCCGCATTCGCGGCACGCTCCCGCTTCGCGGTTCGCACGCTGGGCACAGGGGGCGACCCGAGCGAAGCGCCGGTGCGAGCGTGGACACGCTCTTAGAGAGAGAGGCGGAACCAGACCGTGCCGAGCGGCGGCAGCGCGACCTCGCGGTGGCCGTCCTCCGGGACCTCGACGCGGCCCATGTTGCCGACCCCCGAGCCGCCGTAGTCGGACGCGTCGGTGTTGAGCACCTCGTCCCAGACGCCGGGGGCGGGGAAGCGCAGGCGGTAGCGGTCGTGGGGCTGGGCGGAGAAGTTCGTCACCGCGACCAGCTGCGATCCGTCGCCGTCGCGCCGCACGAACGCGAACACGTTCCCGCCCGCGTCGTCCGCCACGAGCCACTCGAAGCCGGCGGGCTGGGTGTCCAGCGCCCACAGCGCCGGGGTCTCCTTGTACCGCGCGTTGATGTCCTTCATCGCGCGATGCACGCCGAGGTGATCCGGCAGATCCAGAAGCCACCAGTCGAGCTCGCGGGCCTCGGCCCACTCGGACTCCTGGGCGAATTCGCTGCCCATGAACAGCAGCTGCTTGCCCGGGTGGGCCCACATGTACGCGAGGTACGCGCGCAGGGTCGCGAGCTGGCGCCACCGGTCGCCCGGCGCCTTGCGCAGCAGCGACCCCTTGCCGTGCACGACCTCGTCGTGCGAGATCGGCAGGACGTAGTTCTCCGACCATGCGTAGACGAGCGAGAACGTCATCTCGCCGTGGTGGTGCACGCGATGCACGGGATCGCGCTTGATGTACCCGAGCGTGTCGTGCATCCAGCCCATGTTCCACTTGAAGCCGAAGCCCAGGCCACCGCCCGAGGTCGGCCCCGTGACGCCGGGCCACGAGGTGGACTCCTCGGCGATCGTGACGACGCCCGGCACGCGCTTGTAGACCGTGGCGTTCATCTCCTGCAGGAACTGCACGGCCTCGAGGTTCTCGCGACCGCCGTGCTTGTTCGGGCTCCACTCGCCCTCCTGGCGGGCGTAGTCGAGGTAGAGCATGGAGGCGACGCCGTCGACGCGCAGGCCGTCCGCGTGGAACTCCTCGAGCCAGTAGAGCGCGTTGGCGTAGAGGAAGTTGCGCACCGGCGGGTTGCCGAAGTCGAAGATGTGCGATCCCCACTCCTTGTGCCAGCCGCGCTGCGGGTTCGGGTCCTCGTACAGCGGCGCGCCGTCGAAGCGCGCGAGCGCCCAGGCGTCCGTCGCGAAGTGTCCCGGCACCCAGTCGAGGATCACGCCGATTCCGGCCTGGTGCAGCCGATCGATCAGGAATCGGAGGCCGTCCGGATCGCCCAGGCGGCTGTCGGGCGCGTAGTAGCCCGTGACGTGATAGCCCCAGGATCCGCCGAACGGGTGCTGCATGACCGGCATCAGCTCGACGTGCGTGAAGCCCAGGTCGCTCACGTAGCCGACCAGCTCGTCCGCGAGTTGCGCGTACGAGCGGTCCTTGCGCCACGACGCGAGGTGCACCTCGTAGATCGACATCGGCCGGTCGGTGTGCCCGCGGCCCGCCTCGGCGGCGCGGCGCTCGAGCCACTCGTCGTCGCCCCACCGGTACAGCGACTCGTGCACGATCGAGGCCGTCAGCGGCGGCTTCTCGGCGTACGACGCCATGGGGTCGGCCTTCTCCCGCCAGACGCCGTCCACACCGAGGATCTGGTACTTGTACCGAGCGCCCGCGGCCACGTCGGGCACGAACAGCTCCCACACGCCGGACGAGCCGAGGCGGCGCATGGGGTGCTCGCGGCCGTCCCAGTCGTTGAAGTCGGCCTTGACCCGCACCGCCCGGGCGCGCGGCGCCCACACGGCGAACGCCGTGCCGACGACATCCGGAGCGTCGCCCCAGCCCTCGTAGCGGTGCACGTGCGCGCCGAGCACGCGCCACAGCGCCTCGTGGCGGCCCTCGCCGATCAGGTGCTGGTCGACCTCACCGAGCGTCGGCAGGAACCGATACGGATCGTCGCGCAGGTGCGTGACCCGGTCCTCGCCCTCGCCATAGGACGTCTCGACGCGGTACGGCGGGACGTCGCCGGCGGCGACGCCCGGCAGCACGCCCACCCAGATGCCCTCGTGCTCGTGCTCGAGGTCGACGACCGCCCACCCGTCGGGGAAGCGGCGCGTCGGCGCGGTCTGGTACTGCACGCTCACGCCGGCCGCGAGTGGCTTCAGCACGCGCACGGTCACGCCGCCCTCGTGCGGGTGCGGGCCGAGCACGGAGTGAGCATCGTGATGCAGCCCGGAGGCGACGGCGGTGAGCGTCGCCTGGTCGACGGGCAGGATCCCGGGGTCCGACATCATCCACCGATCCGTTCCAGCGCGGCCAGCGGGATCGGGATCCACGACGGCCTGTTGCGCTTCTCGTAGACGGCCTCGTACACGGCCTTGTCGGCCACGTACGCGTCGAGCAGCACGCCGCGCTGCTGCTCGGGACCGGCCTCGGCCCCGAGCGCCGCGACGTATCCCTCCAGGAACAGGCGGCGCGCGCGGGCCGACCACTCGCGGGCGCGCTGGGCGCGCAGCGGGGCCTCCGTCTCGTCGCCGCCGGTTCCCGACATCTCGACCACGCGCGCCGCGTAGTCGAACGAGCGGAGCATGCCCGCCACGTCGCGCCACGGCGAGTCGGGCAGCGCCCGTTCGGCGAACGGCCGGCCCGGCTCGCCCTCGAAGTCGACGATCTTCCAGCCCTGCGACGTCCGCAGCGTCTGGCCGAGGTGCAGATCGCCGTGCACGCGCTGCACGTCGAGCCGGCCGAGTGCGGCGACGGCGTCGTACGCCGCGCGGAGGCGGTCGGCGTAGGGCTCGATCTCGGGCACGATGCGGCGGGCGTGCTCGAGCCGCGCGATCATCGCGCCGGCGAGTTCGCCCGTGCTGTCCTCGCCGCGGCCCTGCGCGGGGAAGCTGTCGCGCAGCATCCGGTGCACCGCGGCGAGCGCCTCGCCGAGGCGCGTCGCCTCGCCCGCGAAGTCGCCGCCGGACTCCTCGACGCTGAGCTCGAGGTGCGCCAGCAGGGTCCGGACGCTGCCGGTCGCGAGCTCGAAGCCGTCGCTCGCCGTGCGGAGGAACTCCTGCAGCATCGCGAGCTGCAGCACGCCCCCATCCGGCAGGTCGGTCTCGATCCAGCCGTACAGGTCGGCCACGTAGTCCGAGCCGCCGCGCGTCAGCACCTCGTGGATCTCGATGTCGGGGTTCACGCCCGGGCTGACCTTGCGGAAGAGCTTCATGATCGCGGTGTCGTCGAACTTCACCGACGAGTTGGACTGCTCGCCCGTCAGGGGCGAGGACTGCAGGCCGGGGTCCAGCTCCTGGCCGGGGACGGACACGCGGCGGAACCGCATCCCGTCCTTCTGCGCGGTGCCCGACGCCTCGGCGGCGATGAAGCCCTGCAGCCACAGCGCCATGGCGCTGCGGTCGTGGGCGCCGTCGTACAGGTGCCGGATCCGTCCGTCCCCGCCCTCGACGGATCCGACGAACGCGTACGCGATCCGCTCCTGCGCGTCGTCGTAGCTCGACAGCGGCACCTGGTACTGCTCGGAGCCGCCCTCGTCGTCCGTGTAGTCGACGGTCACGAGGTACACGGTGACGCGCGCGTCATCCTGCGCCTCCTCCGGCACCGGCAGCTCGGCGAGCCCGCGCACGGTGCTGACGTGGAACGGGCGGCCCTTGCCGCCGAACCAGCGCGTGCGCGACAGGTAGCCCTCCCAGAGGGCGCCGTCGTTCTCCAGGGGATGCTTGTCCGGGGTCTCGCTCACAGCAGACCCACCTCCTCCGCCTCATCGGCCGGCGCGTGCAGCTGGAACCAGTAGAAGCCGTGGCCGCCCAGCGTCAGCAGATACGGCAGCTCGCCGATCCGCGGGAACGGCACGCCGCCGATCAGCTCGACGGGCACGGAGCCGAGGAACCGCCGCAGGTCGAGCTCGACCGGCTGCGGGAACTGCGACAGGTTGTTGACGCACACGATCACGTCGACGGATCCGTCGGCGTTGGTGTGCTCGCGGGAGTACGACAGCACCGCGGGGTTTGATCCGCCGAGGTCGTTGAAGCTGCCGAGCCCGAACGCGGGGTGGCGCTTTCGCGTCTGGATGATCTGCCGCGTCCAGTGCAGCAGCGACGACCGGTTCTCCTGCTGCGCCTCGACGTTCACCGACAGGTAGCCGTAGACCGGGTCCTGCACCACGGGAAGCGACAGCTTGCCCGGGTTCGCGGTCGAGAATCCCGCGTTGCGGTCGCTGGTCCACTGCATGGGCGTGCGCACGCCGTCGCGGTCGCCCAGCCAGATGTTGTCGCCCATGCCGATCTCGTCGCCGTAGTAGAGGACGGGCGAGCCGGGCAGGGACAGCAGCAGCGCCGTGAACAGCTCGATCTGGTCGATGTCGTTCTCGAGCAGCGGGGCGAGACGGCGTCGGATGCCGATGTTCGCCTTCATCCGCGGGTCCTGCGCGTACTCGTTCCACATGTAGTCGCGGTCCTCGTCCGTGACCATCTCGAGCGTGAGCTCGTCGTGGTTGCGCAGGAAGATGCCCCACTGCGTGCCGGACGGGATCGGCGGGGTCTGCGCCAGGATCTCGGAGATCGGGTAGCGGGACTCGCGCCGCACGGCCATGAAGATGCGCGGCATGACCGGGAAGTGGAAGCACATGTGGCACTCGTCCCCGCCGACCTCGGGGTTGCCGAAGTAGTCCACGACGTCGGCCGGCCACTGGTTCGCCTCGGCCAGCAGCACGCGGCCGGGATACTCGCGGTCGACCACCGCACGCACCTTGCGGAGGAGCTCGTGCGTCTCCGGCAGGTTCTCGCCGTTCGTGCCCGGGCGCTCGTACAGGTACGGCACGGCGTCGAGCCGGAAGCCGTCCAGGCCCATGTCGAGCCAGAACCGCATGGCGTCGAGCATCGCCTCGTGCACCTTCGGGTTGTCGAAGTTGAGGTCGGGCTGGTGGGAGAAGAACCGGTGCCAGAAGTACTGCTGGCGCACCGGATCCCACGTCCAGTTGCTCGGCTCGGTGTCGACGAAGATGATGCGCGCGTCCTCGTACAGCTCGTCCGTGTCGCTCCACACGTAGAAGTCGCCGTACGGGCCGTCCGGATCCGACCGGCTCGCCTGGAACCACGGGTGCTCGTCGCTCGTGTGGTTCATGACGAAGTCGATGATCACCTTGATGCCGCGCGCGTGCGCCGCGTCCAGGAAGACCTGGAAGTCCTCCACCGTGCCGAGCTCGGGAAGCACGCCGGTGTAGTCGGCGACGTCGTACCCGCCGTCGCGCAGCGGCGACGGGAAGAACGGGGGCAGCCACAGGCAGTCGACGCCGAGCCACTGCAGGTAGTCGAGCTTCTCGATCAGGCCGCGGAAGTCGCCGGTGCCGTCGCCGTCGCCGTCCTTGAACGAGCGCACGAGCACCTCGTAGAACACCGCGGTCTTGAACCACTCGGGCTGCGCCGAGACCGGGCTGTCGGGGAACGGCTCCTGCGACAGGATCGGGATCGACGACGTGTAGGGGGCGGGCTCGGGCGTCATGCGCGCTGCTCCCCGTGATCGAAGTCGGGTTCGTCCACCGGGGGCGGGCCGACGGGCCGGACGGACAGGATGTGCGCGACGTCGCCCGCCGGGTCGAGTCGCACGTAGTTGTCCGCGCCCCACACCCACTCGGCTCCGGTGAGCTCGTCGTGCACGGTGTAGCGCTCCGGGAGGCCCGCCGCCGCGAGGTCCAGGCGCACGGTGGTCTCGTGCGCGCCGTGCGGATCGAGGTTGATCACCACGATGACGGTGTCCGCGCCGTGGGTCTTCGAGAAGCACAGGATGTGCTCGTCGTCGGCCGAGTGCACGACGAGGTTGCGCAGCAGCCCGAGCGCGGGATGCGCGCGGCGCAGCTCGTTGAGCCGGCCGATGTACGGCGCGAGCGTCTTGCCCGACGCCTCGGCCTCGGCCCAGTCGCGGATCCGGATCTGGTACTTCTCGCTGTCGAGGTACTCCTCGCTGCCGGGCTTGACCGCGACGTGCTCGAACAGCTCGTACCCCGCGTACATGCCCCACGACGGCGTCGCCATCGCGGCCAGCGTGGCGCGGATCGCGAACATCGCGGGCCCGCCGTACTGCAGCGACGCGTGCAGGATGTCGGGGGTGTTCACCCAGAAGCTCGGCCGCATCAGGTGGTCGCTCTCGCGCGACACCTCGCGCAGATAGTCCTCGATCTCGCTCTTCCCGACGCGCCACGTGAAGTACGTGTACGACTGGTGGAAGCCGACCGATCCGAGCGTGTGCATCATCGCGGGACGCGTGAACGCCTCCGACAGGAACACGACATCCGGGTCGGTCTCCCGGATGTCGCCGAGCAGCCGCTCCCAGAACATCACGGGCTTGGTGTGGGGGTTGTCCACGCGGAACACCCGCACGCCGTGCGACATCCACAGCCGCACCACGCGCGTGACCTCCTTCACGACGCCCTCGAAGTCGTCGTCGAAGTACATCGGGTAGATGTCCTGGTACTTCTTGGGCGGGTTCTCGGCGTAGGCGATGGTGCCGTCGGCGCGGTGCCGGAAGAACTGCGGGTGACTCGTGACCCAGGGGTGGTCGGGCGCGGCCTGCAGCGCGAGGTCGAGCGCGACCTCGATGCCCTTCGCCTTCGCCGCGGCCACGAACGCGTCGAAGTCCGCGAACGTGCCGAGGTCGGGATGGATCGCGTCGTGACCGCCGTCCTTCGACCCGATCGCCCACGGCGACCCGGTGTCGTCCGGTCCGGGAGTGAGCGTGTTGTTTCGGCCCTTCCGGTTGATCTCGCCGATGGGGTGGATGGGCGGCAGGTAGAGCACGTCGAAGCCCATCGCCGACACCCGGTCCAGGCTCTGGATCGCGGTCGTGAAGGTGCCGCTGACGACCTTGCCGGTCGCGGGGTCGATCTCGGCTCCCTCCGACCGCGGGAAGAACTCGTACCAGCTGCCGGTCAGGGCGCGGCGGCGGTCGGCGTACAGCGGGTAGGGCCCGGCGACGGTCACGAGGTCGCGCAGCGGGTGCCCGCGGAACAGCTCCTGCGTCTCGGGCCCCTCGAGCACCGCGAGCCGCGCCTCGATGGGTCGGATCTCGTCGCTCGCCGCGTCCTCGGCCGCCGTGAGGGCGGCCTCGTCGTCGGCCGTGAGGCCCTCGGCCTCGGCGCGGATGCGCTTCAGCAGCAGCCGGGCCTCGAGGAACATCAGCTCGACGTCCACGCCGGCGCGGATCTTGATGCCCGCGTCGTGCGTCCACGTGCCGAGCGGGTCGGAGAACCCGCGCACCTCGAAGGCCCACTCGCCCTCGACGTCGGGGGCGTCCCAGGCCTCGTATCTGTCGGTGCCGGGCACGAGCTGGCGCATGCGCACCGGTGGCCTGCGTCCCCCGTCTGGTCCGATCAGCACGAGCTCCGCGGCGAGCTGATCATGCCCCTCGCGGAACACCGTGGCCTGCACGGGCAGCGGCTCGCCGACGGTGGCCTTGGCGGGGCGTCGCCCCTGATCCACCAGCGGGTGCACGTCGATGACGGGTATGCGTCCGACCATGTGCCCAACTTGTCACAGTCGGGTCACGCTGGCCACCTCGCGCCGGGGTCTTGCCAGAGACTTCACGAGGGTGTAACCGCACCGCCGGACGGCCGGACACGGCACCCGGACGATGGGTCAAGTCGTCCGCCCGGCGAAGACGGACGCTGGAGGCGAAGCCTTCCTCCGACCCGGGAGATCCATGACCCAGACCGCCCCCGTCCGCCTGCCCGACGCCCCGGCGACGCCCTCCCGTGCCGCCGCCTGGTGGGGTGTCGCATCGCTGTCGCTCGGCATCCTCGCGCTCGTCACGACCGAGTTCCTGCCCGCCAGCCTGCTGTCCCCGCTGTCCGCCGATCTCGGGGTCACGCCCGGCACGGCCGGGCAGATGGTGACCGCGACCGCGCTCGTGGGCGTGCTCGCGGCGCCCACGCTCGCGCCGCTCCTGCCCCGCGCCGACCGGCGGCGTGTCCTGCTCGTGCTGATGGTCGTCGCGATCGCGTCGAACGTGCTCAGCGCGCTCGCGCCGTCCTTCCCCGTGCTGGTCGTCGCGCGGCTCGCGCTCGGCGCCTCCATCTCCGGATTCTGGGCCATGGCCCTCGCGGTCGTCGCGGTGCTCGTGCCGGAGCGGATGATCGGGCGCGCCATGACGGCAGTGACGCTCGGCGGGACGACCGCGACGGTCGCCGCCGTCCCCGTCGGCGCATTCCTCGGCGAGCTGATCGGGTGGCGCGCGGTGTTCCTGCTCGCGGCCGGCCTCGCCGTCGTCGCGCTCGCGGTGCAGTGGTTCGCGCTGCCGAAGGTGCCGCCGGCGCCCGCGCAGGGATTCGGCGTCGTGCTCGACACGCTCCGCCGCCGCATCGTCGCGATCAGCCTGATCGGCGTGCTGCTCGTCGCCGGCGGGCACTTCACCGCCTTCACGTACATCCGGCCCGCGATCGAGGCCGTGCCCGGCGCGACGGGCGACGCGGCCGCGCCGCTGCTGTTCCTGTTCGGCATCGCCGGCGTCGTGGGCAACGCGGTCGCGGGCTGGCTGGCCGACAGCCGACTGCGGCTCGCGGGACTGCTGTCGCCGGCGCTCATCGCGGTCGGCCTCGTCGCCATGGTCGCGCTCGGATCGTCCGTGCCGTCGGTGGCGGCGCCGATCGCGATCTGGGGCGCGGCGTTCGGGATGTTCCCGACGATCGTCAGCTCGTGGCTCGCGCGCATCGCGCCCGATCGCCTGGAGGCCGCGGGCGGGCTCAACGTCGCCTCCTTCCAGGTCGCGATCACGCTGGGCGCCATCGGCGGCGGCGCGCTCGTCGACTTCGTGAACGTGGACGTCGCCCTGATCGCGGGGGCCATCGCCGCCCTGGCCGGCGGTCTCGTGCTCGTCTCGCGACGGCCCTGACCGCGGGCGCTCAGGCGGGGATCGCGAGGTCCCCGCTCTGGGCGCTCCGGCGCCATGCGTGCGGCGGCTCCCCGACGTGACGCCGGAACGCCCGAGAGAACGACGCCTCGGATCCGTACCCCGCGCCGACGGCGACCTGCGCGACCGGCAGTCCGGCGCGCAGCAGGTCCTTCGCCCGGCTCATCCGCACCTCCGCGAGATAGCGCATGGGCGAGCATCCCACGCGCGCGCGGAACAGCTCGGCCAGCCGCGACCGCGAGGTGTGCACCAGACCCGCGAGCGTGTCGATCGTCCACGGCGCGGCCGGATCGTCGTGGATCGCGCGCACCACGCGCGCGACGTCCGGATCGCGCAGCGCGCCCACCCATCCCGCGACGGTGCCGCATCCGCTCGCGACCCAGACGCGGATCGCCGGGCCCACCACGACGCTGACGAGCGGCCCGAGGAGCGTTCCCCCGCGGCGCGCCTCGTCGTCGAGGCCCGCGATGACACCCGCCATCGCGGGCTCGTGCACCAGCAGTCCGCACGCGTGCACGAGCGGGGGCAGGAGTCGCGTGATGAGGTCCGTCTCGCCCGACTCGGATCGCAGGGCGCCGGTGATCACGACGGCGGCGGACGCGCGCAGCACACGGACCGCGTCGCCGGGCAGGATCGCGAGCTCCCCGGCGGCGAGGCGCTGCCGCTCCTCGGCTCCCCGGATCTCGACGGGCCCGTCCACCGCGAGCACGAACCGATGCGGCCCCGCCACGACGTGTGCGCCGCCCGCGTCGAGCTTCACGCGCTCGACGTCCGCGACGCTCCAGCGCATCCGCCCGAGGATCGCGTCCACGTCCACGCACTCGGGTCCGCGTGACAGGGTGCGGGAGGGTTCCATACGGATCGGCAAGTCCGCGGGGCGGGCGGGTATTCCCGCGGGCGCCGCTCTCGCGCGCTCGTCACGCCCTGGTAACACCGCGGACCTGTCGCCGTCATCGGCCCCCGCGTTAGCGTGGGCACATGCGTGCGATCCGACGATTCACCGTCCGTCCCGTGCTGCCCGAGCCGCTCGCCGCCCTCGGCGAGCTCGCCGGCAACCTGCGCTGGTGCTGGCACCTCGAGACGCAGGACGTGTTCGCCCACGTCGATCCCGACCTCTGGCGGGAGCTGCAGGATCCGGTCCGGCTGCTCGGCGCGGTCACGCCGTCGCGCTTCGACGAGCTCGCCGCCGACGCGACGTTCGTCGAGCGCCTCGGGCGCGTGCGCGACGACCTGCAGGCCTACCTCGCCGACGACCTGTGGTTCCAGCGGGACGTGCCGGAGGGCCCGCGCGGCATCGCGTACTTCTCACCCGAGTTCGGCATCGCCGCCGCCCTGCCGCAGTACTCCGGCGGCCTCGGCATCCTGGCCGGCGACCACCTCAAGGCCGCCAGCGACCTGGGTGTGCCGATCACGGGCGTCGGACTGCTGTACCGCCACGGGTACTTCGCGCAGGCGCTGTCGAGGGAGGGATGGCAGCAGGAGTCGTACCCCGTGCTCGACCCGGACGAGATGCCCATCACGGCTCTGCGCGAGGCGGACGGCAGCGCCGCGGAGATCGCGATCGCGATGCCCGGCGGGCCCGACCTGCGCGCCCGCATCTGGGTCGCGCGCGTCGGCCGCGTGCCCCTGCTGCTGCTCGACACCGACGTCGACCAGAATCCGGATCACTACACGGACGTGACCGACCGCCTCTACGGCGGCGGCAGCGAGCACCGCCTGCGCCAGGAGCTGCTGCTCGGCGTCGGCGGGGTGCGCGCGCTGCGCGCCTTCAGCCGGATCACCGGCGCGCCGGTGCCGGAGGTCTACCACACGAACGAGGGCCACGCCGGCTTCCAGGGGCTCGAGCGGATCCGCGAGCTGACGACGTCGGCCGCGGGCGGCGTCGCGCCGCTCGGCTTCGACGATGCGCTCGAGATGGCGCGCGCGTCGACCGTGTTCACCACGCACACCCCGGTGCCCGCCGGCATCGACCGGTTCGAGCGCACGCTCATCCAGCAGTACTTCGCGGCCGACGGCGGCGTGCTGCCGGGCGTGCCGACCGAGCGCGTGCTCGCGCTCGGCACGGAGGACTACGCGGGCGGCGATCCCGGCATGTTCAACATGGCGGTCATGGGCTTCCGCCTCGGCCAGCGCGCCAACGGCGTCTCGCAGCTGCACGGCCACGTCAGCCGCGACATGTTCAACGGCCTGTGGCCCGCGTTCGACGAGCCCGAGGTGCCGATCGGATCCATCACGAACGGCGTGCACCTGCCCACGTGGCTCGCGCGGGAGTTCCGCGAGATGCTCGACGAGTTCGGCGCGGACATCGACGGCGACCCGGCCGCCTTCACGCGCGCCCTCGATCCGCTGCCGTTCTCGCGCGTGTGGGGCGTGAAGCGCGAGCTGCGCTCCCGCCTGGTCGACGACGCCCGCGCGCGGCTGCGCGCCTCGTGGGCCAAGCGCGGCGCCGCCCCCGCCGAGCTCGGTTGGATCGACGACGCCCTCTCCCCCGACGTGCTCACGATCGGCTTCGCGCGGCGCGTGCCGTCGTACAAGCGGCTGACGCTGATGCTGCGGGACCAGGATCGACTCAAGCGCCTCCTGCGGGATCCGGATCGCCCGATCCAGCTCGTCATCGCCGGCAAAGCGCATCCGGCCGACGAGGGCGGCAAGCGCCTCATCCAGGAGCTCGTGCGCTTCGCCGACGACGCCGAGGTGCGCCATCGCATCGTGTTCCTGCCGAACTACGACATCGGGATGGCGCAGAACCTCTACCCGGGCTGCGACGTGTGGCTCAACAACCCGCTGCGTCCCTACGAGGCGTGCGGCACGAGCGGCATGAAGGCCGCGCTGAACGGCGGCCTCAACCTCTCGATCCTCGACGGCTGGTGGGACGAGTGGTACGACGGCGAGAACGGCTGGGCGATCCCGTCCGCCGACGGCGTCGACGACCCGAACAAGCGCGACGACCTCGAGGCGTCGGCGCTGTACGACCTGCTCGAGCGCGAGATCGCGCCGCGCTTCTACGACCGCAACAGCGAGGGCGTGCCCGTGCGGTGGATGGAGATGATGCGCCACACGCTCGAGTCGCTCGGCCCCAAGGTGCTGGCGACGCGCATGGTGCGCGACTACGTGGGGCAGCTGTACGCCCCCGCCGCGGCATCCGCGCGGACCCTCGACGGCGACTTCTCGGGCGCGATCGAGCTCGCGGCGTGGAAGGGCCGCGTGCGCGACGCGTGGCACGGCGTGCGCGTCGAGCACGTCGACTCGCGCGGCGTGGACGAGGCGGCCGAGGTGGGCGCCGAGCTGTCCGTGCAGGCGCACGTCGCGCTCGGCGGACTCACCCCCGACGACGTCGAGGTGCAGCTGATCTACGGCCGCGCCGAAGGCGACGACCAGCTCAGCTCGACGCAGGTCGCGCCGCTGTCCGCCGTCGACGCGTTCGCCGGCGGCCGCTGCTCGTTCGGCGGCACGGTGCGGCTGGACCGCGCGGGCCCGTTCGGCTACACGGTCCGCGTGGTGCCGAAGCACCCGCACCTGGCCACGGTCGCGGAGCTCGGCCTGGCCGCCCTCGCATAGCGGGGCTAGAGCGACTTCACCACGACGATCGTGCGGGCGCCGTGTGTCCTGTCGGTGCCTGCGGCGATGCGCGTGCCTACCGGGATGGCCGGGTCCGTCGACAGGACGACCTCGACCTCGTCGATCCACGCGTTCTCGGGGTGATGCACCTCGACCGGGGTGTCGGCCGCGTTGAGCCAGAGCAGGAAGGAGGTGTCGATGAGCTGCTCGCCCCTCGGACCGGGCTCGCGCAGCGGCGTGCCCGACATGAACATGCCGAGGGCACGCAGGCCGCCGTCGCCCCAGTCCCGGTCCCGCATCAGCCGACCCGTGGGGTGCAGCCATGCGAGGTCGTTCGGCCCATCCGGAATCGTGGGCCGCCCC
This sequence comes from Microbacterium rhizophilum, assembly GCF_039605615.1. Taxonomy (NCBI): domain Bacteria; kingdom Bacillati; phylum Actinomycetota; class Actinomycetes; order Micrococcales; family Microbacteriaceae; genus Microbacterium; species Microbacterium rhizophilum. The sequence continues at coordinate 78,217 of NZ_JBCNUN010000006.1, read as the reverse complement.
TCGAACCAGTGACGCTGGCGCAGCGCGGGGTGCTCGCGCCGCAGGCGCAGCGCGGCCTTGGTGACCTCGTACACGTCGAGCCACGCGTTCTCGGCGCCCCAGTCCATCCACGAGATCTCGTTGTCCTGGCAGTAGGCGTTGTTGTTGCCCCCCTGCGTGCGCCCGCGCTCGTCGCCCGCGGTGAGCATCGGCACGCCGTTCGACAGGCACAGGGTCGCCATCAGATTGGCGGCCTGCCGCCGGCGCAGGGCCAGGATGTCCGGATCATCCGTCTCGCCCTCGACGCCGTGGTTCCACGAGCGGTTGTTGTCGGTGCCGTCGCGGTTGTCCTCGCCGTTGGCCTCGTTGTGCTTGCGGTCGTACGACACGAGGTCGCGCACCGTGAAGCCGTCGTGCGCCGTGATGAAGTTGATCGAGTTCGACGCCGTGCGGCCGTCGTCGGCGTACAGGTCGCTCGACCCGGCGAGGCGGGTCGCCATGGCGTGGATCGGCGCGCTCCCCCGCCAGAAGTCACGGACGGTGTCGCGGTACTGGTCGTTCCATTCCGCCCACTGCGGCGGCATCCGCCCCACGAGGTAGCCGTCCATCGACACGTCCCAGGGCTCGGCGATGAGTTTGACGTGGCGCAGGATCGGATCCTGGTCGATCGCGATCAGGAGGGCGCACGCGAAGTCGACCTCGTAGCCCGTGCGGGTGAGGGCCGACATGAGATCGAACCGGAACCCGTCGACGTGCATCTCGGTCACCCAGTAACGCAGCGAGTCGAGGATCAGCCGCAGGGCCAGGGGGTTCCACGCGTCCACCGTGTTGCCGCAGCCCGTGACATCCCAATAGCGGTCGTCGAAGCCGCCGTGTGCGGGGTCCGGCTGAACCCGCTTGTAGAAGCCGCGGTCGTCGAAGCCGCGGAACGACAGCGTCGGCCCCTCCGGACCCGCCTCGGCGGTGTGGTTGTAGACGACGTCGAGGATCACCTCGATGCCCTCGCGGTGAAGAGCCTTCACCATGTTCTTGAACTCGGCGACCTGGCCGCCGCGGTCGCCCGAGGAGCTGTACGAGGCATCGGGCGCGAAGTACGAGATCGTGTTGTAGCCCCAGTAGTTGGTGAGGGCGCGGTCGCTGAGCCACGGCTCCGAGAAGAACTGCTGCACGGGAAGCAGTTCGACCGCCGTCACGCCCAGGTCGCGCAGGTACGAGGTCACGGCGGGCTCGGCGAGCCCCGCGTACGTGCCGCGCAAGTGCTCGGGCACGCGGTCGTGCAGCTTCGTGAAGCCCTTCACGTGCAGCTCGTAGATCACCGTCTCGCGCCAGCGCGTGCCGAGCAGCGCGTCGCCCTCCCAGTCGAAGGACGGGTCCACGACCACGCTTCGGGCGCTGTATCCCGCCGAGTCGGTCTCGTCGCGGACGGCCGGATCGTCTTCGCGCGCGCCGTAGATGGGCTGTTCCGCGATGATCGTGCCGCTGGTGGCGAGCCCGTACGGATCGAGCAGCAGCTTGTGCGGGTTGAAGCGGTAGCCGTTCTTCGGGTCCCAGGGTCCGTCGACGCGGTACCCGTAGCGCTGGCCCGGGCGGATGTCCGGCAGGGCACCGTGCCAGATGCCGAGCGTCTGCTCGGTGAGCTCATAACGGGTCTCGCGGTCATCCTCGTCGAACAGGCAGAGGTCCACTCCCGTCGCGTTGGGCGCGTAGACGGCGAAGTTCGTGCTCTCTGCGGTCCACGTCGCGCCCAGAGGCCACTCCCGCCCCGGCCAGATCGAGGAAGTCTCTCCGAGTCGTGTCCACTGCTGCGGGCTCAACGACCCTCCTCCCGCTGCGGCGGCGTCCACAGCACGAGGTCGGCGCTGCGGCGCACGCGGGTGCCGGCGCGGAGCGTGACGACGGATCCGGTCGCGCCCGCCGCGAACACCCGCGCACCGGGGCGGCTCGCGCGCTCCGCCTGCAGCCGTGCCTCCAGCTCCCGGACATGACGGCGCAGCGCCCGCACCTCGTCCTCCAGATCGAGCACGCGCGCGATGCCCGCGAGGCTCATGCCCTCGCCCGACAGGCGGGAGACCTCGCGCAGCTGCTCGATGTTCCGCGCCGAGTACCGGCGGGAGCCGCCGCGTGTGCGGCCGGGGACGACCAGGCCGATCCGGTCGTACTGGCGCAGCGTCTGCGGGTGCATGCCCGACAGCTCGGCGGCCACGGCGATCGCGAAGACGGGGGCGTCCTCGTCGATCTCGTACGAGTCGCTCATCCGGTCCTCCTCTCCCGCCTCGTGGGATCCGTCCAGGCTACGAGCTCTGGGCCCTGCCCATCAGGTCGGCGCGCGGGTTGCCCTGCGGGCCCACCTCGACGAAGCGCGCGAGCGCCTCGCGGGCCTCGTCGTCGAGGTGCGCCGGCACGACCACCTGCACCTCGGCCAGCAGGTCGCCCGTGCCCTTCTGCGATGCGATGCCTCGGCCCTTGACGCGCAGGACGCGACCCGACGGCGTGCCGGGCGCGACGCGCAGCTTGACGGGATCGGCGCCCAGCGTGGGGACCTCGATGGTCGCGCCGAGCGCGGCCTCGGCGAACGTCACCGGCACGACCACGCGCAGGTTCAGACCCTCGCGCGTGAAGACCGGATGCGGGCGCACCGCGATCTCCACGACGATGTCACCGGGATCGCCGCCGTCGGGCGAGGGGCGCCCCTTGCCGCGCAGGCGGATCTTCTGCCCATCGGCCACGCCCGCCGGGATCTTGATCTTGAACGGCTTGCCGTCCTCGCTCTGCAGCGAGATGGTCTCGCCCTTCGCCGCGGTGACGAAGTCGATCGTCGCCCGGGCGCGCACGTCCGCGCCCTTCTGGGGCCCGCCGAAGCCGCGGAAGCCGCCGCTCGTGCGGCCGAAGCCGCCCGAGCCGAAGCGTCCGCCGCCGCCCTGGTTGAACATCGCGAAGACATCGTCGAAGTCCTGCGCCGATCCGCGGTTCTGCGTGAACGCGCTGAAGACGTCGTCGAAGCCGCCGTTCGCCCCGCCCGCCGTGAAGCGCGCGCCCGAGCCCATCGCGCGGATCTGGTCGTACTCCTCGCGCTGCGCCGGGTCGGAGAGCACGGCGTACGCCTCGCTCATCTCCTTGAACTTCGTCTCGGCGGCGGCATCGCCCGGGTTGGAGTCCGGGTGATACCGCCGCGCGAGCTTGCGGTACGTCTTCTTCAGATCGGACGCGCTGACGTCCTTGGACACACCCAGGACCGCGTAGAAGTCCTTCTCGAACCAGTCCTGACTGGCCATCTCGGATCTACTCCGCCGGAACCGCGACGACGACCTTCGCGGCGCGCAGCTCGATGTCGCCCAGGCGGTAGCCCAGCTCGACGACCTCGAGGATCGTGGCCTCGGTCGTGCCCGGCACGGGCTGCTGGAAGATGGCCTCGTGCTGCTGCGGGTCGAACGCCTCGCCGGCCGCGCCGTACGCGACCAGGCCCATGCGCTCGGACACGCCGCGCACCTTGTCGGCGATCGCGGCGAAGGGCGTGCCCTCGCCGAGGTCACCGTGCTTCTCGGCGCGGTCGAGGTCGTCGAGCACGGGGATCAGGCCCTTCACGGCCTCGCCCTTCGCGCGTGCGATCTCGATGTGGCGCTGCTCCTCGGTGCGCCGGCGGTAGTTGGCGTACTCCGCCTGCAGCCGCTTGAGGTCGTGCAGCAGCTGCGTCTCGTAGTCGCTCTTGTCCTGCTCCTCGGCCTCGTCGCTCTGACCGATGTTCAGGATGTCGTCGACCGTCAGCTCGGGCTCGCCCTGCTCGGCACCGCCCGGGCCGTCCGCGGTGTTCGCGGCGTCCTCGTCGGCGGGGACCCCATCCTGCGCCTCAGGGGCGGTCGCGTGCGCGTCCGCCCCCTCGGCCTCAGGCTGGACCTCGTCGCCGTCGTTGCGGGGCTCTTCGAAGTCCTTGTCGCTCATCAGCTCTTCTTGTCCTCGTCGTCCTCGACCACCTCGGCGTCGATCACGTCGTCGTCCACGGCCTGGTCACCGGCCGGGGCGTCGCCCGCGGGCGCGGACTGCTCGGCCTGCGCCTGCGAGTAGATCGCCTCGCCGAGCTTGGTCTGGCTCTGGTTCAGCTTGTCGAACGCGGTCTTCACGGCCTCGTCGTCGTCGCCGGCGAGGGCCTTCTTGAGCTCGTCGACATCCGCCTGCACCGAGTCCTTGACGTCGGCGGGCAGCTTGTCCTCGTTCTCCTTGATGAGCTTCTCGATCGAGTACGACAGGGTCTCGGCCTGGTTGCGGACCTCGGCGGCCTCGCGGCGCTTCTTGTCCTCGGCCGCGTGCTCCTCGGCCTCGCGCACCATGCGCTCGATGTCGTCCTTCGGCAGCGACGAGCCGCCGGTGATCGTCATCGACTGCTCCTTGCCGGTGCCCTTGTCCTTGGCGGACACGTGCACGATGCCGTTCGCGTCGATGTCGAACGTGACCTCGATCTGCGGCACGCCGCGAGGCGCGGGCGCGATGTCGGTCAGGTCGAACGTGCCGAGCGGCTTGTTGTCGCGCGTGAACTCGCGCTCGCCCTGGAACACCTGGATCGACACGGACGGCTGGTTGTCGTCCGCCGTCGTGAAGGTCTCGCTGCGCTTGGTCGGGATGGCCGTGTTGCGCTCGATGAGCTTCGTCATGATGCCGCCCTTGGTCTCGATGCCGAGGCTCAGGGGGGTCACGTCGATCAGCAGGACGTCCTTGCGCTCGCCCTTGAGGACGCCCGCCTGCAGGGCGGCGCCGACGGCGACGACCTCGTCCGGGTTCACGCCCTTGTTGGGCTCCTTGCCGGTCTCGCGCTTGACGAGCTCCGACACGGCGGGCATGCGGGTCGAGCCGCCGACGAGCACGACGTGCGCGATGTCGTCGACCTTGATGCCGGCCTCGCGGATGACGTCCTCGAACGGCTTCTTGGTGCGCTCGAGCAGGTCCTTCGTGAGCTCCTCGAACTTGGCGCGCGAGAGCGTCTCCGACAGCGACACCGGGCCGGACTCGGTCAGCGACAGGTACGGCAGGTTGATCGAGGTGCTCGTCGACGAGGACAGCTCCTTCTTCGCCTGCTCCGCGGCCTCCTTGAGGCGCTGCAGGGCGATCTTGTCGCCCGAGACGTCGACGCCCGTCGTGTCCTTGAACTGCTTGATCAGGTGGTCGACGATGCGCTGGTCCCAGTCGTCGCCGCCGAGGCGGTTGTCGCCGGCGGTGGAGCGCACCTGGATGGTCGAGAAGTCGTCGTCCTTGCCCACCTCGAGCAGGGACACGTCGAACGTGCCGCCGCCGAGGTCGAAGACCAGGATGAGCTCGTCCTCCTTGCCGCGGTCGAGGCCGTAGGCCAGCGCCGCCGCGGTGGGCTCGTTGATGATGCGCAGCACGTTGAGGCCGGCGATCTCGCCCGCGTCCTTCGTGGCCTGGCGCTCGGCGTCGTTGAAGTACGCGGGGACCGTGATGACCGCGTCGGTCACGGTGTCGCCGAGGTACTGCTCGGCGTCGCGCTTGAGCTTCATGAGGATGCGCGCCGAGATCTCCTGCGGCGTGTACTTCTTGCCGTCGACGTCGAACGACCAGTCGGTGCCGATGTGGCGCTTGACCGACGCGATCGTGCGGTCGACGTTGGTGACAGCCTGGCGCTTGGCGGTCTCGCCGACCAGCACCTCGCCGTCCTTGGTGAACGCGACCACCGACGGGGTCGTGCGGAAGCCCTCGGCGTTGGCGATGACCTTCGGCTCACCGCCCTCGAGGACGCTGACGACCGAGTTGGTCGTTCCGAGGTCGATACCCACAGCACGTGCCATGTTCTGCTCCTTCTGCTGGACGCTGAGTCAAGCTGGCGCGCGACTTGAGCCGCGCTCACTCAACGATACAAAGACCCGTGCACGCTGTCAATCGAACTTGATACGGATCGGCTCAAGTTTGGCCGCTGTGTCGGAGCACCGGATGTTCACCGCGCGGCCCTAGCCTCGTGGCATGACGCCCGAGCACGACTCGTCCCATCTCACGCCGCGCACCGTGGCCGACAGCCGCTCGCTGGTCGCCGCCGGCGGGGAGCTGCAGGAGCAGCCCGTCCCGCGCAAGCGCGTGTGGTCGTGGGCCCTGTGGGACTGGGCGACGCAGCCCTTCAACTCCGTGATCCTCACGTTCGTGTGGGCGTCGCTCTATCTCGTCTCCGACAGCTTCCTCGCGCCGGATCTCGCGGCCCTGCCCGACGCCGATCCCGCCAAGGAGCGCGCGCTCGCCGACCTCACGAGCGGCTACGGACTCGCGACGACGCTCGCGGGCATCCTGATCCTGCTGCTCGCGCCGGTGCTCGGGCAGCGCGCCGACGCGAGCGGGCGCAAGAAGCGCTGGCTCGTCGCCGCGACCGCGGGGCTCGCGATCGTCCAGTTCACGCTGTTCTTCGTGCAGGCCGATCCGTCGTTCTTCTGGTTCGGCGCGATCACGCTGGCGCTCGGGGCGGTCGTCTCCGAGATCGCGGGCGTCAACTACAACGCGATGCTCGTCGAGGTGTCCACGCCCCGCACGATCGGCAAGGTGTCGGGCCTCGGCTGGGGCCTCGGCTACATCGGCGGCATCCTGGCGCTCACCGTCGTCGTCGCCGTCACGCAGCTGGACTGGTTCGGGATGGACACGTCCAACGGAATGGCGTATCGCGTGATCGCGGTCGGCTGCGCCGTGTGGACACTGATCTTCGCGATCCCGCTCGTGCTGAACGTGCCGGAGGCGCCGGCGCACCGGGCCGCGCAGCGCGTCGGGTTCTTCCGCAGCTACGTCGTGCTCGTGCAGGACCTGATCGGGCTGTTCCGCAACCACCGCCCGACGTTCTGGTTCCTGCTCGCATCCGCCGTGTATCGCGACGGCCTCGCCGGCGTGTTCGCGTTCGGCGGCGTGCTGGCCGCCGTCGCGTTCCACTTCACGAGCAACGAGGTGATGATCTTCGGCATCGCGGCGAACCTCGTCGCGGGCGTCTCCACGATCGTCGCGGGGCGCTTCGACGACCGCTTCGGATCGCGCTCGGTGATCGTGTTCGCGCTCACGGGTCTCGTGGCGATGGCCCTCGTGGTGTTCGTGCTGCGCGACGTCGGCACGATCGTGTTCTGGATCTGCGGACTGCTGCTGTCGGCGTTCGTGGGCCCCGCGCAGGCCGCGAGTCGCGCTCTTCTGGCGCGCGTCACGCCGGACGGCATGCAGGGCGAGATCTTCGGCCTCTACGCCACCACCGGCCGGGTCGCGAGCTTCCTCGCTCCCGCCGCGTGGACGCTGTTCATCGCCCTCGCCGGCTCGACCGTGTGGGGCGTGCTCGGCATCGCGCTGGTGCTGCTCGTCGGCCTCGTGCTGCTGCTGTTCGTGCGCCTGCCGAAGCACGTCCGGCTCTGATCCTCCGGGGCACCACCCCTCCCCCCGAGAACACGTGCTCTGAGCGAGGACATGCCATTTCGACCGCGAAACGGCGTGCCCTCGTTGAGAACACGTCCTTTCGGCGAAGGGGTCGCGGTCAGCGGGGCCAGGCGTCGGCGAGGCGCGTCAGGAGATCCGCGAGCTGGGCACGCTCGGCGGCCGTGAAGCCGTCGAGCGCGTCGGCGACCGCGTCGGCCCGCGCGCCGCGGCTGCGGTCGACGATCGCGCGACCCTGCTCCGTGAGCGCGACCAGCGTGCGGCGCGCATCCGACGGATCCGCCTCGCGTCGGGCGAGGCCCATCTCGACCGCGGCCTGCACCAGCCGACTCGCCCGGGGCTGATCCACGCCGAGCGCCTCGGCGAGCGCGCCCACGGGCTGCGGTCCAGCGGAGCGGGCGAGCACCTCGAGCAGGCGCAGCCGCGCCATCCCGCGACCCAGGGGGCCGCCGTGCGGGCCGCCGTGGCCGTGGCCGTGCGAGGTGTGCTCGTGGCCGTGACGGCCGTGCGAGCCGAGATCCCACGGGCCGCGGCCGGGGAATCCCTCGCGCCCGCCGGGGCGCCCCGCCATCCGCAGGCGTCCGAGCGCCTCGGCGATCCGGGCCACGGGATCGGCGTTCTCGACCATGCCCCCACGATACATGTGACTTGACATGCACTCCGCTTTCATGTCATTCTGCATATACATGCAAAGAGACATACAACAGAGGAGGACTCCCATGGAGACCCACGACACCGACTCCCCCATCCACGACCGACGCCCGCTCGGCTTCTGGCTGCGCGCCGTCGACGGCCTCATCAGCCGCGAGTTCGCGGCCGCGTTCGACGACGAGCCGATCGACCGCCGCGACTGGATGATCCTGAACGCGCTCGACGGCTCGGTCGATGAGCCGCTCGCGGAGCGCCTGCGCGAGCGGCTCGCACGCCGGCCCAAGCGCCTCGTGCGCCTGGCCGAACTGGGCTGGATCTCCGCGTCCGACGGCCGCTGGACCCTGACCGACGAGGGCCGCGCCGCGAAGGAGCGCCTCGCCGCCGAGGTCGACGCCGTGCGCGAGCGCGTCGCCGGCGCCGTGCCGGCCGAGGACTTCGTCACCACCCGCCGCACGCTCGAGGCGATCGCGCGCGAGCTCGGCGGCGACGACGACGACGCGCTGCGGTTCGGCGTCCGCGGGCGCCGGCACGGGTTCGCGCACCGCGTCCACGCCCGCGCGCACGGCGAGTGCGAGCACGGCGAGCACGGCCGCGGCCGCCGCGGATTCGGCCCGCACGGGTTCGAGCCGGGGCACCACCGCTTCGGTCCGCACGCTCACCGCGCCTGCTAGATCCGCCCGCGCGATATGGCAAGCAGGATGGGGACAGCTCCCCATCCTGCTTCGCGCGCACGAAGCATTCACACCTCCGAAACACAAACCTGCGAAAGTGCTGTGATCAGCTGTGCATCCCCACCGATGCCGCAGGCATTCGCACGGCCGGATCGGCGGTCATCCGACCCCGATCGTCCTACTCCCCGGAGGAAAAGTGAAGACACGCACCACCTGCGCGCTCGGCACGGCAGCGATCCTGCTGACGAGCGCGCTCCTCGTGCCGAGCGCGGCGTCCGCGGCGCCGGCGCCGGCCCCCGAGGCCGAGACGCACGCCGAGTCGCAGCGCCACGATCGACCCGACGCCCTCGCCGACAAGCACGCCGCGACGAAGCAGAAGGCGGCCGAGCTCGTCGCCACCGGTGAGGCCCAGGTGAAGACCCGCGGCAAGGACAAGCACAAGAGCCGGGTCGTCGAGCTCAAGCCCGGGCAGTACGTCGAGTACGGCACGTCCGAGACGGCGCAGCTCTTCACGATCCTGGCCGAGTACGCCGACCAGGCGCACAACACCATCCCCGAGCCCGGCCGCAAGGACAACTCGACCTACTGGCTGCCGGACTTCTCTAAGGCGCACTTCGAGGACATGTTCTTCGGCGAGGGCGAGTCGTTCAAGGACGTCTACGACGAGATGTCTTCGGGACGGTTCGATCTCGAAGGCGCGGTCAGCGACTGGGTGACGCTGCCCGGCGCGGCCGCGACCTACGGGAAGAACGAGTTCGACCCGGAGACGGGCGAGGACCTCGGCGAGTCCAACGTCACGATGACGAAGTTCATCCAGGACGCCGCGAACGCCTGGTACGCCGCGCAGGTCGCGGCCGGCAAGACGCAGGCCGAGATCGTCGCCGAGCTGCAGTCCTACGACATCTGGGACCGCTACGACGCCGACGGCGACGGCATCATCAACGAGCCCGACGGCTACATCGACCACTTCCAGGCCGTGCACGCCGGCGAGGGCGAGGAGGCCGGGGCTCCCACAGACGCCATCTGGTCTCACCGCTGGGCGGCGAACCAGGCCGGCACCTACCGGGTCGGCCCGGCCGCGTACGCGAAGCTCGGCGGCATCAAGATCGGCGACACCGACATCTGGATCCGCGACTACACGACCGAGCCGGAGAACGGCGGCCTCGGCGTCTTCGCGCACGAGTTCGGCCACGACCTCGGCCTGCCGGACTACTACGACACGGCCGGCGGCGACAACGGCACCGCGTTCTGGACGCTGATGAGCTCGGGCTCGTGGCTCGGCCACGGCGAGGGGTCGATCGGCACCACACCGAACCACATGGGCCCGAGCGAGAAGCTGTTCCTCGGCTGGCTCGACTTCGAGGTCGTGGAGCCGGAGGCGGACGGCACCGTCAAGCTCGGCCCGGCCTTCCACGCCAACACCCTGGGAGCACAGGCCGCGATCGTCGACCTGCCGGACGGCGAGCAGTTCATCGAGGTCGGCGAGGCCGCCGAGGGAACCCAGCACCTCTACTCGGGCGCCGGCGACAACCTCGACGTGACCGCGACGAGCCCGGAGTTCACGGTTCCCGCGGGCGGCACGCTGACCGCGCAGGTGAGCTTCGACATCGAGAAGGACTGGGACTACGCCTATCTCGAGGCTTCCACCGACGGCACGACCTGGACGCCCGTGGCGACGAACCTCTCCACCACGACCGACCCCAACGGCCAGAACCCGGGCTTCGGCATCACGGGCGTGACGGACGGCTGGACGGCGCTCACCGCGGACCTGTCGGCGTTTGCGGGCGAGACCGCGCAGATCCGCTTCCACTACTGGACCGACGTCGCCGAGACCCGTCCGGGCTTCCAGGTCGACGACATCGCGGTGGGCGACGCGCTCGTGACCGACGACGGCGCGAGCGACTGGACCCTCGAGGGCTTCGAGCGACTCGAGAACGGCGGCTACCTGCAGCCGTACGGCCACTACTACATCGCGGAGAACCGCGTGTACGGCGGCTACGACACCACGCTGCAGACCGGACCGTACAACTTCGGCTGGTCGCTCACGGCACCCGACAAGGTCGAGCACTTCCCCTACCAGGACGGCCTGCTGGTCTGGTACGTGAACAGCCTGTACGCCGACAACAACACGTCGGGGCACCCCGGCGGCGGCGAGGCCCTTCCGGTCGACGCCCGCGCAAAGGCCCTGAAGTGGTCGGACGGCACGGTCGCCCGCAACCGGATCCAGGCGTACGACGCCACGTTCGGACTGCAGAAGACCGACCCGATCTCGCTGCACCGCGAGACCGAGGCCGGCCTGACGACGCTGAAGGTGGGCGCGCAGAAGGCGCTGCCGACGTTCGACGACACCGACCCGAACGCGTACTACGACGAGGCCAACCCGCAGAACTCGGTCCGCGTCGCCGGGACGGGCACGTCCATCACGGTCACGCAGCAGGACGCGAAGAAGGGCACGATGACCGTCGCGGTCAAGCGCGCCTCCAACGCGCCCGCGCTGCCGGCCTGGGACGCCAAGACCGTGTACACGGGCGGCGAGAAGGTCACCTACAAGGGCGCCACGTGGCTCGCGACGTGGTGGACCAAGGGCCAGAAGCCGGGCGACGTGAACGGCCCCTGGCAGGAGCTCGGCGTCGAGGACGCGAACGGGGTCCCCGCGTGGACCGCGTCGCGCATCTTCAACGCCGGTGACACGGTGACCTACAAGGGCGCCACGTACGAGGCGAAGTGGTGGACCCGCAACCAGGCGCCGGGCGACAAGCACGGTCCCTGGAAGAAGGTCGGCTGAACCAGCCCTCCGCGAAGGCCGCGTCCCCCCAGGGGCGCGGCCTTCGCGCTTTCCCCGCGCCTACCCTGATCAGATGAGCCTGCTCGATCCCTGCCCGTGCGGTTCCGGGCGCGCCTACCCTGCCTGCTGCGGCGCGCTGCACGTCGGCGCGCGCCCGGCCGAGACGCCCGAGGAGCTGATGCGCTCGCGGTACAGCGCGTTCGCCCGGCGCGACGCCGAGTACCTGCTGCGCACGTGGCATCCGCGCACGCGCCCGAAGACCGTCGACTTCGAGGACGGTCTCGTGTGGACCGGGCTCGAGATCGTCGAGGCCGCGGGCGACGAGGTCGAGTTCGTCGCCGTCTACGAGACGGCACTCGGCCTCGGCGCCCTGTCCGAGCGCAGCCGCTTCGAACGGCGCGGCGGACGCTGGGCCTACGTCGACGGGGACGTCAAGGGCTGACACGGCTTCTCTCCGGATGGTCGTCCGGATGTCATCCGGTCGCCACCCGCCCGGGCGAGTCGTCGCCGGGACGCCAGCCTGGGGTCATCCGGGAGCCACGCGCGGCCGGGAGCGTGGGAGGAGTTCACCTCCCCAGCGAACGGAGCAGTCATGCGCATCCGCCACCTCGCCACCAGCGCCGCACTCGGGGGCCTCGCCCTCGCGGGCGCCTCGACTCCGGCGCTCGCCACCCAGCCCGAAAAGGTCTCGGTCGTCACCACCGCCCACCGCGGCGCATCCGCGTACGCCCCCGAGAACACCCTCGCCGCGTTCCAGGTCGGCATCGACCAGGGCGCGACCTGGATCGAGTCGGACGTCCAGCTCACGAAGGACGGCGAGGCGATCCTGATGCACGACACCACGCTGACCCGCACGACGGACGTCGAGCAGGTCTTCCCCGACCGGGCGCCGTGGAACGTGAAGGACTTCACCCTCGCGGAGATCGCGCGGCTCGACGCGGGCTTGTGGTTCGGCCCGGAGTTCGCCGGCGAGCCCGTGCCGACCCTCGCCCAGATGGTCGAGCAGGTCCGGAAGAGCCGCGCGGGCATCATCATGGAGCTGAAGTCGCCCGAGCTGTACCCGGGCGTGGAGCAGAAGGTCATCGACGTGTTCGCGTCGTTCCCGGGGTATGTGCCGTCGGCGCTCGCGAGCGGCCGCCTGTCGGTGCAGAGCTTCGACTGGGACTCGATGAAGACATACGCCGGCCTCGCGCCCGAGACGCCCGTGGGCCTGCTCGGCGCGCCCGCGATCGCCGAGCTGCCCGCCTACGCCGAGTGGGCCGACCAGATCAACCCCGGCTCGGGCCAGACCAGCGAGGCTTACATCGTCGCCGTGCACGAGCTCGGTCTGGACGTCAACGTCTGGACGGTGAACGACGTGCCGACCATGACGCGCCTGCTCGACTGGGACGTCGACGGCATCATCACGAACGTCCCCGACGTGCTCGAGGATCTGCTGCAGGCACGCGACCGGGGCTGAGGTCGAGTCGGCTCAGCAGCGCCGGTGCGCGTCCCGCGGATCCACCCCGACGCGCACGGCCCTGCCGGCGGACGCCGCGGCGAGCGCCTGGTCGATCTGGGCCAGCGGGTAGCGCGCGCTGACGAGCTCCTCGAACGGACGCGCCGCGCCGCGGTCGCGCAGGTAGCGCACGGCGGCGTCGAGGTCGCGCGGGGCGTAGTTGTGCACGCCGCGGATCGTGATCAGGCCGCGCACGAGGCGCTCGGGGTCGACGGGGAGCGGCTCGGTGGGGAACACGCTGCCGACGAGCACCACGACTCCCCCGACGCCCACGACCTCGAGCGCGGCCTGCACGGCGCGGGGCGAGCCGGACGCCTCCAGAACGATGTCGTACTCGGGCGATCCGGTCGCGGCGAGCGCGGCGGTCAGCGCCCGCACGTCGCGCGGATCCGCGACCTGCGCCGCTCCGAACCGCACGGCCAGCGCGCGGCGCGCGGGATCCGGATCCGCGACCACGACGGTCGCGCCGCGATCGGTCGCCATGGCGCACGCGCTGAGGCCGATGAGGCCGGCGCCCAGGATGAGCACGGTCGCGCCGTCGACATCGGCGACCTCGTCCGCCCGGGCGAGGGCGGCCCACGCCGTCGCGCCGCCGCACGCCGCGGGCGCGAGCACCTCGGCGCGCAGGCTCTCGCCGACGCGCACGATCGCGGTGCCCGCGCGCAGGTGCGCGTGCGTGGCGAAGCCGCCGGTGAGCTCCCAGTGGGTCTGGATGCGCTCGTGCCCGTACTTCAGGACGGCGCGGCACTTCTGCGGCAGGCCTCGACGGCAGCGGTCGCACTCGCGGCAGCTCGCCATGATCGACCACACCACCCGGTCACCCACCTGCACGTGCGCGCCGTCGACCGCGCGCACGCCGTCCGCGACCTCGATCACGCGGCCGACGTACTCGTGGCCGAGCACGAGCGGCGCCGGCGCCGCGCGGTGCCCCTCCACGGTGTGGACGTCGGATCCGCAGACCGTCGCGAGCTCGATGGCGACGAGCGTCTCCCCCGCCCCCAGCACGACGCCGGGCACGGCGACGATCTCGTGCGGGCGGCCCGCGCCGGTCCAGACCATGGCGATCGCCGGGGGCACGAGGACGACGTCGCGGGTGGCCGGGGTCGTCGGGGTGAGGGCCGGCGACGCCATGTCAGACACCACCGGAGGCGGGGATGCCGGCCGCGGCCGGCAGGCCCAGCAGCGCGCGCAGGCCGGTGACGTCGTCGATCACGGCGTGCGCACCGGCGGCCTCGAGGGTCGCGCGGTCGTGGGCGCCGCTCAGCACGCCGACGACCAGGCCGGCACCCGCGGCCAAGCCCGCGCCGATGTCGCTCGCGGTGTCGCCGGCCACCGCGATCGCCGCGACGCCCGACACCTGGCCGAGCAGCGCCGCGCCGAGCACGAGGTCGGGGGCCGGGCGCCCGCGTCCCACGTCGGCGGGCGACAGGGCGGCGTCCACCAGGTCGCCCCAGCCGAGGCCGTCGATGATCGCGTCGCGCGTGACGGGCGCGAAGCCCGTGGTGAGCACGACCCCGATGCCGGACTCGCGCAGGTCCTCGAGCAGCTCGCGGGCGCCGGGGATGGGCTCGACGCCGTCCTCGCCGATCAGCTCGGCATACGCGCGCTCGAACGCGGCGGTCGCCTCGGCCGCGCGCGCGGTGTCGCCGCCGGCCAGGTGCGTGAACACGTCGAACTTCGACTGGCCCATGGTGGCGCGGACGTACTGCAGCGCGTCGTCCCAGCTCATCCTGTCCGCGACTCCCGTGCGCTGGTGCGCACGCTCGAAGGCCCGCTCGACGACGCCGTCGTCGCGGACCGTCGTACCGGCCATGTCCAGCACCACGAGCTCGTAGGCGCGGGTCTCGGGAACGGTCATGGGATCCCCCTCTCGCGTCGATCGCACTGCTCTTCGAGGGATCGAACGCTCCAGCCTGACACCCGCCATCCGGCCGAATATGCCCGCCCCGGCATTGTTCAGGCGCCGTTCACCGAGCCTTCCGCCGAGACCGGGCGGGGCTTCATGCGCCGGTCTCCTGACGTCCCGGTCGCCGGGTGAGCGCGCGTGGTCGAGCGTCCGCGGATCAGGATCCGACGGAGCCCGCGTCCGTCACCGAGACGTCCGTGCGGTGGAAGCTCTGGAACGACCGCGACGCGGTCGGGCCGCGCTGGCCCTGGTACCGGTTGCCGTAGGCGCCCGAGCCGTAGGGGTTCTCGGCGGGCGAGGTGAGTCGGAAGAAGCAGAGCTGGCCGATCTTCATGCCCGGCCACAGCTTGATCGGCAGCGTCGCGACGTTGGACAGCTCGAGGGTCACATGGCCCGAGAAGCCCGGGTCGATGAAGCCCGCCGTCGAGTGGGTCAGCAGCCCGAGGCGGCCGAGCGACGACTTGCCCTCGAGTCGCGCGGCGACGTCGTCCGGCAGCGTGACGGCCTCGAACGTCGAGCCCAGCACGAACTCGCCGGGGTGCAGGATGAACGCCTCGTCCGGCGCGACCTCGACCAGGTGCGTCAGATCGGGCTGATCCTCCGACGGGTCGATGAAGGGGTACTTGTGGTTGTCGAACAGCCGGAAGTACCGGTCGAGCCGCACGTCCACGCTGGACGGCTGGACCATCGCCGGGTCGTACGGGTCCAGGCCCACGCGGCCGGAGTCGAGCTCGTCCTTGATGTCGCGATCCGAGAGCAGCACGGGACCAGCCTAGAGGGCGGCGCGCGGGCGCCGTCCTCGCGTGACACACGGCGGGCGCGACGTCAAGCGGGAGGCGGATCCGGGCCGGAGGTGATGACATCGGAGGATCAGTGATCCCCAACGGAAGGGAGACGCGCATGTCGCAGAACTCGGGTCAGACACCCACCACCCCCAGCACGGACGACGCCCCCGCGGTGACGCCGGCGACGGTGGCGCACTCGACTTCGACGCCGCCGGCCGCGGCGGAGGCAGCGGCCGATGCGGCCGAGTCGCAGGATGCCACGCCCGAGACGGGTGGCAGCTATCTGACGGAGCCCAATGTCGCGCAGCAGAAGGTGGCGGAGGGACTCCGTCAGGCCGGCGAGAAGGTCGAGGCGCTCGCCCCGAACGACGGCGTCGCCAAGGACCTGGCGGACAAGGCCTCCGCGGGCCTCAAGCACGCGTCGGAGTGGGTCTCGGAGCAGGATGCGGGTGCGGCCCTCACCGAGGCGAAGTCGTTCGTGCGCCGCAAGCCGTGGGTCGCCGCGGGCATCGCCGTCGGCGCGCTGCTGGTCCTGAACAGGATCACTCGCGCGCTGACCGGCGGCAAGAAGTAGCCGCCGGCGACCCGTTCGCGCCGGCTCCCACGCCTGGGGCCGGCGCGAACGGGTTCGGCCGAGGTCGCTGTTATGCTGGCCCTCGCGCGCTTCGGCGCGTACGGGGCTGTAGTTCAATGGCAGAACTTCTGCTTCCCAAGCAGACAGCGCGGGTTCGATTCCCGTCAGCCCCTCCACACATCGCTCACGCCCCGGCGTGCTCGAGCCATTCGTCGAAGGTCTGGGTCCCGCGCCTCGCGTCCGGGCCCGTCAGCAGCGAGCCGTCGGCGCTCACGCGGCCCATCGATCCCGGTATCCGCACCTCCAGGACGCGGCCCTTCCGGCCGGAGGCGCGGAGATAGCGGCGCACCATGTCGGCCATGCGCTCGACGCCGGGCCCTCCGAGATCCTGCGCGAGCCCGACCGGCGCGCCCTCGGCGATCCGCACCAGCTCGGCGCCGACCTCGGCGGCCGCGACCGGCTGCGAGAGCATCTTCGGCACCACGATCATCCCGAGCATCGCGCCGCGGCCGACCATCTGCGCCGCGAACTCGTGGAACTGCGTCGCCCGCAGGATCGACCATCGATCACCCGAGGCCATGAGCAGGCGCTCCTGCGCGGCCTTGCCCGCGTAGTAGCCCGAGGTCGACTTCGCGGCCCCCACGATCGAGAGCGCCACGTGATGCCCGACCCCGGCCGCGCGCTCGGCCGCCAGGAGGTTCCGCGTCACGGTGTCGAAGAACGAGATGGAGGCCCTGGTCGACAGCGTCGCGATCGACGACACGTCGATCACAACGTCCACGCCCTCCAGCGCCGCGGCCAGGCCAACCCCCGTGATCAGGTCGATGCCGGTCGAGCGTGTGATCGTCACGGTCTCGTGCCCGGCGCGCTGCGCGGCCCGGATGACGTGCCTGCCCACGGTGCCGGTGCCGCCGGCGACCGCGATGCGGCTCATGCGGCGACCGCCGAGTGCGATGCCGCGCGAACCCGGCTCGGTGCGAGCAGGGACGCGCCGAGGACGAGGCTCAGAAGCCGCGTGATGTCGTTGCCCGCGATATCGATCGCACTGCCCTCCGGATGGGTGATGTGGAACAGGAAGTGTGGGGCTAGCCGCCGAACCCGCGCCCCTGGGCACAGCTCTTGTCGTCCGCGGACCGGCCGGGCGCCGCCACCACGCTGCCGGGCGCCGGCTCGTCGCTCGGCTCCGGCCCGTCTGTCGCGGTCGGCGACGCGGGCACGGGAGTCAGCGACGCGTTGTCCGCGATCGCGCGGAACATCGCCGCCGCGGCGTCGTCATCCGGCACGACGTGGTTGCGGTTGGTCGGATCCTCGATCACCGGGTACTGCACGAACGTGATGTCGGAGGTCGGCACGTCCTTCACCGCGAGGCCGATCTGCACGAGCGTGACGGGGTTCGCGAGGCTCGTGCTCGGATCCACGTTGCGCAGCGTCGTGCGGGCGAGCGTGAGCAGCGTGGCCGGATCGGTGAGCACGCCCTCGCTGGTCAGCTTCCGGGCGAGCGCGGACATGTACACCTGCTGGTTGCTGATGCGCGTCAGGTCGCCCTTGTCGCCGACGCCGTACCTCGACCGGAGGAACGCGAGCGCCTGCTCGCCGGCGAGGGTGTGCGGGCCGGGCTCCAGGTGGAGCA
This sequence comes from Microbacterium rhizophilum, assembly GCF_039605615.1. Lineage (NCBI taxonomy): Bacteria > Bacillati > Actinomycetota > Actinomycetes > Micrococcales > Microbacteriaceae > Microbacterium > Microbacterium rhizophilum. The sequence goes on along the minus strand of NZ_JBCNUN010000006.1, from coordinate 60,349 downwards.
TCCCCGCCTGCGCATCGTCGATGCCCTCGTCCACGCACACCTCGACGCCGCCGATCGCGTTCGTGATCTCGATCACGCCGTTCCACGTGACCGTGGCGGCGTACTCGATGCCGAGGGCCGGGTCGTGGCTCTCGGTGATGCCGTCGATCGTCCTCGCGACGCACGCGAGGCCGCCCGCGGCATACTGCTCGTTGATCAGCCGGGTCGTGGACGCGGCGGTGACATGGCCCGCTCCGTCGTCGCACTCGGGCGTCGGGATCCGCAGGTCGCGGGGGAACGCGATCGCGGTGATCCGGCGCGGTTCGGGCGAGACGTGCACGAGCAGGTTCACGTCGTTGCGCCCCGCGTCCAGCTCCCGGCCGTCCTCGCCGTAGCGGGACCGGTCGTCCGGGCACCTCTTGCCGAACTTCTCGTGCGAGTCCCACTCGCACACGTCGATGCCCGTGAGCAGCAGATCGACGCCCTCGTCGTCGACCAGCGCCGCGATGTCGGGCGGCGCGGGGTGCCCCAGGTCCTCGGCGTCCTCGGCGAAGGCGGACGCGAGGTCGTGATAGCCGTAGGCGACCACTCCGGCCGTCGCGACGAGCACGACGGTCGCGGCGACGCCCAGCGCCCGGAGCGCCCGCGAGAGCGGACGCTCGCGCGGCAGCACCCCGTGCCCGGCGATCGTGCGGCGGACGTGCGGCGAGGACATCCGGGCCATGGGCTCCCTTTCGATCGCGCGCGACGCGCGCGTGATCACTATCGCATCGCGGCGGACGCGATGGGCACGGCGCTCTCCGGGAGCCTCAGTCCCTCACCCGGTCCGCCGCCCGAGGGACCAGCTCGGCGATGACCGCCTCGACGCCGGCGAGCCCGGGCGCCGCCGCGATGTCGCTGCCGATGCGCGCGGCGGCCTCGCGGTAGCGCGGGTCGCCGAGCACGCGCCGCACCGCGCGGCGCACGGCGGCGGGCTTCGGGCTGCGGGTCTTCAGGTTGATCCCCGTGCCGGACCACGCCACGCGCGCGGTCGTCTCCATCTTGTCCTCGGTCGTGCCGGCCGCGACGATCGGAACGCCGTGACGCAGCGCGAAGTGCAGTCCGCCGTAGCCGCCGTTCGAGACGAACGCCGCCAGCTTCGGGAACAGATCGTCGTACGGCAGGTACTCCGCCGCGCGGACGTTGGCGGGCAGCGGGCCGAGCCCGGCCACGGGACGCCCGCCCGTGGCGATCACGAGCAGCACGTCCTCGTCGGCGAGCGCGTCGATCGTCGGTCGCACGAGCTGATCCAGGTCGTTGTTGGCGACCGTGCCCTGGCTGACGTGAACGACGGGGCGCGATCCGTCCAGGTCGTCCCACCATTCGGGCAGCGGCGCGGTCGCTCCGCGCGACACCGGCCCGATGAAGCGCACGGTGTCGGGGATCGTCGGCCGCGGGTACTCGAAGGCGGGCACGGTGAGCTGGATGACCCGATCCGTCGCGGTCGGCAGGTCGCCGAACACGAAGTCGTCGGGGAGGTGCACGCCGACCTTCTCCCCCGCCTCCCGCAGCTCGCGCACGACCGGCGCGAACACCGGCTTCGACATCGCCTGCAGCAGCCGGTTGCGGAGCCGTCCGAACGGAGCGGGCAACGGCGGCATCCCGAAGCCGAACGGCGCCGAGTCGGGGTCGACGGTCTGCAGCGGCCCGATGTTCACCAGGATGAGCGGCAGCCGCTCGGAGCGCGGGCGGGCGCAGTACAGGATCGCGCCGAACGACATCAGATCCGCCAGGACCACGTCGGCGGGGCGCTCGGCGAGCGCCGCATCGATCGCGCGCACCTGGTGCACGGCCGGGCGGGCGAACAGGTTGACCATCGACCACTGCACCTCCTTCAGGCCCGTCAGCGCGGCGCGCTCGGGATAGGCCTCGTTGGCGTGGTCGAGGTCCAGGTCGCCCTCCTCGGGAAGCGGCAGGAACGGGAGGCCGGCGGCGCGCACGCGGTCGGCGTAGGCGCGCCCGCCGAGGAAGCGCACGTCGTGGCCCTCGCCCGCCAGGTGCGTCGCGATCGCCAGCAGCGGCGCCACGTGCCCCTGGGCGGGAGTGCAGCAGATCAGGATGGATGTCATGGGGATGTCCGCCTCTCAAATCGGATAACATGTCGGAGTATTCACCAACCTGGAGAGGTAGTCAATATGCCAGCGACCCCCCGCGTCTATCGCTCCGAGCTCCGCGGCGCCCAGGCCGCCGCCACCCGGGCGAAGGTCCTCGATGCGGCGGCGGACGAGTTCACCGAGAACGGCTACTCGGGCACGACGCTCGGCGCGATCGCGGCGGCGGCGGGGGTCTCGGTCGAGACCGTGAAGCTCCAGGGCGCCAAGCACGAGCTGCTGCTGGCGGCATGGGAGCGCCGGCTCGGCGCCCCCGAAGACCGGTCCGCCATGCTCGACGATCCGGACTTCCGGGCGCAGACCCGCGCGATCCCGGATGACGAGCTCATCCCGAGCCTCGTCGCGATGGCCGCGGACATCAGCCGCCGCAGCCACGGTCTGTGGGCGACGCTCAGCGCCGTCTCGCGCACCGAGCCGGCCCTGCGCGGCACCGTGGAGTCGCTCCAGGAGCGGCGCCTCGCCGAGTTCGCCCTGCTGGTGGAGGAGCTCGACGCGCGCGGCATGCTGCGCGGCGACCAGCCCCACGACGTGCGAGCCGCGAGCATCGCGTTCCTCGCCAGCGCGGAGGGCTACCGCCAGCTCGTCCACGACAGCGGCCTCAGTCACGAGGCCTACTGCGCCTGGCTCACGCACGCTCTCGAGCGCATCGTGCTGGACGGCTGACCCGCTCTGCAGGGGACTTGACGACCCCGAGCCGGCGACTGCTCAGGCGGCCGCGCGGATGAGCGGCACGGGGAAGTTCGCCGCGCGGATCGGGTCGAGCCGTTGGTCGGTGATGCCGGCGGTGAACGGCTCGAGATCGAAGCACTTGAACAGCGCCTCACGGCCGAACTTCGAGCTGTCTGCGACGAAGAACGACGCGCTCGCGATGGACAGCATCGTGCGCTTGAGCTCGAGCTCGTAACTGGACGTGGAGTAGAGCCCGTCGTCCATGACGGTGTCGCAGCCGAAGACGGCGACGTTCACGCGCAGCGTCTGGAGCTGCTGCACCGAGGTCGGGCCCCACATCGAGACGTCATTGGGGAGCAGCTCGCCCCCGATGAACACGAGGTTGGCACTGCGGCGCTCGGCGATGACCATTCCGATCTGGAGGTCGTTCGTCACGACGGTGACGCGAGAGCTCGAGAGGTGGCGCGCCACCTCGAGAGTCGTCGTCCCGCTGTCCAGCAGCACCGTCTGCCCGTCGAGGATGCGGTCGGCCATCGCCTTGCCGATCGCGACCTTCTCGCGGCGATGCAACGTCTCCTTGAGGTCGAACGGTGCGTCGGTCTGGCGCACGGGCAGGGCGCCGCCATGCGTACGCTGCACGAGGTCGCGCGCCTCGAGTTGCTCGAGATCGCGCCGCACCGTCGACGGCGTGACACCGAACGCGTCTGCAAGCGTGCTGACGGATTGAAATCCCTGCTCGACGAGCATTTCGACGATCTCAGCCTGGCGCGACACGGCCGCTCCCTTCCGCGGGTTTCGCATAACCCTATCGCGCGTTCTGCGCGTTTCTGCGCAGCAAATGCGCAGGTGTCGAATTTTCTTGCGCGATATCGATTGACTTCATGCGCGAGACCGCGCTACGTTCACGCCAAGACACGCCCGAGCGTGGCACCTGCTCACGGCGACCGATCACAAAGGAGTGGACATGAAGCGAAAGAGCCCTGCAATCGCGTTGCTCGCGACCACCACCGCGCTCGCCCTCGCGGGCTGCGGCACCACCGCCGGCACGCCCGAGGAGAGCGGCGGCGCGGGGGGCGGCGGAGGTGACGCCGCCGGTGCGTACGTCACGGTCGTCAAGGCCACCGGCATCGGCTGGTTCGACCGCATGGAGGTCGGCGTGGACGAGTGGGCCGAGGAGACCGGCCTCGACGCTCGACAGGAGGGCCCCGCCGAGGCGACGAACGAGGGCCAGGTCGACATCATCCAGAACCTGATCGCGCAGGATCCCGTGGCGATCACGGTCGTCCCGAACGACGTCGCGGGCGTCGCATCCGTGCTGGCCGAGGCGAGGGACGCCGGCATCATCGTCGTCACGCACGAGGCGGCCGGCATCGAGAACGCCGACATCGACATCGAGGGCTTCGAGAACTCGGCCTACGGCGCGCAGATCATGGACAACCTCGCCGAGTGCATGGGCGAGGAGGGCGGCTACGTCCAGTTCGTCGGACGCCTCACGAACGGCTCGCACAGCGAGTGGGTCTCGGGCGCGCTCGAGAACCAGGAGGCCAACTACACGGGCATGACCCGCCTGGAGGACCCGATCGAGTCCGAGGAGAACGAGGAGGTCGCCTACAACAAGGCGAAGGAGCTGCTCGCCAAGTATCCCGACATCAAGGGCTTCCAGGGCTCGGCGGGCACCGACGTCGTCGGCATCGCCCGTGCGGTGGAGGAGGCCGGCAAGACCGACAGCGTCTGCGTCATGGGCACCTCGATCCCCTCGGTCGCCGGCAGCTATCTCGAGTCGGGCGCGATCGACAAGATCTTCTTCTGGGACCCGGCTCTCGCCGGCAAGGCCCAACTGGCGATCGCGAAGATCCTGGCGGACGGCGGCACGGTCGAAGAGGGCACCGACCTGGGCATCCCGGGTTACGAGTCGCTCGTCAAGCTCGAGGGCTTCGAGAACGTCTTCGCGGGCGACGCCGGGGTGGCGGTCGACGCGTCGAACGTCGGCGAGTACGACTTCTGATCCGCATCATCCGTTCGCGCGGAGGCACGCGGCAGCGTGTGCCTCCGCGCGACGGCCGAGACCGCGACAGGTACGAGGGAGTACGACATGGGATCCGAGAACGCGGTTCTCGAGGTGCGGGACATCGTCAAGACCTACGGCGGCGTCCGCGCACTCGACGGCGTCTCGTTGACGCTCCAGCCCGGTGAGGTGCACTGCCTGGCCGGAGAGAACGGCAGCGGCAAGTCCACGCTGATCAAGGTCATCAGCGGCGTCGAGCGCCCCGACTCCGGGGTGCTGGTGATCGACGACCAGCCGCTGTCGCACACCACGCCGAGCGAGGCGATCCGCGCGGGCGTCCAGGTGATCTACCAGGACTTCTCACTCTTCCCCAATCTCACCGCGGCAGAGAACGTCGCGATGCTCGACGAGCTGGCCGCGCGGCGACGGCTCTCCTCGCGCCGGCGCATCCGCGAGTCGGCGCGGCGGGTCGTCGACACGCTCGGCTTGGAGCTCGACCTCGACGCCGACGTCGCCTCCCTGTCCGTCGCCGACCGCCAGCTGATCGCGATCTGCCGCGCACTCGTCGGCAGCGCGAAGGTGCTCATCATGGACGAGCCGACCACCGCGCTCACGCACTCGGAGGTGCGGCGCCTGTTCGAGGTGGTCAAGCGCCTCCAGGAGCGCGGCGTCGCCGTCGTGTTCGTCAGCCACAAGCTCGACGAGGTGCTGCAGATCTCCCAGCGCGTCACGGTGCTGCGCAACGGCCAGGTCGTGGCGTCCGGCCCCGCGTCCGAGCACACCGCCCGGTCGATCGCGAAGGCCATGACGGGTCGCGACATCAACGACCAGCGCGTCGTCGAGCCGCTGTCCGACGACGCGAAGCCCCTCCTGGTGGTCGACGGCCTCGGACGCAAGGACGCGTTCAGCGACGTCAGCTTCACCCTCTCGTCCGGCGAGATCCTCGGCATCACGGGCCTGCTGGGGTCCGGACGCAGCGAGATCGCGGATGCCATCTTCGGCGTCGCGCCCGCCGACACCGGGACCATCACGGTGGACGGCCGGCAACGCACGATCCGCTCCATCGCGGACGGCGTGCGCGCCGGCATCGGGTACGTGCCCGAGGACCGGCTCACGCAGGGGCTGTTCCTCGAGAAGTCCATCGCGGACAACATGGTGGCCGCGTCGCTCGACTCGTACCGCACCCGCACGCGCCTGCTCGATCGCCGCCGCATCGCGGAGTCGATCGCGGGGCTGTTCTCCCGCCTGCGGATCAAGGCGCCCAACGTGCACGCTCCCGTGCGCAGCCTCTCGGGCGGAAACGCCCAGCGCGTCGTCATCGCCAAGTGGCTCGACCGCGATCCCTCCGTCCTCATGCTCAACGGCCCGACCGTCGGAGTGGACATCGGCTCCAAGGAGGAGATCTTCGGGATCCTCCGCGCCCAGGCGGCGCACGGCACGGGCATCGTCGTCATCTCCGACGACATCCCCGAGCTCGCCGCGAACTGCCACCGCGTGCTGATCGTGCGGGCCGGACGGATCGTGGCCGAGCTCGCCGGCGAGCAGATGGACGTCGACCGGATCCAGGAGAGGATGACCGCCTGATGGAGACGCTCCGTCGCCTGCGCGGCGCCAACAACGAGGGCGTGCTCGTCGCCGTCATCCTCGTCGTCGTCATCGCGATGTCGATCGCCAGCCCCGCGTTCTTCACACCCGGCACGTTCTTCGGGCTCGTGCGCAGCTCGCTCGTGCCGCTCGTGTTCGCACTGGGGGTGCTGCTCATCATGATCTCCGGCGGCATCGACGTGTCGTTCCCCGCCATCGCGATCTTCGCCGCCTACACGACCGTGGCGTGGTCTACGGAGGCGAGCTTCGATCCGACGCTCGTCGGGATCTTCGCGATCGCGCTCGTCATCGGCGCGGCGTGGGGCCTGCTCAACGGCGTCGTGATCGCGCGCTTCCGGCTGCCCACGCTGATCGTCACACTCGGCACGCAGGGCGTCATCAAAGGCATCCTGCTCACCTACGTCGGCTCCACGTACATCTCTGCGGGAAAGCTGCCCGCCAGCGTCGCCGACGCCGGCAACGCCCACCTCGTCGACATCCCCGGCGCCGGGTACCTGCACGGCATGATGGTGCCCGTTCTGGTCGTCGCGGTGCTCATCTGGTGGATGCTCAAGTACACGATGTTCGGCCGCAGCATCTACGCGATCGGCGGCGACGTCGAAGCGGCCCGCCGCGTCGGCATCAAGGTGGTCCGCACTCAGGTGCTGCTCTACGTCCTGGTCGGCGCCCTCGCGGCGTTCGGCGGCATGATCTCGGTGATCCTCGGCCGCAATGCGAATCCGCAGACGCTGGTGGGCACCGAGCTGGACATCATCGCTGCGGTGGTGCTCGGCGGAGCGTCGATCTTCGGCGGTCGGGGCTCGGTGGTCGGCACCGCGCTCGGGGTCGTGCTGGTGCAGCTCATCAACAACAACCTCGTGCTCATCGGCATCCCGAGCACGTGGCAGCGCGCGGCCGTCGGCATGCTGCTCATCATCGGCGTGACCGTCCAGGCGCTCGCGGCCGTCCGCAGCAGACCGCGACCCATCGTCATCCAGGAGGAGGTGGGCCACGCATGAGCGACTCGACCGGCCTCAAGGAGGCCAACCACAAGGTCGACGGCGGGTTCAGCGCGCTCGTCTCCCGCGTCCAGGTGCAGCGCGGGACGGGGCGGATGATCGTGCTCCTCGTCGTCACGTTCGCGATCTTCGCGGTCCTGAACCCGCGGGTGTTCCTCAACCCCGTCAACCTCCAGAACATCGGCGTCGCGTCACCGGAGATCGGCCTCATCGCCCTGGCGATGATGATCGCGATGCTCACGGGGGGCATCGACCTGTCGGTCGTGGCCATCGCGAACGTGTCTGCGATCACCGTCTCGTCGCTGTTCACCGCGATCTCCGCGGGCGCCGGCGCCGATACCGCGGAGTCGCTCTCGATCGTGATCGTCCTCGCGGGGATCGCGATGGGAGCCCTGCTGGGCGCCATGAACGGCATCCTCATCAGCGTCGTCGGTGTGACGCCGATCCTGACCACCCTCGGCACGATGCAGCTGTTCAACGGCATCGCGCTGGTCTGGACCGGCGGCGTCACGATCTCCGGGGCCCCGCCCGTGCTGCGCGCGATCGGCCAGGCCACGCTCGTGGGTGTCCCCGTCCTGTTTCTGATCCTGCTCGTCGTGGCGGCCGTGCTGGCGATCCTCGTCGACCGCACACCGCTGGGTCGAAAGATCCAGCTGCAGGGCGCCAACCCGGTAGCCGCCCGGTACTCGGGCATCAGCGCTCGGTCGACGCTCATGCTGACCTACGTCGTGAGCGGGCTGCTGGGCGCCACCGCCGGGCTCGTCTTCCTGGCGCGCAGCCCTTCGGCGAGCGCCGATTACGGCTCCAGCTACGTGCTGCTCGCCATCGTCATCACCGTGCTCGGCGGCACCAACCCGAACGGCGGGTTCGCGACCGTGCTCGGCGTCGTGCTCGCCACGCTCACGCTGCAGGTGGTCTCCAGCGGGTTCACGGCACTGCGCCTGTCCGCGTACGAGTACGCCATCGCGCAGGGCGTGCTGCTCATCGCGGTCATGGTGTTCGACCAGATCGACTTCAGACGCCGGAGGGTCCGTCCCGCGCCGGCGACGAGCGAGACGGTGGCGATCGCCACCCAGAACCGAAAGGACGGCACCCAGCCGTGAAGAAGATCATCAACGCGCCGGAAGCGTTCGTCGATGAGTTCGTCGAGGGGATCCTGCTCGCCCACCCCGACCTCGTGAAGACGCCGGGCGACGACATCCGGATCCTCGTTCGCGCCGACGCGCCACAGCAGGGCAAGGTGGGCATCGTCACGGGAGGAGGGTCGGGCCACCTGCCGCTCTTCAAAGGCTACGTGGGACGCGGCCTGTGCTCGGGCGTCGCGATCGGCAACGTGTTCAGCTCCCCCAGCTCCGACCAGATCTTCCAGGCGACCAAGGCCGTCGACGGCGGCGCCGGCGTGCTCTACCTCTACGGCAACTACGGGGGCGACGTCTTCAACTTCGACCTCGCCGCCGACCTCGCCGAGCTCGAGGACATCCCGACCCGGACCGTGCTGGGCCGCGACGACGTCGCCAGCCAGCCGAACGAGCGCAAGCACGATCGCCGCGGGGTCGCGGGCATCATCTTCGCGTACAAGGCCGCGGGCGCCGCCGCCGAGCGCGGCGACACGCTCGAGCAGGTGGCCACGATCGCCGAGGACGTGGTCGAGCACACCGCGACGATGGGCATCGGCCTGGCGCCGACGATCCTGCCCACGACCGGCCAGCCGAGCTTCGAGCTGCCGGACGGCGAGATGGAGATCGGCATCGGCATCCACGGCGAGCCCGGCACGCGGCGCGGTCCGCTGGAGACGGCAGACGAGATCGCGGAGCACATCGTGTCCGCCCTGATCGACGACCTCGGCCTCACGACGGGCGCGCGCGTCGCCATCCTGGTCAACGGTCTCGGCGCGACCCCGCTGGAGGAGCTGTACGTCCTCTACCGGAAGGCGTTCCGCGTGCTGGCCGATCACGGGATCGAGGTCGCGAAGAACTACGTCGGCGAGTACGCGACGAGCCTCGAGATGGCCGGAGCGTCGATCTCCCTGCTCGATCTCGACGACGAGCGCCTGGCGCTTCTCGAGGCGCCGGCGAAGTCCCCGTTCTTCCAGGAAGGATGACATGAACGCCATCGAACTGAACGAGCGGATCCGCGGCAGCCTGACGATCCTCGTCGACTCGGCGGACGAGCTGCGCGACCTCGACCAGGCGCTGGGCGACGGCGACCTCGGCATCACCATCTCCGCCGGCTCGGGCGCAGTCATCGCCGCGCTCGAGCAGCTGCCGGTCGATGCCACGCCGACCGATGTCGCGCGCGCGAGCGCGAAGGCCTTCGCCAACGCGAACCCGTCGACGATGGCCGCGCTCGTCGCGGGCGCTCTGCTGGCCGGATCGCGCACATGGGCGGACAGGACGGACATCACGATCTCGGATGCCCAGCAGTTCGCCGCCGCGGCAGCCGCGAGCATCGCCCAGCGGGGCAAGACCCAGCTCGGCGACAAGACGATCTACGACGGCCTCGCTGCCGTCGCGGACTCGCTGCGCGACCGGGCGAGCGCCGACGACGCCGTCGACGGCGCGATCGCGGCGGCCGCGCACGCCGTCGAGAGCACGAAGGACCTCCAGTCGCGACGCGGCCGCGCGTCCTGGCTCCAGGAGCGCAGCATCGGCATCCCCGATCCCGGCGCGACGGCATTGCTGCGCTTCGTCGAGGCATGGCGGGCCGCATCCCGCCTGCCGAGCAGCTGACCACCCGCGCACACGACCCACCCCACAAGCGACACAAGAAGGCGGTACCACCCCGTGAGCACCTGGCTCGACGAAGTCTTTCCCGTGACGAAGCCGATCATCGGCATGTGCCACCTGCCCGCGCTGCCCGGCGACCCCGGCTACGACCGGACGGCGGGCATGGCGGCGATCGTCGAGCACGCTCGCCGGGAGGTCACGTCGCTCCAGGAAGGCGGGGTGGACGGCATCCTGATCTCGAACGAGTTCAGCCTCCCGTACCTCACGCAGACCGAGCCGATCACGGCCATCTCGATGGCCCGGGTGATCGGCGAGATCCGCGACGAGCTCGAGGTCCCGTTCGGCGTCAACGTGCTGTGGGACGCCGTGGCGTCGATCGACCTCGCGGTCGCCACCGGCGCATCGTTCGTGCGCGAGGTGTTCACGGGCGTGTACGCGAGCGACTTCGGGTTGTGGAACACGAACGTCGGACGGACCGCGCGCCACCGCCTCGCGGTGTCCGGCAGCGACGTCCGACTGCTCTTCAACATCGTGCCCGAGGCCGCGGCCTACGTGGCGGATCGCGACATCGCGCAGCTCACCAGGTCGACCGTGTTCAACTGCGTGCCGGACGGGCTGTGCGTGTCCGGCCTGACGGCGGGCTCCCCGACCGACACCTCGACGCTCAGCATCGTGAAGGAGCACGCGGGCGACGTGCCCGTGTTCGTCAACACCGGCGTGCGGCCCGACACGATCGCCGAGAGCCTCCGCTACGCGGACGCCGCGATCGTCGGCACGTTCTTCAAGAAGGACGGGCGGTTCGAGAACGACGCGGAGTCCGGTCGCGTCGCCGAGCTCATGGGCGTCGTGAAGAGCGTGCGCTGAACATGTTCGTCGGCATCGACATCGGCACCTTCGAGACGAAGGGGGTGCTCGTCGACGAGACGGGCGCCGTGCTGGCCGAGGCCCGCCGCCGACACGAGATCTCGACGCCGGCACCCGGCCGGGTCGAGCACGATCCCGAGACCGTATGGTGGGGCGACCTCGTCCACGTCGCCGACGCGCTCATGAGGCATCCCCGCGCGGGCGAGGTCGCGGGGATCGGCGTCAGCGCGATCGGTCCGTGCGTCGTCGCGGCGGACGAGGATCTGCGTCCGCTGCGACCCGCCATCCTCTACGGCGTCGACACCCGCGCGAGCGCGCAGATCGAGACGCTCACGCGGCGGCTGGGCGAGGACGAGATCCTGCGTCGCAGCGGGAACACGCTGACCAGCCAGTCCGCGGGCCCCAAGATCGCGTGGATCAAGGACGAGGAGCCCGACGTCTGGCGGGCCGCCCGCTGGTTCATGACGAGCCAGTCGTGGCTCGTCGCCAAGCTCACGGGCGAGGTGGTCATCGACCACGGCACCGCGGGCTACTTCCATCCGCTGTACGACTTCCGGCGCGGGCGCTGGGACGTCGCCGGATGCGAGGACTTCATCGAGGAGCGGCGCCTGCCGCGGATCGCGTGGGGCGACCGCATCGCCGGCGCCGTGACGCCCGCGGCCGCCGCGGAGACCGGGCTTCCGGAGGGAGTGCCCGTCGTCGTCGGCACCACGGACTCCCCCGCCGAGGCCGTCGGATCCGGAGTCGTCGGATCCGGCGACCTCATGGCCATGTACGGCTCCAGCGGCTACTTCATCCGGGTGGGCGAGACGCCCGCGGCGGCGGACGGGCTGTGGGCGGCGCCCTTCGTGTTCGAGGGCACGTACGTGCTCGCCGCGGGGACGTCGACCGCCGGCACGGCCACGCGCTGGCTCGCCGACCTGCTCGCGCTCACCGACCAGGCGGACGACGTCACGTTCGCCCGACTGCTGGAGCTCGCCGACGCGTCCGAGCCCGGGGCGCGGGGCGTGCTGGCACTGCCCCACTTCGCCGGCGAGCGCACGCCGTTCCAGGATCCGCTGAGCCGCGCGGCGATCGTCGGCGTGGGCCTCGAGCACACCAGGGCGGACGTCGCCCGGGCGGTGCTGGAGGGCGTCGGGCACTCCATCGCCGAGGCCATCCTGACCTTCCGCCGGGCGGGCCAGGAGCTCTCCCGCGTCGTCGCGATCGGCGGCGCCACGAAGAACCCTCACATCGTGGGCACGGTGTCCGCCGTGACCGGGCTCAGGCAGGAGGTCGCCGACACGGCGGGAGCGGCGTACGGCGACGCGTTCCTCGCGGCACTCGGCGTCGGCGCCGTGGATCGCCCATCCGACGTGGGCCGCTGGGTCGGAACGCGTGCCGCGGTCGAGCCGGACCGGCAGGGCCGGGACGTGCTGCAGCGCGACCACGAGGACTTCGTGGAGCTGTACCGGTCCCTGGCCCCTCTGCAGCACAGGAGGACGCGATGAGCGGCGCGGGCCCCGTCGACTGGCGGCGGATCGCCCTGCTCGTCGCGGACGGCGTCGCGATCGGGTCGAGCGACCGCGTGTCGGTCTTCACGACGGATGCGACGGCGATCGACGCCGTCGCGGCGTTCGTGGACGAATGCTGGCGGCGCGGCGCGGTGCCGCAGGTGCTGTCGACCGACGAGCGGTTCGACGAAAGCGCGCTGCGCTGGGCGAGCGCCGCCCAGCTGGAGCAGGCGCCCCCGCTCGAGCTGGCGGCCATGCAGTGGTCGGACGTGCACGTGTCCTTCCGGGCGATGACCTCACCCGTCGTCGACGCGGATCCGGCCCGGGTCGCGTCCCTCCGGCACGGGCGGGGGATCGTCTCCACCGCCCGGTGGGAGCAGACGCGATGGGCTCTCGTGCGCGTGCCGACGCCGGCCTGGGCCGCGAGCGTCGGGCTGGACGCGGATGCCCTCCTGACGGAGTGGATCGCCTCGTTCGACGCGGACTGGACCGCCGCACGCGAGCGCATGGGCTCGCTGTGCACGCTGCTGGACGCGACGCGGACCGTCGTCATCCGGGATGAGCACGGCCATCTCGAGCTGCCCGTCGCGCACCGCTTCTGGGTGCCGTTCTCGGGCAGCGCGAACTGGCCGGACGGGGAGATCGCGACCGCGCCCGTCGAGACCGACGTGAACGGGGCGATCGCATTCCCCGGCGACTTCTGGTTCGCAGGCGTGCACATCCGCGACCTGCATCTCGAATTCGAGGACGGACGGGTCGTCCGAGAGAGCGCAGCCGAGGGGCTCGACTTCGTGCGGGGCCTGCTCGACTCCGACGACGGCGCGCGTCGCGTCGGCGAGCTCGGCATCGGCACGAACGCCGCGCTGGCCACGCCCACGGGAGACCTGCTGATCGACGAGAAGATCCTGGGCACGGTCCACATCGCGCTGGGACGCGCCTATCCCGAGTGCGGCGGCGTGAACCGCTCGGCCGTGCACTGGGACATCGTCAAGGATCTGCGCGGCGCGGCGAGCGGATCGCTGACCGCCGACGACCTGTTCCTGATACGCGACGGCGTCGTGCAGCAGCCGCTGCTCGATGCGGCGGTCGCCACCACCGGCACCTGACCATCCTTCTGGAGGAACCATGTTCGCGAACGAGGTAGACACCCCCGCTCCCCTGGCCGAGCACCCGCTGCAGTGGCGTGAAACGGCCGCCCCCACGCCCGGCGCGGGGCAGCTCGTCATCGCCGTCGCCGGCTGCGGCGTCTGCAGATCGAACCTCCACCTCGTGGAGGGCGACTGGGTCGGAGGCGGTGTGCCCGCGATCAGCCCGATCATCCCCGGCCACGAGGTCACGGGCGTGGTCTCCGAGATCGGCGAGGGCGTCAGCGACTTCGCCGTGGGCGACCGCGTGGGCGTGCAGCCGCTGTGGTGGTCGTGCGAACAGTGCGAGTACTGCACGAGCGGACGCGAGCAGCTCTGCCGCCAGCGGGTCATCACGGGCGAGCACGTCAACGGCGGGTACGGCGAATACATGCTCGCGAACGCCGCCCACACCTACCACGTGCCCGACAACCTCGACCTCGTCGAGGCCGCCCCCCTGTTCTGCCCCGGCATCACCGGATTCGGCGCGGTCTCGAAGCTCGACGTCGGACCGGGCGATCGCGTCGCCGTCTTCGGGCTCGGCGGCGTGGGCCACCTGGCGTTGCAGTTCGCCTTGCTGACCGGCGCCGAGGTCACCGCGATCGCACGCAGCGCCGACCACCTCGCGGTCGCTCGGGAACTCGGAGCGCACCGTGTCTTCGATGCATCGCAGGCCGATCCCGGCGAGGCGCTGGAGGACAGCTTCGACGCCGTGCTGACGTTCGCGCCCTCGGACGTCGTCAGCGCGCAGGCACTGCGGGCGCTGAAGTGGGGAGGCACGCTCGTGTCCGGTGTCCCGCTGACGCTCGAGGAGTTCCACTTCAACAAGGCGCAGACGATCAAGGGCTCCATCCTGGGCAATCGCGACCAGATGAACGAGGTCCTCCGACTTGCCTCTGAGGGAAAGGTCCGCACGGTCGTGGACCGCTTCCCGATGGACCGCGCCGCCGACGCGCTCCAGCTGCTGGCGGACGGTCGGCTGCGCTCGCGCGCGGTGCTCGAGAACGGCGGAAGGCCCGCGTAGCCGACGCGATGTCCTCGACCCACCCTCGACGGCTGACACGCTCTCCCACCCAGTGACGGTCCCGCCCCCGCGCGCGGCACCGGCCCCGTTGCGGCGCCCGGACGCACCGGAGGAGGCTCTGGATGCTGGCCATCCGCCAGCAGAAACGCCGGCAGAAAACAGGAGGGCGAAGATGCCTGAGAACAGAGCTGTGGTGTACCAGGGTCCGGGGAAGGTCGAGGTGGTCGACACCCCGTATCCGGAGTTCGAGCTGAAGGACGGACCGGGCGTGAACCCGGCCAACATCGGCCGGAAGGTGCCGCACGGCGCCATCCTGCGCACGGTCAGCACCAACATCTGCGGATCGGATCAGCACATGGTCCGCGGCCGCACGACTGCGCCGGCGGGCCTCGTCCTGGGCCACGAGATCACCGGCGAGGTGATCGAGGTCGGGCCGGACGTGGAGTTCATCAAGGTCGGCGACATCGTCTCGGTGCCGTTCAACATCGCGTGCGGCCGCTGCCGCAACTGCAAGGAGGGCAAGACCGGCATCTGCCTGAACGTCAACCCCGACCGCCCCGGATCCGCGTACGGCTACGTCGACATGGGCGGCTGGGTCGGCGGCCAGGCGGAGTTCGTGCTCGTCCCCTACGCCGACTGGAACCTGCTGAAGTTCCCGGACCGCGACCAGGCGCTCGAGAAGATCCTGGATCTGACGATGCTGTCGGACATCTTCCCCACCGGATTCCATGGCGCGTACACCGCGGGTGTGCGGCCCGGATCCACCGTGTACGTCGCCGGCGCCGGCCCGGTCGGGATCGCGGCGGCCGTGGGCGCGCAGCTGCTCGGCGCGGCGGTCGTGATCGTCGGCGACCTGAACGCCGACCGCCTCGCGGCCGCGCGAGCCATCGGCTGCGAGACGGTCGACGTCTCCAAGGGCGATCCGAAGGACCAGATCGAGCAGATCCTGGGCGTCCCCGAGGTCGACGCGGGCGTGGACGCGGTCGGCTTCGAGGCGCACGGGCACGGCTCGGACGCCGACCACGAGGCGCCCGCCACCGTGCTGAACTCGCTCATGGACCTCACCGCCGCCGGCGGCGCGCTCGGCATCCCCGGTCTGTACGTCACGGGCGATCCCGGTGGCATCGACGAGGCCGCCCAGCAGGGCTCCCTGTCGCTGCGGCTCGGCCTCGGGTGGGCGAAGTCGCTGTCGTTCACGACCGGCCAGTGTCCCGTGATGCGGTACAACCGGTCGCTGATGATGGCGATCCTGCACGACAAGGTGCAGATCGCCAAGGCCGTGAACGCCACCCCGATCTCGCTCGACGACGCCCCGCGCGGCTACGAGGAGTTCGACCAAGGCGCCGCGAAGAAGTACGTGCTGAACCCCAACGGCTACATCAAGGCCGCCTGATCGCGAGCGGGCCGGCCCTCGCCGGGCCGGCCCGTCACCGCGCGTAGCGCTCGACGAAGCGGCGCAGGATGCGGCCGGCCTCGGTGACGGGCACCCGCCGGACGGCGGCGAGCGTGTCGTCCATCTCACGGGGCACGAAGTAGCCGTGCCCCGCGTAGGCGCGGATGCGCGCCGAGATGCCGTCGACGTCGAGCTCGGGGTGGAACTGCGTGGCGTACACGTTCCGACCGATCCGGAACATCTGCACGGGCGCGCCGGGCGAGCTCGCCAGCAGCACCGCCTCCTCGGGCAGCGTGCTGATGGCCTCCTTGTGACCGACGAAGGCGTCGAACGTGAGCGGCATGCCCGCAAGCAGCGGATCGGCGCGGCCGGCATCCGTGAGCGTCACCGGCACGATCCCGACGGGCTCGCCGAACGTGTGATCGATCGTCGCGCCGATGTGGGCTCCCAGTGTGCCGACCCCGTAGCAGGCGCCCAGGAACGGGATGTCGCGCGCGACGACCTCGCGCAGCAGCCCGTCGAACTCCGCCTCCACCCGCCGCTGCACGGCCGACTTCCGGTCGTCCGGGTCCGAGGCGTTGAAGGGGCTGCCGCCGACGAAGATCCCGGAGATCGCGTCGAGGTCCAGGCTCGGCATGGGCTCGGACTCCAGCCGCACGCGCAGCAGCTCGTCGGGGCGGAGCCCGCCGTAGCGCAGGAACTGCTCGTATTCCTCGTCCGCGGGGCCGTCCTCGGGGCGCGTGGCCAGCAGCACGAAGGGGCGCGTGGCGCTCACGATGCGTCGCCCGGCGGCGCGCTCGGGATCCGGATGTCGCACGGCAGCGCGGTGACCATCGCCCGATCCTCTCAGCCGAACACGCGCGACAGGCGGTGCCACTCGGCGTCGAGCCAGTCTCCGACGATCCGCGCGCGGTCGTCGGCCTCGGCCGCGGGGAACGCGATGCCGCGCGTCGGGACGCTCGCCCCGAGCTCGACGAGCAGCGGCCGCAGCGTGTGCTCGACCGCGAGGCCGTGCGCGGGCGACCCGATCGTCAGGATGGGCACCGCCGCCACGCGCGCGAGCCCGTTCGCGCCGTACCGGTCGAGGAACGCCTTGAGCAGCCCGGTGTAGGCACCCTTGTACGTGGGGCTGGCGACGACGACGAGATCCGCCTCGGCGATCCGGTCGCGCAGGCCGTCGATCTCGGGCTCCGGGACCACGAAGATCCGGTCGGCGAGCGTCGCGAGATCGATCGTGGGCAGGATCTCCGCCCCCGACCGCGCGGCGATCTGCGCGGCCACCTCCTCGGCGACGAGGCGGGTGCGGGAGGACGGCTGCGGATTCCCGACGAGGACGGCGATCACGGTCATGCTCCGATCCCACCGCACGGGCGACCCCGGCGCCAGTCTCGCGACGCACGGCGCAACGCGCGGCCGCCGGCGACGATCCGCGGCCGGTACCGTAGAGGGGTGACCCCGGCAGACCGCGACGACGAGGTCGACCTCCTCATCGACGCGTGGTCGCGCCGGCTTCCGGAGGTCGATCTGACCCCGCTCGACGTGATGTCGCGGCTGCGGCGCGCGGCCAACCGCCTCACGCGGCTGCGGGCCGAGGCGTTCCGCGGCGCGGGCCTGGCGGCGTGGGAGTTCGACGTGCTCGCCGCGCTGCGCCGCGAGGAGCCGCCGCACGAGCTCAGCCCCATGCAGCTCGTCTCCGCCACGATGATCGGCAGCGCGGCGATGACGAACCGGATCGACAACCTCCTCGCGCGCGGGCTCGTCGAGCGCCGCCGCCACCCGAGCGACGGCCGCGCCGTGCTGGTGCGACTGCTCCCCGAGGGCGTCGAGCGCGCGGACGCGGCGATGACCGCGCTCGCCCGGCGGGAGGCGCAGGAGCTCGGCGCCCTCAGCCGCGCGGACCAGGCGACGCTCGCGCGCCTCCTGCGGGTGCTCGCGCACGGCGGCGGCCGGACGTCCGCGGAGACCGACCAGGCGGAGCGCCCCGCGCAGGCGTAGGCCTCCCGCCCGCTGTCAAGCCCATGCCGTCCGCGCCGGGGCCGCCCTACCGTGGGATCCGAGCGAAGGGAGCCGCGATGGTCGAGCCGGGACCCGCGCGCCGGGGCCGCTTCCCCGGCGATCCGACGCGGATGCGCAACCAGGCCGCGCTGCACACGCCGAAGCGGTGGATCTGGCTCGGGCCCGGCCTGCTGCTGGCGGTCGCCGCGATGGTCGCGTTCGCGATGTCCCTGCGGATCAACCTCGCGATCGCGTGGATCGGGATCGCGTTCGCGGTCGCGTCCGCGATCGGCCTGGTCGTCGCGGCCGTCACGGTGCAGGACGACCGCACCCGCAACCTCGCGATGGCCGGCCTGATGGCCGTGCTCGCGGCCATGTCGCTGCTTCTGCTGATCGCGATCCTCTGGGTCGCGCAGCTGCCGGGCCTCTGATCCGGCCCGCGCGGCCTGCTACAAGAAAGCGCGCGCGAGGCGCGGGGCGCGTTGTGACCGTTCCCACACACGCCCGCCGCGCGACGCGACCGCCCCATAGGGTGCTTCGGAGCGCTGCCCGCACGACGTCGCCGTTCCGCGGAGCGGCCGATCGCCGCACCGCCGTTCGCACGAAGGAGTCGAACTTGCCCGGAAAACCCGCCCCCGACGTCGTCGCGGGATCCACCGTCCTGATCACGGGCGCCGCCCGCGGAATGGGCGAGCTGTACGCCCGCCGCGCCGCGAGAGAGGGCGCCGCCGCCGTGGCGCTGTGGGACGTGGACCAGGACGCGGCGGCCGCCGTCGCGGCCGACATCTCCGCGCAGGGCGTGCGCGCCGACGCGTTCCGGGTGGATGTGTCGAGCCCCGATGCGGTGCGCGACGGCGTCGCCGCCACGCGCGAGCGCCTCGGCGACATCGACATCCTCGTGAACAACGCGGGGATCGTCCGCGGCGTCCCGTTCTGGGAGCACGACGTGCACCGCGACATCGACCTCACGATGCGCATCAACGCGCTCGCGCCCATGTGGCTGACGCGCGAGGTGCTGCCCGCCATGATGGCCGATCGCAGCCGCGCCAAGCGCATCCTGAACATCGCGTCCGCCGCGGGGACGATCGCGAACCCGAACATGAGCGTGTACGCCTCGTCGAAGTGGGCCGTCATCGGCTGGAGCGAGTCGCTGCGGCTCGAGCTCGCGCGCAGCGGCCACGACCACCTCGCGGTCACCACGTTCTGCCCGAGCTACGTGTCCACGGGCATGTTCGCCGGCGCGCGCGGCCCGCTTCTCACGCCGATCCTGACGCCCGACCATGCCGTCGAGGCGGCCTGGACCGGGATGATCGCGGGCCGCCCGATCGTGTCCAAGCCGTGGACCGTGAAGCTCGGCATGGCCGCGCGCGGCGTGCTGCCGACGCGCGCATGGGACTGGGCCGCCGACAGGGTGTTCCAGGTGTACTCGTCCATGGACCACTTCACGGGGAGGAAGGGCGCGTGATGGCGTCGCAGGCGACGGATGACCGGATGCAGGATGCACGCTCGACGGCGCTGCTCTCCGACCGGGTGCGGACCGGGCTCCTCGCGCAGGTGAGCGCCGCGTCCGGCGCGTCGCGGGAGATCCGCTCGCCGTGGAACGGCGACGTCATCGGCGAGGTCCCCACGCACACCCTCGACGAGCTCGACGGCATCACGCGGACGGCGCGCGACGCGCAGCGCGCGTGGGCCGCCGTGCCGATGTCGCGCCGCCGCGCGATCGTCCGCCGGTTCGCGCGGCTCGTGCTGGACCGGCGCGACACGGTGCTGGACGTGATCCAGGCCGAGACCGGGAAGTCCCGCGTGCACGCGCTCGAGGAGACCCTCGACGTCGCCCTGCTCGCCGGCCACTACGCCGGCACCGCCGGGCGCGCCCTGCGCCCGCGCATCCGCCTGGGCGCGATCCCCATGCTGACGTCGGTGCGCGAGGTGCGGCATCCGAAGGGCGTCGTGGGCGTCATCAGCCCGTGGAACTATCCGTTCACGCTCGCCGCGAGCGACGCGATCCCGGCCCTGCTCGCGGGCAACGCGGTGGTCCTGAAGCCCGACTCGCAGACGCCGTACTCGGCGCTGCTGGCCCTGTCGCTGCTGCGCGAGGCCGGGCTGCCGCGCGACGTCATGCAGGTCGTGCTCGGGCCGGGCGCGACGATCGGCGACGCGCTCATCGACGCCGTGGACTTCATGATGTTCACGGGGTCCACCGCGACGGGCACCGCGATCGCGCAGCGCTGCGCGTCGCGGCTGATCGGCTTCTCGGCCGAGCTGGGCGGCAAGAACCCGCTCGTCGTGCTGGAGGACGCCGACCTCGCGGCGGCCGCGCGCGGCGCCGCCCGCGCGTGCTTCTCGAACGCCGGCCAGCTGTGCATCAGCGTCGAGCGCATCTACGTGCCCGAGCGGATCGCCGACGCGTTCACGGAGGCGTTCGTCGCGGAGACGAGGGCGCTGCGGATCGGCACGGGCGCCGACTGGGGCATCGACGTGGGCTCGCTCATCTCCGACGCGCAGCTGCGCACGGTGCAGGCGCACGTCGACGACGCCGTCGAGCGCGGCGCGCGCGTGCTCACGGGCGGCGGCGCCCGCCCGGACCTCGGCGACCTCGTGTTCGAGCCGACGATCCTGACGGACGTGCCGGAGACCGCGCTGCTGCATCGGGACGAGACCTTCGGGCCCGTCGTGTCGATCTACCGCACGCCCGATGAGGAGACCGCGATCGCGCGCGCGAACGACAGCGACTACGGGCTGAACGCGAGCCTGTGGACGCGCCGTGCGGATGCGACGGAGGTCGCGGCGGCGCTGCGCACCGGCACGGTCAACATCAACGAGGGCTACGCGGCGGCCTGGGCCTCGCACGCCGCCCCGATGGGCGGCTGGAAGGCCTCGGGCGTCGGCCGCCGGCACGGGCGCGAGGGCATCGAGAAGTACACCGAGGTGCAGACCATCGCGCGCCAGCGACTGCGCCCCGTCGGCCCGTGGCCGGGGATGTCCAACGCGGCGTACGAGCGCCTCATGGTCGGCGCGGCCCGCGCGCTCAACCTCCTGCGCTGAGCTATGCGAGCGGCTCGGCCACGGGCTCCGGGCCGGGCCGTCCGCGCGAGGTCCACACGGCGCCCGCGCTGGCGCACACGACGAGCGCGAGCCCCAGGATCTCCAGCCACGACAGCGCCTGCCCGAGCAGGATCCATCCGGCGAGCGCGGCGGTCGCCGGCGCGAGGCTCATCAGGATCCCGAACGCGGCCTCGGTGAGGCGGCGCAGGGCGATGAGCTCGAACGCGTACGGGATCGTCGAGGACAGGATCGCGACCGCAGCTCCCAGCGCGAGGAAGTCGGGCCGCAGCAGCACGGGCCCCGCGGCGGCGAGGCCGAACGGCAGCGAGATCGCCGCGCCGATCGCCATCGCGAGCGCGAGCCCCTCCAGCTTCGGGAACGCCCGTCCCACACGCGCCTGGCCGCGGATGTAGAACGCCCAGCTCACGGCCGCGCCGAGCGCGCACACCACGCCGACCGGATCGAGCCGGTCCCATCCCCCGCCGCCGAGCGCGACCACGCCGGCGAGCGCGAGACCCGCCCAGATCCAGGCCGCCCGCGTGCCCGCGACGAGGATCGACAGCGCGAGCGGGCCGAGCACCTCGATCGTCACCGTCACGCCGAGCGCGAGCCGGTCGAGCGCGAGGTAGAACGTGCCGTTCATCACGGCGAGCGCGACCCCGAGGCGCGCGACCGCGGCCCACTCCTCGCGCGTGCGGCCTCGCAGCGACGGACGCGCGATCGCCAGCAGGATGAGCGCCGAGAACACCAGGCGCAGCATCACCATCCCGAGCGGGCCGGTGTGCGGGAACAGCAGGACCGCGATGGCGGCGCCGACCTCCTGGCACGCGAGACCCAGCGCGACGAGCCCGACGGCGAGGCCCGAGGAGGAGCCGCCGGGAGTCACTCGTCGGTGTCGATCGGGCAGACGGCGCGGTCGGCGATCCGCTGGTGGTAGTCCTCCGCGGTCCACGGCAGGCCGAAGTCCGGGGCGGTCTCGCCCTGGCGCGCGGGCACCTTGGAGACGATCGCCGCGAGCTCCTTGGCGAGATAGCCGACGAGCGACTCGGGAGCCGCGGAGTTGTTCAGCACGACCGCGACCGTCAGGCCGTTGTCCGTGTCGGCGTACGCGCTGGTCAGGTAGCCCGGCACCGCGCCCTGCTGTCCGATCATCGAGCCGGCGACGAACGTGCCGCCCGCGTACTGGTACCAAGAGTCGCTCGACGTGCTGATGGGCTTGGCCCCGCCCCAGCGCGGCGCGAACGCGTCGCCGTCCTTCGCCCGGGATGCGAGCGCCTCGGTGTAGACCCCGAGCTCGCTGATGGTCGAGACGGCGCCCGAGTCGGTGTAGCCGAGGCTCGCCGACAGCTTCGTGTACTCGCGCGGCTCCGCGCATCCGGCCTCGCGGTCCTCCTGATCCGAGTACCAGCCGCGCAGCGCGGGGTCGCCGGGGACGTCGGCATCGCGGCCCGGCAGGCCCGTCGCGTCGAGCCCGAGGGGCGCCGTCACGTACTTGCGGAACAGCGCCGCGGGGCTCTCGCTCGTGGCGTTCTGCAGCGCGATGCCGAGCAGGATGTACCCGGTGTCCGAGTCGGTGAACGCGACGCCCGCCTCGGTGCGGTCCTTGCCGAGGCCCGCCGCGGCGACCTCGCGGGGGTTCCACTCCCGTTCGGGCGTGCGCAGCGCGTTGTCGAGCAGGGTGTCCGACGAGCGGCCGAGGCCCGAGGTGTTGTCGCACAGCTCCTGCAGCGTGACGTCGTCGAGGTCGGGCGTGCTCGGCACGTAGTCCGACACGGGGTCGTCCAGCTTCACGACGCCGTCCTGCACGAGCCCGTAGAGCACGTCGCACGTCATGGGCCGGGTCATCGAGGTGATCCGGAACGCCATGTCGGTCGTCACCTTCTCACTGGAGCCGGGCCCCGTCGTGCCGAGGCCCGTCACCCAGGCGCCGGCCCACGGCACCCACACGCCGACGATCGCGCCCGACGATCCGGTCGCCGCCATGGCGTGCTCGACCGCCTCCTGCAGCTGGTCGACGGTGTCGCCGGGCAGGTCGCCCGTGACCTGCTCGGGTGTGCGCGCCTGGGAGGGCTCGTCGCCGGTGCATCCGCTCACGGTCAGCGCGAGCGCCGCCGTCGCAGCCAGCACCGCCGCGGCGCGCCCCCATCGCCTCGTCACCCGCATGGACACCCCCGATCGCCCGTCCCCCGAGTCTATGGCGAACCCGCGGAGACTCCGGTTCAGGACGACGCGGCGCGCGCCTCCGCCTGCCGCTGCTCCCACACGGCCTTCATGAAGCGGCGCACGTCCTGGTCCACGCGGATGTCGCTGGGACGCAGCGGCCGCGACAGATAGAGGCCCTCGAGCGACGTGAGGCGGCTGAGGGCCACGTACGTCTGGCCGGGCGCGAACGCCCCGGCACCCAGGTCGACGACCGCCCGGTCGTATGTCTTGCCCTGCGACTTGTGGATCGTCACGGCCCACGCGAGCCGCAGCGGGAACTGCGTGAACTCCGCGACGACCTCGCGCGTGAGCTTGCGGCCGATCGGGTCGTACGCGTAGCGGTACTTCTCCCACACGGCCGGCTCGACGTCGAACTCCTCGCCGTCGACCTCCACGCGCACACCCTCGCCGACGATCCGCGTCACGGTGCCGATCGTGCCGTTGACCCAGCGCGGGGGCTCGCCGGGCGATCCGGAGTCGTTGCGCAGGAACATCACCTGCGCACCGACCTTGAGCTTGAGCTCCTGGTCGGCCGGGTACACGTCGCCGCGGCCGAAGTCGCCGTTCACCTCGGCCTTGGCGGTCTGCTCGCGGCCCGGCAGCTGCGCCAGGTGCTTGACGTTGATCGCGTTGACCCGGTCGTTGCGGGTCGCGAGCGTGATGATCGGGCGCTCCGGATCCTCCGGCGGCGTGCGCGCGCCCGTCGCGTTCAGGACATCCGCGATGTCCTTCGTGACGCGCCCGTAGCGCACGGCATTCAGCATGGCCTTGAACGCGTCGTCGTCCTGCCGGTGGATGTGGGTCAGCTCGCGGATGTGCAGCTCGGCGCCGTGCCGGCCCAGCTCGATCAGCCCATCGCCCTCGGGCTCGCGGCCGGCCCAGACGTGCGCGTCGAAGAACCAGAACGACCGGTAGTGGTCGTGGATGTAGCGCGCCTCGTCGCCGCGCGGCGGCACGGGGGCGAGCTGGTACGGGTCGCCGAACATCACGACCTGCACGCCGCCGAACGGCTCGCCGCGGCGCCCGCGGGCCTGGCGCAGCGAGCGGTCGATCCCGTCCATCAGGTCGGCGTTGACCATCGAGATCTCATCGATCACGAGCGTGTCGATCGCGTTGAGCAGCTTGCGCGTGGCGTCGTTCTGCTCGATGTCGCTGTCGGCGATGAGGCCGATGGGCAGCTTGAACAGCGAGTGGATCGTCTGCCCCTCGACGTTCAGCGCCGCGACGCCGGTGGGCGCGCACACCGCGATCTGCTTCTTCGTGTGCCACGACAGGTGGTTCAGCAGCGTCGACTTGCCCGTTCCGGCGCGCCCCGTGATGAAGACGTGCTCGCGCGTGTCCTCGATGAGGCGGAAGAGCTCCTCCTGCTCGGGGGACAGCGCGGGCATGGGATCCATCCTCCCATCCCGGGCCGTCCCGAGCGGCGCGCCATGCACAGCCGCATCCACGTGCTCAGGATGATCCGGACCGGGCTTTCGTAGACTGACCGAATGGATCAGGCCACCGCGAGCGCGACGCCGACGGCGGCCACCCCCGGCCGGGGCGTCGAGCCGGAGCCGCGCGACGCGCGCTCGGGGCTCACGCGCGACCTGCTGATCCTGGGCGCCGTCGGCGTGCTGCTGGCCGCCGCCATCTGGGCGGGCTTCTCGGCGCTGCACCGCCAGTTCTGGGGCCCGAGCGCCTTCGTCGAGCGCTACATCGGCATGATCTCCGACGGTGACGCCGCCCGCGCGCTCGCGGTGCCGGGCGTCGCCCTCGACAGCACCGACCTCGAGGAGGCGGGCCTGTCGGCCACGTCATCCGACGCGCTGCTGCGCAGCGCCGCCCTCACGTTCGACGTGACCGATCTGGACGTCACCGAGCGCCCCGCGGAGGGCGGCGTGATCGAGGTGACCGCGACGTACCGCGTCGACGGCACCGCCGGCGAGACCGTCTTCCGCGTGCGGCAGGTGGGGACCGAGGGGCTCGTACCGCGCTGGGGCTTCGAGATCAGCCCGCTCGCCGAGCTCCGCGTCGCCGTGCACGGCTCGATGCAGTTCGCCGTGAACGGCTTCGAGATGGACAAGCGGCAGGTCTCTCCCGACGGCTCGGAGGCGGCCCCGAACGACCCGGTGTCGCTGCTGGTGTTCTCCCCCGGCATGTACACCGTGGAGGTCGACACCGCCACGGCCGAGGCCGACGCCGTGAACGTGTTCGCCGACGCGGCCCTGCACAGCGTGCCGCTCGAGATCCAGACCGAGCCCACGGAGGAGTTCGCGGGCGTCGTGAAGGAGAAGGTCTCGAGCTTCCTCGCCGACTGCGCGAAGCAGCAGGTGCTGCAGCCCAGCGGCTGCCCGTTCGGCATCCAGATCGACGACCGCGCCCTCCCGGACACGCTCACGTGGTCGGTCACCTCCGAGCCCCAGGTCGAGATCGTGCCCGCCGAGGACTACTGGGCCATCTCCGCCGCCACCGGCACGGCGCACATCGACGTCGACGTGCGCTCGCTGTTCGACGGCTCGATCTACCACGTGGGCGAGGACGTGCCGTTCGTGATCGACGGCACGATCGACATCCTGCCCGACGGCACCGCGTCGATCCTGGTCGGCAGCCCGGCGCTGCGGTGAGTCAGCGCCCCGCCGCGCTGTCGCGCTCGGCGAGGCGCGCCAGGCGGGCGTTGTAGGCCTCGAGCTCGGCGTCGTCCGTGCGGTCGGCGTGCCGGTCCGCGCGGCGCTGCTGGCGCTCGTCGCTGCGGCTCCACTGGATCGCCACGACGATCGCGGTGATGAGGGTCGGGATCTCGCCGATCGACCACGCGACGCCGCCGCCGATGTACTGGTCCTCCATGGGCGTGGGCCCCCACGTGCGGCCCATGGCGCCGAACCACTCGGCGACCATCAGACCCGACTGCATCATCATCGCGACGCCGAAGAACGCGTGGATCGCCATGACGGCGATGAGCGTGACCAGGCGTCCGGGGTAGGGCATCCGGTACGGCAGCGGATCGATCCCGGTGAGCGTCATGACGAACAGGAAGCCGGTGACGAGGAAGTGCGTCACCATCCAGACGTGCCCGAGGTGGTCGTACAGCGACCAGCGGAACAGGTCGGTGTAATAGAACACCCACAGCGAGCCGACGAAGAGCGCCGCCGCGACCAGCGGGTGGGTGATCACGCGGGCGTACGGGCTGTGCACGGCCCACATGATCCACTCGCGACCGCCGCGGGTGCCGTCGTCTCGCTTGGCGATCGCGCGCAGTGCCAGCGTGATGGGCGCGCCCGGCACGAGCAGCAGCGGGATGCCCATGGTCAGCAGCATGTGGCCGAGCATGTGCAGGCTGAAGAGGTAGTCCTGGTACGCGTTCACCGGGCCCGACGTCACCCAGAACAGCAGCAGCATGCCGAGCACCCACAGCACCGTGCGGTACACCGGCCAGCGGTCGCCGCGGCGGCGCAGCCGGATCACGCCGGCGAGGTAGAGCGCGATGCCCGCGGCCGCGACGAACGCCCAGAGCAGGTCGACGTCCCACGTCGTGAACCAGCGATCGAGGCTGAGCTCTGGAGGCAGCGGCTCGTCGGTCAGGATCTCCGCGGGCGTCGAGGAGTACGGCGTCTCGGTGGCGGGCGGGGGTGTGCGCGCCAGCGCGGCGGCCGCCCCGGAGGCGACGCCCATGAACGCCAGCTCGACCGCGATGAGCGACCAGAACGAGCGCGCGGCCTGCGTGGCGCGCCCGATCCGGCCGATGAGGCGCTGCCGGTACCACGCGCCGAGCAGGCCCATCACGACGAGCGCGAAGACCTTCACGCACAGGATTCCGCCGTACGGCGTGGTCAGCTGGTCCCACGCGCTGATCGACGACAGCGTCCGCGCGAGGCCGGACAGCGCCACGACGGCGAACGCCACGAGCGCGATCGACGAGTACCGCAGCAGCACGTCGGGCACGCGCGCCGCCGGGAGGATCGGACGCAGCGCCACGAGCAGCACGAGACCGCCGAGCCATACGGCGGCGCCGAGCACGTGCAGGCTGAGCGCGGTGACGGTCGCATCGTGGCTCGCGAGCTCGCCCGAGTGCCCCTGCGTCGCCATCGGGACGAGCGACGCGAGCGCCAGGATCGCGGTCAGCAGCGTCGACGTCCACGACCGGATCGCGAAAGCCAGGATCGTCACGACGGCCGCCGCGATCGTCGTGATCAGCCACGTGCGGCCGAGCTCGACCGCCGTGAGGAATGTGCCGAGCTGCGCGCCGAACTCCGGCCCGGCCGACAGCTGCGGATTGAACGAGTCGAGGAACGTGAGGAACCCGACCGTGCCGGAGGCCACCGTGAGCACGGCCGCGCCGATCGAGGCCACGTCGAGGGCGCCGTCGAACTCGCGCTCGCCGGCCTTCAACGCGAACAGCGCGAGCACGAGGGAGCCGGCCATGACCGCCGCCGAGACGTTCACGATCAGCTTGGCCAGCGGCAGGCCCCAGCGCACGAACGGCCCCGGGTCTCCCGTGGCGAGCGGATCGGCCGCGCCGCCGTACATCAGGGCCGCGACCGCCGTGAGCACCGCCGCGGCGATCAGGATCGCGGGCCCGGCAGCCCGCAGCGCGCGCGGATTCACCCGATCAGCCTAGTTCGCCGCGGCTGTGCCGAGTCTGACCCCGCCCGCCTCGTGCGCTGCCGGTCGTCGAGCGAGCCGCAGGCGGGTCGAAGCCGGCCGCGTGTTGCCCGGTCTTGCGCCCCGCTCGTTCGTCCACAGGGGCGGTTCGGGTCGAGTTGTCCACGCTTCGGGTTCTATCCCCAGATCAGCGGTTTCCCGCCCTTCGAATGTCGGTGGTCTCTGGGAGGATCGGGGCATGACAGCGCAGGCGTACTGCCCGGAGCCGTGGACTCCCACGGCCGGTGAGAGCGCCCGCACGAGTGCGCTGGTGGATCGGTTCGTGGAGCTGGAGGCGCAGGTGGCGCGGGTCCGCGCCGAGCAGGCCACGCTCCTGGTGTCCCTGGCGGAGATCGCGGTCGTGCAGGGGCGTCGGAGTGGGTCGGAGTCGGAGTACGACTTCGCCACCCGCTCCATCGCCGCCGAGCTCGCGACCGCCGCCCGGATCCCCGACGGCACGATCCGGGGCCGGATGGGCGACGCGGTCACCCTGATGACCGGGTTCCCTGCGACGTTCGCGGCGTTGCAGGAGGGGCGGATCAGCGAACCCCACACCCGGGTGATCGTCGCCGCCGGCGAGCGACTGGACGACGACTCGAGGGTGGAGTTCGAGGGGATCGTGCTGCCGCGGGCGGAGGGCGTCACCGTGGGGCAGCTGCGGTCGTTCGCGAGGGCGGTGGCGGAGCGGATCGACCCGGTGCCGTTGACGGTGCGGCAGGCGGAGGTCATGGCCCACCGTGGCGTGTGGATCACCCCGCTGCAGGACGGCATGGCGGAGATCCGGGCGGTGCTTCCCGCGTTCGCCGTGTACGCCATCCACGACCGGCTCACCCAGGCCGCCACGAAGCTGAAGGCCACCGCCCGCGCCGCCGGCCACGCGGATCCCCGCACCCTGGATCAGATCCGCGCCGATCTGCTCGCCGACCTGCTCCTCACCGGCACCCCCACCGCCGGGGACGCCCTGGACGCGATCCACGCCACCATCCAGGTCACCATCCCCGTCGACACCATCACCGGGATCGGAGATGACGCCGCGTTCCTCACGGGGTACGGGCCGATCGACCCGGACACCGCCCGCCGCCTCGCCGGCAACGCCCCCACCTGGGTGCGGGTCTGACAGCACCGCGACACCGGCGCGCTCCTCACCGTCGACTCCTACACCCCGACCGCCGCGCAACGGCGGTACCTCACCGCGAGGGACGAGCACTGCCGGTTCCCCGGGTGCCGACAACCCGCCAGACGCTGCGACACCGACCACACCATCCCGCACTCCCACGACGGGCCCACCACCGCGACGAACCTCGCCCACCTCTGCCAAGCGCACCACCGCCTGAAACATCACTCCCCCTGGCGGATGCGGCAAGGCCCCGACGGGGAGATCGAATGGACCTCCCCGACCGGCCGCACCTACGCCCACAAGCCCACGCCCATGGTCCGGTTCGAAGCTGAAGCCGCGGTCGTCATGCCCGACCTGCACCTCAGCGACGACCCACCACCGTTCTGACGGCGGGGGGTGAACCGTCCCTCTCTCGAATTGTCAAGCCCGGTGACCGGGAGTTCCCGTGCCCCTAGCGTGACGGCCATGAGTATCGGAACCGGAGTAGTGCTGTTCGTGATCGGCGCCATCCTGGCGTTCGGCTTGGAACTCGACATCCCGGGCGTGAACGACGACTTCATCGGCTACCTGCTGATGGCGGTCGGCGTGGTCGTCTTCATCGTCGGTCTCGTGCTGGTGACCCGCCGTCGCTCCTCCGTCGAGCGCACCCGCACGGTCAACGATCCGGGTGCCGGGCAGGTGACCGAGCGCCGCACCGACGTCGACCCCTATTGATCCCGCCGGGGCGTGGGAGACGCCTCTGAAGGGAACGCACGCGAAAGGGGATGCCTCCCACGGGAGGCATCCCCTTTCGTGATGCTGGCTGCGTCTTACTTGGCGGCGGCCTTCAGCTTCGAACCCGCGGTCACCTTGACGCGCTTGCCGGCCGGGATCTTGATCTCGGCGCCGGTCTGCGGGTTGCGGCCCGTGCGCGCGGCGGTCTCGACCTGCTCGAAGGCGATCCAGCCCGGGATCGAGACCTTCGAGCCCTTGGCGACGGCCTCGGAGACCGAGGTGAAGAGGGCGTCGAGAACGCCCGAGACGGCGGCCTGGCTCTGACCGGTCGCGCTGGCGATGCTCGCAACGAGCTCGGTCTTGGTGATGGACTTGTCGGCCATGTCATCCTCCAGCGGCGCCACCGGGACGCCGCAACGTGATCAATGGACCGGAGGCGGATGCCCCCGGGGCGATCGTCGATCGCGCCTCGACAGTATCAACGGGGCCCGGAATTCCGCGGATTCTGGCGGGTTTCCGGGCGATTCGGGCGGCGTGTCGGGGTCTCATGGGGCAGATGTGACGGATGTGACCGGAATATGACGCGACCCGCGGGATTCCGCGGGCATTCGCCTGCCGCCGCGTCAGCCGTGCAACGTGCGCAGGGCGGCGACCACGTCGTCGTGCCAGCGCCGCGCGACCGCCAGCACGCCCGTGAAGATCGCCGTGTCGTGCGTCGCGCCCATGTACTGCACGGCGCTCGCCTCGACCCCTGCCTCGCGCAACGCGGCGGCGTAGGCGACGCCGTCGCCGCGCAGCGGGTCGTACTGCGCGGTCAGGATGACGGCGGGCGGCAGCCCCGCCAGCGACTCCGCCCGGATCGGCGACGCGTACGGCTCGCGCCGGTCGCGCCGGTGCCGCAGGTACGTGCGGGCGACGGATGACAGCTCGCGCGCCATGAGCGGGCTCGGGATGCCGAGCGCGCGCGAGGCGCGGAAGTCCACGTGCCGCCCGGTGAGGTCGACCACGGGGACCTCCAGCAGCTGCAGTCGCAGGGGCAGAGCGCCGCGATCGCGGTTCATCAGAGCGACCGCGGCCGCGATGTTCGCGCCCGCCGACATCCCGCCGATGCCGATCCGATCCGGGTCGATGCCGAGCTCCTCGGAGTGCGCGAACACGTAGTCCAGCGCCGCGTGACCCTGCAGCACCTGCGCGGGGTACTTGCGCTCGGGCGCGAGCGCGTAGTCCACGCCGATCATCGCGACACCCGCGTCGGCCGCGCGGCGGCGGTTGGCGGCGTCCGTCGTGGGGTAGTCGATCCCGCCGATGCGGAACGCGCCGCCGAAGAACGTCAGGCACCCCGGCACGGATCCTTCGGGCCGCGCGCCGACCGTCGGGTAGTAGATGCGCAGGCGCACGTCGGGCTGCCCCGGCACCGGGACGATCCGGTCGATGGTGTGCACGCGCGGCCCGGGGGTGCCGACCTTCTGCAGCTCCTCGCGGTCCCACGACAGGGTGATCCGACGGTGCTCGGCGCGGCGGCGGCTCGGGCGGTGGGCATCGTCGACGCGCGGCGCCGTGGCCTGCGGCGGCGTCTCGAGCTGCGCGGCCTCGGGCGCCGGTCGGTGCCGCGGCGGGGTGCGCTTGGGCGCGGCCGCGTCGGCGGGCGCGGTCTCGACGCCCGCTTGAGCGGCGGGGCGCATGAACCACGGCCACCCGAGCTGCCGCTTCAGGCCCTCGAGGCCCTGAGCGATCATGTACTTCCGCTGCCGTCGCAGGCGTTCGGCGAAGTACGGGTCGAGCGGCATGCGATCCTCCGTCGGTCAGTCCCGGTGCGCCTCGACGACCCTGCGGGCCGTGCGGGCGAAGGCGTCGGCGGCGCGGTCGCGTCCGTCCAGGTAGCCGCCGACGAGCGCGGCGTCGCGCAGCAGCACGAGCGAGGCGGCGACCTCCTCGGGCTCGCGCAGGCCGGCGCCGCGCGCGACCTGCTCGAGCGTGCCGCGGAACCACGAGCGGTGCTCGTCGATCAGCGTGCGCACGGGGCCGGCGGCATCCGGGAACTCGGCGGCCGCGTTGATGAACGGGCAGCCGCGGGTGTGCCGCTCCCGCACGTCGGCCGCAACGCCTTCGACCGCCAGCTCGAGCAGCCGCTGCGGATCGTCCGTCTGCGCGAAGGCGCCATCGAACATGTCGCGGATGACCTGGTCCTCGCCGCGCAGGTAGGCGAGCACGAGGTTCTCCTTGCCCGCGAAGTGCTTGTACAGCGTGGCGCGCGTGACGCCGGCCTCCTCGATCACGCGGTCCACGCCCACGGAGTGGATGCCCTCGGCGTAGAACAGCCGCGTGGCGGCATCGAGCAGGCGGTCGCGCGCGGGGCTCGGGCGCGTGCGCGTCTCATCGGCGGTCATCGGGTCCTCCTTCTCCCCATCGTGCCATCACGGTTCGATGGTCGGGAATAGTTGTATAGATAGAACGTTCGGTCTAGTATCGAGGCTACACCCCCACGGCACCACTCATCCGAGGAGCAAGGAAATGAACACCACCGACAAGGCCCCCATCGTCCTCATCCACGGACTGTGGATGACCCCGAAGAGCTGGGACACGTGGGCCGAGCGCTTCCGCGCCCGTGGCCACGAGGTCATCGTCCCGGGCTGGCCCGGCATCGACGACCGCACGGTCGCGGACATCCGCTCGAACCCCGCGGCGCTCAAGGGCATCGGCCTCAAGCAGATCGCCGACGACTACGAGCGGATCATCCGCTCGCTCCCGCGCAAGCCGATCATCATGGGCCACTCGTTCGGCGGCGTGCTCACGCAGATGCTCGCCGACCGCGGCCTCGGCGTCGCCTACGTCGGCGTCGCCCCCGGGCAGCCCGCGGGCGTCACGACCCTGCCCCTGTCGACACTCTGGACCGGCACCCCGATCCTGTCGAACCCGTTCGGGATCAACGGCGCCAAGCCGCTCTCGAAGCGCCACTTCCACTTCACGTTCGGCAACGACCTGCCCCGCAGCGAGTCCGACAGGCTGTGGGAGGAGTACGCGGTGAACTCGTACAACCGCGTGTTCTTCGAGGGCGTCTCCTCGGTCCCGAACGAGAAGGGCGGCGTCACGCACGTCGACTTCGGCCGCGCGGACCGCGCCCCGCTGCTGATCATCACGGGCGAGATCGACCACGTCGTGCCGCCGGCCATCGGCAAGGCGATCGTGAAGAAGTACACCGCGGCCGGCCCCGCCACGGTCGACTACAAGGAGTACGCGGGCCGCACCCACCGCCTGGTGAGCCAGGACGGCTGGGAGGAGATCGCGGACTACGCGCTCGACTGGGCCGTCCGGCACCAGCGGGCGGCCGCCTGACGGACCTCCTCCGCAGACGAAGGGGCGGGGATCCACCGAGGATCCCGCCCCTTCCTGTCATCGGGCGCTCGCGCGTCGTCGAGAGCGGGCCGCCTGGACAGCAGCAGGACCGCCACGGCGCCGAGCACGAGCAGCCCCGCGGTGCACGAGTACAGCGCGACGTTCGTCCATCCGGCGTCCAGCAGGACGCCCGCCGCGATCGGCGCGAGGATCGCGCCCGCACGACCCACACCGAGGGCGGCGCCGACGCCTGTCGCACGGACCTCGGTGCCGTAGCGCGCGGGCGCCACGGTGTAGAGGCCCGCGATGCAGCCGTTGACCAGCACGCCCACGACCACGCCGAGTGCGAAGGCGAGCGCGAGCACGGCGGTGGACAGCACGAACGTCACGATCGCGGCGGCGCTCAGCAGCAGGAAGACCAGCAGCAGCCGCTCGCGCGAGGCGCGGGCCGCCAGCGCGCCGTACAGCACGGATCCGGCCGCGCCGCCGAGAGCGAGCGCCATGCCCACCACGACGCCCTGGTCCACGGTCATGCCCGCCTCGACCATGAGGCGCGGGGTCCACGAGTTCACGAAGTAGAACGCGAACATGACCGTGAAGAACGTCGCCCACAGCAGCAGCGTCGCCCCGATGGCGTCGCGCGAGAACAGCGCGCCGAGGCCCGACTTCGCGGGCGCCGCCTCCGGCCGCGCCGCGCTCGACGCGATCCGGACGGGGTCGAACCCCACACGGCGGGCGATGCGCGCGAGCGTGGCCTGGGAGCGCGCACCCCGCAGCTGCAGGAAGTGCACGGACTCGGGCAGCAGGAACACGAGCACGGCGAGCAGGACCGTGCTGGTGATCGCGCCCGCGAGGAACACGCCGCGCCAGCCGGCGCCCTCCTGCAGGCCCACGGCGGCGATGCCGCCGAGCGTCGCGCCCACACCGTAGCCGGCCGTGTAGATGCCCAGGGCGAGACCGCGCCAGCGCCGAGACGAGAACTCCGCGGTGATCACGGTGATGCTCGTCAGGATGCCGCCCACGCCCAGACCGGTCAGCACCCGCCAGATGCCGAGCTGCACGACATCCTGCGCGGAGGCGGCCAGGTACATGCCCGCGGTGGCGAGCGCGACCGAGCCGAGCACGGTGATCCGCCGCCCGATCAGGTCGGCGACGCGGCCGAGCGCGAGCGACCCGATCGCCATGCCGATCAGCGTCGCGCTGATGACGACGCCGAGCTCGGCGCCACTGAGGGCGAATTCCTTCTCGACGCGCGCGGACACGAACGACATCGCCGCGACGTCGAAGCCGTCCAGGGCGTTCAGCAGCACCGCGGCGGCCACGATGGCCCACTGGTACGGCGACATCGGGGCGCGCTCGAGATGCTCGCGCAGGTCCAGGGCCGGGGTATCGGTCTTCGTCATATCGTTGCAGCCTTCGCCGGTCACTCGGATGGACGCGTCAGCGCGCCGATCGCCCAGCATATACCTATGTCCATAGCCTCTGGCCATAGGCATCGATATCGCGGGGCAAGAGAAAGGGCGAGGATCCGGATGGATCCTCGCCCTTTCTCAGCGGGTGCTTACCAGCTCGACTTGGTCACGCCGGGCAGCTCGCCACGGTGCGCCATGTCGCGGAAGCGGACACGCGAGATGCCGAACTTCGTCAGGACACCGCGGGGGCGGCCGTCGATGACGTCGCGCGAGCGGACGCGGATCGGCGACGCGTTGCGGGGCAGCTTCTGCAGGCCCACGCGAGCGGCCTCGCGCTCCTCGTCGGTCGCGTTGGGGTCGATGAGCTGCTTCTTGAGGGTCGCGCGCTTCTCGGCGTAGCGGGCGACGATCTCCTTGCGCTGCTCGTTGCGAGCGATCTTGCTCTTCTTGGCCATGATTAACGCTCCTCGCGGAAGTCGACGTGCTTGCGGACCACCGGGTCGTACTTCTTGAGCACGAGGCGGTCGGGGGTGTTGCGGCGGTTCTTCTTGGTCACGTACGTGTAGCCCGTGCCCGCCGTCGAACGCAGCTTGATGATCGGACGGATGTCCTGAGCCTTCTTGGCCATTAGAGCTTCACACCCTTCGCGATCAGGTCCTTCACGACCGACTCGATGCCGCGGGCGTCGATGACCTTGATGCCCTTAGCCGACACGTTCAGCGTGATCTTGCGACCGAGCGACGGAACGTAGTAGGTCTTCTTCTGCACGTTCGGGTCGAAGCGGCGCTTCGTCCGGCGGTGCGAGTGCGAGATGTTGTGACCGAAGCCGGGAACGGCACCGGTCACCTGGCACACAGCAGCCATGATGATTCTCCTTCAATACCGTGGGACCGGACGGCCCCACCCAAGGTCTCTTGTCTGCACATGACCGACCCGACCCTTGCGGGCTGTGTTCGGGAGGGGATGTACGAACTGCGCACAGGAGTGCACGCAGACAATCGCCTAGCCTAGCACACCCGGGCGGGGCCCCTCCGGGCGGAGGCTCCGCCCGTCGAGAATGCGACGGGTGGAGTGCCCGTGAGGGAGCGCCCCGACCTCGGCGGCCCCGCGGCCGGGGCGGAAGGCGGAGACCGTCGGATCGCCCGGGATCCAGAAGCGCCACGGGAAGGCGTCGGTCCCCGCGATGCCGGCGACGCCCACGCGCGGGCCCGTGGCGATCTCGGCGAGCGGGCGCTCGAACAGGTGCAGGCGCGCGATCGCGTCGCCCTGGTCGGCGCCCGTCACGGCGTCGATCCCGTCGTGCCGCGCGTGGCGCAGTCCGACCGCGTCGCCGAGCCGCCCCGGGCCGCGCGCCAGGTCGCGGTCGGTGCGCGCGACGCCCCGGGCCTCGCGACGGCGGCGCGCGACCTCCGCGCCCTCGACGATCTCCCCCGCGCGCAGCAGGATGCCGTCGCCGCGCCCGACCGGGCCGCACACGACGTTCACGCACGAGTGGATGCCGTGGCTGAGGTACACGTACAGGTGGCCGGCCTCGCCCCACATCGTGGCGTTGCGGGCCGTCGGCCCCATGCGCGCGTGCGACCCCGGATCCGCGACGTCGCCCGACCCGAGCCCGTGGTAAGCCTCGACCTCGGTGATGCGGACCGTGACGTCGCCGTCCGGGAGCGAGGTGTGCAGCAGCGCGCCGAGCAGCCGGGGCGCGACGACGGCGGGCAGGCCGGAGAAGTCGTCGCGGCGGGCGGGGCGGTGCGTCACCACGGGCCGACCGTGCACCACGAGATGTCGAAGCCCGAGAGCACCGTTGCCGGATCGCCCGTGTCGAGGTCGACGATGTGCGTCTCGAGCGTGCGCGGCACCGCCATCCCGCCGATGTCGTACGGGTTGGTCGCGATGTCCGGCGCCACGAGCGCCGCGACGTAGCGGCCGCTGGGCGAGACGCACGACTGCAGCAGCGCGTCCTCCGGCCCGGTCTCGAACAGCGTCCGCGTCGTCCCGTCGTCCGCGACGTGTGCGAGCGTCTGCCCGTCGGGATGCCACGCGTCGCGCATCTTCTGGAACTGCCGGACGGTGCCCGCGCGGCCCTCGCCGCCGGCCGGAACGGGCGCGACGGTGCCGAGCACGCCGAGGTCGCGATCCGGCTCGACGAGCGCGGTCTCCTCCCCGGTCGTGAGGTCCAGCTGGCGGATGCCCTGATCCACGCGCTCGACGATCGCCGTGTACGTGCCCCGCGCGATCGCGTCGATCGTGAGCGCGCCGCCGAGCATCGTCGGATCCCCTGCGCTCTCGGGATCCGTCAGGATCAGCTCGCCGTCGAAGTCCACCAGCAGCAGGGCCGACGAGTCGGGCACGAAGCGCCAGCGGTCGACGCTCGCGGGCTCGCCGCCGACCTCGACCGGCACGGGATCGGCCGCCGGCTCCTTGAGCCGCGCGGTGAACAGGACGCTCGCGAACTCCGCGCCGTTCGGGTCGGAGAACGTGTACCCCACCAGGTCGCCGCGCTGCGACACCTGCAGTCCCTGCACGCTTCCCTTCCCCGGCAGGGTCAGGTCGGTCTCGCCCGAGCCGTCGCGGTTCATCACGTGCAGCGCCGACACGCCATCCTGGGCCGTCGCGACGACGAGCCGCGTCGACGTCGCGCGGAAGTCCTCGATCAGCGGGCTCGAGTAGACGGGCACGGCGTCCCGGCCGTGCAGGCTCGAGCGGAAGATCGTGTCGTCGCCCTTCGGGTCGCGCTGCAGCAGGAACACCTCGGCGGCTGGCGTGCGGAACGTCGTCTCGAGCGTCGCCTCGGGCCCGCCGCCCACGGCATGGGCGCCCTGCACCCGCACGGTGTACTCGGTGTCGTCGTCCAGCGGCACGGTGAAGCGCACTCCGACGCTGCGCCCCGCGGCGTCCACGGTGAAGGGCGCGGCGGGCGTGAGGCTGACCTGATCCGGATCGATGTCGGCCAGCGCCTGATTCACGGTCAGGATGGCGCGCGCGCCCGCGACCTCGATCGCCGCGGACGGATCGACCTGCACGTCGCTCACGCGCGGCCCCTGCGCGAGGCTGACCGCGGCCCCGGCGCCGCTCAGCGCGACGAGCCCGGCCAGCACGCCGACGAGCGTGAGCGCGAAGCGGCGCAGGCCGGCGCGGCGGCGGGCGCCGCGGCGAGTGGGCTCAGTACTCATACGGATCGTCCGGGGCCGGGATCGGGGCGATGTCGCGCGGCTCGATGATGAGGGCGCCCGACGCGTCGGTGGTCACGACGCCGTCGACCGTGACCCACTCGCCGGTGGCGAGGTCGTCCTGCCAGCCCGGCGAGGCGACCGGCAGCGAGGCCGGCTGGGCGTCGATCACGCAGTGCGTGATCACGAGGCGGCCCAGCCGCAGCGTCGCAGCGTCGGCGTCGTCCGGCGTCACGAAGCCGGTCAGGGTGACGTGGGTGCCCTCGTATGCGTCGGGGCTCGTGGCGCTGGAGAACACCGACACCCAGTCGCCCACGCCGAACGTGCTGGTGTCGGCGGCGGCGAGCAGCACGTCGTCCGCGCCCGCGAACAGCGGCGCCGTGCCGGTGTCGCGAGCCATGGCGAGCTCGACCGACAGGGGCGCGGGCGGCAGCACGAGCGCCGCGACCGCGACGGCCGAGGCCGCGAGGCCGCCGGTCGCCGTGAGGGCGATCGTCCACGGCCTCCCCCGGCCCGCGGCGCGCTCGAGCTCGTCGTGCTCGTCATGGTCGTGCTCGTCGACGTGGTCGTGGTCGTGCCCGTGGTCGGCCTCGGCGCCGAGCGGCAGCGCGAACGACGCGACCGCTCCGACCAGCGCGAGCACAGCCATCCCGACCGCGAACCACGCCTGATCCGGGTTGATGTACAGGGCGAGGCGGCCGGTCGCCGCGAGGCCGAGCGTGACCACGGCCAGCGCGGCGGCCAGGCCCGCGCCGAGCCAGCGCGTGCCCACGGACCCCAGGGCCTTCCGATCGACGGCGCTAGACAACGAGGTTCACCCCGATCCCGATCCCGAAGGCCGCGAGCAGCACGACCGCGACGACGCCGGCGAGCGTGCGGGTGGTGAACGTCGTGCGCATCAGCGCGAGCATCTTCACATCGACGAGCGGGCCGACCAGCAGGAAGACCGCGAGCGACCCAGGAGAGAACGTCGCGGCGAACGACAGCGCGAAGAACGCGTCCACGTTCGAGCAGATCGCCACGGTCATGGCCAGTGCCGTCATCGCGACGATCGACAGCACGGGGTTGGATCCGATCGCCAGCAGCGCGTCGCGCGGGATGATCACCTGCACGGCCCCGGCGATCGCCGAGCCCACGATGAGCGCGGGCATCACCGCGCGCAGCTCCACGACGAACTGCGCGAGGCTGCGCCGGCCGCGGCCGCCGGTCTCGCGCGTGACGATCTCGCACGCGTCCAGGAAACGTCCCGTCAGCAGGCTCGACGGATCCGGATGCCGGCTGTAGATCCAGCCGATCAGGTTCGCGATCGCCCAGCCGCCGACGATCCGGGCCACCAGGATGCCACCGTCCCAGCCGAATGCGGCGTGCGTCGTGATGATCACGATGGGGTTCACGATCGGCGCGGCGACGAGGAACGTCAGCGTCTCGGCCGGCGCGACGCCGCGCATCAGCAGGCCGCGCGCGAACGGCACGTTGCCGCACTCGCACACCGGGATGATCATGCCGAGCAGGGATAGGACGGCCCGACGCGCCCATGCCCGGCGCGGCATGATCCGCTCGATCACGCCGGCGGGCAGCCACACCTGCACCGCGATCGACAGGATGACGCCCAGCATCACGAACGGCAGCGACTCGATCAGCACGCTGAGCGAGAGCGTCAGGCCGTCCTGCACGCGCGTCGGCAGCGCCTGCGGGAACAGCCCCGGCGCGAAGGCGTCGATCAGCACCAGCACGACCACCGCGGCCACGCCGGCGCCGAGCCCGATCAGCGGCCGGGAGCGCCGCGTCTCCGGCGCCGCGCTCCTGCGCTCAGCGACCGATGTCATGCCCTCGCGGCCGCGCAGGCCTCGCACAGGCCGAAGATGTCGACCACGTGCTCGGCGTCGCGGAAGCCGTGCCGCGCGGCGGTGTCGCGCGCCCACTGCTCGACGGCGGTGGCCTCGATCTCGACAGCGAGCCCGCACGAGCGGCAGATCAGGTGGTGGTGGTGGCCGCTCATCGAGCAGGCGCGGTACAGCGCCTCGCCCTCGGGGCTCTGCAGCGAGTCGGCCTCGCCGGCGGCGGCGAGGCCGGCGAGCGCGCGGTACACGGTGGCCAGGCCGATCCCCGTGTTCTCGTCGCGCAGGGCCGCATGCAGGCTCTGGGCGCTCACGAAGCCGCGCGCGTCGGAGAGCGCGTCGCGCACGCGCTCCCGCTGCCACGTGTTCCGCTGGGCCATGCGACCGATCCTAGGCCGCGACTCTCGGCGCCGGCTGGGCACCCTGCACGGTCAGCGCACGGTCGCGGCGCCAGGCGATCGCGCGGCACACGACGTAGATGAGGAACGAGATGGTCGTGATGTACGGGCTCACGGGCAGCGTGCCCGCGATCGCCAGCAGGATGCCGCCGACCGCGGAGACGAACCCGAACGCGGCCGCGAGCAGCGGCACGCCCAGCGGGCCGTGGCTGACGCGCATGGCGGCCGCCGCGGGGGTCACGAGCAGCGCCATGACGAGCAGGGCGCCGATGATGTGCACCGCGACCGCGACGATCAGGCCCAGCAGCAGCATGAACACGATGCTCACGGCGCTGGTCGGCACGCCGCGCGCCGCGGCCGACTGGCCGTCGAGCGAGTCGAACCGCAGCGGGTTCCACACCAGCACGAGCCCGATCAGGACGACCAGGGAGATCCCGATCAGCCAGCCGAGATCCGGGCTCGACACCGACACGATCTGCCCCGTCAGCAGGCTGAACCGGTTGGCGCTGCGGCCCTCGTAGAGCGAGAGGAACAGGATGCCGAGGCCCAGGCCGAAGGGCATCAGCACGCCGACGATCGAGTTGCGGTCGCGCGCCCGCGCGCCGAGCAGGCCGATCAGGACGGCCGCCGCGACGGCGCCCGCGAGGGACCCGATCACCACGCTGCCGCCGAACAGCAGCGCCGCGGCGGCGCCCGCGAACGACAGCTCGCTCACGCCGTGCACCGCGAAGGCCATGTCGCGCTGCATGATGAACACGCCGATCAGCCCGCCGACGATCCCGAGGATCGCGCCGGCGATCACCGAGTTCGACACGAGCTGCAGCAGCGCGCCGTAGTCCTGGAACGAGAAGACGTCGCTCCAGTCGAGGGTGGGGCGGATCACGCGGCGCCCGCCTCGAGGGCCGGGGCCGGGATGTCGCAGTGGTCGTCCGCGTCGGGGACGCCCACGACGACGAGGCGACCGCCGGCGCGCAGCACGTGCACGGGGGCGCCGTAGAGGTCGGTGAGCACGTCCGAGCGCAGCACCTCGTCGGGGGTGCCCAGCGTGAACCGGCCGCCCGCGAT
Source organism: Microbacterium rhizophilum (assembly GCF_039605615.1). Taxonomy (NCBI): domain Bacteria; kingdom Bacillati; phylum Actinomycetota; class Actinomycetes; order Micrococcales; family Microbacteriaceae; genus Microbacterium; species Microbacterium rhizophilum. Next base: position 19,413 of record NZ_JBCNUN010000006.1, on the reverse strand, counting down.
GTACAGGATCCGGTCCACGCGATCGAGAATCGGGTTCACGTCGTGCGTGACGAACAGGACGGCCGCATCCCGCTCCCGGCGCTCGCGATCGATGATCGCGGTGACGGCCTGCTGGTTCGCGAGATCGAGGCTCGACAGCGGCTCGTCGCACAGCAGCAGGGCCGGCTCGTCGGCCAGCGCCTGCGCGACCCGCAGCCGCTGCTGCTCACCGCCGCTCAGCAGCCCGACGGGCCGGTCGGCGTAGGCCGAGGAACCCACGGCCGCGAGCAGCGCGTCCACGCGGGCGCGGTCGCCCGGCCGCGGGATCGGCAGGCCGAAGCGCGTGCCCTGGATGCCGAGCGCCACGAGGTCGCGCGCGCGCATGCTCGTGCCGGGCGGCAGGGGTCGCTGCTGCGGGATGTAGCCGATGCGCCGGTCGCCGCGGCGCACGGCGGCGCCGGCCACGCGGATCTCCCCCGCGCTGAGCTCCTGCAGGCCGAGGATCGCGCGCAGCAGCGTGGTCTTGCCGGATCCGCTCGGCCCCAGCACCGCGACGAACTCGCCCGGCCGCACCGCCAGATCCAGCCCCGCCCACAGCTCGCGCCCGCGCAGGCGCAGCGCGGCGCCCGAGATCTCGAGCACGGGGGAAGAGGTCATGAGGGCCAGTCTAGGTCGGCTGGTGATAACGGTTCTCGGCTTCTGTCCTGCGACGCGGGCGCAAGTCGCCTGCGAGCGAAGCGAGCGTGCCCCGGATGGGCCCCGCAGCGTGCGAGACGAAGAAAGAACGGCTCAGGACAGCGCGGCTTCGAGCGCGTCCACGTTGCCGGTCATCCACTCGACGTAGGTCTGGCCGTCGCCGAGGAGCTCGCCGAGCTCCACCACGGGCACGCCCGCGGCGTCGGCGGCGTCGATCACGCGCTCGGTCTCCGCACCGCCCGTCTGCGCATTGGCGAGCACGACCGCGACGTCGCCCGACTCGATCGCGCGGGTCGCGGCGAGCAGCGTGGCGGGCGGGACATCCTGTCCCTCCTCGACGGACTCGGCGAAGCCCTCGGGCGTGACGTCCTCCAGGCCGGCCGTCGTGGCGAGGTAGCCGCCGATCGGCTCGGTGAGGAACACGCCCTCCCCCTCGTGCGATCCCGCGAGATCCTCGAGCCGCGTCTCGATCCCCTCGAGCTCGCCGACCAGCGCGTCGCGATCGGCCTCGAGCACGGCCGGATCGACGAGGTCGGGCAGCTCGTGCTCGATCTCCTCGGTGATCGCCTCGACGAGGGAGATCATCGTGTGCGGGTCGTACCAGACGTGCTCGTTGAGGCCCTCGATGTGCTCGTGACCCTCGTGGCCCTCGCCCTCGGCGTGCTCGTGATCGTGGTCCTCCTCGGCCTCGTGCCCCTCGTTCCCGGGGAAGTCGTGCGAGAACTCGACGGCGCTGATCACGTCAGCCCCCTCGCCGACGAGCTCGTCCATGAAGGGGTCGTAGCCGCCGCCGTTCATGATGACGACGTCCGCGTCCTGGACCGCGAGCCGGTCGCGCGCGCTCGCCTCGTACGCGTGCGGATCCTGCGTGGCGTCGTCGATCACGGCCGTCACCTCGGTCGCGTCGCCGACGAGGGCCTGCGCGAGCGAGGCGTACACGTTGGTCGAGGCCACGATCGGCGCCGAGGCGTCGCCGCCGGCTCCATCCCCCGAGTCGCTCGCGCACGCGGCGAGCGCGAGGGCGGAGACGGCGAGGAGGGACACGGGCAGCACGCGGCGGGGGGTCATGCCCCCACTCTAACCGCAAATGAGAATCGTTCTCAAACCGGGCTCAGTCCAGCAGCAGCGCCGGCTCCTCGAGGACGGAGGCGACGTCGGCGAGGAAGCGGCTGATGCCGTCGCCGTCGATCACGCGGTGGTCGAACGAGCCCGACACCGTGGTGACCCAGCGCGGGCGCACCTCGCCGTCGACGACCCACGGCTTCTGCCGGATGGCGCCCATCGCGACGATCGCGGACTCGCCGGGGTTGATGATCGGGGTGCCCGCGTCCATCCCGAACACGCCGATGTTCGTGATCGTGATGGTGCCGCCCTGCTGATCCGCGGGCGTCGTCTTGCCCTCGCGCGCGGTCAGGGTGAGGCGCTCGAGCGCCCTGGCGAGGTCGCGCATGCTGAGGTCCTGCGCGTCCTTGATGTTCGGCACCAGCAGGCCGCGCGGCGTGGCGGCCGCGATGCCGAGGTTCACGTAGTTGCGGACGTGGATCTTCGCGCCGCCGTCGCCGTCCACCCACGCGGAGTTGATCATGGGCGTGCGGCGCACGGCCCACAGCACGGCGCGGGCGACGATCAGCAGCGGCGAGACCTTGACGTCGGCGAAGTCGGGCGAGGCCTTGAGGCGCTTGACGAACTCCATGGTCCGCGTGGCGTCGACGTCGGTCCACACCGACACGTGCGGCGCGGTGTGCGCCGATCCGGTCATGGCGGCGGCGGTCGCCTTGCGGACGCCCTTGACCGGCACCTCCTCGACGCGGGCGTCGGCCGCGGCCGGCTCGGGCGGCGGGACGGGGATCTCCTCCTCGCGCACCGCGGGCCACTCCGGCGTCGAGATGTTGCGGAACACGCTGGCCTGCTGCGCGTGCGCGAGCACGTCCTCGCGCGTCACCTCGCTCGCGGCACCGGACGGGCGCACCTCGGCGAGGTCGACGCCGAGGTCGCGCGCGAGCTTGCGGATCGGGGGCTTGGCGATCACGCCGACCGACGACGCGACGGGCTTCTCGGGCTTCTTCCGGCGGCGGGTCTTGGCCTCGCCGCCCGTCCCGTAGCCGACCAGGACGGAACCGCCGCCCTCCTCCGCGACGTGCTGACCGGGGCCGGTCGGCTCGTGCGCGTCCGCGGCGCCGGGGCCCGCATCGGAGGCGACCACCGTGATGATCGGCGCGCCCACGTCGACCGTGTCCCCCTCGGCGACGAGCAGCTCGCCCACCGTGCCCGAGAAGGGCGAGGGCAGCTCGACGAGCGACTTGGCGGTCTCGATCTCGGCGATCACGTCGTCGACCGCGACCGTGTCCCCCGGGGCGACGTGCCAGGAGACGAGCTCGGCCTCGGTCAGGCCCTCGCCGACGTCGGGGAGGTGGAAGGTCTGCATGATCCGGTCCTTACGTCTGTGTCTCGTCAGTATGCGAGCGCGCGGTCCACTGCTTCCAGCACCCGGTCGGCGTCCGGCAGGTAGGCGCCCTCGAGCTTCGCGGGCGGGAAGGGCGTGTCGAACCCCGACACGCGCAGGACGGGCGCCTCGAGCGAGTAGAACGCGCGCTCGGCGATCGTCGCGGCGATCTCGCTGCCCACGCTCGTGCTCTGCGGGGCCTCCTGCGCGACGACGACGCGGCCGGTCGAGCGCACCGAGTCGAGGACGGGGCCGTAGTCGATGGGCGACAGCGACCGCAGGTCGACGACCTCGCAGCTGGTGCCCTCGGCCTCCGCGAGCGCCGCGGCCTGCAGCAGGGTCGTGACCATCGCGCCGTGGCCGACGAGCGTCACGTCGGTGCCGCGGCGGACGATCCGGCTCGCGTGCAGCGGCAGCGCGGGGCCGGACAGGTCGACCTCGCCCTTCTGCCAGTACTTCGACTTCGGCTCGAGGAAGATCACCGGATCCGTCGACGTGATCGCATCCTGGATCATCCAGTACGCGTCGTTCGGCGTCGACGGGCTGACCACGCGCAGCCCGGCGGTGTGCGTGAAGTACGCCTCCGGGCTCTCCTGGTGGTGCTCGATCGCGCCGATGTGGCCGCCGTACGGGATCCGGATCACGACGGGCAGCGAGAGGGCCCCCTCGTGCCGGTTGGTCATCTTCGCGAGCTGGGTGGTGATCTGGTCGAACGCCGGGAACACGAACCCGTCGAACTGGATCTCCACGACCGGGCGGAACCCGGTCATCGCGAGGCCGATGGCGGTGCCGACGAGGCCCGACTCCGCGAGCGGCGTGTCGAGCACGCGGCGCTCGCCGAACTCGGCCTGCAGGCCCTCGGTCACGCGGAACACTCCGCCGAGGCGGCCGATGTCCTCGCCCATCATGAGCACGCGGTCGCTGTCGGCCATGGCCTTGCGCAGGCCGGCGTTCAGCGCCTTCGCCAGGGTCATGGTCTCCATGCCGCTCACTCCTGCCCCTCGAACGAGGCCTCGTAGTCGGACAGCCACTTCCGCTGCTCGTCCATGAGCGGATGCGGTTCGGAGTACACGTGGGAGAAGATCGTGTCGCGTCCGGGCGCCTCCAGCTGCAGCGTGCGCGTGCGGGCGTCCGCGGCGAGCGCGGCGGCCTCGGCGTCGACATCGGCGAAGAACGCCTCGGGGGCGCCGCGGCCCTCGAGGTACGCGCGCATCCGCGTGATCGGATCACGCGCGATCCAGGACTGCTCCTCGTCGCTCGTGCGGTACTTCGTGGGATCGTCGCTCGTGGTGTGCGCGCCCATCCGGTACGTCACGGCCTCGATCGCCTGCGGTCCGCCGCCGGCGCGCGCCTCGTCGAGCGCGACCTTGGAGACCGCGTAGCTCGCGAGCACGTCGTTGCCGTCCACGCGGACGCTCGGCATGCCGTAGCCCGCGGCCCGGTCGGCCAGCGGCGCGCGCGACTGCGTCGCGACCGGCACCGAGATCGCCCAGTGGTTGTTCTGCAGGAAGAACACCTGCGGGGTCTGGTAGCTCACGGCGAACACCATCGACTCGTGCACATCGCCCTGGCTGGAGGCGCCGTCGCCGTAGTAGACGATGACGGCCTCGTCCTTCTCGGGATCGCCGGATCCGGATCGCCCGTCGAACGCCATGCCCATCGCGTAGCCCGTGGCGTGCAGGGTCTGCGACCCGAGCACCAGCGTGTAGATGTGCGTGTTCCCGTTCTTGGGATCCGTCGGGTCCCAGCCGCCGTGGCTCGTGCCGCGCATCAGCTTGATGATGTCGACCGGATCCACGCCGCGGATCGTGCACACCACGTGCTCCCGGTACGACGGGAAGACGTGGTCCTGCGTGCGGGCGGCGCGCGCGGATCCGACCTGCGCGGCCTCCTGCCCCTGCGACGGCGGCCAGAGGGCGAGCTGCCCCTGGCGCTGCAGCAGCGTCGCCTGGCGGTCGAACGCCCGGATCACCGCCATGTCGCGGTAGAACTGCTCGACCTCGGCGTCGCTCAGCGCGTCGATCAGGGGCAGGTACCGCTCGGCGGATTCGGATGGCGCGATCGTGCCGTCTGCCGCGAGCACGCGGACGGTCGGGTCGATCGCGGGTTCCGTGGGAACAGCTCCTGCCGAAGTCACCGTTCCACGCTAGCCGCGGGTCAGCGTTCGACCGAGGGAAGACTCGGGACAACGGATCCGGCGATCCGCAGTACCTTCTCCACAGACTCATGCTCGCCGATCGATATGCGCACGCCCTCGGGGAACGGGCGCACGATGATCCCGGCGGCGTCGAACGCGGCGGCGACGGTCGTCGAGTCGACGTGCTCGGACGCCGGCAGCCACACGAAGTTGCCCTGGGCGTCCGGGACCTCCCAGCCGATCTCCCGCAGGCCCTCGACGAGCGCGCTGCGGCGCGCGACGAGCTCGTCGACGCGCTCGTCGAGCTCGGCCTGGTGCGCGAGACTCGCCACAGCGGCGGCGACGGCGGTGGCCGTGACCGACAGCGGCGTGACGGTGCTGCGGCCCGCATCGAGCACGCGCGGGTGGCCGATCGCGTAGCCCACACGCAGGGCCGCGAGCCCGTACGCCTTGGAGAACGTGCGCAGCACGACCACGTTGGGGTGCGCCTCGTACACGCGCTCGCCCAGGCCGTCGACCGCGGCGTCGTCGCGCACGAACTCGGCATACGCCTCGTCCAGCAGGATCAGCACGTCGGACGGCACCTGGGCGACGAACGCGTGGAACTCGGCGCTCGTGATGACCGGGCCGGTCGGGTTGTTGGGCGTGCAGAGCAGGATGACGCGGGTGCGGTCGGTGACCGCGGCGGCCATGGCGTCGAGATCGTGACGGCCGTCGGACAGGTTCGGCACCTGCACCCCGGTGGCGCCCGCGATCAGCACCAGGCCGGGGTACGCCTCGAACGAGCGCCACGAGTAGAGGACCTCGTCGCCCACCGTGGCGGCGGCCTGCACGAACGCCTGCAGCAGCGCGACGCTCCCCGCACCCACCAGCACGCCCTCGGGCTGGACGCCGTACTTCGCGCCCAGCGCGGCGCGCAGATTCGCGGCGGTCGCGTCGGGGTACCGGTTGAAGTCGACCGCCGCGCGCGCGGCCTCGACCACCCCGGGCAGCGGCTCGAACGGGTTCTCGTTGCTCGACAGCTTGAACCCGCTCGGGTCGGCCGCGCGCCCCTGCTTGTACGGCGGCAGGGCCGCGATCTCGGGGCGGATGCGCGGCAGGACCGGCTCGGTGGACGTCATGGAGCCAGTCTATTGACGGGCCGCGTCCATCCCACCTGCCCAACGCAGGACCGGGATCCGGATTCTGCCGTCAGGCGTCGCAGGCGGCCCGTCCGTCACATCCGCTCCTGCGTTGTGCGGCTCGAGGTCAGCCCCGCGACCCCTTGTCCACCGCCTCCCACAGGCCGTTGAGGTAGCTGGCGCCGATCGCGCGGTCGTACAGGCCGTAGCCGGGGCGGCCGGTCTCGCCCCAGATCATGCGGCCGTGGTCGGGGCGGATGAAGCCGTCGAAGCCCGCGTCGTGGAACGTCCTGACGATGTCGTACAGGTCGAGCGACCCCTCCGACGACAGATGCGCCGACTCGTAGAAGCGGCCGGTGTCCTGCCAGCGGATGTTGCGGATGTGCGCGAACGGCACGCGCCCCTCGCCCGCGAACTCGCGCACGATGTCCACGACGCTGTTGTCGGGGTTGGCCCCGAGGCTTCCCGTGCACAGGGTCAGGCCGTTGTTCGGGCTGTCGACCGCGTCGACGATCCAGCGCAGGTCCTCGCGGTTCGACACCACGCGCGGCAGGCCGAACAGCGGGTGGGGCGGATCGTCCGGATGGATCGCCATCGAGATGCCCACCTCCTCGCACACGGGGATGATCGCCTCGAGGAAGTACCTCAGGTTCTCGCGCAGCGCGGCGGCGTCGATGCCGTCGTACTTCGCGAACAGGCTCCGCAGGTCGGCGAGGCGCTCGGGCTCCCAGCCCGGCAGGACGAGGCCCGACGACTCGCTCTCGTACTGCGCGAGCAGCCCCTCGGGCGTGATCGCCTCGGACACCGAGCGGTCGTACTGCATGGTCTGCGAGCCGTCCGGCAGCTCGTACCAGAGCTCGGTGCGCAGCCAGTCGAACACCGGCATGAAGTTGTAGCAGATCACCGAGATGCCCACCGCGCCGAGGCGGCGGATCGTCTCGCGGTAGTTGTCGATGTAGCGGTCGCGCGAGGGCAGGCCGATCTTGATGTCGTCGTGGATGTTGACCGACTCGATCACCTCGAGCGACAGGCCCGCCTCCTCGACCTGCTTCTTGAGCGCGCCGATCTTGTCCTCGGGCCACGTCTGGCCCACCGGCACGTCGTACAGCGCGCCGACGACGTCGTGCACGCCCGGGATCTGCCGGATGTGCTGCAGGGGGATCGGATCGTCCTGGGCGCCGAACCAGCGGAAGGACATTCTCATGGGGTGCTCCTTACGAGTGAGCGAGGGCGTAGAGACCCGAGCGGACGGCGCCGGGCCCGTGAAGAAGCGTGCTGAGGTGGGCGATCACCGTGTTGGCGACGCCCGCCTCGACGAGGTCGACGCCGAAGACGGACGCGTCGGCCAGCAGCTCACGCGCGGCGGTGGCCGTGCGCGGCTCGCCGAACCGCACGCCGGAGAGGCGCTCGTCCAGCTGCGCCAGCAGCGGATCCGGGCTGCGCTCGAAGGGCGCGCCCTGGTCGTCGACGGCCAGCAGGTACCGGATCCACGCGGCGATCGCGAACGGGATCCACGTGAGCGACTGCGCGGATCCGGCCGCCACGTGACGGCGGATCGTCTCGCCGAAGCGGATGCCCACCTTCTGCGAGGTGTCGGATGCGATGCGCTGCGGGGCGTCGGGCAGGCCCGGGTTGGGCAGGCGCTTCTCGATGACCTCGCGGAGGAACGCCGCCGGGTCCATGCCGGCCGGGGCGTCGACGACGGGCAGGCCCTCGACGGCCCCGACGCCCACCACCAGGCGACGGATGTCGGAGTCCGTCATCATGTCGGCGATGCGGGTGAAGCCGAGCAGGCACCCCGTCACCGCCATGGCGGTGTGCAGCGGGTTGAGGCACGTGCACACCTTCATGCGGTCGGCACGGCCCACGGTCTCGCGGTCGCCGAGCACCACGCCGCCGCGCTCGAACGGCGGGCGGCCGTTCGGGAAGTCGTCCTCGAGCACCAGGTAGCTGACGGCCTCGGTGTTGGAGAACGCGGCGAGCGCTCCCCCGGAGGCGCGCTCGTGGATCCGTGTGGTCTCCAGCCCGAGCGCGGCCAGTCTCTCCCCCACCGCGGCGGACGGGGCGGGCGTGATCCGGTCGACCATGGTCGAGGGGTACGTCACGGCGGACGGATCCGCGAGGTACGCCGCGAAGGCCTCGGGCGCCTGACCCGCCGCGGCCCAGGCGCCCGCGACGGCCTGGACGGCGGACGCGAGGCGCTCGCCGTTCTCGGAGAAGTTGTCGGTGCTCACGAGAGCGATCGGCGCCGCCCCCGCGGTGAAGCGCGCCAGCAGCAGCGTGGCCAGCGCCGGGATCGCACCGCGGACGCGGCCGGGCCCGTGCGCGACGTCGCCGTCGGAGAGCAGGTAGCCCTTCTCGGTGACGGTGAGCGTGACGAGTTGCAGCGAGGGGTTCTCGAACACCGCGGTCAGGCGCTCCCAGCCCTCCTCGGAGTCCGGCCCGAGGTGGTGGCTCTCGGCGACCGACGCGATCAGGGTGGGCTCGAGCGATCCGTCCTCCCGCATCACGGCGTTCACGAACAGGTCGTCGGTCGCGCGGGAGTTCTCGACCACGGCGGGATCGCGCAGATTCGCCAGGATGACGCCCGTGTCGTGCCCGGCGTCGAGCATGCGCTGCGCCACGACCGCGTGCAGGCTGCGGAAGAAGTTGCCCGCGCCGAGGTGCACCCAGGTGGGCCGCTCGGCCGTGGCGGCGCGCATCGCGCGCACGTCGTATCGCGGCACGCCGAACCCGGCGGCCTCGAACTCCGCCGGCCGGTCGACCGCGGTCGCATCGAGGGTGAGGCTCATGCGACACCTCCCACCAGCGGCACGTCGAAGCGGAAGTACCGCACCGAGTTGTCGTGGAAGATGTCGCGCAGGATCGACTCGAGCGTCGCGTCGGAGGCGGGGAACTCGCCCGAGTCGACCCACTGCGCGACGATGTCCACCACGATCCGGCGGAAGTACTCGTGCCGGGGATACGACAGGAACGAGCGCGAGTCGGTCACCATGCCGACGGCCGCCGGCAGGTAGCCGACCTCCGCGAACGTGCGGATCTGCGCGGCCATGCCCGCGATCGTGTCGTTGAACCACCAGGCGTTGCCGAGCTGCACCTTGGCGGCGATGCCGGATCCGGGGAAGCACGTGGCGAGCACGGCGAGCTGCTTGTTCTGCCCCTCGTCCACGGTGAACAGCAGCGTGCGCGGCAGGGTGTCGTCGGCCTCGAGCTCGCCCAGGAACTCCCGCAGCGCCTCGATCGGACGGTCCTCGCCGATCGCGTCGAAGCCGGTGTCGTGGCCGATCTGCCGCATGGCGCGGGGGTTGGCGTCGCGCAGCGCGTTGACGTGCAGCTCCATGACCCAGTCCCGCGCGTGGTACAGCTTCGCGAGGCGCCGCATCAGCGCCCAGCGGAAGTCGTCCGCGTCCCGCGCCGTGAGCGGCTCGCCGGCCAGGCGGCGGCGCAGGATCGCGTCGGCCTCGGCGTCGCTCGTCGCGCGCTTCGGGAAGATCTCGAGCGACTGGTCCGAGACCGTGCAGCCCCGCGCGTCGAAGTACGCGATGCGCTGCTCGAGCGCCGCCACGAGGCCGTCGAAGCCGGCGACCTCGATGCCCGTGGCGTGCGCGAGGCGCTCGACGTATGGGCCGAACGCGTCGCGCTCGATCCGCAGCACGCCGTCGGGGCGGAAGCCGGGCACCACGAGGGTGTCGAAGTCCGTCGCCGCGGCGAGCGCCTCGTGGTGCTCGAGCGCGTCGAGCGGGTCGTCCGTGGTGCAGATCACCTCGACGCCGCTGGCCTTCACGAGCCCGCGCGCGCTGAACTCGGGGCGCTGGAGCTGCTCGTTCGCGCGGTCGTAGATGTCGCGCGCGCTGTCGGCGTCGAGGACGTCGTGGATGCCGAAGTACCGCTGCAGCTCGAGGTGCGACCAGTGGTGGATCGGGTTGCCGATCGCCCGTCCCAGGACCGTGGCGAACGCGTGGAACTTCTCCCAGTCGTCCGCCGCGCCCGTGATCAGGCGCTCGTCGACGCCCGCGCCGCGCATCAGCCGCCATTTGTAGTGGTCGGCGCCGAGCCAGACCTCGGTGATCGAGGCGAAGCGGCGGTCGTCCGCGAGCTCCTGCGCCGAGAGGTGGCAGTGGTAGTCGACGATCGGCACGTCGCCGGCCGCGGCGAACAGGCGGCGCGCGGTGGCGGAGCCGAGCAGGAAGTCGGGGCCGAGGAAGGTCCGGGCCGCGGCTCCGGGAGCTGTGTCGAGCGTCATCGTCGATCGCCGCCTTACGCAGTTCGGTGCGCTCCGCCGGGTGTTTCGCCCAGCGGAACGCAGGTCTGTTTTCGTAACCACGGTACTCGATCCCGTCCTCCGGAGCGGGTCGAGCTCCCCACGCGGCCGACTTGCGCGGGCCCGGGACCGCGCTTAGCCTGTGTCCGCACCACAGACCAGTGTTCCATTGTGCGGAACCAGGCATCGACGCCACACGTGCGCGGGCCAAGGAAGGAACCCACCACATGCACTCCCGAATCGCGACGCCGCCCCCGGAGGAGCGCGACTACTCGACCGGCCGGGTCTACACGGCCAAGCCCATCACGATCGTCCGCAGCATGGGCTACGGCGTCGTCGACCTCATGGGCGGCGGATGGAACACCATCGTCGGCGGCCTCATGCTGTTCTTCTTCACGACGTACGGCAACGTGACCGCGCTCGAGGGCGCGTCCATCCTGTTCATCGCGCGCATCGTCGACGCCGTGGTGAGCCTGCTGATCGGCCCGCTCACGGACAACTTCTTCCGGACCCGGATCGGTCGCCGCTTCGGACGCCGCCACTTCTTCCTGCTGATCGGCGCCCCGGCCGTGCTCGTCACGTTCCCGCTGCTGTGGATCGCGGGCATGGGCTTCTGGTACTACCTCGTCGTATATCTCGTGATCGAGATCGTGATGGCGATGATCCTGATCCCGTGGGAGACGCTGCCCAACGAGATGACCGCCGACTACGTCGACCGCACCAAGCTGTCGTCGACGCGCATGTTCTTCTCGGCGACCGGCACGTTCCTCGTGTTCGCGCTGCCGGCCGCCATCAAGACCACCGGCAACCCCGACGCGTACCTCATCGCCGGCGCCGCCATGGCGGTGCTGTTCGCGGCCGGCGTGGCGATCGCGTACTTCACGACGTGGGAGCGCAAGCTCACGCCCGAGTTCCTCGCCGCGCTCGAGGCGCAGCCGCGCCAGAGCGTCTGGAAGAACGTGAAGGACACGCTCGTGCAGGCCGGGAGCACCTTCAAGAACATCACGTTCGTGAAGCACCTCGTGATCTACCTGTGCTCGTTCACGGCCAAGGACATCTTCTCGAGCGCGCTGACGTTCTTCATCGTCTACTCGGTCGCCAACAGCGAGACGTTCGGCCTCACGCTGCAGTCGCTCGCGATCGTGGGCCTGCCCGTGACGATCGCGGCGGGCTTCCTGATGGTCCGGAAGGGCCCGCGGTTCCTCTACGCCACGTCGTACACGATCATCGTGGCGTCGCTGCTGGCGATCGGCGCGATCTACCTCTTCCAGCCCGACTCGACCGTCGCACTGCTCATCATCGTCGGCGTCGCCTACCAGGCCGGCCGCGCGCTGCTCGAGTTCACGCCCTGGAACGTCTACCCGTTCATCCCGGATGTGGACTACCTGATGACGGGCCAGCACCGCGCCGGCATCTACGCCGCCGTGATGACGTTCGGCCGCAAGTCGACCGGCGCCATCGGCTCGCTGATCGTGGGCGCGCTCATCGACGCCTCGGGCTACCTGAAGCCGGGCACGGAGGGCGGCGTGCCGCTCGATGAGTCCTGCACCGAGGCGTGCGTGCTGGTCCAGCCCGCCGGCGTCTCGGGCGCGATCGCCGCGGTCACGGTCATCCTGCCGCTCGCGCTCATCGTGGCCGCGTTCGTGATGTCGCGCCTGTTCCACCTCGACAAGCCGACGCACGCGATCCTGCTCGCCGAGACCGCGCGTCTCGAGGACGGCGGCGCGAAGGCCGAGGCCGACCCCGCCGTGCGCGCCACGATGGAGAAGCTCGCGGGTCACCGCTACGAGAAGCTGTGGCCCGTCGAGGACGCCATCAAGGCCGGAACCTGGCGCAAGCCCAGCGAGGACTGACCGTTTCCTCCGGGCCGCGCCGGCGCGCTCCCACGAGGTCGGAGTCGTGAAGAAGGGGTCCCGCCGTGTCCATGGCGGGACCCCTCTCGCGCACCGTCAGAAACTACCGGGAGACGGGATCGCCGCCCGCGAGGAGCTCGGCGAGGTCGCGTCGGGTGGGCATCATCTCCCAGTCGCCGTCGCCGCGGCAGGCGCACGCGCCCGCGGCCGCGGCGGTGCGCATCCGCTCGGGCAGGTCCAGGCCGGCGAGCCGCTCGGCGAGGTAGCCGCCGACGAACGCATCGCCCGCGCCCACGGTGTCGGCGACGTCGACGCGGAACGACGGCTGCTCATGCGTGCGGTCACCCTCGAGCGCGTACGCGCCGTGCTCCCCCAGCTTGATGATCACCTCGCGCGGCCCGTACGCGGCGATCCGCTCGGCCAGCTCCGCCGGCGACCCCTCGCCGACCGCCAGGGCGGCCTCGTCGTCGCCCGCGAACACGATGTCCGCCAGGGCGAACGCCTCGCGGAACGCCCGGCCGGCGGCCTCGGCGCTCCAGAGCTTGGAGCGGTGGTTCAGGTCGAACGACACGAGCGCGCCGCCCGCGCGCGCGGCGCGCGCGGCGGCCAGCACGGTCTCGGCGGAGGGGCCGCTGAGCGCGAGCGCGATGCCCGTGAAGTGGAAGATGCGGGCCGAGGCGACGACGTCCTGCGGCACATCCTCGACCCCGATCCGGCTGCCCGCGTTGCCCGCGCGGTAGTAGACGACGCGCGTGCGGCCGAGGGAGGGGCGGTCCTTGACCATGAGCGCGGTGGGCGCCTCGGGGTCGATCGTCGCGACGACGTCCACGCCCTCGCCGCGGATGCCGCGCACGATGCGGCGGCCGAACGCGTCGTCGCCGATGCGGCCGATCCAGGTCGCGTCGGCGCCGAGCCGCGCGGCGGCGATCGCGACGTTGCTCTCGGCGCCGCCGAAGCTCACCGCGGCGTCGGCGGCGGTGTCGAAGCCGCCCGTGCGCGGCGAGTAGACGAGCGCGAGGCTCTCGCCGACCGTGACGAGGCCGGTCACTTCGACTCGCTCCGCGCGGCGCTCGCGCGCACCGAGGCGTCCGCGATCTCGACCGACGCGCGCACGGCCTCCGCCACGGCGTCGGCGCCCCGGTCGAGCATCGCGCCCGAGGTCAGCCAGCTGCCGCTCACGGCGGCGACCGCGGGGTGCGCCAGGTGCTCGGCCAGCGTGGCCTGCGAGACCCCGCCGGAGGGCATGAACGACATGTCGCCGAACGCCGCGCTCAGGGCGCCGATGTACTTCAGCCCGCCCAGGACGTTCGCGGGGAACAGCTTGACGAACCGCAGGCCGGCCTGGCGTGCGCGCAGCACCTCGGTCGCCGTGGCGACGCCGGGCACGATCGGCACGCCGCGGCGCCGGGCGACCTCGACGATGTCGTCGGCGAAGCCGGGCGTCACGAGGAACGCGGCCCCGGCGTCGAGCGCGGCCTCGGCCTGCGCGCCGTCGAGCACCGTGCCGGCACCGACGATCAGCTCGCCGCCGGCGGCGAGCTCGGTCAGCGCGGTCATCGAGTACGGGGTGCGCAGCCCCACCTCGACGATCTTCAGTCCGCCCCCGAGGAGGCCGTCCCGCAGGGCCGCGGTCTGGGCGGCGTCCGTCGGTGCCGCGAGGGGCACCAGGCGCTGGCCGTGGAGCACGCTCGTCGTGGAAGGGGTGTTCATGCGGACCTCCATGGTGCCGTGAGCGCGTGCAGCCCGTCCGGCGTTCCACCTGACGAAACCGTGTTCTATAATTCAGTATAGATGCGCGGGTCCGTGCCGACCGGGCACGGGAGGGGACGCGGTGCGACGTAACGAGCGAACGGGGCGAGTCGAAGTGACCGACAGCGGGGACGCGCTCAGCGCGAGCGAGAAGACGCTCAACGTGCTCGCGGCGGCGCTCGAGCACTCGCGGTTCACGGACATCGTGTCGGCGTCGGGCCTGGCCAAGGCGACCGTCCACCGGATCCTGGCGACGCTCGTCGCGAACGACTTCATCGCGGGCGACGGCGAGCGCGGCTACCGCGCCGGGCCGGCGCTGCTGTCGCTGGCCGGTCGCGCGATCTCCACGGTCGACATCGCGCAGGTCGCGCGGCCGATCGTCGACCGCCTCGTCGCGGAGGTCGACTGCACGGTGCACGTCGGCGTCGCCACCGACAACGAGATCGTCTACCTGATCCGCCGCGATGCGACCAAGCCGTACCAGATGAAGTCGCGCGTCGGTCACGGGATGCCGATGCACTCGACGGGCATGGGCAAGGTGGTGATGGCTTCCTGGCCCGCCGCGCAGGTCGCCGAGTTCGCCGCGCGCGTGGGCCTGCCCCCGCGCACGAACGCGACGATCACGACGCTCGACGCGCTGGACGCCGAGCTCCGCCGCGTGCGCGAGCGCGGCTTCGCGACCGACCTCGGCGAGAACGAGCTGGGCACCGTGTGCGTGTCGGCCGGCATCCGCGACCACACCGGAGCCGTGACCCACGGCCTGTCGATCTCGTCGATCGCGCTCGAGCATCCCGGCACCTCGATCGAGCAGTTCGCCGATGCGGCCGTCGCCGCCGCGGACGAGATCTCCCGGCTGATCGGCGCGCCGGCCTGACCCGGACACCCGGGGGCCACCCGAGCGCGTGCGCGAGGTTCCTGCGAAGATACCCGCATGCGCTTCCTCGTCCGCGTCGTCGTGAACGCGTTCGCCATCTGGGTCGTGACGCTGATCCCGGCCCTGCAGGTGAGCGTGACCCCGTTCGCCCCGGGCGGCGACCTGCAGCTCGTGCTGACGCTGCTGGCGGTGGCCGCGATCTTCGCGCTCGTCAACACCATCATCGGGACGATCATCAAGATCGTCGCGTTCCCGCTGTACATCCTGACGCTCGGCCTGATCTCGCTGGTCATCAACGGCTTCCTGCTGTGGCTCACCGCGGTCATCACAGGCGCCTGGAGCTGGGGACTGACGGTCGGGAACTTCTGGTGGGGCGTGGTCGCGGCGTTCCTCATCAGCGTCATCAACTGGATCTTCGGGATCGTGCTGCGCCCGCAGAAGAAGCGGGACTGAGCCGCTAGCCGGATCCCTCCCGCTCGGCCGCATACTCGTACTTCTCGACGGACTCGGCCGCGGCGAGCCCCGCGAGCCGGTCGCGGATCGGGCCCAGCTGCGTGTCCTCTGTCGTGTCCGCCCGCTCGGCGAGCTGCTCGTACGCGTCGAGGAGGTGCGGGGCGATCTGGGCCTTCGCGTCGAGGAGCTCCGCGCCGGGCGAGAACGCGTCCTGGATCACGACGCTTCCGGCTCCGCCGCCGGCTGCGGGGGATCCGCCGCCCGTGAGGCCCGTGCCGACGATGTCGTCCCGGTGCCGCAGGGAGACGTTCAGGGTGCCCGCGCCGGCCATGAGCTGCACGGGCGAGCCGAACGTGACGAGCGTCTTTACGTCGTACTCCCCCTCCCGCGCCAGGTGCGACGCGACCATGCCGCCCTGGGAGTGTCCGAACGCGTGCACGGTCGCGCCCGGCTGCGCGCCCGACTTCCGCAGCGCGTCGCGCACGGCCTCGTACGACTCGGCGGCCTTGTCGAAGTAGAGGTCGAGGTTCGACTCCGAGTCCCACGCCTCGCCGCCGCCGCGCAGCGCCTCGAACGGCGCGTAGACGCCGAGCTCCGTCATGGCGCGCGTGCCGGTGATGTACACGGCGTACTCGGGCGGCCGATCGGCGAACGTGTACCTCTCCACCCGCACCTGCGTGTGGTCGGAGACCGGAATGCGCCGCACGGCGTCGGCGAGCCCCGCCACCGCGACGGCGGGCTCCCGCGGATACGCTCCGGTCCGCACCGGGGCGGCCTGCCCGGCCAGCCGCCGCTCGCGCGACATCACCCCGTGGCCGAACCGGTCGACGAGCCCGAGCAGGAAGGTGCCGAACAGCAGCGGCACGAGGCCGGCGGGCAGCGAGAGCCACCCCGGCGCGCCCGGGACCGGCACCGTCAGCGGGAGCCCGAACGTCATGTTCGCCGCGAGCTCCTCGTGCCGCGTCGCCAGCCACTGCCCGACGAGGCGCTCGGCCTCGTCGGCCGCGCCGGGGCTGCGTGCCTCGGCGGCGCGGATGCGCTCCTCCCACATGCGCACGGCCTGGATCCGCGCGCGGCCCGGCCCCGGATCCGCCGCCAGCATGGCCAGCGCGGTGTCGGCCTCGACGATCTCGTAGACGTCGGCCGCCCGCCGCAGCGCCCCCGCCACCCCGCGCGCGCCGTCGGCGAGAAAGCCCGCCCGCGTCGCGACGTCCTCGGCCGGCGCCTGGTCGACGGGGAACGGTGTGCGGGCCGCGGCGGACCAGCCGTCCGCGCGGGCGGCCTCGAAGTGCCCCGCCGCCGCATCGAACCGGGCCGCCGCCGCCCGCAGGCTGTCGGTGTCGACCGACACGACCGATCCCGGCCCCACCTCGAAGCCCATCACGCCTCCTGGGCCACGCCGCCGGCGTGCACCATGCTCTGCCAGCGGATCGCGCGCGCCGCCTCGTCGCAGGCCGCGACGAGCGCGGACGCGAGCGCGCCGTGCTGCACCGTGGTCTCCCGGAACGCGTCGCCCGCGGGCGAGTGCCACGCGGTCAGCTCCCGTGCGACCGCGAGCGCCGCGGCCCCCTGCTCGGCGCTCGCGCGCGCCGCGGCGAGCAGGCGGCACGCGTCGTCCGCGGTGTCGTATCCCTCGATGCGCATGGCCCCCACGGTGCCCGTTCCGGCGCCCGCGGATCACGGCCGGACGGCCATGGGGGCCGAACCCGCGGGCCGCCGGCGCTGTGGACGAGCGCGCGGCTGTGCGAACCCCGCGCCGCGGGCAGAATGGGCGCATGGTCGATCCGGATCCCTTCCGCATCGTCCCGTTCCGCGTCGTGTTCGTCTGCACGGGGAACATCTGCCGGTCTCCCATGGCCGAGGTGGTGTTCCGCGCGCTCGCCGTGCGCGCGGGCGTGGGCGAGCGCGTGGTCTCCACCAGCGCCGGCACGGGCGACTGGCACGTCGGCGAGCGCGCCGACCACCGCACGATCGCGGCGCTCGAGCGTCGCGGATACGACGGATCCGCGCATCGCGCGAAGCAGTTCACGGTCACCGCGTTCCACGACAACGACCTGGTGATCGCGCTCGACCGCACGCACGAGCGGATCCTGCGGCACTGGGCCCAGGCCGAGGACCACCGCGACCGGATCTCGCTGCTGACGTCCTTCGATCCGGGTGCCGCGGTGCCGGATGTGCCCGACCCCTATTACGCCGACGACCGGGCGTTCGACGACGTGCTCGGTATGATCGAGAGCGCCAGCCGGGCGCTGTTCCGCCAGCTCGAACCGGCGATCCGTCCGCCTCGATCCGCCATCTGACTTCGATCCGGAGGTCCCGCGTGACCACTCTGCCCACCCAGCCCCTCAGCCCGCTCGACGGCCGCTACCAGGCCGCGGTCTCGCCGCTCGGCGAGTACCTCTCGGAGGCGGGCCTGAACCGGGCCCGCGTCGAGGTCGAGATCGAGTGGCTCATCACGCTCACGAACCACTCGCTGTTCGGCACCACGCCGCTGACGCAGGACGAGAAGCACCAGCTGCGCGCGCTGTACGTGACGTTCGGCCAGGGCGAGATCGACTGGCTCGCCGAGCGCGAGGCCGTCACGCGCCACGACGTGAAGGCCGTCGAGTACCTCGTGCGCGACCGCCTGAGCGCGCTCGGCCTCGACCGGATCGCCGAGCTCACCCACTTCGGCTGCACGAGCGAGGACATCAACTCGCTCGCGTACGCCCTGACCGTCAAGCGCGCCGTGAACGACGTGTGGCTCCCGAAGTTCCGCGGCGTGATCCAGCGCCTGCGCGATCTCGCCCTGGAGCACGCGGACGCCGCGATGCTGTCGCGCACGCACGGCCAGCCCGCGACGCCGACGACCATGGGCAAGGAGCTCGGGGTGTTCGTGTGGCGCCTCGAGCGCGTGCTCTCGCAGATCGAGGGCGGCGAGTACCTCGGCAAGTTCTCCGGCGCGACCGGCACCTGGTCGGCCCACCTCGCCGCCGCGCCCCAGGTCGCGTGGCCGAACATCGCGCGCGCGTTCGTGGAGTCGCTCGACCTGACGTTCAACCCGCTCACGACGCAGATCGAGTCGCACGACTGGCAGGTCGAGCTGTACGACCGCGTCCGCCACGCGGGCGGCATCCTGCACAACCTCGCGACCGACATCTGGACCTACATCTCGCTCGGCTACTTCGCGCAGATCCCCGTCGCGGGCGCGACCGGATCGTCGACCATGCCGCACAAGATCAACCCGATCCGGTTCGAGAACGCCGAGGCGAACCTCGAGCTGTCCGGCGCGCTGCTGGCCTCGCTCGGCTCGACGCTCGTCACCTCGCGCCTGCAGCGCGACCTCACCGACTCCACCACGCAGCGCAACATCGGCGTCGCGTTCGGCCACTCGCTGCTCGCGCTCGACAACCTCACGCGCGGCCTCGGCGAGATCTCGCTCGCGCGCGACGTGCTGCTGGCCGACCTCGACCACAACTGGGAGGTGCTCGGCGAGGCCATCCAGACTGTCGTGCGCGCCGAGGTCACGGCCGGCCGGTCGACGATCCAGGATCCCTATGCGCTGCTGAAGGAGCTCACGCGCGGCCGCCGCGTCGGGGCCGCCGACCTCGCCGAGTTCGTCAAGGGCCTCGAGATCGGCGACGAGGCGAGGCAGCGCCTGCTCGACCTCACGCCCGCGACCTACACGGGCCTGGCGGAGAAGCTCACGCGCGCAAGGCTCTGACGCGGGCTCCCGCCCCCACCCCGCCCGAAAACACGTGTTCTCGGCGACGACACGCGGTTTCTGGCGCTGTCATGTCGCAGGACATTGGTGACAGTTCTGTATCAGGACATCGGTGACACTTCGGGTGTGTTTGGTGGTGACACT
>NZ_JBCNUN010000005.1:0-221340 GCF_039605615.1 Microbacterium rhizophilum | reverse complement strand
GTGTGAAGCTGGCTTACCAGTGGTACGCGTCGGGCACGGCGATCCGCGGGGCGACGGGGTCGTCGTACGCGATCCCGGCAACGTATGTGGGTAAGACGCTGACGGTGAAGGTGACCGGTGCGCTGGCGGGGTACACCACGGCGGCGAAGCTGTCGGCGGGCAAGAAGATCGCCGCGGGCACCCTCACGGGCGCCACCCCGACGATCGGCGGCACCGTGAAGGTCGGATCCAAGGTGACCGTCAAGCCGGGCACGTGGACCGCGGGCGCATCGCTGAAGTACCAGTGGTATGCGAACGGTGCGGCGATCTCGGGGGCGCGGTACTCGTTCCTGACGGTTCCGGCGTCGCTGTCGGGGAAGTACCTGACGGTGAAGGTCACCGGCTCCAAGACCGGCTACTCCACGCTGGTGAGGGGCTCCTCGTCGAAGAAGATCGCCGCCGGCACGCTGAGCGGCGCGGTGCCGACGATCGGCGGGACCGTGAAGGTCGGGTCGAAGGTGACGGCGAAGCCCGGCACCTGGACCGTGGGTGTCACCCGGTCGTACCAGTGGTACGCGAACGGGGCGGCGATCTCCGGCGCCCGGTCGGCGACCCTGACGATCCCGGCGTCCGTGGTCGGCAAGACGCTCACGGTCAAGGTCACCGGCAAGAAGACGGGTTACACGACTCTCGTGAAGGGCTCGACGGGCAAGAAGGTTGCAGCCGGCACCCTGTCGGGTGCGATCCCGGCGATCAGCGGGACCGTGAAGGTCGGGTCGAAGGTGACGGCGAAGCCCGGCACCTGGACCGCGGGTGTCACCCGGTCGTACCAGTGGTACGCGAACGGGGCGGCGATCTCCGGCGCCCGGTCGGCGACCCTGACGATCCCGAAGGCCATCGCGGGCAAGACGCTCACGGTCAAGGTCACCGGGAAGAAGGCCGGCTACACGACCCTCGTCCGCACGAGTGTGGGCAAGGTCGTGCCGCGTCCCGCTGCTTCGGCACCGGCTCCGGCTCCGGCCCCCGCGTGGGTTCCCTCGGGTGACCTCGACTGCGGCGACTTCTCGAACTGGTCGGAGGCGCAGAGCGCGCTCAAGCGCACGGTCGCGGCCGGACTCGGCGACTACTACCGCCTGGACGCGGACAGCGACGGGATCGCCTGCGAAACGCTGCGCTGACGCCGCGCACCAAGGCGGCTGCGGGTCATCGGCTCGTCGTACGATGAGCCGATGACCGCCGCCGATTCGACGACCTCGGACCCGTCCGCCGACGGGGGCTTCCTCACCGGCCCGGGGGAGCCCGCGGGCATGACGATGTTCGGGCCGGACTTCCCGTTCCCGTTCGACGACTGGATCTCGGCCTCCGCCGGGCTCGGGTCGTTGCCCGACGGGGCGCACGGCCGCGAGGTCGCGATCATCGGGGCGGGCCTGGCGGGCATGGTCGCGGCGTACGAGCTCATGAGCCTCGGCCTCAAGCCCGTGATCTACGAGCCCACGCGCATCGGCGGCCGCCTGCGCACGCACCGCTTCGAGGGCGGCGACGGCGCGGTCGCGGAGCTCGGCGGCATGCGCTTCCCGCGCTCGGGAGCCGCGTTCTTCCACTACGCCGACCGGCTGGGGCTGACTCATCGGCCCTTCCCGAACCCGCTCACGGAGGCGGCGGGCAGCACGGTGATCGACCTGTGGGGCGAGACGTTCTACGGCCGCACGCTCGACGACCTGCCGGAGTTCTTCCGCGAGGTCTCGGACGCATGGGACGCCGCGCTCGAGGAGATCGGATTCACGGCCCTGCAGGACGCGATCGCCGCGCGCGACCACGTCGAGCTCAAGCGCCTGTGGGATGAGCTCGTGCACGCCTGGGACGACCGCACGTTCTACGACTTCATCGCGAGCTCGCAGGCCTTCTCGAAGCTGTCCTTCCGGCACCGCGAGGCGTTCGGGCAGGTCGGGTTCGGCACGGGCGGCTGGGACTCGGACTTCCCGAACTCGATGCTCGAGATCCTGCGCGTCGCGGTGCTCGAGTGCGACACCGACCAGCGCCTGATCGAGGGCGGCGTCGAGCAGCTGCCGCGCGGGCTGTGGGATCTGCCCGTGCGCGAGGGCAGCCCGTGGCCCGCCGGCACGACGCTCGCGGCCCTGCACGGCGGCGCGACGCTGCCGGCGGCGTCCGCGATCTGCCGATCCGCGGACGGTGTGACCTTCGACATCCGGGACCGCTGGGGCACGACCCGCACGCACGACGCGGTCGTCGCGACGTGCCAGAGCTGGCTGCTGACGACCGAGATCGACTGCGATGAGAGCCTGTTCTCGCAGGACATGTGGATGGCCCTCGACCGCACGCGCTACATGCAGTCGACCAAGACGTTCGTGATGGTGGACGAGCCGTTCTGGAAGCGGATCGACCCCGCGACCGGGCGCGACACCATGAGCATGACGCTCACCGACCGCCTCACGCGCGGCACGTACCTGTTCGACAGCGGACCGGGGAAGCCGGCCGTGATCTGCCTGTCGTACTCGTGGATGTCCGACTCGCTGAAGATGCTCCCGCATTCGCTGGACCGCCGCGTCGACCTGGCGCTGAACGCGCTGGCGAAGATCTATCCCGATGTCGACATCCGTTCGCACATCGTGGGCGATCCGGTCACGGTGACGTGGGAGGACGATCCGTACTTCCTCGGTGCGTTCAAGGGCGCGCTGCCCGGTCACTACCGGTACAACCACCGGATGTACACGCACTTCATGCAGGATGACGCGCCGGATGCCGAGCGCGGCATCTTCATCGCGGGCGACGACGTGTCGTTCACGCCGGCGTGGGCCGAGGGCGCCGTGCAGACCGCGCTCAACGCGGTGTGGGGCGTGCTGCACCACTTCGGCGGCGCCACGCCTCCGGACAACCCCGGACCGGGCGACCGGTTCG
The DNA here is from genome assembly GCF_039605615.1 of Microbacterium rhizophilum. NCBI lineage: Bacteria > Bacillati > Actinomycetota > Actinomycetes > Micrococcales > Microbacteriaceae > Microbacterium > Microbacterium rhizophilum. The sequence continues at coordinate 218,445 of NZ_JBCNUN010000005.1, read as the reverse complement.
CCGAACTCGCGCCTATCGCGCTGCCGGAGTAGGACCATGGCCCGCCCGCTGCGGATCGCCGCCTGGCAGTGCCCGTCGCTGCCGGGGGATGTGGGCGCGAACCTGGCGCGGCTCGCGGAGACCGCGGAGCGAGCGGCCGCGAGTGGGGCGGATGTCCTCGTCACGCCGGAGATGTACGTCACGGGCTACGACATCGGGATCGAGCGGACGCGCGAGCTCGCCGAGGCACCGGACGGGCCGATCTTCGAGGCGATCGCGGGCATCACGCGCCGCACCGGCGTCGCGATCGCGTACGGATATCCCGAGCGCCTCGACGATGGCGGGATCGCGAACGCGGCGCAGCTCGTGGACGACGGGCGAGCGATCGGCGCGCACCGCAAGGCGCACCTGTTCGGCGGGCTCGACGGCGAGCGGTTCACGCCCGCCGACGCGCGGCCCGCGGCATTCCACTTCCGGGGCCTCCGGGTCGGAATGCTGATCTGCTACGACGTGGAGTTCCCCGAGGCGGTGCGGGCGCTGGCCGCCGGGGGCGCCGAGGTCGTGCTCGCGCCGACCGCGAACATGGTGCCGTACGCGCTGGTCTCGACCGTGCTGGTGCGCGCCCGCGCCCTCGAGAACGGCGTGACCGTGGCGTACGCGAACTACTGCGGCACGGAGTCGATAGAAGGCGGGGGCGACCAGGTCTACGCGGGCCTCAGCACGGTGTGCGGGCCGGATGGCGCCGTGCTCGCGCTCGCCGCGGCCGACGGCGAGGAGCTGCTGATCGCGGACGCGGTGGGCGATCCGCTCCCGTACCTGCGCGACCGGCGGCCGGAGCTGTACTGAGGCGGCGTCTTACCGGAACGCCTCGAGCCCGGTGATGTGCCGGCCGAGCACGAGGGTGTGCACCTCGTCGGTGCCCTCGTACGTGCGCACCGACTCGAGGTTGTTCGCGTGACGCAGCGGCGAGTAGTCGGCCGAGACGCCGTTGCCGCCCAGGATCGTGCGCGCCTCCCGGGCGATCGCGATCGCGTCGCGCGTGTTGGCGAGCTTGCCGACCGAGATGTGGTGCGGCTGGATCCGGCCCTGCTCCTTGAGGCGCCCGAGGCGCAGGGCGACGAGCTGGCCCTGCGTGATCTTCACGGCCATGTCGGCGAGCTTGGCCTGCGTGAGCTGGAAGCCCGCGATCGGGCGGCCGAACTGGATCCGCTCCTGCGCGTAGGTCAGCGCCGTGAGGTAGCTGTCGCGCGCCGCGCCGAGCACGCCCCACGCGATGCCGTAGCGCGCCTCGTTCAGGCATGCGAACGGCGCCTTGAGGCCGCGCGCCTCGGGCAGCTGCGCGGACGCGGGAAGGCGCACGCGGTCGAGCGTGATGTCGCACTGGATCGACGCGCGCATCGACATCTTCGGCTCGATGGGCGTGGCGGTGAAGCCGGGGGTGTCGGTGGGGACGACGAAGCCGCGCACGCCCTCATCCGTCATCGCCCAGATCACGGCGATGCCGGCGATCGAGGCGAGGCCGATCCAGCGCTTGGCGCCGTCGATCACCCAGTCGTCGCCGTCGCGGTGCGCGAACGTCTTCATGCTGCCGGGGTCCGATCCGGCCGTCGGCTCGGTCAGGCCGAAGCAGCCGACCAGCTCGCCGCTCGCCATGCGCGGCAGGTACTCGTTCTTCTGCTCCTCGGAGCCGAACTTGTAGATCGCGGACATCGCGAGCGATCCCTGCACCGACACGAACGTGCGCAGGCCGGAGTCTCCGGCCTCGAGCTCGAGCGCCGCGAGCCCGTACTCCACGGCGCCGCGGCCGGGGCAGCCGTAGCCCTGGTAGATCATGCCGAGCACGCCCAGGCGGCCGAGCTCGGGGATGATCTCGGTCGGGAAGTGCGCCTTGTCGTACCACTGCGCGATGTTCGGGCGGATGTGCGCGTCGACGAACCCTCGCACGGCGTCGCGCGTGGCGAGCTCCTGTTCCGTGAGCAGGTCGTCGAGGTCGAGCAGGTCGGTGGGGCCGGTCATCCGATCACGATATCCCGACGGGGGCGCGGATCCGGGATCAGCCGTCGAGCCAGGATCGGATCGCGTCGCCCTGCTCGTCGAGCGCAGGCGCCGCGCGGCGGGGCGCGTCGAACGGCGGATCCCAGAGCACCGGATGGCGCACCTGCCGGCCGTGCGACGTGCCGTCCGCGGCGTGCACCTCGATCGTGGGCTCGAGGCCGACGCGCTCGGCGAAGTCCAGGCCGTCCGCGATGTCGCCCGCCTGGCCGGCGGGCACGCCCACCGCGGTGAGCCGCTCCTGCCACTCGGCCGCGGTCGCCGCGGCGAGGGCGGTCTCGAGCGCCTCGCGCAGCGCCGGGCGGTGCGCGACGCGATCCGCGTTCGTGCGGAAGCGGTCATCCTGCGCCAGCTGCGGGGTCCCGAGCGCTTCGGTCAGCTTGCGGAACTGTCCGTCGTTGCCGGCGGCGATCGCGAGCGGGCCGTCGGCGCACTGCAGCAGCTCGTACGGCGCGATCGACGGATGCACGTTGCCGAGGCGGGCGGGGGAGGCGCCCGCGCCGAGGTGAGCCGCGGCCTGGTTCGCGAGCGCGCCCTGCAGGCTGCTGAGCAGGGAGACCTCGATGCGGGATCCGGCGCCGGTCGCGGCGCGGCGGCGAAGGGCCGCGAGCACGCCGATCACGGCGTCCTTGCCCGTGAGCACATCGACGACCGCGACGCCGACCTTCATGGGGTCGCCGTCCGGGGCGCCCGTGATGTGCATGAGGCCGCCGACCGCCTGCACGACGAAGTCGTAGCCGGGCAGCTGCGCGCCGCCGGCCGAGCCGAAGCCCGTGATCGACACGTAGATCACGCCGGGGTTCTCGCGCGCGACGTCGTCGTAGCCGAGGCCGACGCGGTCGAGCGTGCCGGGCAGGAAGTTCTCGATCACGACGTCGGCACGCGTGCCCAGGCGCCTCGCCCGCTCGAGGTCGTCCGGGTCCTTCAGGTCGAGCGCGACCGACTCCTTGTTGCGGTTCACGCCCTCGAAGTAGGTCGCGGCATGCGGGCTCCAGGGTGGCCCCCACGCGCGGGTGTCGTCGCCCGCGCCGGGCCGCTCGACCTTCACGACGCGCGCGCCGAGGTCGGCGAGCGTCATGCTCGCGAGCGGGCCCGCGAGCACGCGCGAGAAGTCGGCGACCAGGATGCCGTCGAGCGGCGCTGTGCTATCAGGCGCGGCGGCGTCGGTCATCCGTTCCACTCCTCGGCGAGCAGGCCGTAGTTCATGCCGTCCATCCACACGCCCGAGCGGTGCAGGCCGGTCTTGCGGCTGTATTCCTCGCGGCGCATTCCGAGTCGTTCCATGAGGCGCCACGAGGGCTCGTTCGCCGCGAAGCAGCCCGCGTGCACGCGCAGCAGCCCGAGCTGCTCGAAGCACACGCCGATCGCGCCGCGCACCGCCTCGGTCGCGTAGCCGCGGCCGTGGAACGCGGGATCGAACGTCCAGCCGAGCTCCGCCTGCACGCCCTTGCCCTGCTCGGCGACCTCGGCCTGCGTCCAGCCGTCCTGGATCTTCAGCATGATGTCGCCGATCGGCTCGCCGTCGAGCTCCACGATCAGGAGGTCGTGCATCCGGTGCGGCTCGACGAAGTGCGCGCGGTAGGCCTCGTAGTCCTGCGGCGCGCGCGTGATCCATTCGCCGACCTCGGGCAGCTTCCGCCACCGCCACGTGGTCTCGGCATCGTCGGCCTGCGCGCGGCGGATCGAGAGGCGCTCCGTCAGCACGGGCCAGGTCGCGGCGTCGAGAGGGTCCATGCTTCGACCCTACGAGGCGGACGAGGCCGGATCGAAGAAGCGCAGTCCGTCGAAGCGGGCGAAGCCGCGATCGCGCGTGGCCAGCGTCGCACCGTTCGCGAGGCAGAGGGCTGCGATGTGCGCGTCGGGCACGAGGTTGCCGCGAATGCCGGAGTCTGCGCTCGCGAGCGTCTCGAGACGGTCCCACGTCTCGGCGCCCTGATGCAGCCACGTCGAGGTGGGCGCGTCGAGCAGCCAGCGGGCGTAGGCGAGGGCATCGGCAGTCGGTGCAGGGGCGGAGAAGATCCGAGCGTTCGTCACCACGCGGACGAAGCCGGAGAGGATCGTGTCCGCGACGCCTACTCGGTCTGAGCGGAGCGTGCTCCTGATCCACGAGTCGCATGCCGTGTGGTCAGGCGCGTCCTCCCGAAAGGCGTGAACCAGGATGTTCACGTCGGGAACGTACAGCGTCACGCGCGCTCATCCAGGACGTCCCACAACGCGTCCTTGTCGTCGATGTCGATCAGCGCGCCGGCGATGTTCGGCCTGAACGTCGGCGGCGGCGGGATCTCCGCGGGCACCGTGGTCCGAGCCAGTCGCTCACGCACGGCCTGCTCGAGGAAGCTCGTGAACGTGAGACCCTCCTGGGCGGCGCGCTCCTTCGCTGCCCGCGCCAGGGCGTCAGGGAAGTTCAGCGTCGTCCGCATGCAGATCAGCATACGCCTGGGTGCAGACGTCTGCTTGAGGAGGACTCAGTCGCTCTTCTCGCCGTCGGCTGATCTGGTACTCCGCGGCGATCATCTCGAGCAGTCCGCAACTCGTCGCTTGCTACGAGGAGCCGGGCCGCTGCCTGTCAGGCCGCGGTGCCTGCGCCTGAGTTCCTGCGGTGCGCCCGCGTGCGCCGGTCGACGGCCGGCGTCGGGAACATCTCGGAACTGACCCCTTCGAGGACGTCACCCGGTGCCGCGCGGAGCGCTTCGCAGATGCGGATGAGGTTGTGCAGGCTCGGCAGCTGTCGACCCGCTTCGTACGCCCGGATGTTCGACGAATCGATCGACGTCTCTGCAGCGAGTTCGTCGTGCGTCATCTCCAGGCCGTCACGGATCCGCCTGATGTGTCCGCCGATGTGGGCGGCAGCAGGAGAGGCGACGCGAGGCACCCGAAAAGCCTGATTGCACCCGGTCAGTAGCGCCAGGTTGCAAGAACCCGGGTACAAGTACCAAACTCACAAGGTGACCGATGCGAGCCTCCCCGAGCGACTGGTCAAGTCACGGCAGAGAGTCGCGGATCACGGTGAGGTCTTCACGCCGTCTTGGCTGGTCGACGACATGCTCAACCTGGTCAAGAACGAGACCGCGCGCATCGACTCGCGCTTCCTGGAACCTGCCTGCGGCTCTGGCAACTTCCTCGTCGCCGTGCTCGCCCGGAAGCTCGCCGCGGTGGAGGCTCGACACGGCCGGAGCGACTTCGAGAAGCGCCACTACGCGTTGTTCGCGCTGATGTGCGTGTACGGCATCGAGCTGCTGCCGGACAACGCCGCCGAGTGCCGCGCGAATCTGCGGGAAGTGTTCGAGGTGTACCTCGGCGCCGCCCCGGGCGACGAGTGGTCACGTTCTGCGGAAGCAGTGCTCGCGGCGAACATCGTCCAGGGCGATGCGCTCAAGATGACGGACTCCGCAGGAGAGCCGATCACCTTCCCCGAGTGGGGGTATGTCGGCAAGGGCCGATACCAGCGGCGCGATTTCCATTTCGAGAACCTCGCTCAGCGCTCGACGGCCACTGCCGGCCTGTTCTCGATGTTCGAAGAGCACGAGATTTTCACGCCGGTGCGGTCGTACCCGCCGCTGACCGTGAAGGACCTCGCGGCGTGAGCGCACCCGAGAAGGCGGAGCTCAAGCTCGCCTCGCACAACCCGGACGTGCTCACCTGCATTGCGAACCTCTCGAACGATGAGGTCTTCACCCCGCCGGAGTTCGCGAACAGGATGCTGGACACCCTTGAGGTGGCCTGGGCTGAGTCGAACGACGGCGCCTCGATCTGGGCCGACCCGACCGTGACCTTCCTCGACCCCTTCACGAAGTCGGGCGTCTTCCTCCGGGAGATCACGCGCCGCCTCACCGAGGGACTCGAGTCGCAGATTCTCGACCTCGCGGAGCGTGTCGACCACATCCTCACGAAGCAGATCTTCGGGATCGGCATCACGCAGCTCACGTCGCTGCTCGCCCGCCGTAGCCTCTACTGCTCGAAGTTCGCGAACGGCTCTCACTCCATTGCGAGCTCCTTCGAGCACCCCGACGGCAACATCTGGTTCGAGCGCACCCAGCACACCTGGGTGGGCGGCTCGAAGAAGCACGACCTGCTCGACGCCGAGGGCAACCCGACGATCGTGGGCCGTCGTTGCCGGTTCTGCGGCGCGAGCGAGGACGAATATCGCCGCGGCGACCAACTCGAGACGCACGCCTACGCGTTCATTCACACCGACGACATCAAGGCTCGCGTCGCCGAGCTGTTCGGAGCCGACATGCAGTTCGACGTCATCATCGGGAACCCGCCCTACCAGCTGAACGACGGCGGCGGCGAAGGGGCGAGCGCGAGCCCGCTCTACCACCGATTCGTCGAGCAGGCGAAAGAGCTGGGGCCGCGACAGCTGATGATGGTGGTGCCTGCTCGGTGGTACTCCGGCGGCAAGGGACTCGACGACTTCCGCGACTCGATGCTGAGCGACGGGCACCTCGCCGAGATCCATGACTACGCGGAGACAGAGTTGGTCTTCCCGGGGGTCAACATTCGCGGTGGGGTCTGCGTCTTCCGCTGGGCGGAGACCCATGTGGGGCCGACCCGTGTTGTGAACCATCGAAACAGCGGGGTGCCGGTCGTCGCGGTTCGTCCCGCGCTCGAACCCGGGCTCTCTACCTTCATTCGATTCAATGAGGCCATCTCGATCCTCGACAAGGTGCGAGCGCACGGCGAGGTGACGTTCAACAGCCGGGTTCAGTCGAGGAATCCGTATGGCATCCCCTCGAACTTCTCCCGGTTCTCCACTGTCCAGGATGAGGAGACTCCAATTCTCCTCTTCCGCAGCCGCCGGGGCTCTTCGGTCGACAAGGAGGTGTACGTCGCTCAGAGCGACGTGGCTTCCAACCTCGCCTTCAAGGACCGGATCAAGGTGCTCGTCTCGAAGGCGAGTCCCGGTGGCGATGAGTATCCGCACTCTGTCTTCAGCGCACCAATCGTCGCTCCACGTGGTTCAGTCTCCACGGAGACATACCTGATCGTCGACTTCGTCGATTCGATCGAGGAGGGGATGAATCTCGTCGCATACATGCGCACACGCTTCTTCCGATTCCTGGTCGCGCTCATCAAGACGACGCAGAACATCTCGAAGGGATCTTTCGCTTTCGTGCCCGTCCAGGATCTCTCCCACGCGTGGAGAGATGAGGAGCTTTACGCGAAGTACGCGATCACCGACGACGAGGTCGCCTTCATCGAGTCGATGATCCGCCCGATGGAGGCGGGTGGGGCGACCGATGCCTGAACCCACCGAGCTTTTCGCTCCGAAGCCGGAAGCCCGCCAGCGGATCTACGCATATGGGATCCACGACCCGCAGCACGAGGGACTGCTGAAGGTCGGGCAGACGAATCGGAACGTGAAGAAGCGCGTCGGCGAGCAGTTGAAGACGGCGGGCATTCACAACTACCAAATCGTGCTCGATGCCTCCGCCGAGCGCCCCGACGGGAGCATCTTCACCGACCACAGCGTTCGAGCCCGCCTCAAGGAGAAGGGCATCGACAACCCGTTCGGGGAGTGGATGCGCTGCGACCTCGACGAGGTGGAGACCGCCATCGCGGAGCTCCGCGCTGGGAAGTCCTACGAGGGCAGTCATCACCTCGACTTTCCGATGCGCGCCGAGCAGAAGGCGGCGGTCGACAAGGCCGAGACGTACATCCGGTCGGCGTGGGCGGAGGACGTCGTCCCCGAGTTCCTGTGGAACGCGAAGATGCGTTTCGGCAAGACCTTCACGGCGTACCAGCTCGCCAAGCGCCTCGAGGCGCAGCGCGTGCTCGTCATGACCTTCAAGCCCGCCGTCGAGGATGCCTGGGACGCCGACCTCAAGAACCACGTCGACTTCAACGGGTGGCAGTACTACTCGAAGAACACGGGCGGGAAGCCGGATGAAGCCGACCCCGATCGACCGCTCGTCTTCTTCGGCTCGTTCCAGGACCTCATGGGCAAGGACGCGGCCGGCAGCTTCAAGGCGAAGCACAAGTGGCTGTCGGACGTGACCTGGGATCTCGTCGTCTTCGACGAGTATCACTTCGGCGCCTGGCGCGACGCCGCTAAGGAGCTCTTCGAGGGTGAGGATGGCGAGGCCGCGGAGGTCAAGCAGGAGTTCAATCCCGCGCTCGAAACCTTCGCCGAGCAGCTCGAGGAACTCGAGAGCGACGAGGACGCCTTCATTCCCCTGAAGGTGAACGCCTACCTGTATCTGTCTGGCACCCCGTTCAAGGCGCTCGCCACCGGTCGGTTCATCGAGGAACAGATCTTCAACTGGACGTACACCGACGAGCAGCGGGCCAAGGCGGAGTTCACCCGGGATCGCCCGGGCGAGTGGAACCCGTACGGCTCCCTGCCGGAGATGCGCCTGCTCACCTACCAGATGCCCGACGAGCTGCTCGCGGTCGCATCCGGCGGCGAGCACGATGAGTTCGACCTCAACGCGTTCTTCGAGGCGAAGGGTGAGGACGCGGCCGCGGAGTTCGTCCACAAGAACGACGTGCAGAAGTGGCTCGACATCATCCGCGGCGCGCACTTCGCGACGCAGGTCGACGCACTGAAGACGGGCGAGAAGCCGCCGTTGCCGTACTCGGATGTGCGCCTGCTGCCGTACCTGCAGCACTCCATCTGGATGCTGCCCCGCAAGAACTCGTGCGCGGCCATGGCGAAGCTGATGGCTGAGCCTCAGAACGCGTTCTGGCACGACTACGCGGTCGTGAATGTGTCTGCGTCGACGGTCGGCACCGGGCTCGACGCTCTGCCGCCCGTCCGCAACGCCATCGGCAACGGCTACGACACCAAGACGATCACGCTCACCGTCGGCAAGCTCACGACCGGCGTCACGGTCAAGGAGTGGTCCTCGATCCTGATGCTGCGGAATCTGAAGGCGCCGGAGACGTACTTCCAGGCCGCTTTCCGCGTGCAGTCGCCGTGGTCGATCAAGAACCCGAACGGCGACGATCCGAACGAGGAGAGCGTCCTCAAGCCGGTCTGCTTCGTCTTCGACTTCGCGCCGACCCGCGCCCTGCGCCAGATCAGCGAATATGGCATCGGCCTGGCACCTGAGAAGAACAACCCCGAGGAGGCTGTGCGCGACCTCGTGCAGTTCCTGCCCGTCCTCGCGTATGACGGCGCGCATATGACGCAGGTCGACGCGGGAGGCATCCTCGACATCGCGATGGCGGGGACCTCCGCGACCCTGCTGGCGCGGAAGTGGGAGTCCGCGATCCTCGTCAACGTCGACAACGCGACGCTGAAGAAGATCATGGGCAGCCAGGCGGCGATGGACGCCGTGATGAACATCGAGGGCTTCCGAGCGCTCGGCACGAACGTCTTCGAAACGGTCGTCAACAAGTCGGAGCAGGTCAAGGAGACCAAGAAGCAGAAGCAGGGCGAGGACCTCACGCCCAGTGAGAAGAAGCAGCTCACGGACGAGGAGAAGGAGTACAAGAGCAAGCGCAAGCAGATCCAGGAGAAGCTGATCAAGTTCGCCACCCGGATCCCCGCCTTCATGTACCTCACCGACTACCGCGAGCACACGCTCAAGGACGTCATCACGAAGATCGAGCCCGACCTCTTCAAGGCGGTGACCGGTCTCGACGTCTCAGACTTCGAGATGCTCGTCTCGCTCGGGGTGTTCAACGCGGCGCACATGAACCAGGCGGTCTTCGCGTTCCGGCGCTACGAGGACGCTTCGCTGTCGTACACCGGCATCGACTCGCACGAGGGGCTGCGCCACGTCGGTCTCTACGACACCGTCGTCGCAGTAGAGGGAGAAGAAGCAGCGTGAAGGTGAAGCGCGAACTCGAGCAGCACATCGCGGTGTTCGGTGAGAGCGGCAGCGGGAAGACCGTGTTGCTGTCGTCGTTCTACGGGCCGACGCAGGAGAAGGGCTTCACGGCGCAGAACCTGTTCTCGGTCGTACCCGACAGTCAGGCGCAGGGGATCACGCTCTACAAGAACTACGTGGGGATGAGAGACTCCCGCGACCTTCCGGAGACGACGACCCTCAGGTCCACGGCATACGGATTCACGCTCAAGATGGGCGTTGCTGCAGGAACGTCGAATGCGGACACCATGAAGGTGGTCTGGCACGACTACCCGGGGGAGTGGTTCGGACAAGATCTCGCTGGGGAGTTGGCACAGCGTCGGGTCGACGCTTTCCGCGACCTCATGCGATCCGACGTCGCGTTGCTCCTCGTGGATGCGCAGCGGCTGATCGACAATGCGGGCCACGAGGAGGCGTACCTCAAGTCGCTGTTCTACAACTTCCGGGACGGCCTGGAGCGGTTGCGATCCGAGATCCTCACCGACGGGCGGCCGCTCGAGCGATTCCCGCGCATCTGGATGATCGCGTTGTCCAAGACCGACCTGCTGCCCGACATCGACGTGCGTGGGTTCCGCGATCTCGTGTTGGGGAAGGCCGGCTCGGATGTGCTCCAGCTTCGAGACGTCATCGCGTCCTACGTTCAGGCTCCCGACGCGCTGTCGGTCGGTGCCGACTTTCTGCTGCTCTCGTCCGCCCGGTTCACGCCTGAGAAGATCGACCTCGCCGACCGAGTTGGGCTCGATCTCATCCTGCCGATCGCTTCGGTGCTGCCGGTCGAGCGGCTTGCGAAGTGGGCGGGGGCGAAGCAACTGCCCGCCGCGCTGGCGAAGCAGCTCCTGCAGGGAGCCGGCGGTGTCGTGTCTGTCCTCGGCAACCTTCTCGGGTTGCTGGCGAAGGTGCCGAAGCTCAAGGTGCTCGGAGCAATCGTCGCGCTCATCCCTGCGGAGGCGATCGAGCAGTTCGCCGAGATGGGGACCGACAAGCTCGAGGAGATCGAGCGCGAGGCGAAGGCGAAGAAGGAATTCCTCGTGGCAGCGCTCGCCCGCTTCCGCCTTGAACTCGACGAGGGCGAAGCGAAGGACGTGCTGCTGCGGAGCCAGACGTGACCTACATCTGGGGCACGCGAGGGCGGGCGTGGGGGTTCACGTTCCTCACCACCGCCGGGCTGGAGGACCCGCTGCGTGACTACGAGATCGCAATGGCGCCGCTCGAGGGTGCGGCGAGCGGGTACGCGCGTGTCGGAGACGTCGTCGCGCTCAAGTTCCCCGATCCAGAAGGCCGGCATGACAGAGCGGGCCGCGCCGTCTCGCATAGCTTCGTGCTGTACGGCGCGCTCGCCGAGCGAGTCGGATCGCTGGAAGACGGGGTGCGTGAGGTCTGGCCCCTGGTGGCTGACGAGTATGCGCAGGTCTGGGACCTCCCGATGGCGCCGCTGGCGTCTGGTTGAGCACCGGGTGCGGCCTCTGACCAGCCCTCCCGGCGGACCCGCCGCCGGGAGCGAGCGCCGCTGGCGTCGCCACCCGCCGCTAGCGTGTGGAACATGTCCTCCTCACACGTGCGCGATGCGCTCCGCGAGTTCGCCGCCGAGCGCGACTGGGTGAAGTTCCACACGCCCGAGAACCTGGCGAAGAGCATCTCGATCGAGGCGGCCGAGCTGCTCGAGTGCTTCCAGTGGGGCGGGGACGCCGATCCGCAGCACGTGCAGGAGGAACTCGCCGACGTGCTGACCTACTGCCTGGCGCTCGCGAACCGGCTGGACCTGGATCCGGATCAGATCGTGCTCGACAAGCTCGAGAAGACGCGCGCGAAGTACCCCGTCGAGACGTCGCGGGGGAGGACGACGAAGTATGACCGACTTTGAGATCGAGCACCTCTCGTTCGGCCGCGAGACGGCGGCGGCGCTGAAGCAGATGTCGGCGGACGGTGACCGCCGCTTCTCCGACTGGCCCGTCGTGTACGTCATCAACAACGACACCCACGTGTACGTGGGGGAGACGACCAGCGCGGCCCGCCGCCTCGAGCAGCACTACGGGAACGCCGACAAGCGCCGGCTCCACGCCGTGCGCCTGGTGCTCGGCCGGAAGTTCAACAAGTCGGCCTGCCTCGACCTCGAGTCCCGCCTCATCGAGTGGTTCGGCGCCGACGCGAAGTACCAGGTCCTGAACAGCAACAAGGGCCAGGTCGACTGGGATTACTACGAGCGGGACGCGTATCGCGCGACGTTCGAGGAGATCTTCCAGAAGCTGCGCGATCAGAAGCTGTTCACGCGGTCGATCACCCAGATCCGCAACAGCGACATGTTCAAGCTGTCGCCGTTCAAGGCCCTGAACGACGGGCAGGCCGCGGCGATCGACTCGCTCCTCGACGAGCTGTTCGTCGATCTCGCGACCGGCACGCGCAGCACCTCGGTGGTGCAGGGCGACCCCGGCACGGGCAAGACCATCGTCGCGATCTACCTGCTCAAGCTGCTCGAGGACATCCGCACCCTGGATCCGGCTGAGCTGCACGACGCGGACGAGCGCTTCTCCGAGCGGTACGTCGCCGACAAGCGCGCCCTGCTCGAAGGGAAGCGGATCGGCCTCGTGATCCCGCAGCAGTCGCTGCGGGAGTCCGTCAAGCGGGTCTTCCGGCGCACGCCCGGGCTCAGGAAGGTGCCCGTGCTGACGCCGTTCCAGGTCGGGGAGAGCGACGCGCCGTTCGACCTCCTGATCGTCGACGAGGCCCACCGGCTCACCCAGCGCGCCAACCTCGGGCCGCTCAACAAGAAGCGCCAGCTGATCACCGAGAAGCTCTACGGCACGGATGATCCGACGAAGACGCAGCTCGACTGGATCCGGGATCGCAGCGCGCATCAGATCTTCCTGATCGACAGCGAGCAGAGCGTGCGCACCGCCGACCTGCCGCAGGATACGCAGGCGGCCCTGGTCGCCGAGGCGAAGACTGCGAACCGCTGGCATCGGCTGTGGTCGCAGATGCGCGTCGCGGGCGGCGACGACTACATCGCGTTCGTCCGCGCGCTGCTGAGCGACGACCTCCCCGCACCCGCGTCGTTCGAGCACTACGACCTGCGGATGTTCGACGACCTCGGAGAGCTGCGCGACGCGATCCGCGCCCGCGACGACGAGCACGGGCTGTCTCGTCTCGTCGCCGGTTACGCGTGGAAGTGGCGCACGAAGAAGGACAGGAGCGCGTACGACATCGAGCTCGACGGGGTCTCGATGCGCTGGAACCAGACGGACAAGGACTGGATCAACTCGCCCGGATCCGTCGATGAGGTCGGCAGCATCCACACGGTGCAGGGCTACGACCTCAACTACGCGGGTGTGATCATCGGACCGGATCTGCGCTGGGACGCGGAGCGCGGACGGCTCGCGTTCGATCGCGCGAGCTACTTCGACAAGACCGCGGCGCAGGACAACGGCGCGCTCGGCATCCGATACACCGACGAGGATCTGCTCGCGCTCGTGCGCAACGTCTACCGCGTGCTCATGACCCGCGGCATGCGCGGGACGTACGTGTACGTGTGCGACCGCGCCCTGCGGGAGCGGATGCGGGGCGTGCTCGGCGGGAACGGCTGAGGCTCGCCGAGGGTCAGAAGTAGTCGCGCACGTGGATGTCGCGGCCGCGCCAGAGCGCGTCCCAGGCGGCGTCATGGGTGGTCGGGCCGGTGAGGTGGCCGGCACGGCGCAGCGCCGTGGTCGAAACGGAGCCGGCGTAGGACACCGCGAGCCCGGCCGAGGTGAAGACGAGCCGGTCCGGGTTCTCGCCGCGGTCGGATCCGATCGTCGGGCTGCCGTCTCCCGTGGTCTCGAGAGACCACGAACCCTCGATGTCCGGTGTCGTCGGGTCGACGACCGCGAAGGGGACGCACGCCTGGATCGGTGGCAGGATCGCTCGGCCGAGCGCCGCCTCGACGTCCAGGATCCGCAGCATGTACGGCTCATCCCGGACGATCGTCGCCGCGTGATCCGGCAGCACAAGGCGAATCGGATCGGCCCCCGACCACCCGGCGGTGGTCGGCACGTCGGCGGACCCGACGACAGGATCGAATGACGCGATCACCCGCCACAGCGCTCTCGCAGCATCCGGCGTCTCGGCGACGAGATCGTCGACCTCCAACGTGCCGGTCCGGTCGTAGCCGGTTCCGCGCGTCCAGCTGACGAAGCCGACGATCCGTTCCCCGTCGACGGCGACGCTGATCCCGGTATACGTCGACTCGGAGCCGAACATCTCGTCGGCCTCCATGGCGAACGGCACGTCCTCGCGGGTGAGCGGGCCGTTATGACCGCTCGCCCACGAGCGGTACACGGACTGGATGCCGGCGAGATCCTCCGCCGTCGCCCGTCTGGCACGCGTGCCTCCCGACGGCGGGCGCACCTTGGCGAGCGCGGGCATCGGGACACGCAACACCTGATACGCGCCCACGATCTCGTAGCCGACACCGCGATAGACGCCGGCCTGCGTCGGATACAGCGTCGAGATCGCCTCGCCCCGCTGCCGAGCGTCGGCGAGGACAGCCGCGAACATCGGCCGGAGGATGCCGGTTCCGCGTCGCTCCGCGGCGACTGTCACCCCGGCGATGCCGGCCGTGCGCACGCGCGCCCCGTGAAACCACGACGTGAAGGACCGGACGGAGAGCACCCCGGCGATGTCGTCGCCGTCCTTGACGATCCAGGGTCGGACGTTCTCCGGCGGCCAGCTGCCCGGGGTCGGAACCGGAGGTGGCGTCGAAGGAACACCGAACGCTTCGGCGCCGAGCCGCCGTGCGGCGATGGCGTCTTCGAACGTGGTGGGACGGACGTCGAGTGGCACCGGCTCAGGCTAGTGGTCGACGTGGGTGGGCAACACGCGCCATCGGCTCAGAACGGCGGTGGATCCGCGTCGGCGGCGGCGACAGCCATGAACCGCACCGCGGGCGGCGGGTCCTCGTGGAGGACCTCGCCGGTGGGGGTGATCCACTCGTAGACCCCGCCGCCGAGGTTGCGGGCGCGCCAGTCGGAGTGATGCTTGACCACGTGGTGGGCGCGGCACAGCGCGCCGAGGTTGTCGACGTCGGTCGCGCCGCCGTGGGCGTACGGGACGGTGTGGTCGATGTCGCAGCGGCGCGCCTTGCGGCGGCAGCCGGGGAAGCGGCAGATCTCGTCCCGCGCGACGAGGAGGCGGCGCTGCTCGGCGGACGGCACGTAGGAGTCGACCGCAGTCGGGACACCCGTCTTCGGGTCGAGGAAGAGCCGAGCCCAGGTGTGGGTCTTGCCGGCCAGGCGGCGCGCGGTGCCCGGCGCGATCGTGCCGACGCCCGCCATGTGGGCGGGGCGGTCGTCGGCGCCGGCGATCACCTCGGCCGGGACGGTGACATGCACCACCGCCCGGATGCCCTCCAGGCCCTTCCCGTGCGCGGTCGGCGTGGCGGTGAGGAGCAGGTCGGTGGCGACATCGGCCTGGATCTGCGCCAGCGTGCGCGGGTCCCCGTCCTCCCCAGCGGCCGCGGCCTTCACGGCGCGGGCGGTCTCCATGGTGCGGTCGTCGATGCCGGCGGCGAGGGCCGCGTCGACGCGCAGGATGATGTCGGCCATGCCGTCCTCGACATTGCCGACCCAGAGGCCGCGGCGATCGTTCGCCTCCTGATGGCGCTCTGCGATCGAGCGCGGCTCGAGGCGCTCGCCCAGGGCCTGGCAGATCGCCCGCAGCTTCGCCGGCGTGGTGTCGGCGAACTGCAGTGCGATGCCCTCGTACCGGGCACGCGTCTCGGGATCTTCCAGCCGCGCACCCTCGTCGCAGATCACGCTCGCGTGCGCGGCGGAGATCTCTGCCTGCGCCAGCGCCGTGAACGTCGCAGGGAAGCGCTGGATCATCAGGGCGGCGTCGTCCATCCGGTTGCGCACGGTGGAGTCGGACACGCGCTCGACCGCGGCGAGGTCGGCGGCCATCGCCCGCAGCGGCACCTGGTACTTCGATGGCGCGCCAGGGAGCGACTTCAGCACCTCGTAGGCGATCTGCTGCGCCTGCGCATGCAGGGTCGCCTCGATCGCGGCGACGCCGGCCTTCATCTTCGCGAGGCTCGCGAACGCATCCTTGATGCCACGCACCTGCTCGCGCTGAGAGTCGGAGAGTTCCCAGCGGCCCTCGAACGGGGTGCCTGTCATGCTCATACTATAGAACAAACCTTCGAATAACGGAAGAGGCCGAATGGATGTCTTCGCGATTCGCATGAATCGGAGCGCCCATAGGCTGGCCGCATGGGCACCATGATCAACGTCGCCGGACTCGACGTCTACCGCGCCGATCCAGCCGGCACGCCGCGCGGAGCCGTCATCGTCATCGAGGAGATCTGGGGCCTCGTCGACCACATCAAGGACGTCGCGGACCGCTGGGCGGGCGAGGGCTACCTCGCGGTGGCGCCCGACATCCTGACCCGGGTGGGCATCACGCCCGAGGTGGGCGAGGAGCTCTCGCAGGCGCTGCGGCATCCGGACGAGGCCGTGCGCACGGCCATGCAGCCGCGGCTGCGCGATCTGCTGGCGCCCACGCGCTCGCCGGAGTACGGCGCGTGGGCGACCGAGCGTCTCGTCGCGCTCGTCGACGCGCTGGCCCCCGAGGTCGACGGAAAGGTCGCCGTCACGGGCTTCTGCTTCGGCGGTGCGTACAGCTTCGCGCTCGCCGCCGCCGACCCGCGGATCAGGGCGGCCGTGCCGTTCTACGGCACCGCGCCGGATCCGGATCGGATCGTCCGGATCGCGTGCCCGGTGCTCGCGCTGTACGGCCAGGACGATCCGCGGCTGGTCGACGCGCTTCCCGAGGTCCGCGAGGCGATGGACGCCGCCGGCATCGACTTCACCGCCGTTGTCTACGAGGGCGCGGGCCACGCGTTCTTCAACGACACCAACGCCACGGCGTATCGCGCCGAGATCGCGGCGGATGCCTGGGGGAGAGCGACCGCGTTCGTCGCCGAGCACCTGGCGTGAGTCGACCCCGGTCGCTTCGCTCGCTCGGCAACCGGGGCCGAGCGGCACCCGAGACGCCGCGGCCTAGACTGGCGGGGTGATCGATCCCGTGCTCCTCCGCGACAACCCCGACCTCGTGATCCGCTCGCAGGTGGCGCGCGGGCACTCGCCCGAGACGGTCAGCGCCGCGGTCGAGGCCGAGAAGACGCGCCGCGGCGCGATCGCGGCCTTCGAGGAGCTGCGCGCCGAGCAGAACGCCTTCGGGAAGACGGTCGCCTCGGCAGCGAAGGACGACAAGCCCGCGCTCGTCGCACAGGCGAAGGACCTCGCGAACAGCGTCAAGGCGGCCCAGCAGGCCGTGACCGCCGCCGAGGAGAGCTTCACGGCGGCGATGTCGAGGATCGAGAACGTCGTGCTCGACGGCGTTCCCGAGGGTGGCGAGGACGACTTCGTCGTGCTGCGCGAGGTCGGCGACCGCCCCGCGTTCGACTTCGAACCGCTGGATCATCTCGCCTTGGGCGAGAAGCTCGACGCGATCGACATGGAGCGCGGCGCGAAGGTGTCGGGCGCCCGGTTCTACTTCCTCAAGGGCGTCGGCGCGCGACTCGAGATCGCGCTCATGAACTACGCCCTGAACAAGGCGCTCGAGAACGGCTTCACGCCGATGATCACGCCCACCCTGGTGCGCCCCGACATCATGGCGGGTACCGGCTTCCTCGGAGCGCACTCGGACGAGATCTACCGCCTCGAGGCCGACGATCTCTACCTCGTGGGCACGAGCGAGGTCGCGCTCGCCGGGTACCACAAGGACGAGATCGTCGACCTGCAGAACGGCCCGCTGCGCTACGCCGGATGGTCCACGTGCTACCGCCGCGAGGCCGGGTCGTACGGCAAGGACACCCGCGGCATCATCCGCGTGCACCAGTTCAACAAGCTCGAGATGTTCGTCTACGCCAGGCCCGAGGAGGCCGAGGCCGAGCACGCCCGCCTGCTCGCGCTCGAGGAGGAGATGCTGCAGTCGCTCGGCCTCGCCTACCGCGTGATCGACGTCGCGGCCGGCGACCTCGGTTCCAGCGCCGCACGCAAGTACGACACCGAGGCTTGGGTCCCCACGCAGGGTGCCTACCGCGAGCTCACCTCCACCTCGAACTGCACGACGTACCAGGCGCGTCGTCTCGACATCCGGCACCGTCCCGACGGCGCAAAGACCCAGCACGTCGCCACGCTGAACGGCACGCTCGCCACCACGCGCTGGATCGTCGCGATCCTCGAGACGCACCAGCGCCCCGATGGCTCGGTGGTGGTGCCCGAGGTGCTGCGCCCGTACCTCGGCGGGCTCGAGGTGCTGGAGCCCGTGCGGTGACCGCCGCGGGCCGCAAGCTCATCGCGCTCGACCTCGACGGCACCGTGGTGCTCGAGGACGAGACGTTCAGCCCGGGCGTCGAGGATGCCGTCCGCCGCACGGTCGAGGCCGGCCACATCGTGACCATCGCGACCGGACGCAGCTGGGAGGCGACCTCGCACATCCTGCACGGCCTGTCGATCCTGCCCGAGTACGTCGTGTGCTCGAACGGGGCGGCGATCCTGTCGCGGGACGCGACGCAGGAGACCGGCTACGCGCGACACACGACCGAGACGTTCGACCCGACCGAGGTGCTCACGCTGCTGCACGAGCACCTGCCCGACGCGAACTACCTCGTCGAGCTGGCCGACGGCACGCGCCTCTACACGCACTTCGTCGACGACTGGGGTCTGCAGCGTGAGACCGCCCGCCGGGTGGAGTTCGAGGAGATGAAGGGTCAGCAGGTCGCGCGCGTCGTCGTCGTCTCGCCCGAGCACAACGGCGAGGGCTACGAGGGCGTCGACTTCATCGACCTCGTCGAGCAGATCGGCCTGCACCACGTCTCCTACGCCGTGGGCTGGAGCGCGTGGCTCGACATCGCGCCGAAGGGCGTCGACAAGTCCACCGCGCTCGAGCAGGTGCGGCAGTGGCAGGAGATCGCCCCCGCCGACGTCGTCGTGATCGGCGACGGGCGCAACGACATCGGCATGTTCCGCTGGGCGAAGCAGCACGGCGGCCGCGCGTTCGTGATGGCCGACTCGCCCGAGGAGGTCGTCGCGGAGTCGACGGATGCCACGGGCGCGGTCGCGGACGGCGGCGTCGCGCAGGCGCTCGACCAGCTGCTCGGGGCCTGACCCGCGACTGCGCGATCTGCGCGACGCAGACCCGCCGCGGCAGGCGCCGGATGTCACATCGCCCAGCCCGCGCCGGATCCATTGACGCAGGTGCGCGCCGATCCGGATACTGCTGACATCCCTTCTGCGCGATCCGCGACGGGATCGGTCCTGCCCGACGACTCAGGCGCGGGGCGCGACACACGAACGGCGACGGCACCCACCCGCGGCGGCGCCGTCTGAGGAGGCATTCGATGCAGACCATGACCATCTCCCCGGCCGCCGACGCGCTCGACATCGGCGACGAGACGCTCGCGGGACACGAGCGGGTGCTCTTCTGCCGCGACGACGAGTCGGGACTGCGGGCGATCATCGCGATCCACGACACGACGCTCGGCCCCGGGCTCGGCGGCACGCGGTTCAAGGCGTACCCGTCCGACCAGGATGCCCTTCACGACGTGCTGCGCCTGTCGCGCGGGATGACGTCGAAGAACGCCGCGGCCGGCCTGCCGTTCGGCGGCGCGAAGGCCGTGATCATCGGCGACCCGCGCACCGCAAAGACACCCGAGCTCCTGCGCGCCTACGGCCGCTTCGTGGACTCGCTCGAGGGCCGATACGTCACCGCCGCCGACCTCGGCACGAACTCCGACGACCTCGACGTGATCGGCGAGGTCACGACCCACGTCACCGGCCGCACGGCCGCGGCGGGCGGCTCGGGCGACAGCGGCCCGGCCACCGCGCTCGGCGTGTTCTCCGCCATGCGCGCCGGGGCGGAGCGGCAGTGGGACGAGGGACTCAAGGGACGCGTGGTCGGCGTCGAGGGCGCGGGCAAGGTCGGCGGCGTGCTCACCCGCCTGCTGCTCGACGCGGGGGCGACGGTCGTCGTCGCGGATCCGGATCCCGCCGCGCGCGAGCGCGTGAGCGCCGCGACGGGCGGCGCGGTCCAGCTCGCGGAGACGCTCACGGGGCCGGAGCTCGACGTCTACGCGCCGTGCGCGCTGGGCGCCACCGTCACGGTCGAGCGCGCCCGATCCTTCGGTGCACGGCTCGTGTGCGGGGCCGCGAACAACCAGCTCCCCACGCCCCACGAGGACGCCGCCCTGCATGCGGCGGGCATCCTCTGGGTGCCGGACTACGTCGCGAACGCGGGCGGCGTCATCCACCTCGCCGGCGCCGAGCGTCTCAGGCGCTCGCCCGAGGAGGTCACCGCGGACGTGCGCCGCATCGGCGACACCGCGCGGGAGATCCTGACCCGCTCGGCCGAGTCGGGCATCCCGACGGGCGCCGCCGCGGACGAGGTCGTCGCCGCGCGCCTGGCGGCCGCCCGGGCCTGACGCTCCGCGCGGCGCCTTCAGCGCGCGGCGAGCTCCTGCACGCGGGTGCGGAAGCGGCCCAGGCGCTCGTGATCGACGTCGACGCCGAACCCGGGGCCGGTCGGGACGTCCACGACGCCGTCGTGCATCCGGATCGGCTCGGTCGTGATGTCCTCGGCGTAGAAGCGGTCGGAGCCGGAGATGTCGCCCGGCAGCGTGAACCCGGGGAGGGCCGCCAGCGCCGCGTTGGCGGCCCGGCCGATCCCCGTCTCGAGCATGCCACCGCACCACACCGCGATCCCGAGAGCGCGCGAGACGTCGTGCACGCGGCGCGCCTCGAGGTACCCGCCCACGCGGCCGGGCTTGATGTTGATCACGGCGGCCGCGCCCAGCGCGATCGCATCGGCCGCGGACTCGGCCGAGACGATGGACTCGTCCAGGCACACGGGCGTGCGCATGAGCGTGGCGAGCTCGGCGTGCTGGCGCATGTCGGCCTCACCGAGCGGCTGCTCGATCAGCAGCAGGCCGTAGTCGTCCAGCCGGCGCAGGTGCGACGAATCGGCGAGCGAGTACGCGGCGTTCGCGTCCACCTGGAACGGCAGGTCGTCACCGAACGCGCGGCGCACGGCCGCGACGTGCGGCAGATCCGATCCGGGCTGGATCTTCAGCTTGATCCGCGCGTAGCCCTGCTCGAGGTAGCCGCCGATCACGCGCACGGTGTCGTCGACGGACGGCTGGATGCCGACCGAGACGCCCGATGGCACGGTGGTCGCGACCGCGCCCAGGTACGACGCGAACGAGCGGCCGTCGGCCCGCAGCTGCGCGTCGAGCACGGCCATCTCGAGCGCGGACTTGGCCATGCTGTGGCCGATGATCCGGCGCAGCAGATGCCCGACGGTCTCGGCGGTGACGTCCTCCGCGGCGAACAGGATCGGCGCCAGCCAGCGCTCGATCACGAGCGCTGAGCCCGCGAGGTGCTCCGACGAGTAGACTGGATCGTCGAGCGCGACGTTCTCGCCCCATCCGGTCACGAGCTCGCCGGAGGCGGTCTCGAGACGGGCCTCGATGAGGAACGTGCGCTTGACCGTCTGCGTGCCGAACGACGTCGTGAACGGAGCCACGAGCGGCATCTCGATGTGGTGCAGGCGCAGCTGGCGGAGCTTCATGGGGTTCCCTCCGGGCGGCGCCGGCGCAGCACGTACTGCCCGGCGTCGGTGAAGTCGTCGACGGCCCAGCCGCCGCTCATCAGGTCGCTCAGCGCGGCGCGGGTCTGGCCGCGCCAGGCGTGGGCGCGATCCGGGTCCGTCCGGCGCGTCGCCTCGATGTCGGAAGGCAGGCAGACGAGCGCCGTGTCCGCGCGGGCGGGCGGCGGTGCGTAGACCGTGGGAGCGCCGCCGTCGTCGGAGACGGCGGCGTGCCCGTCGACGGTCACCCCGGTCCCGGCGGGCGGCGTGGCGCGGAGATCCCACGCGACGAGCGCCCGGTCCGACTCCTCGCCCGCGTTGATCGCGTCGCGCAGCTCGCCGTACAGCGCGGGCAGGTACGCCACGGGGCGGGCGCCCAGGACGCGGATGTTGAAGTGCGCGTTGCGCCGGATCAGCGGATCGAACGTCCACGTCATCCGCTCGATCCCGCGATCCAGGCACCACGCGCGCTGCGCGAGCTTGATCGCCCGTCCCGCGCCGCGGCCCGCCGCCTCGGGCAGCAGGCCCACGATGTGCGAGTGGAAGGGATGTCCCGGCGGGCCGCAGAAGCCCAGGGCGCCGCCGATAGGCTCGTCGCCGCGGAACGCGAGCGCGACGTGGTTCCCCGCGCCGGCGAGCGCGACGAGCAGCGGCGGGTCGAGCAGCTCGGTGCCGGCACGCCCCCAGACGCGACCGAGCACCTCGGCGAGGCGCCGGCAGTCGGCGGCGTCGTGCACCTCGTCGAGCCGGATGCCCGCGCGCTCGAGCGCCCGCTCGGCGAGGGCGCGCGCGTCTGCGACCGGATCCATGCCCACAGCATCCCAGCATCCGGTCGCGCTCAGGCGATCCGCGCCGGGGCCGGGAGTATCGTCGGGAGGACGTGCCGGATGAGGAATGCGAGGGCGACCCGGATGAGCCACCCGCTGCTGACGTGGGCCGACGAGGTCCTCCCCGAGATGCTCGTGGATCTCGAGCACCTGATCCGGTGCGAGTCGCCGTCGTCCGATCTCACGTCCGTGGCGCGCTCGGCCGATCTGATCGCGGCGATCGGCCGCCGCCTGATCGGCTTCGACCCGGAGCGCCTCGTGATCGACGGCGTCACGCACCTGCGCTGGCGGATCGGCTCGCCCGAGCCGGATGCGCCCCGCGTGCTGCTGCTCGCGCACCACGACACGGTCTGGCCGATGGGGTCCATCGAGTCGCACCCCTTTTCGATCCAGGACGGCGTGCTGCGCGGTCCCGGCTGCTTCGACATGCTCACGGGCCTGGTCATGGCGCTGCACGCGGCGGCGACCTTCGCCGACGGACCCGGCGGACAGCTGGCGCACGCCGGCATCACGCTGCTCGTCACGGGCGACGAGGAGGTCGGATCGCCGACGTCGCGGGCGCTGATCGAGCAGGAGGCGCGCGGCTGCATCGCCACGCTCGTGCTCGAGCCGTCCGGCGACACCCCGGACGGCCACCACGGAGCGCTCAAGATCGGACGCAAGGGCGTGTCGAACTACCGCGTCGACATCACGGGGCGCGCCGCGCACGCGGGGCTCGAGCCGCAGAAGGGCCTCAACGCCACGGTCGAGCTCGCGCACCAGGTGGGCGTCGTCCTCGGGTTCGCGGACCCGGTCGCCGGCACGTCGGTCGTCCCGACCGTCGCGCACTCCGGCACCACCACCAACACCGTGCCGGCCCGCGCGTCGTTCATGGTCGACGTCCGCGCGCTCACGAGGGCCGAGCAGGCGCGCATCGACGAGGCGTTCGCGACGCTCGTCTCGCACACGGGGGCGACGGTCACGGTGTCCGGCGGCGTGAATCGCCCGCCGCTCGAGACCGCGGCGGCCGAGAGCGTCTGGCGGCGCGCGCACGCGGTCTCGCGGCAGCTGGGCGTGGAGCTGCCGGACGCGATCGTCGTCGGCGGCGCCTCCGACGGCAACTTCACGGCCGGCATCGGCGTGCCGACCCTCGACGGCCTCGGCGCGGTCGGAGGCGGATCGCACGCCGACTACGAGCACGTGATGGTCGATCACATCGCACCGCGCACCGCGCTGCTGGTCGCGCTGCTGCGCGACCTGCTCGGCGGCTGACCCGCGTTCAGCGTCTCCTCGTGCCCCGCTCAGGGGTCGTCCAGAGCCGCCCGGCACAATCGAGAGTTGGCCGTGCCACTAGACTGATCGCCTGATCAGCAGGGGAGACCCTGTCGAGGAGGGTTGTCCGAGCGGCCGAAGGATCTGGTCTTGAAAACCAGCGGGCAGCGATGTCCCGTGGGTTCGAATCCCACACCCTCCGCCACCTCCGGTCGCTGAACGAGTGAAGTCGAAGCGACCAGCCGAACCCCCGAAAGGCCCCGGATGAGCGACACGTCGAAGCGACGCGGCCGCCGGACGCTTGCGCGTCACGGCCGACTCGGGGCGCCGAGCCCGCTCGCGCGGCTGATGCGCATCATCGGCATCGCCGCGGCGTGCGTGATGGTCGCGGGCGTGGGCGTCGCCGCCTATGCGACGTGGGACCTGTCGTCGACGTTCGCGGCCAACGCGGTCGACCTCGACGGCCAGGACACGGCACCGCCGGACATCGGACAGCTCGTGAACGACGAGGGCGTCGACCTCCTGCTCACGGGCGTCGACATCTGCGAGTGGGACTCGCACGAGAAGTTCGGCGAGCGCTGCCCGAGCGATCGCTCGATGTACGGCGAGGACGGGCGTCAGCTCGAGGCCGGCCGCAACGACGTGAACCTGCTCGTGCACATCTCTCCCGAGCCGCGCAAGATCACGGCGATCGCGTTCCCGCGCGACCTGATGATCCCGACTCCGGAGTGCACGAACGCCGACGGCGAGGTCACCGCGGCGTCGGACAAGAACATGATCAACACGGCGTACGAGGCCGGCGGCCTCGCGTGCGTCGCGTCGACGATCGACACGCTGACCACGCCGCACGATCCCGAGCTCAAGATCGACTACGCCGCGACCGTGACCTGGAACGGCGTGATCGAGATCACCAACGCGATCGGCGGCGTCGACGTGTGCGTCGACCAGGGCATCAACGACGTCGAGGCCGGCATGCTCTACCTCGAGCCCGGCACGCACACGCTCGCCGGCGAGCAGGCGCTCGCGTTCCTGCGCTCGCGCCACGGGGTCGGCGACGGCGGCGATCTCGGCCGCATCAGCAACCAGCAGGTCTACATGTCCTCGCTGGCCCGCAAGCTGATGAGCGAGCAGGTGCTGACGAACCCCGGCACGCTGCTCTCGCTCGCGCGCACCACGCTCACGAACGTCGACCCGAGCTCGAACCTCACCAACCCGGTCACGCTCGTGCAGATCGCCATGGCGGCCAAGGACGTGCCGCTCTCGGACATCGTGTTCCTGCAGTTCCCCGTTGCCGAGGATCCGTACGACCCCAACCGCGTCGTGCCGGACGAGGTCGCCGCCGACGAGATGTTCGCGATGATGAAGGCGAACGAGTCGGTCGACCCGGCCGCCCCGCCGACCGAAGGCCCCCCGGAGTCGCCCGTTCCGACCGAGACGCCCGGCGCCACCGAGACGCCGGATCCCGAGCTGGCCGCTCCCGGACGCACCGCCGAGGACACCAGCTGCGCCCAGGGCTCCGGCCTCTGAGCCCCCGTTTTCGCGCTGGTCCCGCGACCGGTTAGGATGGGATGACGCGCCCGCGAGCGGGTGCGCGGATCCTCCGGGATCTGGAGACGTCGCATAGTCAGGCCTAGTGCACCACCCTGCTAAGGTGGAGTCCCCTTATGGGGACCGAGGGTTCAAATCCCTCCGTCTCCGCCATTCTCAGGCCCTTCGCTCCTGCTTGTGCAGGGAGCGAGGGGCCTGATTCGTTCCAGGGTTGCGGCGGAAAGCGTGCAACACACGTCTCGCGCTGTGTATGCGATCGGGATGATTTCACGCGCTACTCATTCACATCGAGTCACCTGTGTATACACTGGCGTCATGTCCGGCACCGCAGCCTCCTCCGTCCGCGCGGGCGAGCGCGCCTACCGGGCGCTGCTCGAGGACATCCAGTCCGGGCGCCTGCCGGCGGGCACGGTGCTGGGCGAGGTCGAGCAGGCGGCCCGGCTCGGCGTGAGCCGGACACCGCTGCGCGAGGCGCTGAACCGGCTGATCGCGGACGGCCTCGTCGTGCAGCAGTCGCCGCGCGTGACGGCGGTCTCCCGCCTCGCGGCCGACGACATCCGTCGCCTGTTCGAGGCGCGCACCGCACTCGAGACGACGACCGCCCGGCTGGCGGCTCAGCGCGGCGACCGCACGGTCTTCCGGGCGCTCGCCGAGGAGTTCACACGCGCGGGCGCCCGGCTCGGCGATGCGGCCGGACGCGAGGACTACTACGCCCTGATCGCCCGCTTCGACGACGCCGTCGACGCGGCCGTCGCGAACCACTACCTCACGTCGGCGCTGCGGACGATCCGCACGCACCTCGTCCGCGTCCGCCGCCTCGCGAGCGACCGCCCCGCGCGGCTCGCGGCCTCGGTCGCCGAGCACCGGCTCATCGCCTCCGCGATCGCCGACGGCGACGGGACGCTCGCCGCGCACGCGACGCACATCCACCTTCACGAAGCCCTGACGCACATCCTCGACACCCTCCCGGAGGCTCACCGATGACCGTTCTGCACCCCGTCCGCACCTACCGCAGCGAAGAGCCGCTCCCGCGCGAGGAGCAGCTCGCCTGGAGGATTGCGGAGGTCGCGGTCGATCCCGTCGCCGTGGAGGCGGAGGTCGCCGACATGGTGATCAACCGCGTGATCGACAACGCGTCGGTCGCGGCCGCGTCCCTGACCCGCGGCCCCGTGGTCTCGGCGCGCGCGCAGGCCCTGGACCACCCGGTCTCTCGCGGGGGGGACGGATCCAGCGTGTTCGGCGTCGACGCCGTCGCGAGCCCCGAGTGGGCGGCCTGGGCGAACGGCGTCGCGGTGCGCGAGCTCGACTACCACGACACGTTCCTCGCGGCCGAGTACTCGCACCCGGGCGACAACATCCCGCCGATCCTGGCGGTCGCGCAGCACGTCGGCGCCGACGGCGCGGCACTCGTGCGCGGCATCGCGACCGGGTACGAGATCCAGATGGACCTCGTTCGCGCCATCAGCCTGCACAAGCACAAGATCGACCACGTCGCCCACCTCGGCCCGTCGGCCGCGGCCGGCATCGGCACCCTGCTCGGCCTCGACGCCGCGACGATCTACCAGGCCGTCGCCCAGGCCCTGCACACCACGACCGCCACGCGGCAGTCGCGCAAGGGCGAGATCTCCACGTGGAAGGCGCACGCCCCGGCCTTCGCCGGCAAGATGGCCGTCGAGGCCGTCGACCGGGCGATGCGCGGCCAGACCAGCCCGTCGCCCATCTACGAGGGCGAGGACGGCGTGATCGCCTGGCTGCTCGACGGCCCCGAGGGGCGCTACGAGGTGCCGCTGCCCGCCGCCGGCGAGGCCAAGCGCGCGATCCTCGACTCGTACACGAAGGAGCACTCGGCCGAGTACCAGGCGCAGGCCTGGATCGACCTCGCCCGCCGCCTCGGCTCCGAGCGCCCCGAGCTGCGCGACCCCGCGAACATCTCCGCCGTCGTGCTGCACACGAGCCACCACACGCACTACGTGATCGGATCCGGCTCGGGCGACCCGCAGAAGTACGACCCCACCGCGTCGCGCGAGACGCTCGACCACTCGATCCCGTACATCTTCACGGTCGCGCTCCAGGACGGCGGCTGGCACCACGTCGACTCCTACGCCCCAGAGCGCGCGCAGCGGCCCGACACGATCGCGCTGTGGCGGAAGGTCACGACCACGGAGGACGCGGAGTGGACGCGCCGCTACCACTCGGAGGACCCCGACGAGAAGGCGTTCGGCGGACGCGTGGAGATCGACCTGGTCGACGGATCGCGGATCGTGGAGGAGATCGCGGTGGCGGATGCGCATCCGCTCGGCGCCCGGCCGTTCGCGCGCGCGGACTACGTTCGCAAATTCCGCCTGCTGGCGGAGCCCGTGCTCGACGCGGCCGAGATCGACCGGTTCCTCGCGCTCGCCGAGCGCCTGCCGGAGCTGTCGTCCGACGAGATGCGCGCGCTCAACATCGTCGCGAAGCCCGGCGTGATCGCGCCCGGTCCGAAGGGACTGTTCTGATGCTGTACGCCCAGACCCCGGCGCACGAGAAGCGCCGCCTGTTCCGCGAGCGGCTCGCGTCGGGCGACATCCTGCGCCTGCCCGGCGCGTTCAACCCTCTGTCCGCCCGCCTCATCGAGCGCAAGGGGTTCGAGGGCGTCTACATCTCGGGCGCCGTGCTGTCGGCCGACCTCGGCCTGCCGGACATCGGCCTCACGACGCTCACGGAGGTCGCCGGCCGCGCCGGGCAGATCGCCCGGATGACCGAGCTGCCCGCGATCGTCGACGCGGACACCGGATTCGGCGAGCCGATGAACGTGGCCCGCACGATCCAGACGCTCGAGGACGCGGGCCTCGCGGGCGCGCACATCGAGGACCAGGTCAACCCCAAGCGCTGCGGCCACCTCGACGGCAAGCAGGTCGTCGACGAGCAGACCGCCCTGCAGCGGATCCGCGCCGCGGTCGACGCGCGCCGCGACCCGAACTTCCTCGTGATGGCGCGCACCGACGTCCGCGCCGTCGAGGGGCTGGGCGCCGCGATCGACCGGATCAAGGCGCTCGTGGACGCGGGCGCCGACGCGGTGTTCCCCGAGGCGATGGCCGACCTGTCCGAGTTCGAGGCCGTCGCGGACGCCGTGGACGTGCCCGTGCTGGCGAACATGACGGAGTTCGGCAAGAGCGACCTGTTCACGGTCGACCAGCTGCGGGACGCGGGCGTGCGCATGGTGATCTGGCCGGTGTCGTTGCTGCGGATGGCGATGGGCGCGGCCGAGCGCGCGCTCGACACGCTGGTCGACGACGGGCATCTGACCGGCAAGCTGGGGGAGATGCAGCATCGCGCCGACCTGTACGAGCTCATCGACTACTCCGGCTACAACCGGTTCGACGACGACATCTTCAACTTCGAGATCAGGAAGTAGGAGCAGGATCATGGCAGAGGACATCAGGAAGGGGCTCGCCGGCGTGATCGCCGACGAGACCGCGATCTCGAAGGTCAACCCCGAGACGAACAGCCTGCTGTACCGGGGCTACCCCGTGCAGCAGCTCGCCGCGACACAGCCCTTCGAGGCGGTCGCGCACCTGCTGTGGCACGGCGAGCTGCCGGATGACGCGCAGCTCGCCGAGCTGCGCACGCAGGAGCGCGCGCACCGGGCGCTGGCGGACGAGGTCAAGGCCGTGATCGACCTCCTGCCGCTCGACGCCCACCCCATGGACGAGGTGCGGACGGCCGTGAGCGCGATCGGCGCGAAGGACCTGGCCGGCACCGGCACGACGCTCGACGCCGGCGGGAGCGCCGAGCAGAATCTCGAGCGGAGCCTGCGCCTGTTCGCCGCGCTGCCGGCGATCGTGGCGTACGGCCAGCGCCGCCGCCGCGGCCAGGAGATCGTGCCGCCGCGCGACGACCTGGACTACTCGGCGAACTTCCTCTGGATGACGTTCGGCGAGGAGCCGGATGAGGTCGTCGTCGACGCGTTCAACCGGTCGATGATCCTGTACGCCGAGCACTCCTTCAACGCGTCGACCTTCACGGCGCGCGTGGTGACCTCGACGCTGAGCGATCTGTACTCGGCCGTCACCGCGGCGATCGGCGCGCTGAAGGGCCCGCTGCACGGCGGCGCGAACGAGGCCGTGATGCACATCTTCGACGAGATCGGATCGGCCGACCGGGTCGTGCCGTGGCTCGACGAGGCGCTCGGCGCCAAGCGCAAGATCATGGGCTTCGGCCACCGCGTCTACAAGAGCGGCGACTCGCGCGTGCCGACGATGAAGGGCGCGCTCGACACGCTCGTGGAGCACTACGACCGTCCGGAGATCCTGGATCTGTACACGATGCTCGAGAGCGAGTTCGTGGGACGCAAGGGCATCTATCCGAACCTCGACTACCCGTCGGGCCCGGCGTACAGCCTGATCGGCTTCGACACGCTGACGTTCACGCCCCTGTTCGTCGCGGCGCGCGTGACCGGCTGGACCGCGCACATCCTGGAGCAGGCGGCGTCGAACGCGCTCATCCGCCCATTGTCGGCCTACAACGGCCCGGACGAGCGGCACATCGAGGGCTACGTGCCGGATGACGCGGAGCGCGAGGCCGCGGAGCGGCCCGAGGAGGCCGCCGGCTGACGCCTCGCATCCGCGTCAGGTCGCGTCGGCGTGGCGGCGGGCGGCCTCGAGCACGTGTGCGAGGCCGTCGCCCTCCGCGCTGCCGGCCTGCGCCTCGCCGACCGCCTCGGACGTGGCGTAGTTGTGCACGACCTCCACGAGGTCGACCAGGAACCGCGCGCGCCCGGCGGCGTCGAGGGGCTTGAGCTGCTGTTCGATGTCTGCGGCGAGCATGGTGTCGAGTGCCATGCGCGCGACGCTAGGGCGCTCGGCGCCCGCGGGCGAGGGGGTTGCGCCGCCGCCATCCGCCGCTAGGCGGATCGCGCGAGCCGCGCGACCGCGTCGGCGACGGGCGTCGGGCCGTCGGTGAGCTCGACGATGACGCGCGACAGCGCGGGCGTGCGCAGCGCCTCGGCGAGGAACGCCGCCACGTTGTCGCGCCGCACGTCGCCGTACTCGATCGCGAGGCCGGCGGTCACGGATCCGCCGCCCGGCTCGTCGCGCAGCGTGCCGGGGCGCACGATGAGCCAGTCCAGCTCGGTCTGCACGAGGTGGACGTCGGCGGTCTTCTTCACGCGCATGTAGTGCTCGAAGCCCTCGCTCGCCTCGCCGCCGCGGCCCGCGTCCGGGAAGACCGACACGAGCGCGAAGCGCGCGACACCCGCCCGCGCGGCGGCATCCGCAGCCTTGACGAGCCCCTCGCCGTCGATCGCGCTGGTCTTGTCCGGCCCCGTTCCGTGCGCTCCGGCGGAGAACACGACCGCGTCGTGTCCGCGCATCCGCTCGGCCAGCGCGTCCACGTCGTCCGCGATGAGGTCGCCCGCGACCGGGGTGGCTCCGGCCGCCTCGATGGTCTGCGCCTGCTCGGGGCGCCGGTGCATGCCGGTCACCTCGTCGCCTCGCTCGGCGAGCAGGCCGGCCAGTCGCCGCCCGATCCCGCCGGCCGCGCCGATCAGGAACACCTTCATGGATCGTCCTCTCGTCGTGCCGTCAGTGCCCTCCATTCTGCTCTCGGCGCGGGGTCGGGGCGCCGCTCGCGATGGCTATCGTCGAGGCATGCCCGTGCGTCACGACACGATCGTCGTCACCCGCCATGTCGACGCCGCTCCCGATCGCGTGTTCGCCGCGTTCACGGATCCGGAGATCCTGAAGCGATGGATGAAGGCCCCGGGGGCGGGCGCGACGCGGGCGTTCGACCCCCGCGTCGGCTCGGGCGACCTCCTGACCGCCGTGTTCACGCATCCCGACGGCCGGGTCGAGCGGGTCGCGTCCGCGACGCGGTACATCGAGCTGCGTCCCGGACAGCGGGTCGTCTACCAGTACGCGTCGAGCATCGACGACGTCACGCGCTGGACCTCGCTCGTCACCGTCGAGCTGTCTCCCGCGGACGAGGGAACCGATCTGACGTGGACCGAGCAGGTGGCGTTCCTCGTGCCGACGGATCCGACGGGCCAGGTCGACATCGATCACCTGGCCGGTGCGATCCGGCTGCGGCTGAACGGCCTGCCCGCGCTGCTGGCGGGCTGAGCGCTCGCGCGAGAGGATGACGGCGTGCCCGAATCGCCGGAGGTGGATGCGCTCGCCGGGTTCGTGCGCGATCGCGCGACCGGGCGGGTCATCCGCGACGTCGAGCTCGAGGAGTTCCGCGCGCTGAAGACCCGCGACCGCCCGCCGGACGAGCTGCGCGGCCACACGGTCACCGGCGCGCGGCGGTTCGGCAAGCACGTCGCGATCGACACGGCTGAGCCGGGCGGAGGCGGCCCGAGCCTGCTGATCGGGTTCGGCCGCGCGGGCTGGGCGCGCTGGTCGGAGCGCGGCGATCCGGGTCCGGATGGTGCGCTGCCGGTCATCGTGCGCGTGCGGTTCGAGGACGGCGCCGAGCTCGCGCTCACCGACGCGGGGGACTGGCTGTCGCTCAACGTCTCCGTCACGGATGACCCCACGCGCGAGCCGTCCGTCGCCAAGCTCGGCCCGGATCCGCTCTCCGCGGACTTCACACGCGAGGCCTTCGACGGGATCGCGGGCCGCCGGCGCAAACAGCTCAAGGCGCTGCTGCAGGAGCAGGAGACGCTCGCCGGCATCGGCAACGCGTACTCGGACGAGATCCTGCATGCCGCGAAGCTGTCGCCCGTCGTGCATGCGTCCGCGCTCACGGAGGAAGAGCGCGCCCGGCTGCACGCCACGATCCGGGACGTCCTGGGCGCGGCCTTCGACGCCCGCCGCGGCGTGCCGATCGACCGGCAGAAGGCCGAGAAGGTCGCCTCCATGCGCGTGCACGGCCGGACAGGCGAGGCGTGCCCGGTGTGCGGCGACACGGTGCGCGACGTGCCCGGATCCAAGGGTGGAGCGCAGTACTGCCCGACGTGCCAGACCGGCGGCGTGCCGCTCGGCTGAGCGCCGCGCGAGCAGAGGGGAAGGGTGACATGAAGACGCTGTTCCTGACCGCAGACCTCGGCGGGAACGTCCCGCCGGCGCTCGCCGTGGCCGAGGAGCTGGCGCGCCGCGGGATGGACGTCGAGGTGGCCGGCCTGAGCGGAGCGCGCACCACGCTGCCGCAGCCTCCGTTCCCCGCCGCGACCGGGATCAAGCCGGAGGGGCGCGAGCAGGGGCCGCGCGAGCTGCGCGCGGCGCTGCGGCTGATGACGAGCCGGGCGACCTCGGCAGCGACGTCCGCGCTCGTGGCCGAGCGTCGCGCGGACGCGGTGGTCGTCGACTGCATCCTGCCCGCGGTGATCCGCGGCGCACTGGACACCGGCGCTCCCGTCGTGGTGCTGTTCCACACCTTCGGCGCGTACTGGGCGCGCTGGTTCGACCGCGGACCGGCGGGGGCCGCCTTCCGCCTGCTCGGCGTGAGCCCGCGCGCCGTCTGGGCCGAGGCGGCGGAGCGACTGCTGCTGACCGACCCGGAGCTCGATCCGGGACGCGACGACCCGGCGCTCGCCGGGGCCACGTGGACCGGCACGACCGAGGTCGGCGTCGAGCCCGGCCCGCGCGGCGACCGCCCGCGCGTGCTCGTCGCGCTCAGCTCCACCCAGTGGCCGGGGATGCTGTCGGTGTACCGACGCATCGTCGCCGCGCTCGCGGGGCTTCCCGTCGACGCCGTCGTGACGACCGGCGGCGTCCCGCTCGGCGGTGAGCTCCCGGGAGCTGCGAA
Source organism: Microbacterium rhizophilum (assembly GCF_039605615.1). Taxonomy (NCBI): domain Bacteria; kingdom Bacillati; phylum Actinomycetota; class Actinomycetes; order Micrococcales; family Microbacteriaceae; genus Microbacterium; species Microbacterium rhizophilum. The sequence goes on along the minus strand of NZ_JBCNUN010000005.1, from coordinate 185,633 downwards.
CGTGGACGTGCGCGGCTGGGTCGATCACCGCGAGCTGCTGCCGATGGTCGACCTCGTGATCGGCCACGGCGGACACTCCACGACGTTCAAGGCGCTCGCGCACGGCGTCCCCCTGCTGATCCTGCCGGTCAACCCCACGGCCGATCAGCGCCTGATCGGCGGCGTGATCGAGGACGCGGGTCTCGGGCGCCGGCTGCCGAAGTCGGCCCGCACCGAGACGATCCGAGCTGCGGCCTCGGAGATCCTCGCGGACCGCGGCATCCGCGCGCGGGCGGAGGGAACCGGCCGGCGCCTGCGGTCTCAGCCTCCCGGCGCCCTGGTCGCCGCCGACCGGATCGCGGCGATGCTCGATCGATCCGGATGACCCGGACCCGGATGCCGGACGGCGCGCCCAGCCGCATGCGGCAGACTCGACAGGATGACCTCCACCCTGCTCGACGCCGTCCGCGCGACCGGCGGCGACGCCGACGGTCTCTACGACGCGTTCGTCGGCTGGGCGGGGGAGCAGGGGCTCACGCTCTACCCGGCCCAGGACGAGGCCGTGATCGAACTCGTATCCGGGGCGAACGTGATCCTCGCGACCCCGACCGGCACCGGCAAGTCGCTCGTCGCGATCGCGGCGCACGCGGTCGCTATGGCGCAGGGCGGCCGCACGTATTACACGGCGCCGATCAAGGCCCTCGTGAGCGAGAAGTTCTTCGCCCTGGTCGACGTGTTCGGCGCCGAGCACGTCGGCATGGTCACAGGCGACTCGTCCGTGAACCCGGATGCCCCCATCGTCTGCTGCACCGCGGAGATCCTGGCGAACCTCGCCCTGCGGCAGGGCGCGGACGCGGATGTCGCGCAGGTCGTGATGGACGAGTTCCACTACTACGGCGACACCGATCGCGGCTGGGCGTGGCAGGTGCCGCTGCTGCTCCTGCCGCGCGCCCAGTTCCTGCTGATGAGCGCCACGCTCGGCGACACGACCGAGATCCAGGCGGACCTCGCGAGGCGCACCGGTCGCGCGACCACCCTCGTCGCGGGCGCCGAACGACCCGTGCCGCTGCACCACACATACGAGAAGAAGGCCGCGCACGAGCTCGTCGAGAAGCTGCTCGAGGAGCACGAGACGCCGATCTACATCGTGCACTTCTCCCAGGCCGCCGCGATGGAGCGGGCCCAGGCGCTCGCGAACGTGAAGGTGTCCACGCGCGAGCAGCGCGACGCGATCGCCGAGGCGATCGGCGGGTTCCGCTTCACGACCGCCTTCGGCAAGGTGCTCTCGCGCCTGGTGCGCGCGGGGATCGGCGTGCACCACGCGGGCATGCTGCCGCGGTACCGGCGCCTGGTCGAGACTCTCGCGCAGCGCGGCCTGCTGCGGGTGATCTGCGGCACCGACACACTCGGCGTCGGCATCAACGTCCCGATCCGCACGGTGCTGATCTCGGCGCTGTCGAAGTACGACGGCACCCGGATGCGGCGCCTCAGCGCGCGCGAGTTCCACCAGATCGCCGGCCGCGCGGGACGGGCCGGCTACGACCCCTACGGCAACGTCGTCGTGATGGCGCCGGATCACGAGATCGAGAACGAGCAGGCGCTGCGCAAGGCCGGCGACGACCCCAAGAAGCTCAAGAAGGTGCAGCGCAAGAAGGCGCCCGCGGGCTTCATCTCCTGGAGCGAGGCGACCTTCGACAAGCTCGTCGAGGCCGAGCCCGAGCCGCTCACGCCCCAGCTGCAGATCACCTCGGCCATGATCATCAACGTCATCGGCCGCGGCGGCGACGTGTTCGGGAACATCCGATCCCTGGTGTTCGACAACCACGAGCCGCGCGCGCGGAGGTACGCGCTCGCCCGCCGCGCGCTGGCGATCTTCCGCACCCTGCGCGATGCCGGCATCGTCGAGGTCACGGCGGGAGGGGAGATCCGGCTCGTCGTCGAGCTGCAGCCGAACTTCGCGCTCAACCAGCCGCTGTCGCCGTTCGCGCTCGCGGCGATCGAGCTGCTGGATCCGGATGACGCCCCCGGCGCCGCGGGGACCGGTCACTACGCGCTCGACGTCGTGAGCGTGATCGAGGCGACGCTGGACGACCCGCGCGCGATCCTGAGCCAGCAGGAGTTCAAGGCGCGCGGCGAGGCCGTCGCCGCCATGAAGCGCGACGGCATCGAGTACGACGAGCGGATGGCGCTGCTCGAGGACATCACGTACCCCAAGCCGCTGCAGGACCTGCTCGCGCAGTCGTTCGAGGTGTTCGCATCGAGCCAGCCGTGGGTGCGCGACTTCGAGCTCAAGCCCAAGTCGGTCGTGCGCGACATGTTCGAGCGCGCCATGAGCTTCGCCGAGTTCACGAACTGGTACCAGCTCGGCCGCAGCGAAGGCCTGGTGCTGCGCTACCTGTCGGACGCGTACCGGGCCATCCGGCAGACGGTCCCCGCCGAGGCTCGCTCCGAGGAGCTGCTCGACGTCATCGCGTGGCTCGGCGAGCTCGTGCGGCAGGTCGACTCCAGCCTCGTGGACGAGTGGGAGGCGCTCGTCTCGGGCGCCGACGCGCACGGTCGGGGCGAGCCCGTCGTGCCGCCCGCGCCGCCCTCGCTCGTGCAGAACCGTCGCGCGTTCACGGTGCTGGTGCGCAACGAGCTGTTCCGCCGCGTGCAGCTGGCGGCGCGCGAGGCCGACGACGAGCTCGTCGAGCTGGATCCGGATGCCGGCTGGCCCGAGGCCCTCGACGCCTACTACGCCGAGCACGAGTCGATGGGCATCTCGGGCGCCGCGCGCTCGCCCGCGCTGTGCCGCATCACCGAGGGCCGCGAGACCTGGACGGTCGAGCAGGTGATCGACGACCCCGAGGGGAACCACGACTGGCGCATCCGCGCAGAGGTCGACCTCGCCGCGTCGGACGAGACCGGCGCGGCCGTGGTGCGCGTGACCGAGGTCGTGCGGCTGTAGCCGCGCCACCAGGATTCCGGAGATCGCCCCGATCCCGGATCCTCGCGCGCCCGGTCATCCGGACTGCGGGCGATCTCCGGAATTCTGGCGGGTCGCGCGCCGGCCCTCTCCGCTCGCTCGTCAGCCGCCCCCGCGGAACATCGGCTGAACAGCACGCGCGCGCCCTTCCGCCGGATCGGGCACCGCGCGATCCTGGACGTGTCGGCTCAGGTGAGAGGAAATGAGCATGGCTGGCGTGGCGGAGCCCCAGGACGAGAAGCGGAAGCCCCCGAAGGCGCGCGAGCGCCGGGTGGATCGCGACAAGGTCACCGTCGTGCGACATCCGCAGCGCGAGGGCGGCGTCTGCCCCACCTGCTTCAGCGTGCTGTCGCTGACGGGGGAGTGCGCATACTGCGACTGACCGGCGCCGCGACCCGTCAGTGCATGTCCTGGATCATGAGCGGCGACGCGAAGCCCTCGATCTTCGCGTCGATCACGAACGGGCGATCGCGGGGACCGTCCAGCCACACGTCGAGCGGGGCGAGGTCGGCCAGCGCGCGCACCGTGATCGCCTCGCAGCCGTAGCCGCGGGCGATGGCGGCGATGTCGACGTCGGGGAAGACCACGGTCTCCTTCTGGTCGGAGTCGTGGAAGATGTGCACCTCCGCGCCGTAGGCGGCGTCGTCGTAGACGAGCACCAGCAGGCCGAGCCCGAGCCGCGCGGCGGTCTCGAGCTCGACGGCGTTCATGAGCAGCGACCCGTCGCCCGTCGCGACCAGCGGAAGGCGATCAGGGCGCGCGATCGCCGCGCCGATGCCCTCGGCCAGGCCGCATCCGATCGACTGAGACGCCAGGTCGAGAACGTAGCCGTTCTCATCCGGCACGCGGAAGAACGCCCCCGCATAGGCGTTGACGTTGCCGCCGTCGGGGACGACCACGCGCTCCAGCGGCAGCAGGCGGTCGAGGTGCACTGACAGCTCCGCCGGGTCCACGTGGGTGGCGGTGGCGCGGCTCGCCACGGGCTGGTCGCTCCAGTACCGGAACCGCTGCACGCGCTCGTGCACGTCGGGCGTTCGGTAGGCCGTGCGGCCGTCGGGGTGGCGGCGGCGCAGCTCCTCCGTCGCGGCGCGGGCGACCAGGGCGGCGTCGCCGACGATCGCGAGCTCGACGGGACGGTGCAGCCCGATCGCCTCCGGGCGGTCGTCGACCTGCACGATGCGCCGGCCGTCGGTGAGCGTCCCGCCGCGGGCGGTCCACTTGGTCAGGGCCGTGCCGAACACCACGAGCAGGTCGGCGTCGCCGATGAGCTCCGCGGCGCCGTCCGTGGCGAACCCGCCCATGACGTCGAGCGCCCACTCGTCGCCCACGAAGATGCCGCGGCCCCCGCCGCTCGCCACGAGCAGCGCTCCGGATGCGGCCCCGAGCGCGCGCAGCTCTCCCTTCGCCGCGTGGGCCCCGCGACCGCCGACGATCACGGGCCGCTGCGCGTTCGCGAGCAGGTCGACGAGCCCCGCGATCGCCGTCGCATCGGCGCCCGCGGGCACGATCGGCGGGTGCGGCGGCACGAGGTCCGCCGCCCAGTCGACCATCTCCTCCTGCAGGTCCACCGGCACCGTCAGCACCACGGGCACGCGGCGGGTGATGGTCGCGTGGTAGGCGGCGGCGACGTCCCCGACGGCCGACCGGGCGGTGCTGATCGCCCACGGCACAGCCCCCACGCCCTCGGCCACGCGGGCCTGGTCGAGATGGAAGTTCGACACCGTGTCGCCGCGCGCGACGCCGCCCGAGAGCACCAGCATCGGCGTGTGCGCCTTGACCGCCTCGAGCACCCCGGTGAGCGCATTGAGATAGCCGCCGCCCTGGTGCACGCTCACGATCGCGGCCGTGCCCGTGAGCCGGCCGTGGGCATCCGCCATGAGCGCCGCGCCCATCTCGTTGCGGGACGCGGTGAACGTCACGCCGGCGTTGATCAGGGCGTTCGTCATGTGGAAGTTCCCGCTGCCGACGACCCCGAACGCGTGCGTCGCGCCGGTCGTCGCCAGGGTGCGCCCGATCGCCTCTGCGACCGTGATCTGCTCCGTCACGTCCGTGTCTCCTTGCTCTCCGCGCCGCGGCTCGCCGCGGTCCTCCGGTTCGTGTTCGTCAGTGCCCCGCCGCGTCGGGCGCCGTGCCCGCCTGCCGCATGAGCTCGCTGGAATGCCGGATGCGCCGGTAGACCTCGCCGCGCACCCGCGAGAACTCGGCGAGGTCCTTCGTCTCGATCTGGTCGCGAGGGCTGGGCAGGTCGACGGCGAGCTCGGCGTCGATGAAGGTCGGCCGCGGCCCCATCACGAGCACGCGGTCGGCCAGGTACACCGACTCGTCGATGTCGTGCGTGACGAACACGATCGTGATGCCGAAGGCGTCCCGCACCCGCAGCACGAGGTCCTCCAGATCGGCGCGGGTCTGCGCGTCGAGGGCGCCGAACGGCTCGTCCATGAGCAGGATGCGCGGCTGGTACGCGAGCCCGCGCGCGATCGCGACGCGCTGCTGCATGCCGCCCGAGAGCTGCCACGGGTACCTGTCGGCGAACCCCGCCAGGCCCACCGAGCTCAGCGCCTCATCCACCCGCGCCGCGCGAGCTGCCTTGTCGCGAACCCGGTGCCGCAGGGGGAACTCGACGTTGGCGCCCACGCGCATCCAGGGATAGAGCGAGTTGCCGTAGTCCTGGAAGACGAGGGCGATCTGCTCGGGAGGCGCGCTCACGGCCTCGCCGTCGACCGCGACGGTGCCGCTCGTGGGCTCGAGCAGCCCGGCCATCAGCTTGAGCACCGTGGTCTTCCCGCATCCGGACGGCCCCACCACGGTCACGATCTCGTTGTCGCCGATCTCGAAGGTGAGGTCCTTCACCGCGAGCGTGCCGCGCTGCTCGTCGCCGTAGCGCTTGCTGACGTTCGTGAGGGTGAGCACAGGTCTCCTCCGGTCTATCGGGCGACGGCGCGCGAGCCGCGGTGCCAGGCGAGGATCCATCGCTCGAGGAGCGAGAGGATCAGGTTGAGCAGGTAGCCGAGGATGCCGAGAAGGACGATGCCCGACCACATGTCGGCGATCGCGAACGACCGCTGCGACTGCACGATGAAGAACCCGATGCCGTTGATCGCGCCCATCATCTCGCTGATGACCATGACGATGATCGCGAGCGGCAGGCTCGCCCGCAGGCCCGCGAAGATCTGCGGCGCGGCGGCGGGGAGCTCGATCCGCAGCAGGCGCGGCACCGCGGGGATGCCGTAGCTGCGGCCCGTCTCCTGCAGCGTGGACTCGATGCCGGTGACGCCGTCGATCGTGTTGAGCAGGATCGGCCAGATGCACACGAGCGCGATCAGGAAGATCTTCGCGTCGTCGCCGATCCCGAAGGTGACGAGGGTGAACGGCAGCAGGGCGGTGGGCGGCACCGCGCGCAGGAACTCGACGATCGGCGTCGCCTGGCGCCGCACGGCGGGGCTGCGCCCGAACAGCACGCCGAGCACGATGCCGAGCGCGGCCGCCGCGCCGTATCCGACGGCCAGGCGCGCGAGGCTCGGGAGCAGGTCGGACGGCACGCGCGCGAAGATCCAGTTGCGGGTGAACGCCGTGAACACGTCCTGCAGCGGCGGCAGGAAGAAGGACTCGGTCGTGTTGGTGAAGACCAGGATCGCCAGCACGACGACCACTGGCGCGAGCACCTCGACGGCGAGGTGCAGCCCCTGCCTCCGCGGCTTCATCGCACCACCCGCTGGGACGGATGCCAGTGCAGCACGCGGCGCTCGAGCGAGGCGAACACGGTGTTCAGCAGCAGGCCGAGGATGCCCGAGACAACGACGTAGGCGTACATCTCGGCGACGGCGCCGCCCTGGCTGGCGACGTTGATCCTCATCCCCACGCCGGGGGCGCCCATGATGATCTCGCCCGTGACGGAGAGGATGAGCGCCACGCTCGAGGCGATGCGGATGCCGGTGGCGAGGTAGGGCACCGTCGCGGGCAGCACGACCCTGCCGAACGTGGACAGCGGACCGACCTGGAAGGATCTCGCGGTCTGCAGCTGCAGCGGATTCATCGCGCGGACCCCGTAGATCGTCTGCACGAGCAGCGGCCACGTCGCGGCGAACGCGACGAGGAAGACCTTGCCGTCCATGCTGCCGGGACGGAAGACGAGGAACAGCAGCGGGATGAGCGCCACCGACGGCACCGGCCGGAGGAACTCGACGATGGCGCGCGAGGCCCGATAGGCGAGCTCGCTGCGGCCGAGCAGGGCGCCCAGGGGCACGGCGATCGCGATCGCGATCGCCAGCCCGATTCCCCAGCCCGCCAGCGTCATGCCGATCGCCGCCCACGCCTCGGACGTGCCGAGCAGGCGGGCCGTCGTGACGGTCACCTCCGTCGGCGGGGGCAGGAAGCGGGCCGGGAGGATGCCCGCGCGCGTCAGCACCTCGAAGAGCGCGAGCACACCCAGGGCGCCCCACAGCGAACCGGCGGCGTACCGGAGCCGGGAGAGCGTCCCGCGAGCGGGGGAGGGCCGCCCCGCTCCGCCCGCGGGCGCGATCAGCTGCGTCATGCGGAGACGACGACCTACGGCTCGACGATGAGGGCGTCGAGGTCGACGGCCGAGGGGATCGCGCCGAACTCCAGGCTGACGTCGGCGAGGGTGCCGAGCTGCTCGCGGTCGAGCTCCGAGGTGAACAGCGGCAGTCGGATCTCCGCGGCCAGCTCGGGCGTGATGCTGGTGTAGGTCGGCAGGATGTCCCGCACGGCATCGGGATTCTCCTGTGCGAACTCCAGCGAGGCCGAGATGGCGCGGTGGAACGCCTCGAGCGTCTCGGGCTGCTCGTCGGCGATCGCCTTCGACGTGGCCCACGCTCCGTTGGGGAACGCCGAGCCGAGCGTCAGCGACGGGTAGTCGACGATGCGCCCGCCGCCCTCGAGCACCGCCGTGACGAACGGCTCGGTGCCGAATCCGGCGTCGATGGTGCCGTCGGCGACCGCGGTGGGGACCTGCGGGAACGGCACCTCGACGAAGTCGACCGTGGTGTCGTCGACGCCCTGCTCGCGCAGCGAGGCGCGGATCGTCGCCTCGGCGACGCCCTTGAGGGCGTTCACGCCGATCGTCTTGCCCTCGAGATCGGCCGCGCTCTGGATGGGCGAGTCCGCTCCCGCGACGACCACCTGCCAGTCGTCGTCCTCGCTCGTGCCGCCGGTGTCGTTGCCCGCGAGCAGCGCCACCGGCAGGCCCTGGGCGGCCGCGGCGAACAGCGGCACGTAGCCGACCGCGACGAAGTCGAACGAGCCGGACTGCAGGCCCGCGATCATCTCGGCGCCGCCGTTGACGGTCGTGAGCTCGAGCGTCAGGCCCTCGTCCTCGAAGAAGCCCTCCTGCTGACCGAGGTAGACCGCGGCCATGTTGGCCGTGGGCAGAACCGCGACGTTGATCGCGCCGTCCGGCGCCGCGCCCTCCTCGGCGGGCTCGGTCGCGGGCGCGCACGCGGCGAGGAGCAGGGCGGATGTCGCGACCAGGGCGCCGAGCGCGCCCGGTCGGATGCGGTCACGGGAAACGGATCGAACCATGCTCGAGCCTCCTTGCTCACGGTGCCCGGGCGGCGGTGCCCGGCACTGGCTGTTCCTGGCATCCTTATGCAGATTCGAGGCGGTATCACCCGACTTCCGATTCGATCTGCTTATGGAGGGCGCCCGCGGGCCACAATGGCCGAGTGGACCTGAACCTGCTGCGGACCTTCGTCGCCCTCTACGAGACGCGCAGCCTCACGGTCGCCGCCCGGCGCCTGTTCGTGAGCCAGCCCGCCGCGAGCCAGGCGCTCGCGAAGCTGCGCACGGCACTCGACGACCCCCTGTTCGAGCGGATCGGGCGCACCATGGTGCCCACGCGCCTCGCCGACTCCCTGTATCCCGAGTTCCGCGCGGCGCTCGTGCGGATCGACGACTCGGTGAGCGATGCGCGCGCGTTCGACGCGGCGGGCACCCGGCGCCGCTTCCGCATCGCGCTGTCGGAGCTCGGCGAGCTCGCGTTCCTGCGGCCGATCCTGCAGGCCGTGCGCTCCCACGCGCCGCGGGCGGGGCTGGACGTCGTGCCGCTCGACATCCGAGCGCTGCCGGGGTGGCTCGCGCAGGGCACGGTCGACCTCGCGGTGACGTCCTCACCCGTGGCGGGCGACTTCGAGGCGGCGACCGTGAAGCCCGAGACCTACGTCGTCCTGATGCCGGCGGCCCATCCGCTGGCCGACCGAGCCCTGAGCCTCGCCGAGTACGCCGCCGCCGGCCACATCGTCGTCGTGAGCGACTCCGGGATGCCTCGGATCACGGACGCGCTCGCCCGCGCCGGCGTGGACATCACGCCGGTCGCGCGCGTGAACCACTACTCGGCGCTCGCGAGCGTGCTGCTGGCGGGCGACTTCGTCGCGACCGCGCCGGCCAGCTTCGTGGCGCCGTGGGCGCGCACGCTGCCGATCGTCGTGCGGCCCCTGCCGATCGAGGTCGCCCCCGTCGAGGTGCGGCTCCTCATGCGGGCCACGAGCGAGCAGCGCGCGGCCCTCACGTGGCTGCACCGCACGGTGCTGGATGCCATGCACACGGTGCCCGCCGAGAACTGGGCGCCCGCGCTGTGACCGCGCCGGGTCTCCAGACTCACGTCACCGCGCCGTCGCCGGCAGGGGAGCGCGCGTCCCGCGGCTGAGCGGCCGCAGCGCCACCACGATCGCGATCACCGGCACCGCGAAGGCGAGCGGGCGCAGGACGAACGCGCCGAGCATCGCGGCGTAGCCCGCGCCCAGCACGACCGCGATCAGGACGCGAGCCTGCGTCGCCGCCCGCACCCGCGCGCCGAACCACCAGCCGACCGCGGCGCCGCCGGCGAGGGCGGCGGCGGTCGCGCCGGGGACGTTCCATTCCGGCGCGTGCGCGTACGAGTACGCCTCGGCGCCCAGCGCGGCGATCGCGCACGTCAGCGGTCCCCAGGTCGCGAGGCCCCTCCGCGACCGCAGGCCGAGCGCCGCCAGCAGCGGGATCGCCGCGGCGAGCAGGATCGTCATGCCCTGCACCAGCGCGAGCGTCCCGTCCGTCGCGGCCGGCGACCAGGCCGATCCGGTCAGCGCGTAGCCGATCCCGGCGGCGCCGGACGCGGCGCTCAGCCAGGCGAGCGGGCGCGAGGGTGACGCGTCCGCCCGCCGGAGCGGCCGCGCCGGGGCGGCGCCGCGGCGATCCATCGCGAAGAACGCCGTCCCCGCCGCGACCAGCACCGTCACGAGCGACTGCACCAGCGACAGTCCGATGACCGGCGCCACCACGAGGCCGCTCGCCGCGGCTGCGAGCCAGCGGATGGGGCGTCGCGCGAGGCCGCGCACCAGCAGGCCGTCGACGAGCAGCGCGAGCGCGACCGCCCCCACGGCCCACGCCGCGGCGAACAGCGCCATCCATCCGGCGGCGAGACCCGTCATCGGCCGGCCCGCGTCGGCGAGGTCGAAGCCGAGCGACCAGCCCACCTGCGTCAGGGCGGCCAGGCCGAACGCGGCCCACGCGAGGATCAGGATCGCCACCGCGCGCCGCGTGGACAGCAGCCGGTGCGCCCGCAGGAGCGACAGGATCGCCGTGGCCGCGAGACCGGGCGCGAGGAGGATCCCGACCGCGGGGAACGCCGGCCCGAGGCCGAAAGGGCCCGCCAGCCCGGTCGAGGCGCCGATCGCGATCGCGGCGAGGGCGATCCACCAGGCGAGGCGCCGGGGCATGGTCTCCGCGGGCGCGGCGCGCTCGGCCTGATCCAGCGTCATGTCCGCAACCTAGCGCCCGGCACCGGGGAAGTCGACGACTGCCCGGGCAGACCGCGCACGGGTGTCCGCTCAGCCGTGCCGGGGGACAATGGACCCATGAGTGCCACACCCGAGCGATCCATCGACCACGCCAAGGAAGGCCGGGCGGTGAGCGTCGACTCGATCGAGCAGGCATTCGTGCGCTACGGCACACCCGTCGGCAACCTCGAGCTGCTGCGCGGCATCGCCGCCGGCGTCGGGGAGGGATCGACGCTCGTCGGCTTCCGCACGTACTTCAAGATCGAGCGCGCCGGCGGCGGCCCCGCCCTCGAGGTGCATGACGGCTACACGACGGGCTTCCGGTCGGAGGCCGACGCCGAGCGACTCGCGGGCGACCGTCCGCGCTGGGTCAGCCGCCGCTTCCGCGGCGCATGGGGGATCACGCACTTCGAGACGCGCGAGCGCCCGCTGGCCGATCGCAAGTCGCTGCCGAAGGCGAAGCGCGAGACCGTGGCCCGCACGGCCGCCGCGCCGCGCAGCGGCGCGACCGAGCCGCGCGAGGGGCAGGTCTGCATGACGTGCTTCATGCAGATGCCGCTCACCGGCGTCTGCCCCAACTGCGGCTGACGGGCCGCGCGGCGCGGGTCATCCGCGCCGTCCGCTCCGTAGACGGCCCGAGGGACGCGCGTCAAGCCACGTGCGCCCGGCCCGCTCCGATGCGACGGTGAGACCACCGACGAACGAAGGAGCAGGCATGACCGATCTCCGCATCGCCGTGATCCTCGGCAGCACCCGCCCCGGGCGGAACGGGAAGGCCGTGGCCGACTGGGTGATGGAGCAGGCCCAGGGCCGGCCCGCCGCCTACGAGCTGATCGACCTCGCCGATCACGAGCTCCCGCCGCTCGACGAACCCGTGCCGCCGTCGCAGGGGCGGTACCGGAACGAGCACACGAAGCGGTGGGCGGAGCTCGTCGACCGCCACGACGGCTACGTGTTCGTCACACCCGAGTACAACCGGTCGACCTCCGGCGCGCTGAAGAACGCGATCGACTACGCGTACGCGGAGTGGAACGACAAGGCCGCGGGGTTCGTCGGCTACGGATCCCTCGGCGGCGCCCGCGCCATCGAGCATCTGCGCGGCATGTGCGGCGAGCTGCAGATCGCGGATGTCCGCACCGCGGTGAACTTCCTCCTCGCCACCGACTTCGAGGACTTCCACGAGTTCACGCCCGGCGATCACCACGCGCCGATCGCGCAGGACATGCTCGCCCAGCTCGAGCGCTGGGCCGGGGCGCTGAAGCCGCTGCGGGCATGAGACCGCCCTCGCGTCGCCGACCGCGGGTAGCGTCGGACGGGTGACGGATCGGGACGGCCTGCGCAGCGCGCGGGCGCAGCTCGCGGCGTTGGCGGGTGCGGACCCGCGGCCATGGCTGGTCGACATGCCGGCGGCAGCGTCGCCCCGGGCCGCGTCGGTGCTGATGCTGTTCGGCGTGCTGGACCGGCTCCCGGCCGAGTCCCGCGAGGCCGCGGTCTCGCGCGACCTCGACGTGCTGCTGCTCTCGCGCGCCGCGACGCTGCGGTCCCATCCGGGGCAGGTCGCCTTCCCGGGCGGGCGCGCGGATCCGGGCGATCCGGATCCCGTCGCGACCGCGCTGCGCGAGGCGCGCGAGGAGACCGGGCTGGATCCGTCCGGCGTCGACGTGCTCGGCGCGCTGCCCGAGGTGCCGCTCGCGTTCTCGCGCCACCTGGTGACGCCCGTGCTCGGCTGGTGGCGGGTGCCGTCGCCCGTGCGCGTCGTGGACGAGGGGGAGTCCGCCGCCGTCTTCCGCGCCCCCGTCGCCGACCTCCTGGATCCCGCGCGCCGCGGCGTCACGGTCATCCGGCGCGACGGGCGCGAGTGGCGCGGGCCCGCATTCACGGTCGGCGAGCACCTCGTGTGGGGTTTCACCGCGATGCTGCTCGACGCGCTGTTCGACCGGCTGGGCTGGACCGAGGACTGGGATCGGGACCGGATCGTGCCGCTCGCACCGGGCGGATGATCACCCGGTCGGCCGCCCCGGCGCACGCCGCCCCCGGATCAGGGCCCCAGCCTCCGCGTGATAAAGTCGCCCTTTGGAAGCGTGTCCGAGCGGCCGAAGGAGCATGGCTGGAATCCATGTAGGCGGGGTAACTCGTCTCGCAGGTTCAAATCCTGTCGCTTCCGCTCTCACGAAGCCCCGCACCTCGGTGCGGGGCTTCGTCGTTCTCGGGGTGCGGTCGCTCAGGCGGCCTCCTTCACGCGCGGGCGGATGACGAGCGAGCGCGGCAGCAGCGACGCGCGCAGGCGCTCGCGACCGGCGGGCAGCAGCGCGTGGCGCGCCTGCGTGAGCGCCCGCGCGAGATCGGGCCCGGCGGATCCGTCCGGCGGCGCGAAGCTCGCCCGCTCGATCCCGGCGACCAGGGGATCCAGGGCGGCCGGCGGCACGCGGTGATCCCGAGCCAGGTGCGCCGCGAAGACCCGCGGCGACTCGCTCTCGTCGACCGGCAGCCCCGCGTCGAGCACGATGTCCTGCAGCTCGCGCCACGCCGCGCCGGCGTCGCCGCGCCGCGCGGCCGCCAGCCGCAGGCCCCAGCGCACGGCGCGGACCGCGGCGGGCAGCGCCAGCAGGACCAGCACGCCCAGCGCGATCGCGAGGCCCCGCAGCAGGTTCGCCGGGTTGAACACGGCGGCGGTCGGGCCGGGCGCCCCGGCGTCGCCGCGGTCGACGTCGCGCGACGCGGTGGGGGCCGGCGTCGGCCCGCCGGTCGCCTCGGGCGCGTCGGTGGGGCCCACGCCGGGCGTCGTCTCGGAGCGCAGCGACGTCGGCGATCCGAGCCCCACGGTCGGCTCGAACGGCACCCACCCGATGCCGTCGAGGTAGGTCTCGGGCCACGCGTGCAGCTGCGAGCCGAGCACGGAGTAGACGTCCTGGTCGTCGATGTCCTCGCCGGTGTCGGTGCCGGGCAGGAAGCCGACGACCACGCGCGCGGGGATGCCGATCGAGCGGGCCATCACCGCGAACGTCGACGCGAAGTGCACGCAGTATCCGCTGCGGACCTCGAGGAAGCGCTGGATCGCGTCCATTCCGGACCCGTCGAAGCCCTCCTCGACGGGGGCCTCCAGCGAGTACGTGAAGCCGCCGCCCGTGCGGAACCAGCTCTGCATCGCCGCGAGCGCGTCGTACGCGTTGCCGGCTTCGCCGATCACCTCCTGCGTGATCGCACGCAGCTGCGCGGCCTGCTGGTCGTCCGGCAGCACGAGCGACTGGAAGAGGAACTCGGTCTCGTCACCCGGATCGGAGAGGAAGTCGGTCAGGCCGCCCGTCTGCCGCGGCATCACGGCGCGCGCCTGCTCGCGCGTCGGCTGCGGCTCCTGCGACAGCACCGTGTACCGCTGCCCGAGCGCGCTCGTCGAGGTGCTGCGGACGGTGCGGTTGAGCGGGTTGACCTGCCACCCGCCCGCGACGCCCTCGACCGCGGTCGCGGGGTACGGCACCGGCAGGTAGGTGCCGGTCAGGCGGGTGATCTCCACCGACGTGGTGCGCTCGGCCAGGCCCGCGGTCGAGGACACGGGCCCGAGCGCGACGCCGTCCGCGCCGCCTCCGTCGGGGGCCCACGTCACGCCGTCGAACTGCGTGAGCGTCGCGACGCGCAGGTACGGCGCCGTCGGCCGGTCGGTGCGCACGCGCAGCACCTCGATGTCGGCGGGGCGGCGCAGGTCGTCGCCCAGGTCGAGGCTCGCCGAGATCGTCGACGTGCGCCCCGCTCCGCCGCCCGCCGGGGCCGCGAGCGGCACCATCGGCGCCAGGATCAGCGCCGCCAGCACCGATCCCACGCCCAGCACCGCGGCCCACGTCGACGCGACCGGGCCCGCCTCCATCCCGGGACGGCGCGAGCGGATCTCGGTGCGCGCGATCCAGAGGATCGCGGCGATCAGGATCACGGCGGAGACGAGATCCGGATCCCCCGGCACGGCGAGCTGCGGGATCACGAACACCGTGATGAGCACGAGCGCCCCGAGCAGCGGAAGGCGCGTCGCGCGCACGATGTGCCCGACGCATAACGCGAGCAGGCCGCCCGCCGCGATCAGCACGAACGCGAACTCGGGGCTGGGCTCCATGGGGGCCACGCCCTCGACGATCTCGGTGCTCACGGTCGCGAACACGCGCGGCAGGTCCTCGAGCACGTCGGCCGTGGGCAGCAGGCCGAGCAGCGCATCCTCGTGGCCGAGCACGGCCGTGGCGCACACGGTCCAGACCAGCAGCTCGACCGCCGCGGCGACGACGCCCGGCAGGCCGATGCGGCGCACGGCGTACCCGGCGAGCAGCACGAGCGCGACCACCAGGATCGCGCCGGGCAGCCACGACGGCAGGACGAGCCGCGCGATCGGCAGCATCGCGGCGATCGTCGCGACCCCGACGCCGAGCGTGAGCCCGAGGTCGCCGCGCGTGCCGCGGCGGCGGGCGGGGGCGGAGTGCGGCGGCGCCCACCGCGGCGGCCCCTGGACCTCCTCGTGCGGCGCGGGGGGAGCCTCAGCGACCGGCACGGGCGCTCACCGCCTCGCGCCGCGGATCCTCGTCGGGCCGCGTCGCGGCCAGCCACGCGGACTCGACGTCGTGTCCCAGCCGGGCGACGTGCCACCCGGCCCGCGACGCGCGCTCGAGCGCATCGCCCTGCGGATCCGCGCACAGCAGGATGGCGCGCGAGGCCTGCGCGGCGACGGGGCCGAGCTCCGCGACGTCCGCGGGCATCAGGCGCCCGGCGATCAGGATCACCGGGGCCGCGGACCAGTTGCCGATGCCCGCGGCGAGCCGCGACAGCGTGTCCTCGCCGCGCGGTGCGAGCGAGGCGAACGACACCAGCAGCGCCGACATGTCGTCGTGCGACTCGACCAGGCCGATCGGGGCGCCGTCGCTGTCGACCACGCTCACCGAGTAGCCGTCGCGCGCGAGGCTCCACGCCGCCGAGACGCACAGCGTCACCGCGGCCTCGAACTGCTCGTCGCCGAAGTGCGACGCGGTCTGCCCCCAGCGCGCGATGCCGCGGTCGAGCACGACGATCGCCCGCGGGGTGGTCTCGCGCTCCTCCTCGCGCACCATGAAGGCGCCGTGGTGCGCGGACGCGCGCCAGTGGATCCGCCGCATCGAGTCGCCCGGTGCATACGGCCGCGGGATCAGGTTGTCGGCGCCCTGCCCGTGCCGGCCGGTCGTGAGCTGCGAGCTGCCGATCGCGCCCGGCGATCCGGGCAGCGGCGGCAGCGGCATCACGGCCGGGACGATCGTCACGGCCGTGCGCATGCCGATCGTCGTGCGGCGCCGCGCGAGACCGAACGGATCGACCGCGGCCGTCTGCAGCGGCCCGATCGAGTGCCGGCCGCGCCGCATGCCGATCACCGCGTACGACACGTGCAGCGTGCCGCGCCCGCCCGGAGGCAGCTCGCCCATGGGTCCGTCGGGCGCGGCGTCCGTGCCGATCGGCCGCAGCGCGGCGGGCAGCTCGTCGCGCCACGTGCCGCCCGGCACGGGCCGCGCCGACAGCAGCAGCCGCGCCTCCACGCGGGAGATGCCGCCGACGCTCGCGACATCCGTCGACAGGGAGCGGTCGACGTCCGTGACCCTCCCCGCCAGGCCCAGGGTGATCCATCCGCCCACCACGAGCAGCACGAGCGCCAGCCCGAACAGCGCCAGCTCGATGCGGCCCAGCGCGCTCGCCGTGATCAGCAGCGCGACGCCGAGCAGCACGGCGCC
Source organism: Microbacterium rhizophilum (assembly GCF_039605615.1). Classification (NCBI taxonomy): domain Bacteria; kingdom Bacillati; phylum Actinomycetota; class Actinomycetes; order Micrococcales; family Microbacteriaceae; genus Microbacterium; species Microbacterium rhizophilum. The sequence continues at coordinate 169,194 of NZ_JBCNUN010000005.1, read as the reverse complement.
GAGCCCGCGCAGCGTCAGCGGTGCTCCGCCGAGGCGGCGGGGGGACGAGGCGCGCGACATGGTCGTGACCGGCTCAGCGCACCGCGAGTGGCACCCGCACGGACGCCGCGACCTTGTCGAGGATCTGCGGCACCGGATCCCCGGACCGATGCGCCCCCGAGGCGCTGCGGGACGGGATGAGCCGGTGCGCGAACACCGGCACGAGAAGGTCGGTCACGTCATCCGGGATCACGAAGCCGCGGCCGTCGAGCGCCGCCCACACCTTCGCGGCGCGCACGAGCTGCAGCGTCGCGCGGGGCGAGGCGCCCAGCAGCAGATCGGGGTGCGCGCGCGTGGCCTGCGCGAGCGAGACCGCGTACTCCTCCAGCGCGGGCGCGACGTGCACCGAGCGGGCGAACCGGATGAGCGCCGCCACCTCCTCGACCGACACCACCGGCCGCACGGCCGCGAGCGGGTTCTCGGTGTCGCGCTGGCGCAGCATCAGCGCCTCGGCCTGCGCGTCGGGGTAGCCCATCGAGATGCGCAGCATGAAGCGGTCGCGCTGCGCCTCGGGGAGGGGATACGTGCCCTCCATCTCGAGCGGGTTCTGCGTCGCGACCACGAGGAACGGATCCGGCAGGGCGTGCGACGTGCCGTCGACCGTCACCTGACGCTCCTCCATGGCCTCCAGCAGCGCCGACTGCGTCTTGGGGGAGGAGCGGTTGATCTCGTCCGCGATCACGATGTTGGCGAACACCGCGCCCGGCGTGAACGAGAACTCGCGCGTGGCCGGATTGAACACCGACACGCCCGTCACGTCGCTCGGCAGCAGATCCGGAGTGAACTGGATGCGCCGCACGCGCGCCTGGATCGACGCCGCCACCGCGCGCGCGAGCACGGTCTTCCCGACGCCCGGCACATCCTCGATCAGCAGGTGGCCCTCGGCGAGCAGCGCGACCAGCGCCGAGCGCACCGCCTGCGGCTTTCCGTCGATCACGGAGGTCACCGAGCGGATGATCGCGTCGGTCGCCTGCTGGAAGCGGTCCGGGGTCAGGGACTCGGGCATCTTGCTCCTCGGTCTCGTCGCGTCCGCCCGACCCATCCGTCGTGTCTTGCGCGTCTGGGTACATCTTGCCCCCTGGGCGCCCGTCCCGCGCCGCCTCGATGTGCCGGATCCGCGAGCGTCGTCTAGAATGGACGAAGCTCTCCGCGTGGCGACATCCAGGCCAACTCCCCCAGGACGGAAACGTAGCAAGGGTAACCAGGCTCTGTCGGGTACGCGGAGAGTCTTATTTTTTTCGGTAGTGCATTGGGCGTGGTCGATCACAGTTCTCTTTGCCGCTTCGCGGGGTAGTGCGTGGAACGTGATCGATCGCTCGGCCCGCGCAAGCGCGGGCACTCGCGATCGATGGCTGTCGCAGGCTCCATCCGGGGACGGACGTCGCGTTCGCGAGGGGTCGGCAGTCGCTTCGCTCCACGCTCGCTTCGCTCGCACGGGGGCGAGGCTTCGTGGGTCGGACGGAACGGCGAGTCGAGCCATCCGGGCATGAGAACGGCCGGGCCCCGCGGCGCTGCGGGGTCCGGCCGGTCTCGTCGGGCCGTTCGGGTCGGCCCGGGCTCTCAGTCGGCGCCGGCCGAGATGGCCTGCGCGGTCTGGAGAGGCGACTCCTCGAGCCCGTCGGCGCGCGTGAGGTGACGGCGGCCCGTCAGCACGATCACCGCCGAGATCAGCAGGACGACCACGCCCAGCACGAACGGCACCGCGGTCGATTCGAACACGGTCTCGCCCAGCCACGACGCCAGCGGCGGGGCGATCGCGCCGCCCAGGAACCGCACGCCCGAGTACGTGCTCGAGGCGACCGAGCGGGGCAGATCCGTGGCGTCCATCGAGACCTCGGTCAGCACCGTGTTCATCACGCCCAGCAGCAGGCCGCCCACGATCACCAGGACGATGAGCGCCGTCGCGCTGGACGACAGCAGCGCCATCAGCAGCTCGACGACCGCGAGCGCCGGCAGCACCGCGATCAGCACCGTCGTGCGACGCATCCGCGCGGTCAGGAGGGGCGCGACGAACACCGACGTGATCGCGACCGCGAGGCCCCAGCCGAAGAAGATCCAGCCGAGCGTCATGGCGTCGTCCAGGCCGAGCGGCACGAGCGCGAACGGCGTCCACGCGAGCAGCACGAAGAAGCCCATGTTGTAGAAGAGCGCGGTGAAGGCCATCACGAGCAGCGACCGGTTGCCGAGCGCGCGGAACGGGGCCGACAGCTTCGTGGGCTGCGGCACCGCCTTCGGCATCCGCAGCAGCGTGATGATCGCGACGAATCCGACGGCCATCAGCACGGCTGTGCCGAAGAACGGAGCGCGCCACGAGACCGTGCCGAGCAGGCCGCCCAGCAGCGGGCCGATCGCGAGGCCGACGCCGAGCGCGGCCTCGTACAGGATGATCGCGCCGGCGGCGCCGCCGCTCGAGGCGCCGATGATCGTCGCGAGCGCGGTGGAGATGAACAGGGCGTTGCCGAGGCCCCAGCCCGCGCGGAAGCCGATCACGCCGCCGACCGAGCCCGAGAGCCCCGCGAGCGCCGCGAAGACGACGATGACGGCGAGGCCCATGAGCAGCGTCCTCTTCGCGCCGATCCGGCTCGACAGCCACGACGTGAAGAACATCGCCGCGCCGGTGATCAGCAGGTAGGTCGTGAACAGCAGCGAGGTCTCGGTGCTGGTCGCCTGCAGCTCCTTGGCGATGGCGGGCAGGATCGGGTCCACGAGGCCGATGCCCATGAAGGACACGACGCATGCGAACGCGATCGCCCAGACGGCGAGGGGCTGCTTCAGGATGCTGCTGCCCCCGGGGGCGTGGGCGTTGTTGTTCACTTCGACTCGCTTCGCTCGCTCAGTACGGCTCATTCGGATCCGTTCGGGTAATCGGTCGTGCGCGCCCGCAAGAGGGCGGCCGTGGTCTGGATCGCGGCCCACTCGTCGTCCGTGAGGGCGGCGAACCGCGGGGTGAGGGCTTCGCGGACGGTCTCGATCCACGCGCGGCGCGCGGCGCGACCGGCGTCGGTGATCTCGATCACGACCGCGCGGGCGTCCGTGGGGTCCGGGCGCTTCTCCACCAGCGACTCGGCGGTCATCAGCTCGACGAGACGCGTCATCCCGGGCTGGGTCACGCCGCACGCGGCCGCGACGGCGCCGACGCGCAGCGGCCCGTTCTCCTCCAGCGCGGACAGCGCCCGCCACTGCGCCACGGGCGTCGTGGATCCTGCCTCACGCGCGACGATCCGGCCGAGGCGGTGCGCCGCGGCGAGGATGTCGGTCAGCGCCTCCAGATTCTGCATGCCTTGATTATATACCTTGGGCATATGATCAGGCGCCGCCGTCGAACGCGAGATCGCTCGCCCGCCGGGATCAGCCGGGTGCGGGAGCCCACGGGACGTGACCGACGCGGTGCTGCTCGTCGTCGAAGACATGCCCCATGCGCTTGGCATAGTGCAGCAGGATGCCCCGGTCCGCGACGCGCACGTCGTGGCCGTGCACGATCTGCGCCTCCACATCCGGCGCCTCCGACAGCGAGCGCAGCCAGACGACGGTGTAGAGGTTCGCCGCCCCGCCCGCGAACGCCGCGCACACGCGAGACAGCGGCATCCGGCTGATCCGCAGCGCCGTCTCGTGCAGGCGCTCCGCGGGCACCACGATCCACAGCACCAGGGAGTGCGGCCAGTGCGGCTGATCGAGCCGCACGTCGACGCGCTGCACGATCTGCTCCTCTCGCAGAGCCCGTTGCACGGCTCGCCGGGCGTGGGCCTCGCTCGTGTTCAGAGCGTGCCCGAGCTCCGCGCTCGAGGCGCGGCCATTCCGCTCCAGCACGCCCACCGCCGCGCGCAGCGCGTGAGGCGACAGCGGGGATCCCGGCGTGCGGCGAGGCTGCGCCCGGGTGCGCCCGGGGGAGCCCGCGCGCCAGTGCGAGCCGTCTCGGAACACCCGCGTCAGCGGCATCATCCGCACCCGCATCACTCCGTCGTGCCCGCCGAGGGCCCGCTGGGTCAGTCGCCGCAACGCGAGCATGTCGTCTGCGAACACCGTGAGCAGCAGGTCGTGCTCTCCGGTGATGACGGACACCGTGAGGATCTGCGGATGTGCGGCCACCGCCTGCGCGAGGTCGTCCGCTGTCCCCGGGCGGCACTGGACGGCGACGAGCGCCGTCACGACGCCCGAATCCCAGCCGGCGTGCGTGGTGATCCACGCCGCATCCGCCTCGACCAGGCGCTGCCAGCGTCTGCGCACGGTGGGTGCGCTGACGCCGAGAGCCTGTGCGATGCGCGCCCACGGTGCCCGCGGGTCGTCCTGCATCGCGTCGACCAGCGCCAGGTCCCATTCGGACAGGCGGGAGCCGGATGATGCGTCGACGAGATCCATATCGGACATCTTGGACCGTCATTCCTCGGATTTCGATCCCCGAAATCGCCCCGAAGCATGGGATCTGCACACTGGGGGGCACCCCACCGAAGACCGGGATCCACCGACCAGCGACGGAGCGCACATGCCTCGACTCGAGACCACGGAGCTGACCCTCGCCGACGCGCGCGGCGTCAGCGGCCGCATCCTTCAGCGGATCGAGCGGGTCGGCAACCGACTGCCGCACCCCTTCTTTCTGTTCCTGATCCTCGCCGGCATCGTCGCGGTCGCATCCGCGATCGCCGCCGGCCTGGGCGCCACCACGACGGACCCCGCCACCGGCGACGCGGTGGCGGTCAAGAGCATCCTGTCGCCGGAGGGACTCGCGTACGCCGTCACGAGCGCGATCGACAACTTCGTCTCGTTCCCGCCGTTCGGGCTCATCATCACCGTGATGCTGGGCATCGGGGTGGCCGAGCGCGTCGGGCTGCTCGGCGCCTTCATGCGCGGTGCCGTGCTGTCGGCGCCCCGGTGGGCGGTCACGTTCGTGGTCGTGTTCGTCAGCCTCATGGGCAACCTCGCGTCCGACTCGTCCATGGTGATCCTGCCCCCGCTCGCCGCCGCGGCGTTCCTCGCCGCGGGGCGGCATCCGCTGGCCGGCTTCATCACGTCGTACGCGGCGGTGGTCGCCGGGTTCAGCGCCAACGTCGTACCCGCGGGCACCGACGTGCTGATGTCCGGAATCAGCACGTCCGCCGCGCAGATCGTGGATCCCGACGCGGAGATCTCGGTGCTCGCGAACTACTTCTTCTTCGCGACGTCGACCGTGATCCTGGCGGTCGTCATCACATTCGTCTGCCAGCGCTTCCTCGAGCCGCGGCTCGGGCCCTACGAGGGCGAGCGCGATCGCGGCGACGCAGAGCGCCTCGGAGGACGGGAGCGGCGCGGGCTGCTCGTGGCGGTCATCGCGATCGCGGTCTACATCGCGCTCGTGGCGGCCGCGGTGCTGTGGCCGGGCTCGTCGCTGCAGGGCGAGGACGGCGAGCTGCTGCAGTCGCCGTTCATGTCGAGCATCCCGGTGTTCATCCTGCTGTTCTTCCTGGTCGGCGGCGTCTCGTACGGCATCGCCGCCGGCACGCTCACCCAGTGGGCGCAGGTGCCCGAGATGATGACCGAGACCGTGAAGGAGCTCGTGCCGTTCATCGTCGTGATCTTCACGGCGGCGCAGGCCATCGCGTGGTTCGGCTGGTCGCAGCTCGGCCTGCTGCTGGCGACCGGCGGCGCCGAGGTCATGGAGCAGACCGGGCTCGGCGGCATCTGGGGCCTCGCGCTGTTCAGCGTGTTCGTGTGGCTGCCGGCGCTGCTGCTGACGAGCGGCTCGGCGCTGTGGACCCTGCTCGCGCCGATCTTCGTGCCGATGTTCATGCTCAACGGCGTCGACCCGGCCTACGTGCAGGCGGCGTTCCGCATCACCGACTCGGCATCCAACCCGCTGGTGCCGATGAACCCCATGCTCCCCGTGATCCTCGGGCTGATGCAGAAGTGGGCGCCCAAGGGCGGCCTCGGCACGCTGTTCAGCCTGGTGATGCCGTTCACGTTCGTGATCTGGGGGGTCTGGATGCTGCAGCTGCTCGTCTGGGGGCTGGTCGGCCTGCCGGTCGGCCCGGGACACGAGCTGATGATCCAGCGATGACCACGACGAACCCGCGAGAGGAACACCCCATGACCGACACCGCCGTCCCCGCCCTCGTGGACGAGCTGCGCGCGCACCTCGGACCCGTGCTGCCGCTGCTCGTCGACGTGGCCGCCGACCTGCACGCCCACCCCGAGATCCGCTTCACCGAGGTGCACGCCGCCGTGCGGCTGACGGCCGAGCTCGACGCCGCGGGCTTCGCGGTCGAGCGCGGCTTCGCGGGGCTGGAGACGGCGTTCGTGGGCCGCTGGCAGACGTCCGATGCGCGGGACGACACGCCCTCGATCGCGGTGTTCTGCGAATACGACGCGCTGGAGGGCATCGGCCACGCGTGCGGGCACAACATCATCGCGGCCGCCGGCCTCGGGGCGGCGCTGCTGCTCAAGTCCGCGCTCGAGGCCGCCCCCGGCACACCGGCGCGCCTCGTGGTGATCGGCAGCCCGGGCGAGGAGGGCGCCGCGGGCAAGGTGCCGATGATCGACGGCGGCGTGCTGGAGGGCATCGACCTCGCGATCATGGTGCACCCCTCGGGACACGACTCGGTCGACGGCACGACGCTGTCCCGCGTGGCGCTGGACGTCGAGTTCCGCGGCCGGGCCAGTCACGCAGCCGCCAGCCCGGAGCGCGGCATCAACGCGCTCGACGCCGTGACGCTCTCGCTCACCGCGATCGGGCTGCTGCGCCAGCAGCTGACCGACGACGCCCGCGTGCACGCGATCGTCACGGACGGGGGCCAGGCGCCCAACATCATCCCCGAGCATGCGGCGCTGCGGGTGTTCGTGCGGGCGGCCGAGCAGGATCACCTGCTCGCCGATGTCGTGCCCCGCGTGCGGGCCTGCTTCCAGGGCGCCGCGATCGCGACCGGCTGCGAGGTGCTGGTCGAGGAGCGCACCCCGCCGTACTTCTCCCTGGTGTCGAACCCGGTGCTCGCCGAGCTCGCGCGAGCGGCGTACGAGCGGCTCGGACGCGAGGTCGCGAACGAGCCGATCACGGGATCCACCGACATGGGCAACGTGAGCCACGTCGTTCCGTCGATCCACCCGATGGTGCGTCTGGTCCCGGACGGCGTGCCGCACACGCGCGAGTTCGCCGCGGCGGCCGGCGGCCCGGAGGCCGAGCCCGCGATCGCCGACGGCGCCCTGATGCTCGCCGCGACCGCCCTGGCCGTGTACCGCGATCCCGCGATCGCCGTCGCGGCGCGCGAGGCCTTCGACGCGAGGTGACACCGGAGCTCCCTCCCGGAGGCCCTGCCCCGGCCGTAGGCTGAGGCCGTGGCGAGGAGCATCTACATCACCTCCGCGGAGGGGCACTCCGGCAAGTCCACGATCGCTCTCGGCGTGCTCGACGCGCTGAGTCGTGCGACGCCGAAGGTGGGGGTGTTCCGGCCCGTCGCCCGATCCACGACCGAGCGCGACTACGTGCTCGAGCTGCTGCTCGGGCACGACGGCGTCGACCTCGACTACGACGAGTGCGTCGGCGTCACCTACGACGACGTGCGCGCCGATCCCGAGGCCGCGCTCGGCACGATCGTGGGGCGCTTCAAGGCCGTCGAGGCGCAGTGCGACGCGGTCGTCGTGGTCGGCACGGACTACACCGACGTCGGCAGCCCCGCCGAGCTGGCCTACAACGCCCGCATCGCCGCGAACCTCGGAACCCCGGTGCTGCTCGTCCTCGGCGGCCGCGCGCAGCAGGGCCAGGCCGAGCAGCTCGGCACCACGACCGCCCGCACCCCCGACGAGATGGGTCAGCTCGCGCACCTCGCCCTGCCGGAGCTGGAGCGCAGCCGGGCCGAGCTCGCGGCCGTCGTCGTGAACCGCGCGGATCCGGATCGGCTGGACGAGATCGCGTCGGCCGTCGCGTCGGCGATCGGATCGGGGGCGTCCGTGTGGGCGCTGCCCGAGGACCGGATGCTCGTCGCGCCGTCGATGCAGGACATCCTGCGCGCCGTCGACGGCACCATGCTGAAGGGCGACGAGCAGCTGCTCGTGCGCGAGGCGCTGGGCGTCGTCGTGGCCGGCATGTCGATGGTGAACGTGCTGCCGCGCCTCAGCGAGGGCGCGGTCGTCGTCATCCCCGCCGACCGCACCGAGGTGCTCCTGGCCGCGCTGCTCGCGAACCAGTCGGGCACGTTCCCGTCGCTCGCGGGCATCGTCCTGAACGGCCCCTTCCCGGTGCCCGACGACGTGCTGCGCCTGATCGACGGGCTCGGATCGACCCTGCCGATCGTGTCGACGGATCTCGGCACGTACGAGACCGCGGTGCGCGTGATGGGCGCGCGCGGGCGCGCATCCGGATCCGGCCGCCGCTACGACACGGCGCTGACCATGTTCGAGCAGCACGTCGACACCGCCGAGCTGACGCGCGTGCTCGGCGTCGCGCGCGCGACCGTCGTGACGCCGCTGATGTTCGAGTACGGCCTGCTCGAGCGCGCCCGCGCCGATCATCGCCGCATCGTGCTGCCCGAGGGCGACGACGACCGCGTGCTGAAGGCCGCCGCGTCGCTGCTCAAGCGCGGCGTGGCCGACCTCACGATCCTCGGCGACCCCGACGCCATCCGGGCCCGCGCGACCGAGCTCGGGCTGGACCTGACGGACGCGACCCTGCTGAGCCCCTTCGATCCGGAGCTCGTGGAGCGCTTCGCGACCGAGTACGCCAAGCTGCGCGCGCACAAGGGCGTGACGTACGAGAAGGCCGCCGACACCATCACGGACGTGTCGTACTTCGGCACGATGATGGTGCACCTGGGCCTCGCCGACGGCATGGTGTCGGGCGCGGCGCACACGACCGCCCACACGATCCGGCCCGCGTTCGAGATCATCAAGACCAAGCCCGGCGTGTCGGTCGTCTCGAGCGTGTTCCTGATGGCGCTCGCCGATCGCGTCCTGGTCTACGGCGACTGCGCCGTGATCCCGGATCCGACCAGCGAGCAGCTCGCGGACATCGCGATCTCGTCGGCCGCGACCGCCGCGCAGTTCGGCGTCGAGCCGCGCGTGGCGATGCTGTCGTATTCGACGGGGGAGAGCGGATCGGGCGCGGACGTCGACAAGGTGCGGCTCGCGACCCGGCTGGCCCGCGAGCGCGCGCCGGAGCTGCCGATCGAGGGGCCCATCCAGTACGACGCGGCCGCCGACAGCGCCGTGGCGAAGGCGAAGCTGCCGGAGTCGGATGTCGCGGGGCGCGCCACGGTGTTCGTCTTCCCGGATCTCAACACCGGCAACAACACCTACAAGGCCGTGCAGCGCTCGGCGGGCGCGGTGGCCATCGGACCGGTCCTGCAGGGGCTGAACAAGCCGATCAACGACCTCTCGCGCGGCGCCCTCGTCGGCGACATCGTCAACACGGTCGCCATCACGGCGATCCAGGCCCAGGGCGAGTGATGCTCGTGGATCGTGCCGCGGGTCATCCGGCGGGCATGTCCCAGTTGAGGCCGGAATGACGAGTCTTTCCGGCGCGAAGTGGGACACGGATCAGCGCAGAGCGGCACCAAGTGGGACACGGGTAGGGAGCAACCACGCATGAGCATCGTCCTCGTCGTCAACAGCGGGTCGTCGTCGTTCAAGTACCAGCTGCTCGACATGGCCACCGAGCGCGTGCTGGCGTCGGGGCTCGTCGAACGGATCGGCGAGGACGGCGGGATCGCCACGCACACCGTGCGATTCCACGCCGAGCCGCGGCAGCCGGCGCCCACAGTGCTCGAGTCGACGCACCAGATCGAGCGGTCGATCCCGGATCACGCCGCGGGGTTCGCGGCGATGCTCGACGCGTTCGCGCAGCACGGGCCCTCGCTCCACGACCACCCGCCCGTCGCGGTCGGGCACCGCGTGGTGCACGGCGGCGCGCGGTTCTTCGAGGCGACGCCCATCACGGACCTGATCGAGATCAACATCGACGAGCTGTCGGTGCTCGCGCCGCTGCACAACCCCGGCGCGCTGCAGGGCATCCGGGCCGCCCGGCGCGCGTTCGCGGACATCCCGCACGTCGCGGTGTTCGACACCGCGTTCCACCAGACGCTCGCCCCCGCGTCCTACACCTACGCGATCGACCGCGAGCTCGCCGAGCGGCATCGCATCCGGCGCTACGGCTTCCACGGCACGAGCCACGCGTACGTCAGCGCGAAGGCCGCGGAGTTCCTGGGCCGCGACGTCGCCGACCTGAAGCAGATCGTGTTCCACCTCGGCAACGGCGCCTCCGTCGCGGCGATCGACGGCGGCCGCTCGGTCGAGACGTCCATGGGCCTGACCCCGCTCGAGGGCCTCGTGATGGGGACGCGGTCGGGCGACCTGGATCCGGCCGTGCTGCTGCATCTCGCGCGCCGCGCGTCGATGTCGATCGACGACCTCGACCGGCTGCTGAACAAGGGCAGCGGCATCCTGGGGCTCGCGGGCGTGACCGACATGCGCGACCTGTCCGCGCGACGCGAGGCGGGCGACGAGGCCGCGGGGCTCGCGTTCGACGTCTACATCCACCGGCTGCGCACGTATGCGGGCGCGTACCTGGCGCAGCTCGGCGGCGTGGACGTCATCGCCTTCACGGCCGGCGTCGGCGAGAACTCCGCCGAGGTGCGCGCCGCCGCGATGGAGACGCTGGGCTTCGCGGGCGTCGCGCTCGACCCCGAGCGCAACGCCGCGCGGACCCGCGGGCCGCACCGGATCTCGACCGACGACTCGCGCGTCGAGGTGCTGGTCGTGCCCACCAACGAGGAGCTCGAGATCGCGCGGCAGACGCTCGCGGTGACGGGCTGAGGCGGGTGCGCAATACCCGCGTAACGCGGCGGCGGCTACGCTGAGTCGCGTCGCCGAGCGATCCGGAGGAACCGTGTCCCGCCTGCCCGATCTCACCCAGTACGACGCCGTGCTCTTCGACCTGGACGGGGTCATCACGCCCACGGCCGAGGTGCACATGCACGCGTGGCGGACCATGTTCGAGCAGCTGTTCGCCGACTGGGACATCACGCCGTCGTACACCGACAGCGACTACTTCGACCACCTCGACGGCAAGAAGCGCTACGACGGCGTCGCGGCCCTGCTGCGCAGCCGCGACGTCGAGGTGCCGTGGGGCGATCCGTCCGACGCTCCCGAGCAGGACACGGTGTGCGGCATCGGCAACCGCAAGAACGTCGTGTTCTCGCGCGTGCTGCGCGAGGACGGCATCGCGCCCTACCCGGGCACGATGCGGCTGCTCGACATCCTCGACGCCGCCGGCGTGCCGTCTGCGGTCGTGTCGAGCTCGAAGAACGCCGAGGACGTGCTCGCGGCCGCCGGCATCCGCGCCCGGTTCCCCGTCGTGATGGACGGCGTCGTCGCCGAGCGCGAGCACCTCCCGTCCAAGCCCGCGCCCGACGTGTTCCTCGTCGCCGCGAAGATGGCGGGCGTGGATCCGTCGCGCGCCGCCGCGGTCGAGGACGCGATCTCCGGCGTCCAGTCCGCCGCCGCGGGCGACTTCGCCCTCGTCGTCGGCGTCGACCGCGGCGCCGGAGCCCACGCGCTCGAGAACGCCGGCGCGCACGTCGTGGTCTCGGACCTCGCGGAGTTCGCCGACGCGCACGGGAGCGCATCCTGATCCGGTCCCGCCGCCCGATCCGTCCGATCCGGCCCGTCCGTCCCCGTCCCGAACCCGAAGGATCTGCTCGATGATCGATCGCGAACGCTTCCCCGTCGACCCCTGGCGCTTCATCGAGACGCGCTATTCGGGCGAGGACGCGGGTGTGACCGAGACGATCTTCTCCGTCGGCAACGGCTATCTGGGCCTGCGCGGCAACCACCCCGAGGGGCGCCACGCGCACGAGCACGGCACGTTCATCAACGGGTTCCACGAGACGTGGCCGATCCGGCACGCCGAGCAGGCGTACGGCTTCGCCGAGGTGGGTCAGACCATCATCAACGCGCCCGACGCCAAGGTCATGCGCATCTACGTCGACGACGAGCCGCTCTCGCTCGACATCGCCGAGATGCGCGAGTACGAGCGCGTGCTCGACATGCGCGACGGGGTCTACCGCCGCCGCCTGCTGTGGCGCACGCCCGCCGGCAAGGACGTGCTGATCGAGGACGACCGGCTCGTCTCGTTCGACGAGCGCCACCTCGCCGTGATGCGGATGACCGTCACGGTGCTCGACACGGACGCGCCCGTCACGATCAGCTCCCAGATGGTGAACCGGCAGGACGGCGAGAACGTCTACGGCGGCACGCCCGCCATGCTCCGCGGCGCCGCGCAGAAGGTCACGTTCGACCCGCGCAAGACCGACAGGATCTCCGAGCGGGTGCTGCACCCGCAGGAGTTCTGGCAGGACGGCATGCGCTCGGCGCTGTCGTACAAGGTGAACGAGTCGGGCATGACGATCGCGGTCGCGAGCGACCACATGATCCAGACCGACAACGAGTACGACATCCGGCAGCTGGTCGATCCGGACATCGCCAAGCACGTGTTCCGCGTTCAGGCCAAGGCCGGCGTGCCCGTCACGATCACGAAGACCGTGAGCTACCACACCTCGCGCGGCGTGCCCCCGCGCGAGCTGGTCGACCGCTGCCGCCGCACGCTCGACCGCGTCGCCTCGCTCGGCGTCGAGGAGATCCACCGCCGCCAGCGCGCCTGGATGGACGACTTCTGGAGCCGCTCGGATGTCCGCATCGCCGGGCAGGACGGCCTGCAGCAGGCGACCCGCTGGTGCCTGTTCCAGCTCGCGCAGGCCGCCGCCCGCGCGGACGGCTTCGGCGTCTCGGCGAAGGGCGTGACGGGATCCGGCTACTCGGGCCACTACTTCTGGGACACGGAGATCTACGTCCTGCCGTTCCTGGCGTACACGACGCCGCGCTGGGCCCGCAACGCGATGCGGATGCGAACGATGATGCTGCCGGCGGCCCGGCGGCGCGCGGGGCAGCTGAACGAAGCCGGCGCGCTGTTCCCGTGGCGCACGATCAACGGCGAGGAGGCCTCGGCGTACTACGCCGCGGGCACCGCGCAGTACCACATCAACGCCGACATCTCCTACGCCATCGTGAAGTACGTCCGCGCCGCGGACGACTACGACTTCCTCGAGCGCGAGGGCGCCGACGTGCTGGTCGAGACCGCGCGCCTGTGGGCCACGCTCGGGTTCTGGCGCTCGTACCAGGGCATCGAGTCCTTCCACATCCACGGCGTGACCGGGCCGGACGAGTACACCACGGTCGTCAACGACAACCTGTTCACGAATGTGATGGCGCGCTTCAACCTGCGCGCCGCGGCGCGGGCCGTGCGCGAGATGGCCGAGCGCAGCCCCGGCGCGTTCCGCCGGCTGTCCGACCGGGTCTCGCTCGACTCGTCCGAGCCCGAGGCGTGGGAGCGCGCGGCCGACGCCATGCACATCCCATACAGCGAGAACTTCGGGATCCACCCGCAGGACTCGCTGTTCCTCGAGCGCGAGGTGTGGGACCTCGAGCACACCCCGAAGGATCAGCGGCCGCTGCTGCTGCACTTCCATCCGCTCGTGATCTACCGCTTCCAGGTGCTGAAGCAGGCCGACGTCGTGCTCGCGCTGTTCCTGCAGGGCAACCACTTCACGCCCGAGGAGAAGCGCGCCGACTTCGACTACTACGACCCGCTGACCACGGGCGACTCGACCCTGTCGGCCGTCGTCCAGGCGATCCTCGCCGCCGAGGTCGGCTACCAGGAGCTCGCGCACCGGTACTTCGAGGAGGCGCTGTTCGTCGACCTCGGCGACCTGCACCACAACGCGGCGGATGGCGTGCACGTCGCGTCGGCCGGCGGCGTGTGGACGGCGCTGGTGTCGGGCTTCGGCGGCATGCGCGACCACCTCGGCGAGCTGAGGTTCGACCCCCGCCTGCCCGAGGACTGGCCCGAGCTGGCGTACACCCTGCAGTGGAAGGGCCGCGCGCTCGACATCGTGCTGCGGCGGAACGAGATGCGGGTGAGCGTGCGGCCGGGGGAGTCGGGCGAGCCCGTGGAGCCCGTGCCGTTCGAGGTGCGGGACAGGGCGTACATCGCGACCGTGGACGAGCCCGTGGTGGTGCCGCTGCACGACCAGGGCCCCGTCCTGCCCGGACGCCCGACGCTCAAGCCGTTCTCGGAGATGCGCCGCGACGACGGCACGGCGCTCGAGCCGACCGTCCCCGTCACGGCGTCGATCCCGGTCACCACGTCGATCCCGATCATCACGGACAACTCGGCGACGCATGAGTGACGTCCTGATCAAGGCCGACGAGCTCGCGCGGCGCCTCGGCGAGGTGACGCTGCTCGACGTGCGGTGGACGCTGACGGACCCGGATGCCGGCCGTCCCGCGCACCTCGCGGGACACATCCCGGGCGCCGTGTTCGTGGACCTGCACCGCGAGCTCGCGGATCCGTCGCGGCCGGCGAGCGAGGGGCGGCATCCGCTGCCGCCGGTCGAGGACCTGCAGCGGGCGGCGCGCGCGTGGGGCGTGACGACGGGCCGGCCCGTGGTGGTCTACGACGACACGTCGGGCCTGGCGGCCGCGCGGGCCTGGTGGCTGCTGCGCTACGCCGGCCTGCGGGACGTGCGCGTGCTGGACGGCGGGCTGACCGCGTGGGCGGGGCCGCTGGAGGAGGGCCCGGTCGAGCCGGAGCCGGGGGACGTCGAGCTGCGCTACGGCGCGCTGCCGGTGCTCACGGCCGACGACGCCGCGGCGTTCCCGCGCGTCGGCACGCTGCTCGACGCGCGGGCGGGGGAGCGCTACCGCGGCGACGCCGAGCCGATCGATCCGCGCGCGGGGCACATCCCCGGCGCCGTCTCCGCGCCGACCACCGACAACATCGACGCGTCCGGCGGATTCCTCGAGCCGGGATCCATCCGGGCCCGCTTCGAGGAGCTCGGCGTCGACCTGTCCGCCCCGATCGCGGTGTACTGCGGCTCGGGCGTCACGGCCGCGCACACGCTGCTCGCGCTCGCCGCCGCCGGGGTCGACGGCGCGCTGTACCCCGGGTCGTGGAGCCAGTGGTCGAACCTCCCCGATCGCCCGGTCGCCACCGGGCCGCAGCCGTGAGAGCTCCCGGCGTCGATGTCGGACCCCTCCCGTAGGCTGTTCGGGTGACCACCGCCCTGTATCGCCGCTACCGGCCCGAGACCTTCGGGGAGATGATCGGGCAGTCTCAGGTCACCGAGCCGCTGATGACCGCGCTGCGTGGTGACCGCATCGGGCACGCCTACCTGTTCTCGGGTCCGCGCGGCTGCGGCAAGACGACCTCGGCCCGCATCCTGGCGCGCTGCCTGAACTGCGCCGAGGGCCCCACCGACACCCCCTGCGGCACGTGCGACAGCTGCGTCGAGCTGTCCCGAGCGGGCGGCGGATCCCTTGACGTCGTCGAGATCGACGCGGCCAGCCACAACGGCGTGGACGACGCCCGAGACCTGCGCGAGCGCGCGGTGTTCGCCCCGGCCCGCGACCGGTTCAAGATCTTCATCCTCGACGAGGCGCACATGGTGACGCCGCAGGGCTTCAACGCGCTGCTGAAGCTCGTCGAGGAGCCCCCGGCGCACGTCAAGTTCATCTTCGCGACGACCGAGCCCGACAAGGTGATCGGCACGATCCGCTCGCGCACGCACCACTACCCGTTCCGCCTCGTGCCGCCCGCGGCCATGCTCGACTACGTCCAGTCGCTGTGCGAGCAGGAGGGCGTGCAGGTCGAGCAGGGCGTCCTGCCGCTCGTGGTGCGCGCGGGCGGCGGCTCGCCGCGCGACACGCTGTCGATCCTGGATCAGCTCATCGCCGGATCCGACGGGTCCCACGTCGCGTACGAGCGCGCGGTCGCGCTGCTGGGGTACACGCACGGCGAGCTGCTCGACGGCGTGGTCGACGCGTTCGCATCGGGCGACGCGGCCGCCGCGTTCGGCTCGGTGGACCGCGTGGTGCAGACGGGACAGGATCCGCGGCGCTTCGTCGACGACCTGCTCGAGCGCCTGCGCGACCTGATCGTGATCGCGGCGACCGGGCAGGGCGCCTCGGCCGTGCTGCGCGGCATCCCGTCGGACGAACTCGAGCGCATGGCGGGCCAGGCTCAGCGCCTCGGCGCCGAGCGGCTCTCGAAGACCGCCGACATCGTGAGCGCCGCCCTCGACGCCATGACCGGCGCGACCTCGCCGCGGCTGCAGCTCGAACTCATGATCGCGCGCGTGCTCGCCGGCGCCCTGGCGCCCGAGGCCGCGGCGATGCCCGGCGCGGCGCCGGTTCCCGCGGCCGCGCCTCCCGCTCCGGCTCCCGCAGCGTCGGCCGCCGCGGTGCCGGCGGCTGCTCCGGCCCCGGCTGCTCCTGCGGAACCGGCTCCCGCTCCCGCTGCTCCGCCCGCCGCGGCCGCTCCCGCCGAGCCCGCGCGTCCCGCCTCCGAGCCGGAGCGTCCCGCCCCCGAGCCCGAGCGCCCCGCGACGGCGGCGCCGCAGGCAGACCCGGGCCCCGCAGCCGGCTGGGCCACGGTCGCGCCCGGCACCGCGCCGGCCGCATCCCCGCCCGCGGCTCCCCAGCCCGCAGCGGCCCCCGAGCCCGCCGGCCCGCTGACGCTCGACGGCATCACCGCGGCGTGGGCCGCCGTGCTCGAGCGGCTGCAGGGCATCAGTCGCACGAGCTGGCTCGTGGTCTCGGGCGCCCGAGTGGTCGACGTGGGCGCCGACGACGTGCTCGTGCTCGGCTTCCCGAACGAGGGCGACCTCGGCAAGTTCAAGCACCGCACGCCGCAGGGCGGCATCAGCGAGGACCTCCGCACGGCGATCCTGGCGGTGCTGGGCGTCCGCGTGAAGTACATCGCGCGCCTGGACGCGGCCGGCCGCGAGGGCGGGGCGCGCGAGCAGGGCGGCGGCGGGCAGCGCTCGGCCGAGCCGTCCGACCCCGACCGAGGCCACGACGACCTCCCGCCGGAGCCCGACGAGCCGTACGAGCCCTACCCGGGCGAGGACCCCTACGCCTCCCGGGCCGCGGCGCCCGTCCGCCCGCAGCCCGGCGCGGAGCAGCCCCGCACGGAGCCGTCGCGCCCGGAGCCGGCCCGGCCCGCCCCGTCGCCCGCCGCGCATGCCGCGTCGCCCGTGACCGACTGGGCCGTCGCGACCATCCCGAACTCCGACGCGGCGCCCGCCCTGGCCGTCGACGACGACCCCGAGGAGGCCGCGGTCCCCGTCGCCGCGCGCGTCGTGACGCTCGAGCGCGACGGCGACGTGATCCCCACCGAGGTGCCGGTCGACACGGATGACGACGACCGGGACGACGACGCGGTTGAGCCGGACGCGCCCACCGCGCCGCCCGTGATCCAGACGCCGACCGTCACGGTGCAGCGCCGCGTGGTGCAGACCGACGGCGTGCAGCGCTACGGCGAGGCCGTCGTGCGACAGATCCTCGAGGCGCGCTTCCTTCACGAGGAGCCCTACGAGCCCCCGACCCGCTTCCAGTAAGGACGACCCCACCACATGTACGACGGCATCGTCCAGGAGCTGATCGACGAGCTCGGCCGCCTTCCCGGCATCGGGCCGAAGTCCGCCCAGCGCATCGCTTTCCACATCCTGCAGACCCCGACCTTCGACGTCTCCCGGCTGTCCGAGCTGCTGCGCGAGGTGCGCGAGCGCGTGAAGTTCTGCGAGATCTGCGGCAACGTCTCCGAGCAGGACACGTGCGCGATCTGCCGCGACCCGCGCCGCAACCCCGCGCTGATCTGCGTCGTCGAGGACGCCAAGGACGTCGCGGCGATCGAGCGCACGCGGGAGTTCCGCGGGCTGTACCACGTGCTCGGCGGCGCGATCAGCCCGATCGCGGGCGTCGGCCCCGACGACCTGCGCATCCAGCAGCTGATGTCCCGCCTCGCGGACGGCACGGTGCAGGAGGTGATCCTCGCCACCAATCCGAACCTGGAGGGCGAGGCGACCGCGACCTACCTCAGCCGCCTGCTCACGACGCTGCAGATCACGGTCTCGCGCCTGGCGTCGGGCCTGCCGGTCGGCGGCGACCTCGAGTACGCCGACGAGGTCACGCTCGGCCGCGCCTTCGAGGGCCGCCGAGCCGTCTGACGTCGATCGGTCATCCGTCGTCGTGTGACCGCCATCCGGGGTCAGATGTCGGGGGCCCGTGCCAGGATCGGGTCGTGCCATCGTCCCGCTTCACCACCCGCGGCTGGATGCTCTTCGCGATCATGGCGGTCGTGTGGGGCATGCCCTACCTGTTCATCCGCGAGGCGGTCGAGTCGTTCTCGCCCGCCGCGGTCGTCGCGATCCGGACGGGCGGGGCGGCGATCCTGCTGCTCCCGTTCGCGCTGCGCAAGGGAGCGCTGAAGCCGGCGCTGCGGAAGTGGCCGTGGGTGCTCGCCTTCGCGGCCATCGAGATGGCGGGGCCCTTCGTGCTGCTGGCCCACGCCGAGCAGACGATCTCCTCCGGCTCGACCGGCCTGCTCGTGGCCACCGTGCCGCTGTTCGCGACCGTGATCGCGGTCGCCCGCGGCGAGAAGGGCGCGCTGCGGCCCCTGCGCACGATCGGCCTCGTGCTCGGCTTTGCGGGCGTCGCGATCGTGGCGCTCGGCAGCGCGGGCGGCGCGCACGCCGACCTGCTGGCCATGGGCGAGGTGCTGCTCGTGGCGGTGCTGTACGCCACCGCTCCGTTCATCGTCGCCCGCAAGCTCGACGACGTGCCCTCGCTCGGCACCATCACGCTGTCGCTGGGCGTGGTCGGCCTGGTCTACACGCCCATCGCGCTGCTCACGAGCCACCAGACCCCCACGACGAACAGCGTCGTGTCGGCCGTGCTGCTCACCGTGATCTGCACCGCGATCGCCTTCATCGCGTTCTTCGCGCTGATCGCGGAGGTCGGTCCCGTCCGCGCGCCGCTGTTCACCTACGTCAACCCGGTCGTCGCGATCGCGCTGGGCGTCCTGATCCTGGGCGAGCCGCTCACCCCGGGCCTGCTGCTCGGCTTCCCCGTCGTGATCGTCGGCTGCCTGCTCGCGGCGGGCGGTCTGCCCGGAGGCGCCCGGAAGGCGCCGGATGTCGCCATCCTGTCGGACCCGGATCCCGTCACGCCGGCCGTGCGCGACCGCCGCTGAGCCGGACCGGCCGCCGCGCGCTCAGCAGGCTCCGCCGACCCCGGTCGCGCCGGGGCCGTACGTCTGATTCACCCGCGCCTTCGCCACGTTCGCCTCGTACGTCGTGCGCACGACCTCGACCGGCGGGATCTCGTCGCCCGGCAGGGAGCGCGCGCGGCGATCCCGCATCATCACCCATGCGACCGCCCCGACCAGGACGATCACTCCGACCGTCACCAGCGCCCAGTCCATCCACGTCATCTCGTCGCCTCCCGTCGTCCGGCTCAGAACGAGCCGCCCCCGTCGCCGCCGCTGAAGCCGCCGTCGGAGCCGCCGAACCCTCCGCCGTCGAAGCCGCCGACCCCGCTGTCTCCGTGGCCGCGCGGACCGGGATCCGGATCGGGGAGGAAGGCACCCGTGCCGGCGACGACACCGAAGGCGGCCGCGCCATGCGGCCCATGCGGATCCTGGATCCCAGGGGGATCGTCGTGCCTCGGGCGCCGCCGGCGCGCTCTCGCGTCCGCATCGCCGAGCGGACTCCCCTTGGCGAGGCGGATGACGACCGTCACGATCATGCCCACGACCACGAGGCCGAAGAAGACGCCGATGAGGGGCATCATGGCCTCCGGGTCGAGTGCCGGGACCGGATCGAATCCCATGCTGTCTCCTCCGCGGCTGTTGCCGCCACAGTAGCCCCCGGCGACTGCGGTGTCACCAGGCGTTCTGCACCGGAACGGCGCCGCAGGCAGGGCATCGCGTGCAGCGTCGTCCGTCCGGGGCGGGCGGGATGTCACATGGTCCGGACGGCATGCCGGGCGTCCCTAAAATGTGTGCAACAGGGCGGGCATCCGAGACGTCCTGAATCCCCAGGAGTCCCAGTGGCACTGATCGTGCAGAAGTTCGGCGGATCGTCCGTCGCCGACGCCGAGAGCATCAAGCGCGTCGCCAAGCGCATCGTCGACACGCGCCGCGCCGGCAACGACGTGGTCGTCGCCGTCAGCGCGATGGGAGACACCACCGACGAGCTGCTCGACCTCGCCGCGCAGGTCGCGCCCATCCCCGCGCCGCGCGAGCTCGACATGCTGCTGTCGAGCGGCGAGCGCATCTCGATGGCGCTGCTCGCCATGGCGATCCACTCGATGGGCTACGAGGCCCGGTCGTTCACCGGGAGCCAGGCCGGCATGCGCACCACCGCGGATCACGGCAGCGCGCGCATCGTCGATGTCACCCCGGTGCGCCTGCGCGCCGCGCTGGACGAGGGCGCGATCGTGATCGTCGCGGGCTTCCAGGGCGTCAACCCCGACAACGACGACATCACCACGCTCGGCCGCGGCGGGTCCGACACGACCGCGGTCGCGCTCGCCGCCGCGCTCGGCGCCGACGTGTGCGAGATCTACAGCGACGTCGACGGCATCTTCACGGCGGATCCGCGCGTCATCCCGCGCGCCCGCAAGCTCGACACGGTGACGGCCGAGGAGATGCTCGAGCTCGCCGCCAACGGCGCCAAGGTGCTCTACATCCGCGCCGTCGAGTACGCCCGCCGCCATGGCGTGCTCATCCATGCCCGTTCCACTTTCACCGCGAACGAGGGAACCTATGTCCTGGGGGAGGGACAGACCTCCCCCCGTCAGAGCAGCAAGGAGTCAGCCATGGCGGACGTCATCGGCATGGAGGAGCCCGTCGTCACGGGCGTCGCGATCGATCAGAGCCAGGCGAAGATCACGGTCGTCGGCGTGCCGGACGTGCCCGGATCCGCCGCCGCGATCTTCTCGCTCGTGAACAAGACCGGCGCGAACATCGACATGATCGTGCAGAACGTGCAGTCGGCCCAGCCGGGCCGCACCGACATCTCCTTCACGCTCCCGAAGCAGTCCGCGGTCGAGGTGCTGAAGGTCCTGACGGCCGCGCAGGAGACCATCGGCTACGACAACATCGTGCACGACGACCAGATCGGCAAGCTCTCGGTGGTCGGCGCGGGCATGCGCACGCACTCCGGCGTCTCGCTCACGCTGTTCGAGGCGCTCAGCACGACGGGCGTCAACATCGAGATGATCTCGACCAGCGAGATCCGGATCTCCGTCGTGCTGCGCGGAGACGAGCTCGACGAGGCCGCGCGCGCGGTGCACACCGCGTACGGTCTCGACAGCGAGATCGAGGCCACGGTCTACGCCGGCACGGGTCGCTGACCCGTGCTGCAGGGACTGGACCTCCCCGTCGAGCTGACCGCGACCGACGGCGCCTTCCGGGTGCGCGCCGCCGGACCCGCGGACCTCGACGCGCTGATCGCGCTGATCGCCGCCGACCCGGTGAGCGCCGCGCGGGGCGACACCGCGTCGGACGAGGACCGCGCCGCGTACGCGAGCGCGCTGGAGCGGCTGCAGGAGGATCCGTCGAACGTGCAGCTGGTCGCCGAGCGCGGCGGCGCCGTGATCGCGACGCTGCAGCTCACGCTCATCCCGGGTCTGTCGCGCCGCGGCACGACCCGGCTGCAGGTCGAGACCGTGCGCGTGCGCGACGACCTGCGCTCCGCGGGCATCGGCCGCGCGCTGATGCGCTGGGTCGGCGAGATCGCCCCGCGGCGCGGCGCGCACCTCGTCCAGCTCACGTCCGACGCCCAGCGCGTGGACGCGCACCGGTTCTACGAGCGCCTCGGCTACGAGGCCTCGCACGTCGGCTACAAGCTCCATGTCTGACGCGCCGTTCCGGATCCGCCCCGTCGCGGATGCGGATCGTCCCCGCTGGGCGGCCCTGTTCCGCGCTTACCGCGACTTCTACGCGCTGCCGCCCGACGACGCGGTGGTCGACACCGTGTGGGGCTGGCTGAGGGACGAGGCCCACGAGCTGCACGGGCTCGTCGCGGAGCGGGACGGGATGCTCGCCGGGATCGCCCACTGGCGCCGGTTCGCGCGGCCGTCGCGCGGCGGGACCGCGGTCTTCCTCGATGACCTGTTCACCGCGCCGGAGGCCCGCGGCGGCGGCATCGGGCGCGCCCTCATCGGCCGCCTGCAGGAGATCGCCGCCGGCGAGGGTCTGCTCGAGGTCCGCTGGATCACGAGCGAGACCAACACCGACGCCCGTCGCCTGTACGACCGCGTCGCCGAGCGGTCGCCCTTCCTGACGTACATCGCGCCGCCCGCCTGAGAGAGGCCTCCGCGCCACGCTCCGCAGGGTTCCTGCCACGGGGCGTCATCCCGGGCGGAGCACGTCGTGCCCGCCGGTACAATCGACCAACCCCACCCGCAGCATCCCGAGGATCCGCCATGACCCGCATCTCCGAATCCGGACTCTCCCTCGCCGTCGTCGGCGCCACCGGCCAGGTCGGCACCGTGATGCGCGAGATCCTGGCGGAGCGGGCGTTCCCGATCCGCGAGCTGCGCCTGTTCGCCACGGAGCGCTCGGCCGGCACGACGGTCGGCTTCCAGGGCGTCGACGTCGTGATCGAGGACATCGCGACGGCCGATCCGTCCGGCGTCGACATCGCGCTGTTCTCCGCCGGCGCGACCGGCAGCCGCGCGCACGCGCCGCGCTTCGCCGAGGCCGGGGCGATCGTGATCGACAACTCCAGCGCCTGGCGCATGGACCCGGAGGTCCCGCTCGTCGTCAGCGAGGTGAACCCGCACGCGATCGCCGAGGCGGTCAAGGGCATCATCGCCAACCCGAACTGCACCACGATGGCCGCCATGCCCGTGCTGAAGGTGCTCGACGCCGAGGCCGGTCTCGAGCGCCTCACCGTCAGCACGTACCAGGCGGTGTCGGGCTCGGGCCTGGCCGGGGCGAAGGAGCTGCTCGGCCAGGTGGAGGCCGTCCTGGCCCAGGATGACGTCCTCGGGCTGGTGCACGACGGATCCGCCGTCGACTTCCCCGCCCCGTCGATCTACGTCGAGCCGGTCGCGTTCGGCGTCATCCCGTTCGCCGGAAACCTCGTCGACGACGGCCTGAACGAGACCGACGAGGAGAAGAAGCTCCGCAACGAGAGCCGCAAGATCCTCGAGCTGCCCGACCTGCGCGTCTCCGGCACCTGCGTGCGCGTGCCGGTCTTCACGGGGCACTCGCTCTCGATCAACGCCGAGTTCGCGCGCGACATCACGCCGGATCGCGCGCGCGAGCTGCTGGCGGACGCTCCGGGCGTCGCGCTCGAGGAGGTTCCCACGCCGCTCAAGGCGGCGGGCAAGGACCCGAGCTTCGTCGGCCGCATCCGCCCCGACCTGGCCGCGCCGGAGGGCAGGGGCCTGGCGCTGTTCATCTCGAACGACAACCTCCGCAAGGGCGCGGCGCTCAACGCCGTGCAGATCGCCGAGCTCGTCGCCGCCGACATCCAGGCGCGTGCGACCGTCTGATCCCTTTCTCCTCGAGAACACGTTCCTCTCAGCGAGGACATGCCGTGTGAGCGCGAACATGGCATGTCGCCGTTGAGAGGACGTGTTCTGACGGAGGGGGCAAGAACCCGCGTTCTTGCACCGCTGAGGGACGCCCGCGGTCAGGGCGCGCCCAGACGCGGAACTAGGATGGACGGGTGAGCGAAACCGTCGACGTCGTGCTCATCGGTGGCGGAATCATGAGCGCCACCCTGGGCACCCTCCTCAAAGAACTGCAGCCCGACTGGAAGATCGTCGCCTTCGAGCGACAGGGCGAGGTGGCACAGGAGAGTTCCAACGCCTGGAACAACGCGGGCACCGGTCACGCCGCGCTGTGCGAGCTGAACTACATGCCGGACGCCGAGGACCCGTCCAAGGCGGTCCAGATCAACGAGCAGTTCCAGCAGAGCCGCCAGCTGTGGGCGTCGCTGATCGCCAAGGGCGTCCTGGACGAGCCGTCGACGTTCATCAACGCGACCCCGCACATGACCTTCGTGCGCGGCGAGAAGGACGTGGCGTATCTGAAGCGCCGCTACGAGACGCTGCGGCGGCAGCCGCTGTTCGCGGGCATCGAGTATTCCGAGGACTCACGCGTCATCAACCAGTGGGCGCCGCTGCTGATGCGGAAGCGCCGCAAGACGGACGAGCCGTTCGCGGCCACCCGCACTCCCTCGGGCACCGACGTCGACTTCGGCGCGCTGACGCGCCAGCTGTTCGGCCACCTCACCGACAACGGCGCCGACCTGCGCCTGAACCACGAGGTGCGCTCGCTCAAGCGGCAGAAGGACGGCACCTGGCTCGTGAAGTACCGCGGCAAGGTGGGCAGGACCCCCGGCCAGGTGCGCGCGCGCTTCGTGTTCGTCGGCGCCGGCGGCTGGGCGATCAAGCTGCTGCAGGCATCCGGGATCAAGGAGATCCGCGGCTACGGCGTCTTCCCGATCGGCGGCCAGTTCCTCAAGACCACGAACCCCGAGCTCGTCGCGCAGCACCGCGCGAAGGTGTACTCGCAGGCCGCCGTCGGCGCGCCGCCGATGTCGGTGCCGCACCTCGACGCCCGCATGGTCGACGGCGAGGGCTCCCTGATGTTCGGTCCGTTCGCGACCTTCAGCCCGAAGTTCCTCAAGGAGGGGTCGCTGCTCGACATCGTCGCGCAGGTGCGGGCCCACAACCTCGGCTCGATGCTGAAGGTCGGCGCCACCAACCTCGACCTCGTGAAGTACCTCGTGAGCGAGCTGCTCAAGAGCCGCGCGAAGAAGCTCGACAGCCTCCGCGAGTTCATGCCCACCGCGCAGGACGAGGACTGGGAGCTCATCCAGGCCGGCCAGCGCGCGCAGGTCATGAAGGGCGGCAAGCTGCAGTTCGGCACCGAGGTCGTCTCGTCGGCCGACGGCTCCATCGCGGGCCTGCTCGGCGCCTCGCCCGGCGCCTCGACCGCCGCGACGATCATGCTCAACGTGCTGAAGAGCTGCTTCGCCGACCGGCTCGCCGAGTGGGAGCCGACGCTGCGCGAGCTGGTCCCGACCTACGGCGACTTCCTGAACGACGAGCCCGCCAAGGCCGAGGCGTCGACCCGCGTCACGGCCGAGGCGCTCGCCATCACCGCGTAGCGCCGGCGCCCGATCTCGTGCCCGTCATCACGGTCTCGGCCATCGCGTTCATCCGCGAGGACGGACGCGTGCTGACCGTGCGCAAGCGCGGCACGTCGCGGTGGATGCTGCCCGGCGGCAAGCCCGAGCCGGGCGAGCTCCCGATCGAGACGGCCGTGCGCGAGGTGCGGGAGGAGCTCGGGATCGAGATCCCCGCCGCGCGGCTCGAGCTGCTCGGCGCGTTCGACTCGCACGCCGCGAACGAGTCGGGCCACGCGCTGCGGGCGACCGTGTTCGTCGCGCGCGAGCGCGTGGATCCGGCGGTGCAGGCCGAGATCGAGGAGCTCCGCTGGGTGGATCCCTCCGCGCCCGACGACGCCGAGGCCCCGCTGAACCGGGACATCGTCTTCCCGCTGCTGACGCGCCCCTGATCCGCCCTGGATTCCCCTCCCCGCCGGCGCCGGCCGCTCGTATGCTGGCAGGGACCCCCTCCCGGAGCACAGACGGACCGATGAGCGCACCCGAACGACGAATCGACGACGCCGACCCCCGTCGCGCCGTGTTCGAGTTCGACCAGGCCGTGGACCGGATCGCGGAGGAGGCCCAGTTCCTCGCGCTGGGTCCGCACACGCAGGCCGCGCGCTACCTCGCCGAGGCGCACCGGATGCTCGACGACGTGCGAGTCGTGATGCATCGCATCGACGCCGGCTCGCACGACCCGATGCTGCGTCCGAGCGCGCAGCGCCGCATGCACGCCACCGCGGTGCAGCTCGCGCAGGCGGGGATGCGCGACGCCCACCGCGTCGTGATCACGGCCCGCCGGCTGACGACGCAGATCCTGTCGCCCGAGGCGATCCGCGGCGGCACCGTGAAGGGCGTGATCGTCGGGCCGCTGCGCGACGGCGCCGCGAAGGTCACCGCGTGGAGCGTGGAGAAGTGGACCGGATCGCCCCTCGTGCCCGCGCAGCTGCACAGCACGACGGCGGTCACGACGGCGAACACCGCGGCCGAGCGGATCGCGCGGCGGGGCCGCGTGCCCGCGCGGCGCCTGAACGGCGCGACCGCCCGCACATGGCGCCGCGTCGGCCTCGCGACGGCCGTGACCGGCGGCGGCGCGCTCGCCGCCTACGGCGGGTGGACGCTGCTCGCGCAGCTGCTCGGGTTCCTCTAGGGCGTCTCACTCGTCCGCCGCCGCGCGTCGACCGATCTAGGCTGGATGCCGTGGCCAAACTGTACTTCCGCTATGGGGCGATGAACTCGGGGAAGTCGACGTCCCTGCTGCAGGCGGCCTACAACTACGAGGAGCGGGGCCAGCGCGTCCTGCTCGCCAAGCCCGCCATCGACACCAAGGGCGCCGACCAGATCGAGTCCCGCCTCGGCGTCACGCGCACGGCCGACTTCCTGATCGGCCCCGCGGACTCGGCGCGGGAGAAGTTCCTCGCTGAGCGCGAGCGGGTGCGCACGGAGGACGGCGCGCTCCTGCCCGGCTCGCCGGACGTCGCGTGCCTGCTGATCGACGAGGCCCAGTTCCTGACGGGCCCGCAGGTCGACGACCTGTTCCGGATCGCCGTCGAGGACGGCATTCCCGTGATGGCATACGGCATCCGCACCGACTTCCGCACGGAGGCGTTCCCGGGCTCCCGCCGCCTGCTCGAGATCGCGCACACGCTCGAGGAGCTCAAGACCATCTGCCGCTGCGGCCGCAAGGCGCTGTTCAACGGCCGCGTGATCGGCGGGAGGTTCGTGTTCGACGGCGACCAGGTCGCGATCGACGCGGCCAGCGCCGCGGTGCGCGACGAGCACTTCGTCACCTACCAGTCGCTCTGCGGGGCCTGCTACCTGGAGGAGTCCGGAGGCATCCTCGCGCCGTCCTGAGAGACCCGTCTCGCACGCGCTCGGGCGACGCTTCGCGAGCTCGACCCGAGGGCACCCACCCGTAGGCTGAGGGCATGAAGGTTCTTCTCGCCGGCGGAGCCGGGTACATCGGTGCGCACACGGCCGTCTCCCTCCTCGACGCGGGGCACGACGTCGTCCTGCTCGACAACCTCGACAACACCAGCGCGGTCGTGGAGCAGCGGATCGCGGAGATCACCGGCAGGAGCGCGCCGCTCGTCGTCGGGGACGCCGCGGACGACGACGTCGTGGAGCGGGCCTTCGCCGAGCTCGGCCCCTTCGAGGCGATCATCCACTTCGCCGCGCACAAGGCCGTGGGGGAGTCGACGCAGAAGCCGCTCGACTACTACGCCAACAACCTCGACTCGACGTTCGCGCTGCTGCGCGTGGGCCTGGCGAACGGGATCCGGTCGTTCGTGTTCTCCAGCACCGGCACCGTGTACTCCGATCCGGCGGATCTGCCGTTCACGGAGGACGCGACCCGCGATCTGGTCGAGCTGTCGAACCCGTACTCCAAGACCAAGCTGATGAACGAGGTCGTCCTGCAGGACGTGCAGCGGGTCAACCCCGAGGTCAGCATCACCTCGCTGCGGTACTTCAACCCGGTCGGCGCGCACGCCTCGGGCCTGATCGGGGAGGACCCGCAGGGCACGCCGAACAACCTCATGCCGTTCGTGGCACGCGTCGCGGTCGGACGCCTCGAGAAGATCGGCGTGTTCGGCGACGACTACGACACCCCCGACGGCACGGGGCAGCGCGACTACATCCACGTCGTGGACCTCGCGGAGGGCCACGTGGCCGCGCTGGAGAAGGCTCAGCCCGGATTCGCGGTCTACAACCTCGGCACCGGCCGCCCCGTGAGCGTGCTCGAGCTGATCGCGTCGTTCGAGAAGGCGATCGGGCGCGAGCTGCCCAAGGAGATCGGCCCCCGTCGCCCGGGCGACCTCGCCGCGACCTACTGCGACCCCGCGAAGGCCGAGCGCGAACTCGGCTGGAAGGCCCGCCTCACAATCGACGACATGACGCGCGACGTCTGGCACTGGCAGCAGCAGAACCCCGGCGGCTACGAGGGCTGAGGGGCCGCGAGCCGGTCGCTTCGACGCGCGGAGACCCGCAGCGGAAGGAGCGAGTCGCAGGAATGCGTTGCATGGTCTGACCACACGGGCTAGTGTGGTCAGACCACAACGGGGGAGGGTGATGTCCGAGACGCGCGCCTGGCGCACGGTGCTCGAGCGGATCGAGGGCGACCTGCTCGAGGGCCGCCTCGCGCCCGGCGATCGCCTGCCCGGTGAGCGCGAGCTCGCGTCCACCCTCGGCGTCGGACGCTCGAGCGTGCGCGAGGCCCTGCGGGTGCTCGAGTCGATGGGGCTCGTGCGCACGGCATCCGGATCCGGACCGTCCTCCGGCGCGATGATCGTCGCCGCCCCGCAGGGCGGGGTCGCCACGCTGCTGCGCCTGCAGCTCGCCGCCCGGGGATTCCCGTTCTCCGACGTGGTCGCCACGCGCGCGGTGCTCGAGAGCTCGGTCGTGGATGCGCTGGCGGTCGCCGTCCGGGACGGGGCGGATCCGGATCTCGCCGAATCGGAGAGCCTGCTGGCCGCGATGGACGCGGCGGATCTCGAGCCCGACGAGTTCCTCGCGCTCGACGCGCGCCTCCACCTGTCGCTCGCCGAGGCCTCGGGCAACGTCGTCGTCGCCGCGATCATGGCCGGCCTGCGCACCGCGATCGAGTCGTACGGACGCGAGGGCGCGGCCGCCGTCGCCGACTGGCCGGCGCTCGTGGCCGACCTGCGCGCCGAGCACGCGGCCGTCCTCGACGCGGTGCGCGCGGGCGTTCCCGAGCTCGCGCGCGAGCGCATCCGATCCCACATCACCGGCTTCTACGCGCGGGCGCACCTCACCGCCTCCGCGCCGTCACGGAAAGGACCCTGATGGTCAAGCGCCAGCTCCCGAACCCGAGGGACGTCTTCGAGTACGTCCAGCTCAAGAAGCCGAGCTTCAACGGCAAGGCCCGGCGGCTGCAGGATGCGCTCACCATCGCGGATCTGCGCGCGATCGCCAAGCGCCGCACGCCGAAGGCGGCCTTCGACTACACGGACGGCGCGGCCGAGGGCGAGCTGTCGATCCTGCGCGCGCGTCAGGCGTTCGAGGACATCGAGTTCCACCCGGACATCCTGCGCCCGGCGGAGAACGTCGACACGTCCACGCAGATCCTGGGCGGGCCGAGTGCGCTGCCGTTCGGCATCGCGCCGACCGGCTTCACCCGCCTGATGCAGACCGAGGGCGAGACGGCGGGTGCGGGCGCGGCGGGAGCCGCGGGCATCCCCTTCACGCTCTCGACCCTGGGGACGACCTCCATCGAGGACGTCGTGAAGGCCAACCCGGACGGGCGCAACTGGTTCCAGCTGTACGTGCTGCGCGATCGCGAGGTGTCGTACGGCCTCGTGCGACGCGCGGCCGCCGCGGGCTTCGACACGCTGCACTTCACGGTCGACACCCCGGTGGCGGGCAACCGCATGCGCGACTACCGCAACGGCTTCTCGATCCCGCCGCAGCTCACGCTCAGGACCGTGATCGACACGCTGCCGCGGCCGTGGTGGTGGTTCGACTTCCTCACCACGCCGAAGCTCGAGTTCGCGTCGCTGACGTCGACGGGCGGCACCGTGGGCGACCTGATCGGCCAGGCGATGGACCCGACCATCAGCTACGAGGATCTCGCGACGATCCGCGAGATGTGGCCGGGGAAGATCGTGATCAAGGGCGTCCAGAACGTGCCCGACGCGGTGAAGCTGATCGACCTGGGCGTGGACGGCCTGGTGCTCTCGAACCACGGCGGCCGCCAGCTCGATCGGGCGCCGATCCCGTTCCATCTGCTTCCGCAGGTCGTGCGCGAGGTCGGCCGCGACGCCACGGTGATGATCGACACGGGCATCATGAACGGGGCCGACATCGTCGCCTCGGTCGCGCTCGGCGCCAAGTTCACGTTGATCGGCCGCGCCTACCTCTACGGCCTGATGGCCGGCGGCCGCGCGGGCGTGGACCGGACGATCGCGATCCTGCGCAGCGAGATCGAGCGCACCATGAAGCTGCTGGGCGTGCAGTCGCTCGAGGAGCTCGAGCCGCGCCACGTCACGCAGCTCACGCGCGTTGCGCCGGTGTCGCTGGCATACGGCCACGCGGCGGAGGCGGCGGCGTCCAAGGCCGCGCCCAAGGCGGCGCCGGTCCGCACGCCGCGAGCGACGACCCCGAAGCCCGCAGCGAAGCGTGCCGAGAGCACCGCCGCGAGGACTGCCGGGACGCCGGGCACGACGCCGCTGGACGCCGCGAAGGAGTCGTCCGATGCCGTGGGCGCCGCCGACAGGGCCGTGGAGGGCTGAGCCCCCCGCGGGCCGAGAGATCAGCCCCGTTCGGGCAGGCTCTCCAGCAGCGCCTCGAGCTTCTCGGCCGTGTCCTCCCAGCCCTCGACCGCGACGCACTCGACGTCGCCCATCGCGAGCACGGGGTAGTCGTTGCCGTCCGGGTCCAGACGGTCGCCGTAGAACAGCATGCTCGCCAGCGCGACGCCGGTCTCCTCGGCGAGGCGACGCATGCCGTAGGCCTTGTCGATGCCCTTGCGGGTGATGTCGACCGAGGTGGATCCGCCGGAGCGCACCTCGAGATCCGGCACGCGCGCGGCGACTGCGTCGCGCAGCAGCGACTTGCGCTCGCCGGTCGGATCCCACGCCTTCTTGGCGTCGACGGGAGCCGCCTGGCCGAGCGCCGAGAACGTGATCTGCGAGCCGCGGTCCTCGAGAATGGGGCCCCAGGTCTGCGTCTCCCAGAGGCCAAGCCGGCGGGCCTCGTCCTCGACCGCGGTGAGCGCGCGGTGCTTCTCATCGGGCGTGAGGTCCTGCGCGTAGAGCATGACCAGATCGTCGCCGTCGAAGCGGAAGTACTGCGTGCCGCACGTGGGCAGGAGGTGGATGTGCGCGAGCGTCTCGGCGGGTGCGTGCGGCAGGCGCTCGACGACCTGCGTGCGGAACTGCCCGATCTGACCGCCGGAGATGATCGCGACCTCGACACGCTCGGCGAGCCGGATCAGCAGGTCGCCGATGCGCGGGTCGATCGGGCTCTTCGAGGGGGCGAGGGTGTCGTCCAGGTCGAACGACACGACGCGGGGCGCGGAAGTCATGCCCTCCAGCCTAGGCGGATCGCACCGCGGGCCCCGTCATCGGCTGGAGCCTCCGTTCCGGGCGATCCGGCCCTGATCCGGCTCTGTTCGTCGCACCCCTTCGGATCGGGTAGACTTGCAGGGTTGCAAAACGGGGTGTGGCGCAGCTTGGTAGCGCGCGTCGTTCGGGACGACGAGGCCGCAGGTTCAAATCCTGTCACCCCGACATCATGAGAAGGGACCCGCCTGATGGCGGGTCCCTTTCGCGTTCGGCCGCGAGACGCCTCGAGGCGGGAGGAGAGCGCGGGCACGCGCCGCCGCTCTGATATATGTGAGGGGCCCGATCGATATGTCCCCCCGCATACCCGAGGTGTTCAGTGCAGCACGACGCATCCCCCGCCGACGACGACCTCGCCCGCTTCGCCTCCGCCCTGAGGCGCCTGCGACTCGAGGCCGGCAACCCCACCCTCGCGCGCCTTCAGGCGGAGACCGGGATCTCCCGCACCGTGCTGTCGGAGGCCTTCTCCGGGCGCGTGCTCCCGAGCGCGCGGACCGTGGACGGGATCGTCCGCGCCTGCGGCGGAGACGTTCCGGGCTGGCACGACCGACGGGACGCGCTGGCCCAGGCGATCGCGCGCGTCACGGGAGCGGATGCCGGAGCGCTCGACGCGGAGACCGAGGCGCCGGCGTCTGACGCCGAGGGGCAGGACAGCACCCGCGCCGAGCCGCGTCTGCGCCGTCGCACGGCCGTCCTCCTGGCGGTCGGGGCCTTCGCCGTCGGCGCCCTCGTCAGCGGCGCGGCGGCCGCGCTCGTCGTCCACAACCTCTACTCAGGGCAGCTCCAGGCCGCCGGCGTCACGCCGGGGCCGCAGATCGCCGTCGACAACGGGATGGATCCCGCGCTCACCGCCTGCGTCGACGACGCGAAGGTGGTCTCCGCCGACACCCGTGCGGACAACTCGCTGCTCGAGATCGTCTGGTCGGACAAGTGCTACGCGGGATGGGGTCGGATCACGCGCTATGACGGGCTCGCCCAGGGCAACACCGTCACGATCGCGATCTACCCCCAGACCGCTCCCGACGGGCCCGACCGGCAGGAGGCGACGGAGCACGACGTCCAGGGTGCGTACACGACCCTCGTCGTGCGTCCGACACCGGACACGCTTCTGTGCGCGGAGGGCAGCTTCACCACCGACGGCAAGCGCATCGACCTCGGCGACCCCATCTGCATCTAGGCGCGCAGGCCGGGCCGCGGCTCATGCCGGACGCGGCATGCCGGGCGTCGGTCCCGCCCGCCCTGGCAGGATCCGCTGTCCGGATTCGTCCGATCCTGACTTTCCGGGCCTCCACGGACGCTCGGGATGGCGCGCTCCGCAGTAGACATGAGCTCCCCCCACAGAGAGCACGCCACGATGACAACTCCCCTCATCGCCCCCGTCGTCCCCGCGTCGGAGGAAGCGTTCGAGCGCGGCCCGCGCCCGTCCCACCGCACGCGGCGCCGATCCACCTTCCCTCCGGTGCAGACCGTCCCACCCGCCGCGCACTCCGCGATGCCGCCGGTCGAGGGCGCCGCCCATCCGCCGGCACGCTCGGCGCTGTGGGCGAAGGCGGCCGGCCTGTGAGGCCGGTGCTCGGCGTCGCCGAGGGCGCGCCGCTGCGCCCGGCGCAGACACGCTGTCAGGTGCTGGCGCGCGGACTGGAAGGCAGCGCGCACGCCGACCGCCGGGGGAGACCCCCGCGACTGCACTCGAGGCTTCGCGGCTCCTAGACGTCAGACCGCGAGGGCCTTGCGCCACTCGGCGGAGAGGTACTCGAGATCGTGATGCGGAACGGGGTGCCTGCTCACGCGCTCCAGCGTGTAGCCCGACTCCGCGAGTGCCCGCGCCTGCGGGTCGCGCGGCACCGATCCGTCGCCGGATGCCGTAGGGATCGCGTCGCCCTCCGGACCCGGACGGTGCAGGCTCACGGCCCGCAACGCGGTGCGCCAGCGTGAGCGGGCCTGCTCCTCGGCCGTCTTGATGAGCATGGCCTCGAGGATCCCGGTGTCGCGGCGCGGGACGAACACGCTGATGTTGGCGAGCACGCCGCCGTCGGCCGGCGCCATGAACTGCGCGGCGCCGGCGGGGCGGCCGGCGATCCGCGCCAGCAGCGGCACCCACGTGGCGGTCGCGGCATCGCGCAGCCGGGCCAGGATCTCGCCCGGATCCTGCGCGAGCGCGCTCGACCCGCTCTGCTCGCGCGTGACGGTGCCGGCGATCCGGACGTAGTCCAGGAAGTCCCGCGCATCGCTCGCTTCCACGCTGTCCGGCAGCGTGACCGGCAGGATCTCGACGGCGATCATCCTCGCCATCCTGCCAGGCGGGGTCCGGATCGCCCGGCGCACGCGCCCTGGGCGGCGAGGCCGGACCCGCTACGCGCGCGGGGCGAGCGTGATGAGCGACACCTCGGGACGGCAGGCGAAGCGCACGGGAGCATAGATCGAGTGACCGAGGCCCGCGCTGACGTTCAGGGGCACCACGCGGCCGCGGTGCGACCACATCGACAGGCCGCGGGCCTGGCGGAGCGGGATGTCGCAGTTCGCGACCAGCGCGCCGTAGAACGGCACGCGCACCTGGCCGCCGTGCGTGTGACCCGCGAACAGCATGTCCGCGCCGTGCCCGGTCAGGCCGTCGAGCACGCCACGATAGGGCGCGTGCGCGACGCCGAGCGTGAGTGGGGCGTCGGGCTGCTCCGCGAGCGCCGAGGCGGCGGCGTCCATGTCGTCCAGGCGGTGGTGCGCGTCGCCCACGCCGAACAGGCGCACGCGTGTGCCGCGCACCGTCAGGGAGGCCGCGCCGTTGTCCACGCTGTGCCAGCCGAGCTCATCCGTCATGAACGCGTCGAGCGACGCGGTGTCCAGGGGCACCGCCTTCTGCGGGCGCTTCGACGGGCCCTGGAAGTAGAGGAGCGGATTGCGCGGCCCCGGGCCCCACATGTCGTTCGAGCCGTGCACGAACACTCCCGGCACGCCCCGCAGCGGGGAGAGCGCGGTGCGGATGCCGTCCAGGCCCTGGGCGTGACCCAGGCTGTCGCCCGTGCTGATCACCAGGTCGGGACGCAGCGCGACCAGCCCCGCCATCCACCGCTGCTTGCGGTGCTGCCACGGGGCCATGTGGGCGTCGGAGATGTGCAGGATCCGGATGGGCGCGGCGCCCGGGTCGAGCAGACGCACGACGTGACGGCGCACCGTGAACAGCTGGCGCTCGATGCCCACGCCCCAGACGGCCGCGGCCGCGCCGGACGCCGCGATGGCGCCCAGCACGGCCGTGCCGCGTGCCAGCGAGCTCACTAGCTGCACTTGCGGGCTTGGTAGTCGATGGAGACCTTGCTGCCCTGCGTCAGCACCTCGCCGGCGCCCGGGCTCGTGCCCGTGACCTTGCCCGCGCCGGCTTTGCTCTTCTTCTCGCAGTCGCCGCGCTCCGGGACGAACCCGGCACCCGCGATGGCCGCCATGGCGTCCTGCAGCGACTGGCCCTTCACGTCCGGGACCGTGCTGCCCTGGCCGTTGCTCGGGCTGATCGTGACGGACGTGCCGCTCGGAACGCGGCCGGCACCCGGATCCTGCGTCTCGATCAGGCCCTCGGGCTGCATGCCCGGAACCGGTTCGCCCACGACGGGGCTGAAGCCGGCGGCCCAGAGGATGTTCTGCGCCTCCGTGACGGACTTGCCCACCACGCTCGGCAGGTCGGCCAGGATCTGACGGGTCAGGTTCTGGTCCGGCGGCGGGAACGGGTCACCGCCGTACGCGGCGTTCGCCGCGCCCTGGATGCGCTTCGAGATGTAGTAGCGCAGCTGCGACACCTGGCCGGCCGGGACGTACGTGCGGAACAGGTCCGCCTCGCCCTCGACGTTGCCGACCCACACCGCGGTCGCGACCTTCGTCGACGACTGGATCATCGAGGTCTGCAGCGTCTCGTGCGTTCCGGTCTTGCCGATCACGGGGGTGGCGTCGGGGGCGTGCGCCGGGCCGCCCGTGCCGCCGTTCATGACACCCGAGAGGGCCGCCGCGGCGGTCGCCGCGATCTCCGGCTTGATCTTCTGCTCGCACTTGCTGTCGGGGAGCTTCATCTCGTTGCCGTCGGCGTCGACGATCTTGTCGATGGCCTTGGGCGGGCACTGCAGGCCGTTGTTGGCGATCGTGGCGTAGACCGAGGCCATCGAGATGGGCGCGACGTTGAACGAGCCGAGGATGTCGTACGGGCCCTGCACGTTCTCCGAGATCTTCTTGCCGTCGCCCGTCTTGACGTCGAGGCGGTCGGCGACGCGCATGATGTCGCACAGGTTGAGCTGCTGCGCCATCGCGAAGTATCCCGAGTTCAGCGACTGCTCGGTGAACTGCCTGACGCTGCCGAAGAAGCCCGGATTGTTCGCGAAGTTGCCGATCTTCTTCGTTCCGAACGGCATCGGATTGCCGTCGCAGTTGAACGCGGGGAAGATGCGATTCACTCCGTTCAGCCGCTCGTTGATCGAGCGGCCGTGCTCGAGCCAGTCGAGCAGGGTGAACACCTTGAACGTCGATCCGACCGAGAAGCCGTTCGAGCTGCCGTGCTCGGCGTCGGCGGCCCACACCTGGGCCGAGTGGCCCGGCTGGGTGTTGAGGACCTCCGGATCCTCGCTGAACTCGGTGTTCTGCACCATCTGCAGGATGCGGCCCGTGTCGGCCTCGAGCGAGACGCCGGCCGAGCCGAACTGCATGCCAGGGATGTTCGTCGGCGCGTTGTCCTTCATCGCCTGCTCGGCGGCCATCTGCAGCGTCAGATCGATGGTCGTGTAGACCTTCAGTCCGCCGCGGCGCAGCAGCTCGCGGCGTGCCTCGGGGGTCTCGCCGAAGGCGGGATCGTTCTCGATGACGTTCTTGACGTACTCGCAGAAGTAGGCCGATCCGCCGGCCGTGATGCAGCCCTTCTGGCGGGGGTGGATGTTCGGCTCGACCGGGGAGGCGTGGGCCTCCTTGTACTCGTCCTCCGTGATCTTGCCGTCCTCGTACAGACGGGTCAGCACGTAGTTGCGGCGGTTCTCGGTGGCCTCGTAGCCGTTGGCCTCGCCGTTGACCTCGTTGTCCTTCTGGTCGATCCGGTAGTAGTTCGGGTTCTGCACGATGCCGGCGAGCGTGGCCGCCTGCGTGATGCTCAGATCCTTCGCCGAGACGCCGAAGTAGTACTGCGCGGCGGCCTCGATGCCGTAGGTCACGCCGCCGAAGTTCGCGATGTTGAGATACCCGAGAAGGATGTCGTTCTTCGAGTACTCCTTCTCGATGGCGATCGCGTAGCGCATCTCCTGGAGCTTTCGCTCGTAGCCGTCGATGCCCTTCGCCTGGGTCGCCTTCACCCAGCACGCCTCGAGCTCGTCCGCGGGTGCTTCCTTCTCGCACTCCTGGATCAGCACGTTCTTCACGTACTGCTGGCTGATGGACGATCCGCCCTGCGTGTCGCCGCCGCCGGCGTTGTTCAGCAGGGCGCGCGAGGTGCCGATCAGGTCGACGCCGCCGTGCTCGTAGTAGCGCGGGTCCTCGCTCGAGATGATCGAGTCGTACATGACCGTCGCGACCTCGTCCCACGCCACCGGGGTGCGGTTCTGGTCGTAGAACGACGCCAGTTCGCGCTGGTCTCCGGTGTTCGGGTCCTCGGCGTAGATCGTGGTCGGCAGCATCGGCTCGTCGACCTCGAGATAGCTCGGAAGGTTGTCGAACAGCGTGATCGCGCTCGAGGCCGCATAGCCCGAGACGGCGATCGCCGGGGTGACCGTCGCGGTGACGAGGACACCGGCGATGGCGCTCAGGCCGACGAGGCCCAGCACACCGCCGAGCACACCGCTGGCCGTCCTTTTTCCTTGAGGCATAGGGTGATCGTATGCCGTCAGCCTGAGCGATCTCCGGATCCCGGGCGCGTCGCGGCGCTCGCCCCTGCCCTCGTCCGGCCGTCCGCGGCCGGCGTCCCGACCCGGAAGGACCGCCCCATGACCACGTGGGAGTACCTCACCACGCCGCTGCTGATCCACAACACGGCGGCCATCCTGAACAACTGGGGCAAGCAGGGCTGGGAGCTCGTGCAGGTCGTGTCGAACAACGAGGGCGGCCTCGTCGCCTACCTCAAGCGCCCCATCGGGGGCGGAGCCGCGAACGCGGGCCTGGGCCACGCGGCCGAGGCGGCCAAGCAGTTCGAGGGCGATCAGTGAGCGTCTCGGCCCGGCTCGCCGAGCTCGGCATCGAGCTGCCGCCGGTGGTGTCCCCGGTCGCGGCGTACATCCCCGCGAAGGTGCACGGCGACGTCGTGCAGACCTCGGGCCAGCTGCCCATGGTCGACGGCTCGCTGTCCGCGACTGGCAAGGTCGGCGCCGAGGTCTCGGCCGAGGACGCCCGAGACCTCGCCCGTCGGTGCGCGCTGAACGCGCTCGCCGCGGCGGCGGATGCCGCGGGCGGCGTGGACCGCCTGGCCGGCGTGCTGAAGGTGACCGGCTTCGTCGCATCCGACCCGTCCTTCACGGGCCAGCCCGGCGTGATCAACGGCGCGAGCGAGGTGCTCGGCGAGATCTTCGGCGACGAGGGCCGTCACTCCCGCTCGGCGGTCGGCGTCTCGGTGCTGCCGCTCGACGCGCCCGTCGAGGTCGAGGTCGCGTTCACCCTCGCCTGAGCCGTGAGACAGCAACGCCCCGCCGAGACTGCGTGTCGCCACTGCGGTCTCGGCGGGGCGTTGCGGTGTCGGCTTACCTGACCTGGGCCGAGATCACGCTCATCACCGCGGTGTCCGCCAGCGTGGTGGTGTCGCCGACCTCGCGGCCCTCGGCGACGTCGCGCAGCAGGCGGCGCATGATCTTGCCCGAGCGCGTCTTGGGCAGCTCGCCCACGATGTAGATGTCGCGCGGCCGGGCGATCGCGCCGATCTGGTCGGACACCCACTGGCGCAGCTGCTGCGCGAGGCCCTCCGGGCTGTGCTTCCTGAGGTAGCTCTCCTTCAGGATGACGAACGCCACGACGGCCTGGCCCGTCGTCTCGTCGTTCGCGCCCACGACCGCGGCCTCGGCGGTGGCCTCGTGCGCCACGAGCGACGACTCGATCTCGGCGGTGGAGAGGCGGTGGCCCGAGACGTTCATGACGTCGTCGACACGGCCGAGCAGCCAGATGTCGCCGTCTTCGTCCAGGCGCGCCCCGTCGCCCGCGAAGTAGTACCCCTGCGTCGCGAACTTGTCCCAGTACGTCTCCTTGAACCGCTCCGGGTCGCCCCAGATGCCGCGCAGCATGCTCGGCCACGGCTCGGTGATCACGAGGAGGCCGCCGGCGTCGTTGCCGACCGGCTCACCGCCCTCGGTCACCACGTCGATCGAGATGCCGGGCAGCGCGACCTGCGCGGATCCGGGCTTCGTCTCGGTGACACCGGGCAGCGCGGACACCATGATCGCGCCGGTCTCCGTCTGCCACCACGTGTCGACCACGGGGGTCTTCCCCGCGCCGATCACCTCGCGGTACCAGACCCACGCCTCGGGGTTGATGGGCTCGCCCACCGAGCCGAGCACGCGCAGCGACGACAGGTCGCGGGCCTGGGGGATCTGCCGGCCCTGCTTCATGAACCCGCGGATCGCCGTGGGCGCGGTGTAGAAGATCGTCACGCCGTACTTCTGGATGACGTCCCACCAGCGGCCAGGCTCCGGGTGCTCGGGCGTGCCCTCGTACAGCACCTGCGTGGCGCCGTTCGCGAGCGGGCCGTACACGACATACGAGTGCCCCGTGATCCATCCGATGTCCGCCGTGCACCAGTACACGTCGGTCTCGGGGTGCAGGTCGAACACGTTGCGATGGGTGAACGACGCCTGCGTCAGGTAGCCGCCCGAGGTGTGCAGGATGCCCTTGGGCTTCCCGGTCGTGCCCGACGTGTACAGGATGAACAGCGGGTTCTCGGCTTCGAACGCCTGCGCCTCGTGCTCGGCCGGGGCCTGCGGCACGACCTCGTGGTACCAGACGTCGCGACCCTCGACCCAGTCGACCTCGTTGTCGCCCCGCTTGACGACCAGCACGTGCTCGACCGTCGTCTGCTCGCCCTGGCCGTTGCGGTCGGCGAGCGCCTGGTCGACGGCCGGCTTGAGCGGCGAGACCTTGCCCTTGCGCCAGCCGCCGTCGGCGGTGATCACGAGCTTCGCGCCGGCGTCGTCGATGCGCGAGCGGATGCTGTCGGCGCTGAATCCGCCGAAGACGACCGAGTGGATCGCGCCCAGCCGCGCGACCGCGAGCATCGAGGCGACGGCTTCGGGGATCATCGGCAGGTAGATCGCGACGCGATCGCCCTGGCCGATGCCGAGGTCCGTCAGCACGTTCGAGAGGCGGTTGACCTCGTCGGTCAGCTCGGCGTACGTGATCCGGCGCGAATCTCCTGGCTCGCCCTCCCACAGCAGCGCGACCCGGTCGCCGTTGCCGGCCGCGACGTGGCGGTCGAGGCAGTTGTACGCGACGTTCAGCTGGCCGTCGGCGAACCACTTCGCGAACGGCGGGTTCGACCAGTCGAGCACCTGCGTGAACGGCGTGTGCCAGTGCAGCAGCTCGCGGGACTGCTCGGCCCAGAAGCCCTCGCGGTCGGTGTCGGCCTTCTCGTAGAGGTCGGCGCCGGCGATGGCCTCCGCGGCGAACTCGGCAGAGGGCGCGAAGCGCCGGGTCTCGCTGAGCAGGTGGTCGATGGTGTTCTCCGCGCTCATCTGGCTGTGCGCTCCTTTGCGACGTGCGGTACTCGGATCTCGCCGCGGCTGTGCGGCGACCCGGGGCCGGCCGTGCCGGCGCCCGTCCGGGCGGGGCCCGTGCTCTCGAACGTACGCCCGCGGTCGGCGGGCTGATACCGACGAAAGGGAGTACCGCTCGTCCACAGACGCCAGGGCGCGCCGGTTGTGCGGCAGAGGACCGGATCGCGTCCCGATGCCCCGCCGGGATTT
This sequence comes from Microbacterium rhizophilum, assembly GCF_039605615.1. NCBI lineage: Bacteria > Bacillati > Actinomycetota > Actinomycetes > Micrococcales > Microbacteriaceae > Microbacterium > Microbacterium rhizophilum. The sequence goes on along the minus strand of NZ_JBCNUN010000005.1, from coordinate 129,198 downwards.
CTAGCGTCGGGGCATGGCAGAGGCGTTCGTCGTGCAGCCCCGGGCGCGGAGGGATCCGGATCCTCCCGCGCCCGGGGAGGAGCTCGCCGCGCCCGCGACGCCGCTCGGCGCGCTCACGCCCTACCTCTCGGACCCGGCCGTGACCGACGTGTTCGTCAACGGCGCGACGGGGCTGTTCGTCGACCGCGGCGACGGTCCGCGCCCGGATCCGTCGTGGCGCGCGTCCGAGCGCGAGGTGCGGGAGCTCGCCGGATCGCTCATCGCCCGGGGCGGACGGCACATCGACGACGCGACCCCGTGCGTCGACGTGCGGCTGCCGGGCGGCATCCGAGTGCACGCCGTGCTGCCGCCGGTCGCCACGAGCGGCACGGCACTGTCGATCCGGATCCCGCGGCTGCGCGGCGCCGATCTCGACGCGCTCTGCCGGGGCGGGTCGTTCGGCGAGGACGCCCGGCGGTGGCTCGTGCGGATCGTGCGCGACCGCGAGAACCTGCTGATCAGCGGCGCCGCGGGCACCGGGAAGACCACCCTGCTGGGCGCGCTGCTCGCCCACGCGCCGGCGCACGAGCGCATCGTGACGATCGAGGACGTCGCCGAGCTGCGCATCGCGCATCCGCACCACGTGTCGCTCGAGGCGCGGCAGGCGAACCTCGAGGGCGCCGGCGCGATCGACCTCGCCCGCCTGGTGCGGGAGTCGCTGCGGATGCGGCCCGACCGGATCGTCGTGGGCGAGTGCCGCGGCGAGGAGGTGCGCGAGCTGCTCACGGCGCTCAACACCGGGCACGACGGCGGGGCGGGCACGCTGCACGCGAGCGGCCTGGCCGAGGTGCCGGCGCGGCTCGAGGCGCTCGGCGCGCTCGCAGGCATGGACGACCACGCCGTCGCGCGGCAGGTGTGCAGCGCGATCGGCTTCGTGCTGCACCTCGAACGGCGGCCGGACGGATCGCGCCGGCTGGCGAGCGTCGGCCGGTTCACGGAGACGGGCGGGCGGCTCGGCATCGAGCCCGTCGCGCCCTGGAGGGAGGCGGCGTGAGCGGGTTGCGGGCGAGGGCCGGGGACGGGGCGGCGGACGGATCACCACGGGGCTCCGCGAGGAGATCCGCGGAATCGAGGAGGGATCGCGCGGGATCCTCCTCGCGAACGCGGATCTCCTCGCGAACGCGGGCCGACGATGAAACCGCCGCGATCGCGGGGCGCGTGCTCAAGCTCGCCGTGCTGCTGCAGGCCGGCGCGAGCCCGGACGCCGCGTGGCGGCACCTCGCCGGCACGGGCGACGGCGACGCCGAGCGGATCGCGCACCGCGCGTCCGCCGGGATGCCCCTGTCCGAGGCGATCGAGGCCGAGGCCGGGCATCCCGGCGGCGATCCCTGGCGCGACGTCGCGGCCGCGTGGGAGATCGCCGCGACCGTCGGCGCGCCGCTGGCCGACTGCCTCCGGTCGATCGCGGCGGCGCTGCGCGACGCGCGGGAGGCGCAGGACGACGTCCGGATCGCGCTGGCCGAGCCGGCCGGCACGGCGCGGCTGATGACGTGGCTGCCGCTCGCGGGCCTGCTGCTCGGCGCCGCGCTCGGCTTCGACGTGCTCCGCGTGCTCTTCACGAACCCGATCGGCATCGCGTGCCTGATCGCGGGCGTCGCGCTGCTGCTCGCGGCACGCGGCTGGACGCGCCGGCTCGTGCGCTCCGCGCAGCCGCCGCCCGGCACGCCGGGCATGCACGCAGAGCTGACGGCCATCGCCCTGAGCGGCGGCGCGTCGATCGAGCGCGCCCGGCGGCTCGTGGCGGAGGCTCCGGGCGGACCGCGCCCCGGCGGCGACGAGACGGCCGCCGTGCTGGCGCTGTCGCGCGATGCGGGCGTCCCCGGCGTCGAGCTGCTGCGCGCCACGGCGGCGCACGAGCGTCAGAGCGCCCGCACCGAGGGGCGGCTGCGCGCGGCGCGGCTCGGCGCGCGCCTGCTGCTGCCGCTCGGCGCGTGCACGCTGCCGGCGTTCCTGTGCCTCGGCGTCGCACCCATGCTGCTCGGCGTGCTCGCCGCCACCCCGCTCCCGGAACTGCCCGGGTGATCCGCGGCCGCCCGGCCGCACCCCTGCGGGAGAGACCCGCGGGACGACCCGAAGAAAGAAGGAACCATGATCGAATACGCCACCCCCGTCCGTCCGCGCGGCGTCGCCGGCCTGCTGGCCGACGACGCCGGCGCCTCCACCGCCGAGTACGCGATCGTCACGATGGCCGCGGTCGCGTTCGCCGGCGTCCTGGTCGTCATCATGCGCTCGGGCGAGGTGCGCGAGATCCTGACGGATCTCGTGCGCCGCGCGCTGTCGGTCGCGTGACGAGCGGGGGTCATCCGGCCCGCCGGGGCGGCGGCACGACGCCGCCCCGGCACGGCTCGGCTGTGCCCGCCGGCGGGGACGCGGGCGCCGGGGAGCGCGGCTCGGTCGCGGCCGAGCTCGCCGTCGCGCTGCCCGCCGTCATGGTCGTGGTCGCCCTCGGCATCGGCGGGCTGCTCGCCGCGTCGACGCAGGTGCGGCTGCAGGACGCCGCCGCCGACGGCGCGCGGCTCGTCGCGCGCGGCGAGCCCGAGGGCAGCGCCGCGGGCGTCGTCGCCCAGGTGCGCGGCGCGGGTGCGTCGGTCGCGTGGCGCGGCGACCTGGTGTGCGTCACCGCAGCCGTCGATGCGCGGGTGGCCGGCATCGCGATCCCGCTGCGCGCGGTCAGCTGCGCGCTCGGCGGGGGACGGTGATCCGCCATGGCCGGATCCGCCCTCGCGGCCGGGATGGCCGGTGCCGTGGCCGTGCTGATGCTCGGCCTCACGGCCGCGGGCGCCGCCGCGGCCGAGAGCCAGCGCATGGCGGGCGTCGCGGATGCCGCAGCGCTCGCCGCGGCCGACAGCGCGAGCGGTGCGATCCCCGGCGACCCCTGCGCCCGGGCCGCCGAGGTGGCGGGCGCACAGCGGGCGGCGGTCGCATCCTGCGCGGTGGACGGGCTCGTGGCCACCGTCGCGGTCGCGGGGACCTTCGCGGGGCTGCCCGTCCGCGCCGCCGCCCGCGCCGGCCCGCCGCCGCTCCCGGGATGATCCGACGTCGAAGGACGCGAGCCGATGCACATCGCTCTATATGTATTGTGTGCAACGACGAAAGGACACCCGTTGTCATCAGGCAAGAAGCTCGTCATCGTCGAGTCCCCGACGAAGATGAGGTCGATCCAGGGCTACCTCGGCGACGAGTACGAGGTGCTGAGCTCGGTGGGTCACATCCGGGACCTCGCCGACAAGCGCGACATCCCCGAGAAGGATCGCGCCGCGTACGGCAAGTACTCGATCGACATCGACAACGGCTTCGACCCGTACTACGTCGTCAGCGACCGCAAGACCAAGACGGTCTCCGAGCTGAAGCGGGCGGTGAAGAGCGCCTCCGAGGTCCTGCTCGCGACCGATGAGGACCGCGAGGGCGAGGCCATCGCGTGGCACCTGCTCGAGACGCTCAAGCCCAAGGTGCCGGTCAAGCGCATGGTGTTCCACGAGATCACCAAGGACGCCATCCGCGCCGCCGTGGACCGCACGCGCGACCTGGATCTCGCGCTCGTCGACGCGCAGGAGACCCGGCGCATCCTGGACCGCCTGTACGGCTGGGACGTCTCGCCCGTGCTGTGGCGCAAGGTCGGCAGCGGCGCCGGCGGCCAGGCGCTCAGCGCCGGTCGCGTGCAGTCCGCCGCGACGCGCCTGATCGTCGAGCGCGAGCGCGAGCGCATGGCGTTCGTCTCGGCCGACTACTGGGGCATCCAGGCGCGCGCCGCGCGCGAGGACGAGGGCTTCTCCGTCCGCCTCGTGCGCCTGGACGGCGCATCGCTCGCGTCCGGACGCGACTTCGACGACCGCGGTCAGCTCAAGCGCGCCGTCGTGGTGCTCGACGAGAAGGCCGCCCGCGCGCTCGCCGCCGCGATCGACGCGGCCGCCCAGGCCACCGTCACGAAGGTCGAGTCCAAGCCCGGCAAGCGCCGCCCCTACGCGCCCTTCACGACGTCCACGCTGCAGCAGGAGGCCGGCCGCAAGCTGGGCCTGTCCGCGAAGAACGCGATGTCCGTGGCCCAGAGCCTCTACGAGCGCGGGTACATCACCTATATGCGCACCGACTCGACCAACCTCAGCGCGCAGGCAGTGAAGGCGGCCCGCGAGCAGGCGGTTGCGCTGTACGGCGAGCGCGCCGTGCCGCTCAAGCCCCGCGTCTACGCGTCCAAGAGCAGGAACGCGCAGGAGGCCCACGAGGCCATCCGCCCGTCGGGCGAGCAGTTCCGCACGCCCAAGCAGGTCGCCGGCGAGCTGGGCCGCGACGAGCAGCGGATGTATGAGCTGATCTGGATGCGCACGGTCGCCAGCCAGATGTCCGACGCCGAGTTCGAGACCACGACCGTCACGCTCGAGGCGCAGGCCGACGGCAAGACCGCCGAGTTCACCGCCTCCGGCACGGTCTACACCTTCAAGGGCTTCCTCGAGGCGTACGAGGAGGGCAAGGACGAGCGGCGCCGCGACGCCGACGAGGCCGAGAACCAGTCGCTGCCGCAGGTGGCCGCGGGTGACCGCCTCGCGCTGTCCGACGCCGACGCCAGGGGACACTCCACGACCCCGCCGCCCCGCTTCACCGAGGCGAGCCTCGTGAAGTCGCTGGAGGAGAAGGGCATCGGCCGCCCGTCGACGTTCGCGAGCATCATCGGCGTGATCCTGGATCGCGGCTACGCGGTCAAGCGCGGCCAGGCGCTCGTGCCGTCGTGGCTGGCCTTCAGCGTGGTGCGACTGCTCGAGCAGCACTTCGCCGAGCTGGTCGACTACGACTTCACGGCGGCGCTCGAGGACGATCTCGACGCCATCGCCCGCGGCGAGCAGAAGCGCGTCGAGTGGCTGCGCTCGTTCTACTTCGGCTCGGGCGAGCACCCGGGCCTGCGCGGCATCGTCGACAATCTCGGCGAGATCGACGCGCGCGCCCTGAACGCCACGCCGCTGACCGACAGCGCCACGCTGCGCTTCGGCAAGTACGGGCCGTACATCGACGTGGCCGACCCGTCCGACCCCGAGGGCAAGTCGCGCATCGTCAACGTCCCCGAGGATCTGGCGCCCGACGAGCTCACTGCGCAGAAGGTGCAGGAGCTCATCGACGCTCCGGTCGCCGGCGACCGCGTGCTCGGCGAGAACCCCGAGAACGGCAAGCTGGTCGTCGTGAAGGACGGCCGCTACGGTCCGTACGTGCAGGAGCAGGATCCGGTGGATCCGGATGCCGCCGATGCCTCGACCGGGGAAGTCGAGGAGGCGCCGAAGAAGCGCGGATCGAAGAAGGCGGCGGCTGCCAAGCCGCGGACGGCGTCGCTGTTCAAGTCGATGTCGGTCGAGACCGTCGACCTCGACACGGCGCTGCAGCTGCTGTCGCTGCCGCGCGTGGTCGGCACGGACCCCGAGTCCGGCGAGTCGATCACGGCGCAGAACGGCCGCTTCGGGCCCTACCTGAAGAAGGGCGCCGACTCGCGGTCGCTCGAGAGCGAGAGCCAGATCTTCGACGTCACGCTCGAGAAGGCCCTCGAGCTGTACGCGCAGCCGAAATACGGCGCCCGGCGCGCGTCGAGCGCCCTGAAGGAATTCGAGGCAGACCCGGTCAGCGGCAAGCCGATCCGGATCCGCGACGGCCGCTTCGGCGCGTACGTCACGGACGGCGAGACGAACGTCACGATCCCGCGCGGCACGACGCCCGACGAGGTCACGTTCGAGCGTGCGGTGGAGATGCTCGCCGAGAAGCGCGCGAAGGGTCCTGCCCCGAAGCGCGGTCGGGCCGCCGCGGCCAAGACGACGGCCGCGAAGACCCCCGCCAAGACGGCGACCGCGAAGAAGGCGCCCGCCAAGAAGCCGGCGACGTCGGCCTCGCGCTCGGAGGCGGCGAAGAAGGCCGCCGCGACGCGCGCCGCGAACCGCGCCGCCAAGGCCGCGGAAGACCAGTGAGCGCCGTCCCCGGCCTCTGGATCACGTTCGAGGGCGGCGACGGCTCGGGCAAGACCACCCAGGCCCGGCTGCTGCACGAGTGGATCGAGAGCACGGGCCGCACGGTCGTGCGCACGCGCGAGCCGGGCGGCACCGAGGTGGGCGTCCTGATCCGGGACATCGTCCTGCATCACCGGGGCGACATCGCCCCGCGCGCCGAGGCCCTGCTGTACGCCGCGGATCGCGCCCACCACGTCGAGACGCTGGTGCGCCCCGCGCTCGCCCGCGGCGAGGTCGTGATCCAGGATCGCTACCTCGACTCGTCCGTCGCCTACCAGGGCGCCGGCCGGGTGCTGGACGCGACCGAGGTGCGCGAGCTGTCGCTGTGGGGCGCGGGCGGCGCGCTGCCGGATGTCACGGTCCTGCTCGATCTGGATCCCGTCGCCGCGCGCGCCCGCCTCGACGCGGACGACAAGCCGTTCGACCGCCTCGAGGCCGAGAAGGACGACTTCCACGCCCGGGTGCGCGCGGGGTTCCTCGCGCTCGCCGCGGCCGAGCCCGACCGCTTCCTCGTGTTCGACGCCTCCCTCCCGCTCGCGGACCTCGCGACCGCGATCCGGGAGCGCGTGCAGCCCCTCCTCTGACGGCGAGGCTGTCCGGGGCCCGGGATAGGGTGGAGCGCATGACCTCCGTGGCCGCGCCCTCCCTGCCGTGGGGCGAGGTGTGGGGGCAGGATGCCGCCGTCGACGCGCTGCGTGCGGCGGCCGCCGATCCGGGCGCGCTGGCCCATGCGTACCTGATCACCGGGCCCCCCGGATCCGGCCGCGCGCCGCTCGCGCGCGCGTTCGCCGCCGCGCTGATCGCCGAAGGTCCGGGCGACGAGCACACCATGCGGCAGGTCCTCGCCGGCACGCATCCCGATCTCGCGGCGCTGCGCACCGAGGGCAGCATCATCCGCATCGAGGAGGCGCGCGCGATGGCCGCGCGCTCATACCTCGGCCCGTCAGCCGGCCGCTACCGCGTGATGGTGATGGAGGATGCGGACCGGATGACCGAGCGCACCTCCAACGTGCTCCTGAAGGCGCTCGAGGAGCCGCCCGAGCGCACCGTCTGGATCCTGTGCGCGCCGAGCGACGCCGACCTGCTTCCCACGATCCGCTCGCGCGTGCGGGTGCTGCGTCTGCGCGAGCCGGAGGTCGGGCAGGTCGCGGCGCTCATCGCGGCGCGCACCGGCGTGGACGCCGCGGTCGCGGAGCAGGCCGCGCGGCACGCGCAGCGCCACATCGGCATGGCGCAGCGTCTCGCGACCGACGAAGCCTCCCGGATCCGGCGCGACGAGACCCTGCGCGGCGTGCTGAGCGTGCGCGGCATCGCCGACGTGGTCGAGGTCGCGGGGCGAATCGTGCAGGCCGCGACCGACGACGCCAAGGCGCTCACGACCGAGCGCGACGAGGCCGAGCGCGCCTCGCTGCTGCGCACCGTGGGCATCGCCGACGGCGCCCGGATCCCGCCCGCCGTCCGGTCGCAGCTGACCGCGCTCGAGGACGACCAGAAGCGCCGCGCGACGCGCAGCCTGCGCGACGGCCTCGACCGCGTGCTCACCGACCTGCAGTCGCTGTTCCGCGACATCGTCATGCTGCAGTTCCGCGAGGACGCCGACATCATCAACCTCGAGCTCGTCGAGGACCTGCGCGAGCGCGCCGCCAGGTGGCCGGCCGCGCGCACCCTGACCGTGCTCGACCACATCGCCGAGACCCGCGAGGCGCTCGAGCAGAACGTGCAGCCCACGCTCGCGCTCGAATCGCTGCTCGTCACGGTCGTCAGCGGAAGCTCCCCGAACTCAGAGAGAAGAGCGTGACCCGCCGCATCCGTCGTCTGCTCGCCGCCGCCGCGATCCTGATCACCGGATCGCTCGCCCTCTCCGGCTGCCTCTATGCGCAGATCCCGCCCCGGGACGTGCGCGGGCCCGACCCGACGCCGCAGGTGGGGGAGGACATCGGCCCCGAGTTCCGTCAGTACTACGAGCAGCGCATCGAGTGGACGGGCAGCGATATCCAGCACGCCACGATCACCGCGCCGCTGGACTGGAATGACGCCAAGGCGGGTGAGATCGAGCTCGCGATCGTGCGGCAGCCCGCGACTGGCGGCGACCGGCTCGGCTCGCTGCTCGTGAACCCCGGTGGCCCCGGCGCCAGCGGCTACGACTTCATCGAGCAGTCCGTCGACTTCGCCGTCAGCGAGAGGCTGCAGGAGCGGTACGACGTCGTCGGCTTCGACCCACGCGGCGTGGGCCGCTCGACCGCCGTGACCTGCCTCGACGCGGCCGGGATGGACCGGTTCCTGTACGCGATCCCGCAGCACGAGCGCGGCACTCCCGAGTGGGAGGAGGAGCTCACGGCCGAGAATCAGGGCTTCGCCGACGCGTGCGAGGAGAACAGCGGCGGGATCCTGCCGTTCATCACCACCGACCAGGCCGCCCGCGACATGGATCTGCTGCGCGGCGTGCTGGGCGACGAGAAGCTGACCTACCTCGGCTACTCGTACGGCACGTTCCTCGGTGCGACCTACGCCAAGCTGTTCCCGCAGCGCGTCGGCCGGCTGGTGCTCGACGGGGCGATCGATCCGTCCGTCTCGGGCACCGACGTCGGCGTCACGCAGGGTGTCGGCTTCGAGCGGGCGCTGCGCACCTACATGCAGTCGTGTCTCGACGGCGCGGGGCAGGGCCAGGCGAGCTGCCCGTTCGCCGGGACGGTGGATCAGGCGATGGGCGACCTCGCGGCGCTCCTCGCGTCCGTGGACCGCTCGCCGCTGCCCGCCCCCGACGGGCGGGAGCTCGGTGCGGATGTGCTCATGACGTCGATCGTCGCGGCGCTGTACGCCCCGGACAACTGGCCTTATCTCACCCAGGCGCTCACCGAGACGCTGCAGGGCGATCCCACCACGGCGTTCGTCCTCGCGGACTTCTACAACGGTCGGGAGGAGGGCGAGTACGCGGACAACTCCACGGAGGCGTTCCAGGCATACAACTGCATGGACTACCCGATCGACGACTCGCAGGAGGCGCAGGATGCGGCCGCTGCGCTGCTCCAGCGCGAGGCGCCGACGGTCGCGCCGTACTGGGACGGTCCGGGCGTGTGCGAGGTGTGGCCGCTCGAGCCCACAGGCGTGCGCGAGAAGATCGCCGCGTCGGGCGCCGCGCCCATCGTCGTCGTCGGCACCACCGGGGATCCCGCCACTCCGTACGACTGGGCGGTCTCGCTGGCGGGGCAGCTCTCGAGTGGCGTGCTGGTGACGTTCGAGGGCGAGGGGCACACGGCGTACAACGGCCAGAGCGCGTGCGTCGACGACGCCGTCGACGCCTACTTCGTCGACGGCACGGTGCCGCAGGACGGGCTCCGCTGCGCACCCTGATCCCGGCGCTCCCGGCGGTCGCCCCGGTTCGAAGCACGAGTTCGCATCGGGTATGATTGATCTTCGTGCCGCGCGAGCGGTGCGGAACGCCACCTTAGCTCAGGGGTAGAGCAGCTCACTCGTAATGAGCAGGTCGTCAGTTCAAATCTGACAGGTGGCTCGAAAAGGCCTCCGGACTCCACTCCGGGGGCCTTCTCGCTTTCCCGGCGCGTCCTCGCGGCGCCGTCACCGGAGGAGATCGGCACGTCTTCGGAGGATTTCCGCCGGATCCGCCCTCGGAGCGGGATATCTCCTCGCGGTGTGGCGCAATGGGTCCATGACCGACCTCGCCGAAACCGCCGCGGACACCTCCGACGCCGTCTCCTGGTTCGCCCGGAAGCTGCGCCACGAGACGGATCCCTCGGATGTCGCCGCCGCCCGCGCGGCGGGCGAGCCGCTGACGATCGTCGACGTGCGCAGCCGGGTGTCGTTCGACCAGGGCCACGTGCCCGGCGCGATCCACCTGCCGGGCCGCGAGCTGGCCGAGCGGCACGCCGAGCTCGCCGGTCTGCCGAACCTCGTCGTGTACTGCTGGGGACCCGCGTGCAACGGCGCCACGCGCGCCGCGCTCGAGCTGAGCCGCCGCGGCTATCGGGTGCGCGAGATGATCGGCGGCTTCGAGTACTGGGCGCGCGAGGGACTCGCGGTTCAGTCGGCCGAGGGGCGCGGTCGCCGGCCCATCGACCCGCTGACCGCGCCCCTCGGCTGAGCCGGGGCGCATCCGCTCACGCGGCCGCCGGCTGCGTCTCGTCCGACTCGGCGATCACGAGCGGCCCGCTCGAGCGGAAGTGCCCGATGGCGGCGAGCACCAGCCCGCCGGCCGCCCAGACGGCGAGCACCAGCCACGGGAAGGTCGTGTCGGCCCCGGGGAAGTAGGAGAGGTCGCGCACGAGCGTCGCGCCGGCGCCCGGCGGGAACCACTGACCGACCTCGCCCCACGGGGCGGGCAGGAACTCGCGCGGCATCGCGGCACCGGAGATGGGGTTCGCGATGAGGAGGAACAGGACCGGCCCGAGCGCGATGCCCGGACGGCCCACGATCGACGCGAAGCCGACGATGGTCGCGCCGATGGCCAGCAGCGACAGGCCGAACGCGGCGGCGTTGAGCAGGTAGGCGCCTGCGAGCACGGCGAACCAGCCCTGCAGGATCCCCGCGATCGCGAGGCCCGCGGCGACGGAGTAGGCGAGGAGCGCGGCGACGCGGCGCCACACGCCGCCGATCGCCATCGTGATCGCGATGCCGCCGATCATCCCGCCGAGCACGAGGGGGAACGATGCCGCGGTCATGCCCGCGCCGCGCGGGTCGGTGTCCAGCAACGGCACCACGTCGGTCACCGCGACGGTCGGCGCGGGGGCGCCCGCGGCGGCGGCCGCCTGGGCGGCCTGCTGCTGCAGCTGCGCGGCGATGCCGCCCAGCAGCTGCGCGGCCACGGGGCTCGCGGCCGAGGAGGTGAGCACCTCGGGCGCCTGCCCGAGCACGACCGCGCCATAGACCTCGCGGCCCTCGATCGCGTCGACGGCGGCGTCGCGGTCGTCCACCTCGGTCAGCGCCACGGCGCCTTCGGCGTTCTCGGTGACCGCCTGCTCGACCATCGCGAGCTGCTCGGCCGGTCCGGTGATCGCGACGGGCAGGTCCCGGGGCTCGGACGTCACGGCGGGCCATGAGAAGGCGAGCACGATGATCGAGACCACGACGGCGAGCACGAGGCCCAGGGCGACGCCGCGACCCCAGGGTGTGCGCGCGGAGGGGTGTGCAGGAGTGGACATCGATGCTCCTTCGAGTCGGAAAAACGAATACTCGTTCTTTATTATCCGGGTATCGTCGAGAAATCAAGGAGGGTGCCGGATGCCGAAGGTCAGCGATGCGCACCGCGCCTCCCGGCGGGACCAGATCCTCGACGCCGCGCTCGCCTGCTTCGCCGAGAAGGGGTTCCGAGCCGCGTCGATGGCCGACATCATCTCGGCGTCCGGGTTGTCGGCGGGCGCCATCTACTCGTACTTCGGCGGCAAGCGCGAGATCGCCATCGGCGTCGCCAAGCGCACGATCCTGGGCCGCGTCACACAGGTCATCCACGACACGCAGGGCACGCGCGTGCCGCCGCCGTCCGAGGTCGTGCGTCGCCTCATCGAGGGGCTCGACCGCGAGGGCATCGGGACGGCGCTGATCGTGCAGCTCTGGGGAGAAGCGGTGACCGAGCCGGACTTCGAATCCATAGCGGCCGAGGCGTTCGGCTCCCTGGCGGAGGGATTCGCGGGCTACCTGGAGAGCTGGGCCGCGCAGGAGCGCGGCCTGGGACCCGAGGCCGCCGCGCGGTGGGCGGGGGAGGCGCTGCCCGCGATGCTCGCCTTCGGGCAGGGCGCCGTGCTGCAGTCCGCGCTGCTTCCGGGCTTCGACGCGGCGCGCTACGCGCGCGCGATCGCGGTGGTGCTCGCGTGATGGATGCGATCGGCGCGATCACCGAGATCCTGTCGTGGGTGGGCATCGGAGCGGCCGTCCTGTTCGGCGGGGCGGCGCTGATCGCGCGACTCGCCGACGGCACGTGGGTGCCGATCCGCGGCGTCGTCATCGGCGACCCCGCACCCGACGCGCCCCGGCGTCAGGTCGTGCGGTGGTTCGGCGACGACGGCGTGCACGAGGCGCCGCTCACCGCCGAGCTGCGCGCGGCCGCCCGCGGCGACGAGGTCGAGCTGTTCCACCGCGTGGGCACGCGCGACGACGTGCGCCTGCATCAGCACTCGCCGTGGCCGCGCCTGCTCGGCGGCGTCGCGCTCGCGTGCGGCGCGGTCGGCGCGATCGCGCTGGCCGTGCAGATCGTCGCGATGGTCACGGGCTAGGCGGCCCGCACGGGCTGACGCAGGATCGTGCGCCTCCGCTCGGGCGGCACGCGGCGGAAGTCGCCGAGATAGATCTCGTGGTGCCGGCCGGTCGGCACCAGCCCGTGCCCGGGGATGACCTCGTCGTGCAGGCGCGCCAGCACGGGGCCCTCGTCGTCGAAGGAGCCGACGTGCAGCGTCTGCACGCACCGGCCCTCCGCCAGCGCCTCGAGCCGCACGCCGTCCGATCCCTCGACACCGGCGAACAGCGCCGCGCCGATCCACTCGGGCACCAGGATCATCAGCGTCCAGTCCCACCGCGACTTGTCGCGTGCGGTCGTGAACGACGCCATGTCGTCGGCCCACCACAGGCCCTCGAGCGGCGGCACGACATAGTCGCGGTCGAGCGCGCGCCGGCTCGCGGACCTGAGCCGGTACGCGACCGGATACAGCGCAGCCACGGCCTCGGCGAAGGCCGCCGAGTTCGGATCGCCGTGGCCGTCGACCATGAGGTACTGCAGCTCCGGCACGTCCACGATGTCGAACCGGCGGTGTCTCGCGCGGTAGGCGTCCCACGACTTCTTGACGTCGAGCTTCTCGGACATCCGTGACCTCCAGCGGCAGGGGGACGCATCCATTCTCCTGCGGATCGTCCCGGGCGTACGCTCGGATCATGACCAGAGCCCTGCTGATCGTCGACGTGCAGAACGACTTCACCGAGGGCGGCGCGCTCGGCGTGGACGGCGGCGACGCCGTCGCGACCGGGATCACCCGGCTGCTCGCGGCGCACGCGGGCGACTACGCCGTGATCGTCGCGTCGCGCGATTGGCACGACCCCGACAGCGACAACGGCGGGCACATCTCCGACGCCCCGGACTTCGTCGACAGCTGGCCGCCGCACTGCATCGCGGGCACCGAGGGCGCCGAGTACGACCCCGGCCTCGACACGACCGCGGTGACCCACCACGTCCGGAAGGGACAGGGGAAGCCGGCGTACTCGATGTTCGAGGGCGTCACGGACGACGGATCCACGGTGGCCGCGGTTCTCGCCGAGCGCGGGATAGAGACGGTGGACGTCGTCGGCATCGCGACGGACCACTGCGTGCGCGCCTCGGCCCTCGACGCGCTCGCGCACGGCCAGCACGTGCGCGTGCTGACGGACCTGATCGCCGGTGTCGCCGCGGAGCCCAGCGAGGCCGCCCTCGCCGAACTCGCCCATGCCGGCGCCGAGCTCGCCGCGAGCGAGCGGGCATGACGCCGCGCGACATCAGCGTCAGCCTCGACATCGAGGTGCAGTCCGCCACCGAGCTGGAGATGCAGATCGCGGTCGCCCGTGTGCCGGGCATCCGGGTCGACGAGTCCCTCGCGGTCGCGCTGGACGGCGAGCCGGTCGAGTACGAGGAGCTCGTCGACCCGGTGGGCGGGCGGATCCACCGCCTGAAGCTGCGCCCGGGGCGGCTCGAGGTGGCGTACCGCGCCGAGGTCGAGCATGCCGGATCACCCGTGCCCGTCGCGCCGCACGATCGGTCCGTGTACCTGCGGCCGAGCCGCTACGCCGAGTCCGACCGGTTCTTCGCGCTGGTCGGCTCGCAGTTCGACACGGCGCGGCCGATCGCCGACCTGGTGGACGACGTGGTCGCGTTCGTCGCCTCCCGGCTGCGCTACGTCCCGGGGGTCAGCGACGTCAACGACAGCGCGATCGACACGCTGCTGGACGGCGCGGGCGTCTGCCGCGACTACGCGCACCTGACGATCGCGATCCTGCGCGCGCTCGGCATCCCGGCGCGCCTGGCCGCCGTGTACGCGCCGGGGCTCAGCCCGATGGACTTCCACGCGGTGGTCGAGGCCCTCGTCGACGACGAATGGATCGTGGTGGACGCGACCCGGCTCGCCCCGCGACAGAGCCTCGTCCGGATCGCGACGGGACGGGACGCCGCCGACACGGCGTTCCTCGACAGCCATGGCGGATCCATCCTGCTGAACTCGTACGGGATCCTCGCGACCGCGCGCGGCGAACTGCCCGTCGACGACGGCCGCGCGCGGGTGCGACTGGCGTAGCGGCCGCGGGCTCTCAGCCGAGGGCGCGGAGCTTGCGCGCGAACACCGTGCGCTCCGCGTCGCTGACCGTGAGCCGCGCGGCGGTCTCGAGCTCGGCGCGGGCCTCGTCGGGGCGGCTGAGGCGGATCAGCAGCTCGGCGCGCACGCCCGGCAGCTGCGGGTAGCCCGCGAGCGCTCCGGCGAGCCCGTCGACGATGCGCAGGGCCGTGGCGGGACCCTCCACCATCGACACCGCGACCGCGCGGTTCAGCTCCACGACCGGGGACGGCGCGATCCGCCCCAGCGCCTCGTACAGCAGCGTGATCCGCTCCCAGTCCGTCTCCTCGGCCGACGGTGCGACGTCGTGGCACTCGGCGATCGCCGCCTGCAGGGTGTACGGACCGCGGCCGCGGCCGAGGGCGTCGCACCGGGCGAGCGCGTCCCTGCCCAACGCGATCAGCCCGCGGTCCCAGCGCGTGCGATCCTGATCCGCCAGCAGGATCGGATCTCCCGACGGATCGAGTCGGGCCGGGAACCGCGCGGCGTTCAGCGCCATGAGCGCCACGAGACCGTGCGCCTCGGGCTCCGCGGGCAGGAGACCGGACAGCACGCGGGCGAGGCGCAGGGCCTCGCGGCCGAGGTCCGGGCGCATCCAGCCGCCGCCGCTCGTGGCATAGCCCTCGTTGAACACCAGGTACAGCACGCTGAGCACGGCCGACAGGCGCGCGGGGTACTCGTCGGGGGAGGGCACCTCGAACGGCACGGCCGCCGCGGCGAGGGTCTTCTTCGCGCGGACGATGCGCTGCTGCACGGTAGCGACGGGCACGAGGAATGCGCGTGCGATCTGCTCGGACGACAGGCCGCCCACCACCCGCAGCGTCAGCGCGATGCTCGCCTCGCGCGAGAGCACCGGGTGGCACGCGACGAAGATCAGGCGCAGCACGTCGTCCTCGATCTCGTCCGGCTCCCAGGCCTCTGTCCGCTCGTCGAGGTCGCGTGCGAGCCGCGCGTGGCGGTCGTCCCGTGTCGCCTGCCGGCGCCAGTGGTCGATCGCCCGGCGGCGGGCGACCGCGACGAGCCACGCGCCGGGGTTGGCCGGGACGCCCGAGACGGGCCAGGAGGTCAGAGCATCGGCCAGCGCCTCCTGCGCGACGTCCTCCGCCAGCGCGAAGTCGCGTGTCTGCCGCGTGAGGGTGGCGACGATGCGGGCGGACTCCATGCGCCACACCGCCTCGACGGCGCGGGTCGCCGAGGCGGTGCGGGCGTCGGGCATGTCAGGCCTGCTCAGCCTTGTGCGCGAGCTCGTCGCGCCACTGCTCTTCTTTCTGGATCCACTCGTTGTCGGCGGGGAAATCCTCCACGCCCGTGATGCGCCGGATCTCGAGCTTGCTGCCGGCGCTGAGCGGCGCGCGCTTCGCCCACTCGGCGGCCTCCTCGATCGTCGGCACCTCGAGCACCCAGAAGCCGTTGAACAGCTCCTTGGTCTCGCCGTACGGCCCGTCGGTGACGACCGGCGGCGTCTGGGAGAAGTCGACCACGACGCCCGGCTCGGGAGCCAGCCCGTCGCCGCCCACCATCACGCCGGCCTTGATCATCGACTCGTTGTAGGCGCCCATCTGCGCGATGATCTCCTCGAACGGGATCTCCGACGATGCGGCGATCGCCTCGTCGGTCGCGCGCATGATCAGCATGTACTTGGCCATCTCGAACTCCTTCGTCGGTGTGCGGGCCGTGTCTCGACCCTTTCACCCAGGCGTCGGACGGCGCACGCGGGGATCGACATCCGCCGGAAAGATCTTTCTGTGTCCGGAGGCGTCAGTTCAGCGCGGGGGTGTCCTGGGGGATGACGCCGTCGCCGTAGAGGTCCGTCGCGAGGTCCCGCAGGGCGCGCAGGGCGACGCGCTGCGGCAGTGGGCCGTACGAGATCCGGGCGATGCCGAGAGCCTCGTACTCGGCCGCCGCGAGCGCTCCGGGCACGCCGATCACGCTCACCTTGCGCTCGCCGATCCCTGCGACCAGGCGCTCGGTGAGCCCGTGGTCCAGGGGCGCGGGCACGAACACCAGGGACGCGCCCGCGTCGAGGAAGGCGCGGCCGCGGGCGATCGCGTCGTCCACGATCTCGTCGATCGGCCGGTCGCCGCCGCGCACGAACGCGTCCGTGCGCGCGTTGAGCTGGAAGGCGACGCCCTCGGCCTCGGCCGCGGCGACGATCGCCGCCACGCGCGAGACCGCGTCGGGAAGCGGTACCAGCCGGTCCTCGACGTTCGCGCCGACCACGCCCACGCCGATCGCCCGCCGGACGGTCTCGGCCGGGTCCTCGTACCCGTCGTCGAGGTCTGCCGTCACGGGCAGATCCGTCGCGGCGACGATCTCGGCGACCGCGGCGAGCATGTCGTCGAGCGGGATCGCGCCGTCGGCGAAGCCGTGGCTCGCGGCGATCGAGTGACCGGCGGTGGCGAGCGCGCGCGTGCCCGGCAGATCGCCGACGACCTTGGCGCTGATGGCGTCCCAGACGTTGACGACGCGGAGGATCTCCGGCGCCTCGTGCAGCGACTTGAGGGTGAGGGCTCTGTCCGACGTGGTGGTCATGCGCACGACGCTACGCCCCGCGGGGGGCCGCGCGGGGCGACGGGAGCGGAACCGGTGTGCCGTTCACCCGGTGTTCCGGCATCAGGCGGCGGGCGCGCGCTCCTCGTCGCGCTCCCGCGCGATCCGGATCACCCGCGACAGGCGCTCGCGCGCGGACTCGAGCTCGGCGATCCGCTCCTCGATCCGGAGGCGCTCGCCCTCGAGCATCCGCCGCTGCGCGCGCGTCGTGGTGCCGGAGTGGATGCACGGCATCATCTCGAGGATGCGCGGGCTGGACAACCCCGCGGCGAGGAGCAGCTGGATCAGCCGCACCCGCTCGACGGCGTCCGCGTGAAAGGTCCGCTGACCGCTGGGCGTGCGCTCGGACGTCATGAGCCCCTGCTGCTCGTAGTAGCGCAGCGAGCGCACGCTGGCGCCGGTGCGCTCCGACAGCTCCCCGATCCGCATCCCGGCTCCTCCGCTTGACCCTGACATTGATGTCAGGTTCTACGGTACTCGAGGTCGTCCGAAGGAAGGGAACCTCACATGGACATCAACGGAGCCGTCGCTCTCGTCACGGGAGCCAACCGCGGGATCGGTCGCGCGCTCGCGCAGGAGCTGGTGGAGCGAGGCGCCACGGTCTACGCCGCCGCCCGACGTCCCGAGCTCGTGGATCTGCCCGGCGTGACGCCGCTGCGCCTGGACATCACCGATCCGCAGAGCGTCGCGGATGCGGCCGCGGCCGCGTCCGACGTCACGCTGCTCGTCAACAACGCGGGGATCGCGACCGGATCGGATCTGGTCACGGTGCCGGATCTGGAGCGCGCGCGTCGCGAGATGGACACGCACTTCTGGGGGACGCTGTCGATGATCCGCGCGTTCGCGCCGGCGCTCGCGCGCAACGGCGGCGGTGCGATCGTCAACGTGCTGTCGGCGGTGTCGTGGTTCACGACGCCGGGTGCGGGCGCCTACCACGCAGCGAAGGCCGCCGAGTGGGCGCTGACCAACAGCGCCCGACAGGAGCTCGCGGCGCAGGGCACGCTCGTCACGGGGGTCCATCTCGGCGCGGCCGACACGGACATCATGCGGGGCTACGACGGGCCGAAGATCGCTCCGTCGGACGTCGCCCGCGCCGCGCTGGATGGCGTCGAGCGCGGCGACGGCGAGGTGCTCGTCGACGACTGGAGCCGCTTCGTGAAGGCCTCGCTCGTCCGCACCCCCGAGGAGATCGACGCCGGCATCCGCGCGGCGCTCGCGGGCTGATCCGGCCGAGGGGACGTCGCCCCGTGCGGCGTCCCCTCTCGGGGGGGGGGGGGAGAGAGGCGGCATCCGTCAACCCCATTCGGTGAGAGATCCGGCGTGGGTAGCGTCCGCAGGCATGGGCACACTCATCTACGACAGCGTGGAGCCCCCGATCGAGATCGAGGATCGCGCGCTGTCCCATCTCAAGGTCGTCATCCTCGCCAAGCTCCGCCGCGGCGAGAGCTTCGCGGTGTCCTGGAAGCATCCGCCGGGAAAGGCGGGTGGGCGCTCGACGATCTGGCTGAACCCGGCCATCCCGCTGCGCTTCGTGTTCGAGGAGCCGGAGGCGCCCGAACTGAACCAGCGCTGGCTCGCGAAGATGGCCGACTCGGCCAACGCGCTGGGCGGCATCACGCTGACCGCCGAGGAGGTCGACGGCTGAGCGGGTTCGCCTGGTGGGCCCAGTGGGGCTCGAACCCACGACCCGCGGATTAAAAGTCCGATGCTCTGCCAACTGAGCTATAGGCCCGCACCTACCTTACGGGGCCGCGGGACGGCACCGGTGCGCCTCCGGCGCGGCTAGCCTGGATCGATGACCGACGACTTCCACAAGCCCGTGCGGCGTCCGTCGGAGACCTTCGACCGCGTGTTCGCGGCCCAGGATCCGGCGGAGGTGTCGCGCGCCGCGCACTCCACCGCCGCGGCGCTGCTGTCGCGCGTGCGCGAGGAGCGCGATCCGGATGCCGTCGAGCGGCTCGTCGCGTTCACGTCGCGGCACGGGATCGACGACATCGCCGAGCTGTGGTCGCGCTCGCCCGCGCTGAGCCTGCCCGGCACGCTGTGGCGGCTGTACCTGCTGCAGGCGTCGATCCACGACGACGCCGCGACCGCGGCCCTGCTGTACGACCGGGGCCGGGTGGAGCTGCGCTCTCCCGACGCCCTGGTCGCCGGCGCGCCCGTGCCCGCCGGGCCGGGCGAGCTCGTGGATCTCATCGACACGATCCTGCGGGGCGCGTTCCAGGGGGA
Source organism: Microbacterium rhizophilum (assembly GCF_039605615.1). Classification (NCBI taxonomy): domain Bacteria; kingdom Bacillati; phylum Actinomycetota; class Actinomycetes; order Micrococcales; family Microbacteriaceae; genus Microbacterium; species Microbacterium rhizophilum. The sequence continues at coordinate 110,108 of NZ_JBCNUN010000005.1, read as the reverse complement.
CTTCGCGGTGGCCCTCGACCGCGCGGCGGCGTTCTGCCGCGTGCAGGCCTCGGGCGCGACCCACCTCGCCGACGACTACGAGCCGACCGAGCCGCACCGCGCCAGCACCCTGACCACCCGCGCCCTGCGCCTGGCGACGTATGCGCGCGATCTCACGACCTCGGCGCGACTGTGGCGCCGTGACTCGCTGACCTGAACTGCTCGCCGACCTGAACATCCGGTCCACATCCCGCACCCGGGAATGCGGGCCGGGGGTGCTCCGTTAAACTGGAGCAGCCGGGCCGCAGCAAACCCCGGGCTCCAATATTCGCCGCTCCGAGCGGCCTCGCGCCGAGAGGCGTTTCTGCGGTCCGGCTTTCTCATGCCCTCGTAGGCTCTCTTCATGACCTGGCGCTTCGCCCTGATCGTCGCCCCCGTGCCGGACGACGACGCCCGCACCGACTTCTCCGACACGCTCGCCGTGATCGATCCGGATGCGCCCGCGCTCAGCGTGGGCGAGCTGAGCACCCAGCGCGGCGACGGGATCTTCGAGACCATCGGCGTGGTGGACGGGCACGCTCAGGAGGTGCAGGCGCACCTCGAGCGCCTCGCGCACTCCGCGCGGCTGTGCGACCTGCCTGCACCGCACCTCGGGCAGTGGCGCGCCGCGGTCGATCGCGCGGCCGCCGAGTGCCCGGCCGGCGAGAGCGCGATCAAGCTCATCCTGAGCCGCGGCGTCGAGCGCGCGGCGACGGGCCTGGAGGGCCCGACCGCCTGGGTCACGGCCTCGCCCGTGCCGGACCACACCGCGTCGCGCACGCGCGGGATCAGGGTCGCGACGCTCGACCGCGGCCTCGACAGCCGCGCCGCCGCGCGCTCGCCGTGGCTGCTGCTCGGCGCCAAGACGCTGTCCTACGCCGTGAACATGGCGGCGCTGCGCGAGGCGCACCGGCGCGGCGCGGACGACGCGATCTTCCTGACGAGCGACGGCTACGTCCTCGAGGCGCCGACGGCCTCCGTGATCCTGCGGCACGGCGACACGTTCGTCACCCCCGAGCCCACCGGCGGCATCCTGCAGGGCACGACGCAGCTGAGCGTCTTCGACTGGCTCGAGGAGCGGGGGCACTCGACCGGCTACGAGCACGTCCCCGCGGCCGCGCTCGCCGACGCCGACGCCCTGTGGCTCGTCTCCAGCGTGCGCCTCGCCGCGCCCGTCACGCACCTCGACGGCGCGGAGCTGGCCGTCGACGCCGAGCTCACGGCCGCGATGAACGCGTACCTGCTGAGCCCGCGCGACTAGATGTAGTGCCCAGCCAGGTTGTTTGAGATCCGGCTGATGGGCGGGAGCTTTCCGATGGCGGTGTGGGGCCTGTGGTGATTGTAGAAGTGCAGCCAGGCGGGGAGTGCCGCTCGGCGGGCTGATTCGCTGTTGTAGTGCTTCGAGTAGGCCCAGCCGTCGGCGAGGGTGCGGTGAAAGCGCTCGATCTTGCCGTTGGTCTGAGGGCGGCGAGGGCGGGTGAACTTCGGCGCGATGCCGAGGTCGCTGCAGGCCCGTTTCCAGGCATGTGAGCGGTAGGCGGAGCCGTTGTTGGATAGGACCCGCTCGAGGCGGACGCCGCGGTCAGCGAACCAGGACGTCGCGCGTCGGAGGACGCCGATCGCGGTCTCGGCGCGTTCATCGTCGTGGATCTCGGCGTAGGCGACGCGGGAGTGGTCATCGATGACGGTGTGGACGAACGCGTGCCGCATCAGCGGGTTCCGGTAGATGTTGCGGTCCTTGTCGGGCGTCGCGGCGCGGTTGCGTCGTCCTTGGGCGCGTCCGACGTAGCGCCAGCCGCCGCCATCGGGGATGTTGCCGAGCTTCTTCACGTCGACATGGATCAGCCCTCCCGGCGTCTCGTGCTCATAGCGGCGAGCGGGTTCCCCGGTCTTGACGTCGACGTGGGAGAGCCGGTTCAGCCGGCAACGCGTCAGGACCGCGTGGACCGTCGAGGCGGGCATCCCCATCCGCCCGGCGAGCTGAACGGGACCGAGTCGCTTGCGGATCCGCAGGTGGACGATCTTCTTCACCAGATGCGGTGGGGTCTTGTTCGGATGCGAGTGCGACCGGGAGGACCGGTCGGCCATCCCGGCCTCGCCGAGCTCGAGATAACGGCGTGCCCACTTGTCGGCCGTCGGCCAGGAGACGCGGAAGTAGTCAGCCGCCGCGGCGACCGTCCACTCCTCGTCGACGATCTTGCGGGCAAGGCGGAGTCGTTGGCGCGGCGTCAGCGCCGCATTAGCGTGAGACACGAGAACCTCCGGTCTTGAGCGGGTGTCTAAGCAGCTCCACTCTGACCGGAGGTTCTCGTCCTGTCACGGCATCCAGGTCAAACAACGTCCCTGGGCACTACAACTAGATCCGCTCGACCCGCCCGCCGTCGAGCGCGACGGCGAGCGGTGGGACCTGCAGGCCGAGCGCGCGCGCCGGCGTCGCGGACGTGAGTTCGGCGATCGTGGCCGGATCCGCGCCGCGCGCCAGCAGGCGCTCGACCGCGTCCGACACGGACGAGGTGCTGCCCGCGAGGGCGTCGGTGCCCGCGACCGTCGCGACGCCGCCGCGCACCAGGATGTCGGATCCGGCGAGCATGTAGGCGCCGTCGCCGAGGCCCGCCGCGGCCATCGCGTCGGACACGAGCATCGCCCGGCCCGCGCAGTCGCGCAGCGCCAGGTCGAGCACGCGGTCGTCGAGGTGGGCCCCGTCGCCGATCAGCTCCACCGTGACGCGCGCCTCCGACAGCCCGACGCCGACGGGTCCGGGGGAGCGGTGGTGCAGCGGCGGCATGCCGTTGAACAGGTGCGTCATGATCGACGCACCGAGGTCGACCGCGCGGGCGACCGTGTCGGCGTCGGCCTCGGTGTGGCCGATCGCGACGCGGACGCCGGCCTCGGCGAGGACCCGGATCGCGTCGTCGGCCCCCGGCAGCTCGGGCGCGAGAGTGACCATCCGGATCGTCCCGTCGCCGGCCCCGAGCAGCGCCTCGATGTCGGAGCGCGCGGGCGCCCGCAGCAGCTCGGGGTTGTGGGCGCCGCGGCGCCCGGCGCTCAGGAAGGGTCCCTCGAGGTGCAGGCCCGCGAGCGCACCCGCGCGCACCAGCGGAGCGAGCTCGGCCAGCCGCGCCCGGGTGTCCTCGAGCGTTCCGGTGGCGAGCGAGGCGACCAGCGCGGTCGACCCGCGGGCGGCGTGCCACGCGATCGCCTCGGACGGATCCGCGCCGACGGTCGCGAAGTCGACGCCGCGCGCACCGTGCGCGTGCGCGTCGACGAAACCGGGCAGCAGCGCGTCGACCTCCCGGTCGGGCGTGCGCGGCGGCGCTCCCGTGCCGCGCTCTGCGGGGCGGTCGCCGTCCGTGAGCACCCAGCCCGGCCCATCCGATCCGGATCCGTCGATCACCCGTCGGGCGGCGAGAAGCGTCATGGACTCAGTCTGCCGAACAAAAGCGGTCGGCCCCGCCCGAAGGCGAGGCCGACCGCGTCACACGATCACATCAACCGAAGCGGCCCGAGACGTAGTCCTCGGTCGCCTGCACCGACGGCGTCGTGAAGATCGTCGCGGTGTCGTTGTACTCGATGAGCTTTCCCGGCTTGCCCGTGCCCGCGATGTTGAAGAACGCGGTCTTGTCGCTCACGCGCGAGGCCTGCTGCATGTTGTGCGTCACGATCACGACCGTGAAGTCGTTCTTGAGCTCCGAGATGAGCTCCTCGATCGCGAAGGTCGAGATCGGGTCGAGGGCCGAGCACGGCTCGTCCATCAGGATCACCTGGGGCGAGACCGCGATCGTGCGCGCGATGCACAGACGCTGCTGCTGTCCGCCCGACAGGCCCGATCCGGGCTTCTCGAGGCGGTCCTTGACCTCGTTCCAGAGGTTCGCGCCGCGCAGCGACTTCTCTACGAGGTCGTCGGCGTCGCTCTTGGACAGGCGCTTGTTGTTGAGGCTCACGCCCGCCAGCACGTTCTCGCGGATCGACATGGTCGGGAACGGGTTCGGGCGCTGGAAGACCATGCCCACCTGGCGGCGCACCATCACGGGGTCGACGCCGTTTCCGTACAGGTCCTCGCCGTCCAGCAGCACCTCGCCCTTGACGTAGGCGCCGGGGATCACCTCGTGCATGCGGTTGAGCGTGCGCAGGAACGTGGACTTTCCGCAGCCCGACGGGCCGATGAAGGCCGTCACGGTGCGCGGCTGGATGTCGATGGACACGCCCTCCACGGCGAGGAAGTCGCCGTAGTAGACGTCGAGGTCGTTGACTTCGATGCTCTTGGACACCTGGGTCTCTTTCTTTTCGCAGTCTGAAGCAGTCTGAAGCTGACGCAGTCGGGCCTGGTCAGCGGCCGGTCATCTTGGGGGCGAACACCTTGGCGATCAGTCGCGCGCCGAGGTTGAGGACCATGACGATGAGGATGAGGGTGAGCGCGGCCGCCCACGCGCGGTCGAGGTAGGCCTGCACGTCGACGCCGGGCTGGTCGTAGCTGAAGAACGCGAACACCGGCAGCGTCATCATCGGATCGTCGAACAGGTTGACGTTCAGATTCGGCGTGATGCCCGACGTGAGGACCAGGGGCGCGGTCTCGCCGATGACGCGCGAGATCGACAGCATGACCGTGGTGGTGATGCCCGTGATGGCCGTGGGCAGCACGACCTTCGCGATCGTCAGCCACTTCGGCACGCCGAGCGCGTACGAGGCCTCGCGCAGCTCGTTCGGCACGATCCGCAGCATCTCCTCGGTGCCGCGCACCACGACCGGGATCATCAGGACGGTCAGGGCCAGCGCGCCCATGAAGCCGAACGAGATGCCGGGCCGGATGAACAGCGAGAACACCGCGTAGATGAACAGACCCGCGACGATCGACGGGATGCCCGTCATGACGTCGACGAGGAACGTGATCGTGCGGGCGATCTTGCCGCGGCCGTACTCGACGAGGTAGATCGCGGTCATGATGCCGATCGGCACGGAGATGACCGTCGCGACGAGCGTGACGAGCACCGTGCCCCAGATGGCGTGCACGGCGCCGCCGCCGGCACCCACCACGTTGCGCATCGAGTTGCTGAAGAACGTGCCGTCCAGGCGCGCGAAGCCCTCGACGATCACCGTGTACAGGAGCGAGACGAGCGGCAGCAGCGCGAGGACGAACGCGGTCACCACGAGGGCCGTCATGACGCGGTCGACCGCGTGCCGGCGGCTCTCGGCGATGCTCGAGAACACGCCGATCGCGATCAGGTAGATCACCATGCCGAGCAGCAGCGTGCCGGCGATGTTGAACTGCGCGATGTCGCCGCTGGTGTTCAGCAGCGCGAACACGACGCCCGCGACGAACATCGAGAACGCGAGCAGCATCCACGGCATGCTGGCCGGCATGTGGCCGGAGCGGAGCGACGGGGCCGCCGTGCGAGGGGCGGAGGCGGTGGCGGTCATCAGTTCGCTCCAGAGAACTCGGCGCGGCGCGAGACGATCCAGCGCGCCACGAAGTTGACCGCGAAGGTCACCACGAACAGGATCAGGCCCGCCGCGACGAGCGTCGCGGTGCCATCGCCGTGCGCCTCGGGGAAGCGCAGGGCGATCGTGGCGGGGATGGTCGAGGGATTGACCGTGCTGAGCAGCTGGAAGGTCACGAGCGACGACGGCGCGAGCACCATGGCCACGGCCATGGTCTCGCCGAGCGCGCGGCCGAGACCCAGCATGGCCGCCGACACGATGCCGCTGCGCGCGAACGGCAGCACGGCCATCCGGATCATCTCCCAGCGCGTCGCGCCGAGGGCCAGCGCGGCCTCCTCGTGCAGCTTCGGCGTCTGCAGGAAGATCTCGCGGCAGATCGCGGTGATGATCGGCAGGATCATGACCGCGAGGACGAGACCGGCGGTCAGGATCGTCTTGCCCGAGCCCGACGGGGCCGTGCCCTCGTCGACCGCGAACAGCGGGATCCAGCCCAGGTTGGCGTTGAGCCACTTGTAGAACGGCACGAGGATCGGCGCGAAGGTCAACGCGCCCCACAGGCCGAACACGACCGAGGGCACCGCGGCCAGGAGGTCGATCATGTAGCCGATCACGCCGGCCAGCTTGCGCGGCGCGTAGTGCGAGATGAACAGCGCGATGCCCAGGGCGATCGGCATCGCGATCACGAGGGCGATCGCCGAGGCCCAGATCGTGCCGAACACGAGCGGCCAGACCCACTCGAGGAACGGCTGGCCCTTGAGGATGTTGTTGTCGCTGGTGTCCGGCTTGAAGGCCGGCAGCGACTGGATGATCAGGAACAGCGCGACCGCCGCGAGCACGATCAGGATGATCAGGCCCGAGCCGAGCGCGGTGCCCGAGAAGATGATGTCGCCCGGCCGCTTCACGGCCTTCGGCGGCTGGGCGGGCTCCGAGGCGGGCGCCTCGGGTTCCCTCGTGGTCGTGGTCATGGGGTCCCGCTCCTCAGGTGTTCGGGTTCGTGCTGAAGGCTGGCGTGATGCCGGGCTGTGTCAGACAAGTGCCGGTGCCCTCGCGCTCCTCGGAACCGAGGATCCCACGAAGGGAGAGGCGCGAGGGCACCGGCGTTGCTGATTCGAGGATCAGGCGGTCAGGGTCACTCCGTGACGATGGCGTCGATCGCCGTGGCGACCTTGGCCGACAGGTCCGCGGACAGCGGGGCGGCACCGGCGGCCTCCGCGCCGATCTGCTGGCCCTCCTCCGAGGTCACGAAGTGGAAGTAGCCCTTGACCAGGCTGGCGACCTCGGGGTCCTCGTACTCGACGCAGCCGATGAGGTACGACACCAGCGCGATCGGGTACGAACCGGCGGGAGCTGCGGCCGGGTCGACGGCGAACGCGAGGTCGTGGGGCTGGCGGCCCTCCTCGAGCGGCGAGGCCTCGACGAGCGCCGCGGCGGCGTCGGCCGAGTACGAGATGAACTCGTCGCCGTTCTGCACGGCCACCTGGCCGAGCTCGCTGGTGCGCGACGCGTCGGCGAAGCCGATGTAGCCGTCGCCCGCGGCGATGGCGTCGACGACGCCCGAGGTGCCGTCGGCGCCCTCACCGCTCTGCAGCGGCCACTCGTCCGAGACCTCGTGGGTCCACACGTCGGGGGCCGTGGCGGCGAGGTAGTTCTGGAAGGTCTCCTGCGTGCCCGACGCGTCGGCGCGGTGCACCGGCGTGATGGTCGTGGCGGGCAGCTCGACGCCCTCGTTCAGGGCGGCGATGGCCTCGTCGTCCCACGACGTGATGTCGCCGTTGAAGATCTTGGCGATCGTGTCGGCGTCGAGGTTCAGGGTCTCGATGTCGCCGAGGTTGAACGCGACCGCGATCGGCGAGATGTAGTTCGGGACCTCGACGATGTCGTCCGAGGTGCAGGCGCCGAAGCCGCCCTCCTCGATCTCCTCGATCTTGAAGGCGCGGTCGGAGCCGATGAAGTTCGACGCACCGGCCTTGAAGTTGTCGCGGCCGACGCCCGATCCGGTGGCCTCGTAGAGCACGTTGGCCTCGGGGTTGGCGGTCTGGAACTCCGCGACCCAGGCCTCCTGAGCCGAGCCCTGCGAGGAGGCGCCGGTGGCCTCGATCGTGCCGCTGAGCGTGGCGGTGGTCTCCTCGCCGGCCGGAGCGCTCGCGCCCGGGTCGGTGTCGGGGGCGGTCTCGTTCGCGGCGCAGCCGGCGAGAGTGAGCGCGGCGACCGCGCCGAGGGCGGCGATGCTGGTGAGACGGGTGAGCTTCACTGTGTATCCGTTCGAGATCAGGGATTCAGGGACGTCCCCGCCGGGTCGCAGGGCACATCGTGACCGTAGGAGAGGGCGGTGACGAGACTGCGGTGCATTGGTGAACGGGAGGTGAACTGCCCGCATCGATCCCGCATAGGCGCCCCGATCCACGGCGATCTCCCACTTTCGAGCCTGTCGTCTCGACCCGGCTTGGCCGCCCTCGACGACCGGCCGCTGAGCGAGCGCGGCGAGCCGAAGCGATGCTCAGACCTTCGGGGCGTGCGTCTCGATCGCCACGATGCCTGATCCGGGGTTGGTCGCCGAGATGTGCACGACGCTGAACGCGCCGGTCTCGAGCGACGCGGCATCCGACAGGTACGAGCCGCGCATGGTGCCCGTCGCGAGCGCCAGCTCGGTCAAGATGTCCGGCAGCACGGGGCCGTGACTGCACAGCACGGCGGGCTTGCCGGCGCGCACTCGGCGACCGGCGACCTCGCGCACGTCGGAGGTCCCGTCCTCCCAGGCGTCCTGGCTGATCAGATCCGTCTCGTCGATGCGGCGCCCCAGCGCCTTCGACAGCGGCGCCACCGTCGTGACGCAGCGCACGGCCGTGCTCGACACGATCCGCCGCACGCCGAACGCGCGCAGCGCGCCCACGACGGCCTTCGCCTGGGCCTTGCCGCGCGGCTGGAGGGGGCGCAGCGCATCGCGGCCGTTCCAGTCGTCGCGGGAGACCGCCTTGCCGTGCCGCAGCGCGATCACCGGGAACGTGTGCAGCACGCCGTCGTCCACCAGGCGCTCGAAGTGCTCGAGGATCTCGACGTCGACCGGGTAGCTGAGGCGCGCGTGGGCCTTCTTCAGGCTCACCCACTCGACCCCGGAGACCTCGTCGTTCGGCACGAACGCGCTCGCCCGGATCGCCTGGTCCGTCGCCGGAGCGGACCAGTAGTGCACGATCTTCTGCTTGCCGTTCGGCAGGCGGTAGTGCGAGACGCCGAGCGGGGCGCCCAGGGAGGTGCGGATGCCCGTCTCCTCGAAGATCTCGCGCACGGCGGTCTCGGCGAGCATCTCGCCCGGGTCGACCTTGCCCTTGGGCAGCGTCACGTCGCGGTACCTCGTGCGGTGGATCAGCAGCACGCGCAGCTTGCCGTCGGTCAGGCGCCAGACGACGCCGCCGGCGGCGTAGACGGCGAGATCGACGGTCATCGGATGGCGCGCGCCTGACGGCGGCGCTTGACGGCGGACATCCGGCGATCCTGCAGGTCGACGAGGGGCTTGCCCTTCTCGTCCAGGCTGTGGCGCGTCCACACCCCGCCCTCGCCGAGGTGCCACGAGCTGACGCGCTCGTCCATCGCGAGCTCGAACAGGTTCAGCAGCTCGCTGACGTGCTTGGGCGCCGCCACGCGCACGAGCGCCTCGACGCGGCGGTCGAGGTTGCGGTGCATCATGTCGGCGCTGCCGATGTAGACCTCGGGGTCGCCGTCGTTCTCGAACGCGAAGATGCGCGAGTGCTCGAGATAGCGGCCGAGGATCGAGCGCACCGTGATGTTGTCGGTCACGCCCGGCAGGTCGGTGCGCAGCGAGCAGATGCCGCGCACCCACACCTCGACCTTCACGCCCGCGATGCTCGCGCGATACAGCGCGTCGATGATCTGCTCGTCGACCATCGAGTTGACCTTGATGCGCACGCGCGCGGGCTTGCCGGCCTGCGCGTTGCGGCGCTCGCGGTCGATCAGCCGGATGAGGCCCTTGCGCAGGTGCAGGGGCGCGACCAGCAGCCGCTTGAACTTCTTCTCGATCGCGTAGCCGCTCAGCTCGTTGAACAGGCGCGTGAGGTCGCGGCCGACCAGCGGATCGGTCGTGAACAGGCCGAAGTCCTCGTACAGGCGGCTGGTCTTCGGGTTGTAGTTGCCCGTGCCCACGTGGCTGTAGTGGCGCAGCTCGCCCTTCTCCTCGCGGATCACGAGAGCGAGCTTGCTGTGGGTCTTGAGGCCCACGAGGCCGTAGACCACGTGCACGCCGGCCTTCTCGAGCTTGCGCGCCCAGACGATGTTGTTGGCCTCGTCGAAGCGTGCCTTGATCTCGACCAGCGCGAGCACCTGCTTGCCGGCCTCGGCCGCATCGATCAGCGCCTGCACGATCGGGCTGTCGCCCGACGTGCGGTAGAGCGTCTGCTTGATGGCGAGCACATGCGGGTCCCGTGCCGCCTGCTCGAGAAACGCCTGCACGCTCGTCGCGAACGACTCGTAGGGGTGGTGCACGAGCACATCCGCCTTCCGGATGGCCGCGAAGATGTCGGCGCGCGCCTCCTGGTCGACGGGCTGGAACGGCAGCGCCGTGGTCGGCACGTGCGGCGCATAGCGCAGCTCGGGCCGCTTGAGGCCCGAGAGCGCGAACAGCGCGCGCAGGTCGAGCGGACCGGGGAGGCGGTAGACCTCCTGCTCGGTGATGTCGAGCTCCTTGATCAGGAGGTCGAGCGTCACGTCGTCCATGTCGTCGGTGATCTCGAGGCGGATCGGCGGGCCGAAGCGGCGCCGCAGCAGCTCGGCCTCGAGCGCCTGGATGAGGTTCTCGGTCTCGTCCTCCTCGATCACCATGTCCTCGTTGCGCGTCAGGCGGAACGTGTGGTGATCCAGCACCTCCATGCCGGGGAAGAGGTCCTCCAGGTGCTGCGCGATGAGCTCCTCGAGCGGCAGGAAGCGCATCCGCTGGGAGTCGGCGTCCGGCACCTCGACGTAGCGCGGCATCATCGGCGGCACCTTCAGGCGCGCGAACTCCTGCCGGCCGGTGCGGGCGTTCCGGATCCGGATCGCCAGGTTCAGCGAGAGCCCGGAGATGTAGGGGAACGGGTGCGCCGGGTCGACCGCCAGCGGCATCAGGACCGGGAAGACCTTCGCGTGGAAGTAGTCGTACAGGGCCGTGCGCTCGGACTGGTTCAGCGCGTCCCAGCTCACGACCTCGATGCCCGAGTCGGCGAGCGCCGGGCGCACCTGGTCGTTCCATGCCTTCGCGTGGCGCAGCTGCAGGGCGTGCGCCTCGGCCGAGATGGCCGCCAGCGCCTCGGCCGGCGCCACGCCCACGTTCGTGGGGACCGCGAGGCCTGTGACGATGCGGCGCTTCAGGCCCGCCACGCGCACCATGAAGAACTCGTCGAGGTTGCTCGCGAAGATCGCCAGGAAGTTCGCGCGCTCCAGCAGCGGCAGGGTCGCGTCCTCCGCGAGCTCGAGCACGCGCTGGTTGAACGCCAGCCAGCTCAGCTCGCGGTCGAGGTACCGGTTCTCGGGCAGCTGCGCGTCGGGCGCCTCCACCGCGGCGTCGAAGTCGTCGTCCTCGGCGTCGCCGATGCCGGTGTCCACGATGGCGGAGTCGATCATGCCCGACATCCTGCCACTGTCTTGTTAACTCACGCCGCCGTCTGCTCAGGCAGCCGTTTGTCTGCGGCCGCATCCGCGGCGCGCTCGCGCTCGCACGGGGCACGGCCGGTCGGCGGCAGGGAGAGGGTTCAGCCCTGCGTCGCTGCGGGCAGCTGGTCGTCCTCGTAGACGTTGAAGCGGTAGCCCACGTTGCGGACCGTGCCGATCAGCTGCTCGAGGTCGCCGAGCTTGGCGCGCAGGCGCCGGACGTGCACGTCGACCGTGCGCGTGCCGCCGAAGTAGTCGTAGCCCCACACCTCGCTCAGCAGCTGCTCGCGCGTGAACACCCGCGACGGGTGCGTGGCGAAGAAGTGCAGCAGCTGGAACTCCTTGTAGGTGAGATCGAGCGGCTTGCCGTGCACCTTGGCGGAATAGGAGGACTCGTCGATCGTGATGCCGGACGTCTGGATGCGCGTCGACACCTGCTCGGTCGCCTGGCGCCCGATCGCGAGGCGCACGCGCGCGTCGACCTCGGCGGGGCCGGCCGTGACCAGGATGACGTCATCGATGCCCCAGTCGGTGGACACCGCGGTCAGCCCGCCCTCGGTCACCACGAGCACGAGCGGGGCGTCGAGGCCCGTGGTGTTGAGGATCTTGCAGAGCGACTTCGCGCCCACCAGATCCGAGCGCGCGTCGACGAAGATCACGTCGGCGCTCGGGGCGTTGACCAGCTGCGCCGGCTCCGCGGGGATCTGCCGCACGCGGTGGCTCAGCAGCTCGAGCGCAGGCAGGACGGTGCTCCCTCCAGGTGCGGAGCTCAAGACAAGCAGCTGGGCCAAGCGATGTCCTTCCGGCGCGGGTGGGGATCCGCGCCCTGGCATCGATGCGGCGGGGTCGGGCGCATCGTGACCCCATCATAGGGCCGGACGGAACGGTGGTCCGCCGCGGCTCCCGGCTCCTGCGGGGGCGGCGTTTGCTCCGATCCGGCGTCGTCTTGGACAATGGGGCGATGACGATCCCAGAGCTCGCCCCGCGGCGCCGGTACGGCGCGATCGCGGCCACGTGGATCTTCGCCCTGCTCGTCGCGGTGGCGATCGCGATGTTCGTTCCCGTCGACGTGCGCTTCCGCTGGTTCGGGCTCGCCGGCGGGGGCGCGCTGATCTTCGCGTTCGTCGCCCACCTCGTGGACGGCCGCGCGAGCGGCTTCATCTTCCGGGTCAGCGTCGCGGCGCTCGGCGGCATCACGATCCTCGGCATCGTCGCCCTGGTGACCGTGGTCGCCGCCGTGAGCCCCGCTTAGTCCACCTCTCACGCCTCGCGCGTCCGCTCGGGCGCAATAGCTCGACGTCGAACGACCGTGCCGGGCGACGGGTCCGCGCGCGGCGCTAGACTGGCCTCATGGATCTCGTCGCGCTCGAACTCTTCTTCGTCGGGCTGCTGGGCCTCGCCAGCCTGGCGATCGCCTTCATCTCCGGCGCGGTGGTCTGGAACCTGTTCCGCGGCCAGCGCTGAAAGGCGGCGGCATGATCGACCTGCCCACCGACCTCCCCGCCGACCTGGCGCCGCTGTCGTGGCTCCTCGGCGTGTGGGAGGGCACCGGCGTGATCGACTATCAGGTCGGCGACACGCACTTCGAGGGCGAGTTCTCGCACCGCGTCAGCTTCAGCCATGACGGCGGGCCGTACCTGAACTACTCGGCCTCGGCGTTTCTCGCGTCCTCCGACGGCACGCCGTCGCGCGCGCTGAACTCCGAGACGGGGTTCTGGCGCCTCGCGCGCCCCTCGACCGCGGCCGAGCCCGGTCCCGGCCTGCTGCCGCCGCGCGAGAGCGACATCGTCCGCACGGCCGACGACGTCGAGCAGCTGCGCAACGCCGCGGGCGGCTTCGACCTCGAGGTCGCGCTCGTGCACTCCGACGGCGTCAGCGAGCTCTACCTCGGGCAGGTCAAGGGCCCGCGCATCGACCTCGCGACCGACGCGGTCGTGCGCACCGCGAGCGCGCGCCACTACGCCGCCGCGACCCGCATGTACGGGCTCGTCGAGGGACACCTGCTGTGGGCCTGGGACATCGCCGCGCTCGGCCGCGAGCTCGGCTCGCACGCCTCGGCCCGCCTCGCGAAGGTCTCCTGATGCCGGAGTCCCGCTTCGCGGACCGTCCCGGCGCCGTGACGTCGGACGACGGGATCGCGCACTTCGGCGATCCGGTGCGCGAGCAGCGGCGGCTCGCCGCGGGCGCGGCGGTCGTGCCGCGCGACGACCGCGCCGTGATCGAGGTCGCGGGACCCGACCGTCTCACGTGGCTCGACTCCATCACGTCGCAGGCACTCACGGGCCTGGCCCCCGGGTTCTCGACCGAGCTGCTCGTGCTCGACCCGCACGGCCGGGTGGAGCACGAGGCCGCCGTGCTCGACGACGGGTCCTCGACCTGGCTGATCGCCGACGCGGGCGACGCGGCGGGGCTCGCGAAGTGGCTCACCATGATGCGGTTCCGCTCGCAGGTCGAGGTGCGCCCGCGCGACGACCTCGCCGTGCTGGGATTCGTCGCCGGCGGCGCCGTCGAAGAGCGCGTGACCGCCGTCTCCGAGCGGCCGAACGGCCTGGCGCTCGTGTGGAGCGACCCGTGGCGGGAGGTCGCGACGGGCGGCTGGCAGTACGCCGCCACGGCATCCCACCCCGGCGCCGACTACGCGTGGACCGAGGCGATCGTCTCCCCCGACGCCGGGCTCGACGACCTCGAGGGCGCCGGGCTGCTCGCGGCCGAGGCGCTGCGGATCGCCGCATGGCGCCCGCGCTGGGGCCGCGAGGTCGACGAGCGCGCGATCCCGCACGAGTACGACTGGCTGCGCACGGCCGTGCACCTGAACAAGGGCTGCTACCGCGGGCAGGAGACGGTCGCGAAGGTGCACAACCTCGGCCATCCGCCGCGCCGCCTCACGCTGCTGCACCTCGACGGCAGCGACAGCGTGCTGCCAGAGCCCGGCACCCCGGTGCTGCAGCCGACGCCGGGCGGCGAGCCCTCCGAGGTCGGGCACGTCACCAGCAGCGCGCGTCATCACGAACTCGGCCCCATCGCCCTCGCGGTGCTCGCGCGGCGCGTCCCCGCCGACGCGACCCTGGAGATCGCGGCCGACGGCGCCCGGATCGCCGCCGCGCAGGAGATCATCGTGCCCGCGGATGCCGGCGCGACCGCCGCCGTGCCCCGCCTCACCCGCCTGTCGCGCCGGCCGCTGGCCGAGAGCCAGCCGCCCGCGAAGTAGCGGGCGGATCCGGGATGACCGACTCGCAGCCGAACACGACCGCCATCCCCATCACGTGGCGCAGCAGGCTCTCGCCCCGCCCCGGTTTCGCGCGCCTGCGCGAGTCGTGGCTCGCCATCGGGCAGATCGTGATCGCCGCGACGGGCGCGTTCCTGCTCGCGCACCTCGTGCTCGGCCACGACACCCCCATGCTCGCGGCGACGGTGTCGATCTCGAGCCTCGGCCTCGCGCGCGACGCCCGGCCGCGGCGTGTGCTCGAGACGGTCGTGGGCATGCTCACGGGCATCCTGCTGTCGGAGGGGCTGCGACTGGTCGTCGGCACCGGCTGGTGGCAGCTGGCCGCGGCCCTCGCGCTGACGATGCTGGTCTCGCGCTTCCTGTCGCCCTCGCCGCAGTTCGCGATCGCGGCGGCGATCCAGTCGGCGATCGCGATGATCCTGCCGCTGGGGCCGCTGCCGTTCTCGCGCCTGCTGGACGGCGTGTTCGGGGGAGTGCTCGCCCTGCTCGTGACGGCGCTCCTGCCGCGCAGCCCCGTGGCGTCGGCGCTGCGCGACGCACGGGCGTTCTTCGCCGACTTCGACGCCGCCGCCGCGCGGCTGGTCACGGCGCTGCGACGCGGCGACCGCCTGCGCGCCGAGCGCGGCCTGGAGAAGGCCCGTGAGCTGCAGCCGGCACTCGACGCGTGGCGCACGGCGCTGGAGTCGGGCGAGTCGATCGCCCGCATCTCCCCGTTCCTCCGCGGGCGTCGAGCCGAGCTCGCGCGTCAGGCGCGCGTGCTGCGGGCGATGGATCTCGCGATGCGCAACCTGCGCGTGCTCGGGCGGCGCATCGTGTACGTCACCGACGACCGGCGGCCCCTGCCCGTGCCGGGCGAGACGCTCGCCGAGACGGTGCGCGCCGCGACGATCGTGGGCCTCTCGCTCGACGACATCGCCCAGGAGCCCATCGCGCGCGAGGCGCTGCTCGCGATCGCCCGGCGCCTGGACCCCGCGGCGATGCTGCCGGGCGCGTCGCTCGGCGAGCAGGCGCTGGTGTCCGCGATGCGCCCGCTCGTGGTCGACCTGCTCGTGGCGACCGGGATGGATCCGGCCCAGGCGCGCGCCGCGATCCCGAGGATCTGACTTCTCCTCGCCCGCGCCGACCCATGTGCGCGCTGCGCGGTCGCACGAGGAGATGCGGTGCGAGCTAGGCGGGGCGCACCACGTCCCAGGGGACGGTGAGCTCGCCCAAGCGCCAGCGGGTGCGGCCGCCGAGCACGGGGACGCCGGAGGCGCGCAGCCCCGCGACCGCGGCCATCCAGCGCTGCGTCGCGCCGAACGACGCCAGCGCCGCCGCGCGCTCCCACTCCCGGTCCAGTGCGGCGAGCAGGTCATGGATCCGCTCGCCCGGCACGTTGCGATGGATCAGCGCCTTCGGCAGGCGCTCGGCCACGATGCCGGGGCGCTCGAGGTCTGCCAGGCGCAGCGAGATCGTGAACCGCAGCGGGTCGCCGGATGCGGCGACGTCGATCCAGCTGCAGACCCGGCCGATCTCGTCGCACGTGCCCTCGACGAGCACGCCGCCGGGCGCGAGCCGCGCCGTCATCCGGTACCACGCGGCGGCGACGTCGCCCTCGTCGTACTGGCGCAGCACGTTGAACGCGCGGACCACCGCGGGCCGCCGACCGCCTGGGACCGGCATCTCGAAGCCGCCCCGCGCGAAGGCCACGCGCGCGTCCGGCGCGAACGGCGTCTCACCGCGCCGCGTCGCCTCGAGCTGCTCGGTCGCGCGGGCGACGCGCTCGGGGTCGATCTCGAGCCCCAGCAGCTCCACGTCGGGGCGCACGCGCCGCAGCCGCGCCTCGAGCTCGAGCGTCGTCACGCCGTTGGCGCCGTAGCCGAGGTCGACCACCAGCGGGTCGGCCGCGCGGCGCAGCTCGGACAGATGCGCGATCCAGCGGTCGACGCGGCGCAGCCGGTTGGTGCCCGTCGTGCCCCGGGTGGGACGTCCCTCGGGACCCCGTGCCGCTCGCGCCATGCCCCCATTCTCCCGTGCCCCGCCACCTCGATAGGCTGAGCGCATGGCACACACCCTGATCCTGCTGCGACACGGCCAGAGCGAGTGGAACTCGCTCAACCTCTTCACCGGATGGGTCGACGTGCGGCTCTCGGAGCTCGGCCGCTCCGAGGCCAAGCGCGGCGGCGAGCTGCTCAAGGAGCAGGGCGTGCTCCCCGACGTCGTGCACACGTCGGTGCTGAGCCGCGCGATCCAGACCGCGAACATCGCGCTCGACCACGCCGACCGGCTGTGGATCCCCGTGAAGCGCACGTGGCGCCTGAACGAGCGCCACTACGGCGCCCTGCAGGGCAAGGACAAGGCGCAGACCCTCGAGCAGTTCGGCGAGGAGAAGTTCATGGAGTGGCGCCGGTCGTTCGACGTGCCGCCGCCCGTGATCGATCCCGCCGACGAGTACGCGCAGACGGATGACCCGCGCTACGTCGGCATGGACGGCGAGATCCCCGGCACCGAGTCGCTCAAGATCGTGATCGACCGGATGCTGCCGTACTGGGAGGGCGAGATCGTCCCGGATCTGAAGGCCGGCAGGACCGTCCTGGTCGCGGCGCACGGCAACTCGCTGCGCGGTCTCGTGAAGCACCTCGACGGCATCAGCGACGACGACATCGCGGCGCTGAACATCCCCACCGGGATCCCGCTCGTGTACGAGCTCGACGACGACATGAAGCCGACCGGCCCGGGCCGCTACCTCGACCCGGAAGCCGCGGCCGCCGGCGCCGCCGCGGTCGCCTCGCAGGGCAAGAAGTAACCGCAGACGGAGAGGCGCCGCCCGGATGATCCCGGGCGGCGCCTCTTCGTCGTCTTCGGCAGTGCGTCAGGCGGTCGCCTCGGTGCCGACGGCGCCGACGGCGCCGACCTCGCCGTGCTCCAGGCCGGCCCAGTCGCCCGTCCCGAGGTAGATCATCTTCTTCGCGATCGAGACGGCGTGGTCGGCGAAGCGCTCGTGATAGCGGCTCGCGAGCGTGGCGTCGACCGTCGCGCCGGCCTCGCCCTGCCAGCTGTCGCTGAGCACCTTCTCGAACACGCTGGCGTGCAGCTCGTCCACGTCGTCGTCGCTGTTGCGCAGGTGCTCGGCGATCGAGAGGTCCTGCGTGCGCAGCAGCTCGGTGAGCGTGCGCGCGATCTGGACGTCGAGCTCGCCCATCTTGGTGAAGGTGCCCTTCAGGCCCTTCGGGATCGCGCGGTCGGGGTAGCGGGTGCGCGCCAGCTGGGCGATGTGCTCGGCCATGTCGCCCATGCGCTCGAGCGACGCGCTCACGCGCAGCGCCGTGACGACGATGCGCAGGTCGCGTGCGACCGGCTGCTGCATGGCGAGGATCTCGATGGCCAGCTCGTCGAGGGAGACCGTGCGCTCGTCGATCAGGCGGTCGTCCTGGATGACCTCCTCGGCCAGGGCGACGTCGCTGGTTCCGAACGCACGCGTCGCCTTGTCGATGGCGATCGTGACGAGCTCGGCGATCTCGACGAGACGGGACTGCACGTCCTCAAGGGACTGGTGGAAGACTTCGCGCATCGTGGACCTTTCGTCTGTGTCGCAGCGGGAGCCGCCGGCGGTCGGACCGCCGAGCACGCTCTCTGCGATTCTCGTGAGCGCTGGTGAACGAATGATGCCGGAATGGTGAACAGTCTCCGGCGCAGCCCGGTCGGGGAGCGGATCCGTCCGACTCGGTGTTCGCCATGACTTTACTCTTAGGGCATGGACTCCACGCAGCTTGCGCTGCTCGCTCTGCTTCTCGGGGCGGTGATCGGGGTCGGCGCGTCGCTCATCGTGTTCGCCGCCATGCGCGCGCGGGCGCGCGCCCAGCGGGAGGCCGACGGCGCGGTGCCGGCCGGGCTCACGGCCGTCCTCGACGCCATGGACGACCCGGCTGCCGTCGTGGACGCATCCGGCCTCGTGGTGGCGACATCGCCGACCGCGCCGTGGCTCGGCATCGAGAAGGACGCGCCCCTCGAGCACACGGGGCTGCGCGACCTCGTGCGGGCCGCGCGCTCCGGGGCGACCGAGACCGAGAACCTGCGCCTGCGTCGCGGCGGGATGTCGTCGCAGTCGCGCCTGATCTCCGCGCGGGCGACGCGCGTGAGCGAGCGGTACATCCTGCTGCTCGTGCGCGATCTGTCGGAGCAGGAGCGTCTTGAGCAGATGCGCCACGACTTCATCGCCAACACGAGCCACGAGCTGAAGACCCCGGTCGGCGCCGTCACGCTGCTGGCCGAGGCGATCGAGCTCGCCGCCGACGACCCGGCGCAGGTGCGCGCGTTCACGGCGCGGCTGTCGGCGGAGGCCGACCGGCTCGGGCGCCTGACCGGCCGCATCATGAACCTCTCCCGCCTGCAGGCCGCCGAGGAGCTCACCTCGGTGGGCGACGTCGCGATCGACGAGGTCGTGGCCTCGGCGATCGAGGCCCACGCGGTGCAGGCGGATTCGGCCGGCGTGGACCTGGTGCGCGGCGGCGATCGCGGCCTGTTCGTCCGCGGCGACACGCAGATCCTGAAGGAGGCGATCGGCAACCTGATCGCCAACGCGATCGCCTACTCGCCCCGCGGATCCCGCGTGGGCGTGGGCGTGCGCGCGTCCGCCGGTGTCGTCGAGATCGCCGTCGCCGACCAGGGCATCGGCATCGCCGAGGCCGATCAGCAGCGCGTGTTCGAGCGCTTCTACCGCGCCGATCAGGCGCGCTCGCGTCGCACCGGAGGCTCGGGCCTCGGCCTGTCGATCGTGAAGCACGCGGTCTCGCGTCACGGCGGCGAGATCCGGCTCTGGTCGCAGCCCGACCGCGGCTCCACGTTCACCGTGCGCCTGCCGCTCAGCGAGGCGCCCCTCATCGATTCCCCCATGAAGAAGAAGCGGAAGCGCCCGGCCGTCACCGCCGGCGCGGATGCGAAGAAAGGTCGCGAATGACGCGTGTGCTCCTGGTCGAGGACGAGCCCGACCTCGCCGAACCCCTCGCCTATCTGCTGCGCCGCGAGGGTTACGAGGTCGAGATCGCCGAGGACGGCCCCGCCGCCCTCGGCGCGTACCGCGAGCGGGGCGCCGACCTGATCCTGCTCGACCTGATGCTGCCCGGCATGCCCGGCACCGAGGTCTGCCGCCAGGTGCGCGCCACCTCGAGCGTGCCCATCATCATGCTGACGGCGAAGGACTCCGAGGTGGACATCGTCGTGGGGCTCGAGCTCGGCGCCGACGACTACGTCACCAAGCCGTACTCGGCCCGCGAGCTGCTCGCCCGGATGCGGGCCGTGCTGCGCCGCACCGCCGACGCGGAGGCGGAGCTGGACGAGCGCGTGCTCGAGGGCGGACGCGTCACGCTCGATGTCGACCGCCACACGGTCGCTGTCGACGGTCAGCAGATCAACATGCCGCTCAAGGAGTTCGAGCTGCTCGAGGTGCTGATGCGCAACGCGGGCCGCGTGCTCACGCGCGGTCAGCTGATCGACCGGGTCTGGGGCAGCGACTACTTCGGCGACACCAAGACGCTCGACGTGCACATCAAGCGGATCCGCTCGCGCATCGAGCTGACGCCGAGCGAGCCCGTCATGCTCGTCACGGTGCGCGGCCTGGGCTACCGCTTCGAGGGCTGAGCGTCCTCTCCCGTCAGCTCAACCCGCGTACGCAGCCGCGAGCGGCGCCCCCGAAGGGTGCCCGAGAGGATGCGTCGGCGTGAGCGGAAGATCAGTGCTCTTCGCCCTCCGGCGCCTCGGTGTGCTCGAGGTGCGAGCAGTCGCTCTCCTCGCCGCCGGGGACCAGGTCGGCGAAGTGCTCGAGGCAGCCGTCGAACACCGGCACCTCGGCGAGGACGCCCTCGGCGTCACCCGACTGGAAGTAGACCGGCAGGGTCGTGCCGGGCTCCGTATCGATGCCCTCGAGGAGCAGCGGCTCCTCGGTGCCGGCGCCGAGGCTGACGACCTCGCCCGCGGGCACGCGCACGGTGGCGGTCTGGCTGGCCCAGTCGATGTTCAGCGTGGCGGCCTCGTCGGTGTTGTTCACGAGCGCGGCGACCAGGTTGCCGTCGGTGCCCTGATCGTCGGCCACGATCACCGCGTTGCGGATCTCGATCGACGCCGCGGCGCCCTCAGGAGCCGGGACGTTGACACCGTCGGACGGCGAGTACGGGATCGTGGTGGCCTGATGCGTCAGCGAGGCGCAGCCGGTGGCGCTGAGCGCGACGACGGCTCCGAGGGCGAGCGACGCGAGAATGCGGGAGTTCACGGAACCTCCAGGTCGTGCGGCCCCGCCGAGCTGCGGGCCCTGGGAGCCATTCTAGGGGGTCGCCCGCCTCGCGCCCGGTGTGCTTCGGCGCCCGCGTGCGTGCGTCCGGGAAGTCGCCACAAGGCGCGTGTCGCTCCCGGAGATCAGGGGTCGCGAACCTTAGTGCATGGGCGGCTGTGGTATCCTGGAAGTCGCCGAAAGGACACATTTCTATGCTTTTTGAGGTTGGCGAGACGGTCGTATACCCGCACCACGGGGCGGCCACGATCACCGAAGTCAAGACCCGCGTCATCAAGGGTGAAGAGAAGGTCTACCTCAAGCTGAACGTCACCCAGGGTGACCTCGTGATCGAGGTCCCCGCGGAGAACGTCGACCTCGTCGGCGTTCGAGACGTCATCGGCCAGGAGGGTCTGGACAAGGTCTTCGAGGTGCTGCGCGCCCCCTTCACGGAAGAGCCGACCAACTGGTCGCGTCGCTACAAGGCGAACCTGGAGAAGCTCGCCTCGGGTGATGTGATCAAGGTCAGCGAGGTCGTGCGCGACCTGTGGCGCCGTGATCAGGATCGCGGCCTGTCGGCCGGCGAGAAGCGCATGCTCGCCAAGGCCCGCCAGATCCTGATCTCCGAGCTCGCGCTCGCGGAGAAGACGGACGAGGAGAAGGCCGCCACGGTCCTCGACGAGGTCCTGGCTTCCTGAGGTTCCCGAAAGCGCCCCGCCGATCCGGCGGGGCGCTTTCGCATGCACGGGCCTCCGCGGGCCTCGGTACGTTGGAGGGGTGACTCTCACCCCCTCGCCGCGCGTCGGCGTCATCGTCGTCGCCGCCGGATCCGGCACCCGTCTCGGCCAGGATGCGCCCAAGGCGTTCGTCGGCCTGGGTGGGCACACGATCCTGCGGCACGCGCTGCGCGGCGTCTTCGCGGCGCCCGAGGCGCAGGTGGTGGTCGTGGCGCCCGCCGGGCGCGAGGGTGAGGCGCTCACGGATGCCCGCGAGGCGGCCGGGTCGCGTGCCCCGCTCGTGACCGTCGTCGCGGGCGGCGCCACGCGCCAGGCCTCGGTCGCCGCGGGGCTCGCGGCGCTGTGGCCGTCGGTCGAGGTCGTGCTCGTGCACGACGCGGCGCGCGCGCTGACGTCGCCCGAGGTCTTCGCGCGCGTGATCGACGCGGTCGACCGCACCGGCTGGGGCGTGGTGCCCGCGCTGCCCGTGATCGACACCATCAAGCGCGTCGAGGACGAGCGGATCATCGAGGCCGTCGACCGGTCGCAGCTCGCCGCCGCGCAGACGCCGCAGGGCTTCCGCCGTGACGTGCTCGAGACGGCCTACGCCGTGGCATCCGAGGAGTACACGGACGACGCCGCGCTCGTCGCGGCCGCGGGCCACCGTGTGGCGATCGTGGAGGGCGACGCCCACGCGTTCAAGATCACCACGCCGGCGGACCTGGATCGCGCGCGCGCCTTCGCCGCACCCGTGCCGCCCGTGCCGGGTGCGTCCCCCGCGCACGGCCTGCCGCGCGTCGGCGTCGGCACGGACGTGCACGCGTTCGGCGGCGACGGATCGCTGTGGCTGGCCGGCCTCGAGTGGCCGGGCGAGCCGGCGCTGTCCGGGCACTCCGACGGCGACGCGGTCGCCCACGCGATCGTCGACGCGCTGCTGTCGGCGGCGGGTCTGGGCGACATCGGCACGCACTTCGGCACGTCCCGTCCCGAGTTCGCCGGCGCCCACGCCGACGCCTTCCTTGCGCGGACGCGGGCGCTGCTGGGCGAGGCGGGGTGGGCGATCGCGAACGTCGCGGTGCAGCTGCAGTCGAACCGCCCGAAGTTCGCGCCGCGCCGCGCCGAGGCCGAAGCGGCGCTGTCCGCCGCACTCGGCGGTGTGCCGGTGTCGCTGGCCGCGACCACGACGGACGGGCTCGGGTTCACCGGGTCCGGCACCGGCGTGCAGGCCTTCGCGGTCGCGCTCATCCACCGCGCCTGACCGGCGCCGCGCGTGATCCGGGGACGGAGCCGGACTCGACTTGGTAACGGTCGGATAAACCGCTTGCGGTGGACGGCGCCTGCGGCAATATGGTGGCGTTGGCAACATTCCCCCGCAGCGCAAAGGAGCGCCATGCGCAGGTCCCGGCTATTCACAGCCATCAGTGCCCTCACCGGCACACTCGCACTCATCATCGCGGGGGGCGCCGTCGCGGCTCCCGCGGCGGCCGCCACCCCGACCGTCGAGACGATCGACTTCGACGACAGCTCTCTGGGGAGCTGGAGCCAGTCGGGCGGTGGTTCCGGCACGCTCACCCACGTCCCCGACGGCGACGGCCTCGCTCTGCAGGTGAACGAGCGTGCCGGCGACTACGTCGGCATCCAGTCGGCCGCCGGCGCGCTCACGCCCGGCAACCGGTACACGGTGTCGATCAAGGTGAAGCTCGCCGAGGGCACGCCGGACACGCAGGCGCGCTTCGTGCTCAAGCCCGACTACAGCTGGGGCGGCAACGCGACCGTCACGGCCAACGAGTGGACGACGCTGACCGCGACGTACGAGCCGACCGACGAGGCGAAGACGTACCAGCTCTACATCGGCACGGCCGACATCTCGGGTCTGACGAGCTACACGTACCTCCTGGACGACCTCACGATCACGACCGAGGACATCACGCCGCCGAGCGAGGGCCCGGAGCCGGGCACCGTGCTGATCGACAGCGACTTCGAGGCCGGCCTCGACGGCTGGGGTCCCCGCGACTCCGGATCCGGCGCCCCGACGGTGGCGCTGAGCGACATCGCCCACGGCGGTGTGCAGTCGGCCATCGTCAGCGCCCGCACGAGCCAGGGCTCGGGCATCGGCCACGACGCCACCGGTCTGCTCCAGTCGGGAGTGACGTACGAGCTCTCGGCCGCCGTGCGCTTCGCCGACGGCCGGCCCGTCGACGCGGTGTGGCTGACGCTCGCCGAGACGGCATCCGGGTCGACCAGCTACAAGACGCTCGCGCAGTTCACGGGCATCACGAACTCCGGCTGGACCGAGGTCACGGCGAAGTTCAACGCCACAGACTCCGAGTCGGCGCTGCTGTACTTCGAGACGAACTACAACGGCACCAACACGAGCGACTTCCTGATCGACGACGTCGTCGTGAAGGTCCCGGAGCCCGCCGCGGTCGAGGACCTCCCGTCGCTCGCCGGCACCGTGGACTTCCCGGTCGGCGTCGCGATCGACTCGCGCGAGACGGCCGGATCCGCATCCGAGCTGCTGCTGCGCCACTTCACGCAGATCACGCCCGAGAACCACATGAAGCCCGAGGCCTGGTACGACGCGGAGGGCGCCTTCCGCATCCACCCCGAGGCGACGGCCCTGATGGACTTCGCGTCGGAGAACGACCTCGACCTGTACGGGCACGTGCTCGTATGGCACAGCCAGACCCCGGCCTGGTTCTTCCAGGACGGCTCGGGCCAGCCGCTCGCGGCGGACGAGGCCGGCAAGCAGGTGCTGCGCGACCGCATGCGCGAGCACATCTTCGACGTCGCGGAGGCGCTCAGCGGCACGTGGGGCGCGTTCGGATCCGACACCAACCCGCTGACGGCGTTCGACGTCGTCAACGAGGTCGTCTCCGACAGCGGCGAGTTCGCCGACGGCCTGCGCCGCAGCGAGTGGTATCGGATCCTCGGCGAGGAGTACATCGACCTCGCGTTCCGGTACGCCGACGAGGCGTTCAACGGCGAGTTCGCGGCCGAGGGATCCGACCGCCCGGTGTCGCTGTTCATCAACGACTACAACACCGAGCAGGACGGCAAGCAGAACCGCTACGTCGCGCTGGTCGACCGGCTGCTCGCCCGGGACGTGCCAATCGACGGCGTGGGGCACCAGTTCCACGTCAGCCTGGCCATGCCCGTCTCGGCGCTCGCGGGTGCGCTCGACCGGTTCGAGGGCCTCGGCCTCGAGCAGGCGGTGACCGAGTTCGACGTCACCACCGGTACGCCGGTGACGCAGGCGCTGCTGGTGGACCAGGGCTACTACTACCGCGACGCGTTCGAGGTGTTCCGCGACCACGACCTGTTCTCGGCCACGGTCTGGGGCCTCACCGACAACCGCAGCTGGCGCGACTCGAGCGGCGCCCCGCTGCTGTTCGGCGAGGACCTCAAGGCCAAGCCGGCGTACTACGGAGCCGCGGGCGGCGAGCTCGGCGACCGCCTGCGCGCGGCCAACGTGTTCGGCGGAGCGGCCCCGGCGGATCCGGCCTCGCCCGAGTGGCAGCGACTGCCGCTGCACGATCTCGACGGCGGCGGGACCTTCCAGGCCCGTTGGAACGATGCCACGCTCGCGGTGCTGGTCGACGTGCCCGGCGGCGACGCCGGCACGACGGTCGAGCTCGAGCTGGGCGACACCATCTACACCGTGCGCGGTGATGGCACGGGTACCGGCGACGTCCCGGTCGACGCCGTCGCCACCGGCGACGGGGTGCGCCTCGTGGCACAGCTGCCGCTCGGCGAGGCGGGCGAGGGAGACTCGGTCGGATTCGACGTGCGCGTGACCGGCGGCGGGGCGTGGAACTCGCCCGGCGCGCTCGGCACCCTGACGCTCGTCGAGCCGCTCGCGTTCCTCGAGGTGATCGGCACGGACGACGCTCCGGTGATCGACGGCGCCGTCGACGACGGCCTGTGGGACGCGGCGAATGCCGTGACCACGGACGTGCAGGTGGACGGCTCGGGCGGTGCGACGGCCACCGTGCGCACGCTCTGGCGGGACAATCTGCTCTACGTCCTGGCCGAGGTCGCCGATCCTCAGGTCGACGTCACCGGATCCGACCCGTGGGTGCAGGACTCGGTCGAGATCTACGTCGATCCGGGCAACGCGAAGAACGGCTCGTACCGCTACGACGACACGCAGATCCGCATCAGCGCGGCGAATGTGGTGTCGTTCGGCACCGGCGACACGGCCTACCAGCAGGCGCGCGTGACGTCCGAGACCTCCACGGTCGAGGGCGGGTACGTGGTCGAGGCGGCCGTCTCGCTGCTCGAGTACGGCGGCGAGGGCACGTTCCACGGCCTGGACTTCCAGGTCAACGACGCGTCGAACGGCGCCCGCACGGGCATCCGGAACTGGGCCGACCCGACGGCCGCCGGCTACCAGAGCACCGCGCACTGGGGCGTCGGACAGCTGGTCGCCGCCCCCGAGGCCGGCCCGATCGACACCACCGTCACGGCGGCCGCCGTCGGTGCGACGTACGGCGCCAAGGCCACGCTGAGCGCGATGGTCGCGCCGGCCGACGCGACGGGCACCGTCTCATTCCGCATCGCAGGCGAGGTCGTGTGCGAGGACGAGGTCGAGGGCGGCGTCGCGACGTGCGCGATCGACGCCCCCGTGCCGGGCTCGTACACCGTGACCGCGGCGTACAACGGCGACGCGGGGCACAAGGCGGGCTCGGCCACCTTCGGCCTGACCGTGGCCAAGGGCGTGTTCGCGACCAAGGCGCCGACCATCTCGGGCACCGCGGCCGTGGGCAGGACGCTCACCGCCAAGGTCTCCGCCTGGTCGCCGACCGCGACGTTCGCCTATCAGTGGCTGCGCGACGGCAAGGCGATCGGCGGCGCGACGAAGTCGACCTACGTCGTCACCTCGTCGGACAACGGCCGCCCACTGTCCGTCAAGGTGACGGGCACGCGGACGCACTACGCGACCGCGAGCGCGACGAGCACGGCCGTGAAGGTGGCGGCCGGCGCCCTGACGAAGACGCCGACGCCCGCGATCGCCGGAACGGCGAAGGTCGGCAAGACCCTCACCGCGAAGGCCGGCACATGGGCTCCCGCTCCCGTGACCCTGAAGTACCAGTGGCTGAGCGACGGCAAGAAGATCGCGGGGGCGACGAAGGCGTCCTACACGATCCGCGGCGCCGACAAGGGCCACCGCATCTCGGTCACGGTGACGGGCGGCAAGACCGGCTACGCCTCGGTGTCGAAGACGTCGAAGACGACCGACAAGGTGGCCGTCGGGACGTTCTCTGGCCCGACCCCGAAGATCTCGGGATGGGCGAAGTCGGGCAAGCACCTGAAGGTCCAGCCGGGCACGTGGTCGCCGCGCCCGTCGCAGATCGCCTACCAGTGGCTGCGCGACGGCACGGCGATCAAGGGGGCGACCGGTGCGTCGTACAAGCTCGGCACGGCCGACCAGGGGCACCGCATCACCGTCCGCGTGACCGGCTCCGCGACCGGCTACGCGACCCTGACCCGCACCAGCGGGGCCGTGACGGTCGCGCGCTGAGATCCGGACGCCTGCGCCCGCCGGGGAGACTCGGCGGGCGCAAGCGTGTCCGGGCGGTCAGAGCGCGCGCGACATGAACGTCGACAGGGGATCGGCGGCGTAGCCGTCGAACGGTCCGCACTCCGCGAACCCCTCGCTCGCGTACAGCGCTCGCGCCGCGGCGAAGCCGGCGTCGCTGCCGGTCTCGAGCCACAGCGAGGTGAGGCCGCGTTCGCGTGCCACGGCGAGGATGTGCCGCAGCAGCGCGCGGGCGACCCCGCGGCCGAGGAACGCGTCGGCCGTGCGGAACGACTTCAGCTCGCCGCGCTCGCCGTCCAGGCGCTTGAGTGCGGCGATCCCGGTGAGCTCGCCGTCGATCCAGGCGCTCCACACCGTGAACTCTCGTCCGCGAAGCCCGTCGAGGTCGAGGGCGTGCATGCTCTCGGCGGGCGTCTGCGCATGCATCCTGGCGTGGTGCATTGCGACGAGCGCGCGTCGCGGTGCCCGAGAGGTCGTCGATCCGGATCTCGATGGCCACGTCATCCCTCGACGGCGAACGGCTTCGGATGCGCCTCGGTCCCCGGATCGATCGCGGGCTCGCGCGCCGTGCGCGACCCCCAGGCAAGCAGCGCGAGCCCCGCGCCCAGAACGACGAGGCCGGCGGCGGCGAGCGGCGCGAGGCGCTCGCCCAGGACGACGATGCCGAGGACGCTCGCGGTCAGCGGCTCGCCGAGCGTGAGGGTCGCCGCGGTCGCGGCGTTCAGCCCCCCGAGGCCCCACGTGAACAGCGCATATGCGACCGTGGTCGTCGCCAGCCCCAGCCACAGGATCATCAGCGCGCCGCGCGGATCCGACATCCAGCTCACGTCCGCGAAGGGCAGGGCGACGAGCGAGATGGCGGCCGAGCCGCCGCCCATCGCGCCGACGACGGTGAGCGGATGCCAGCCGGCGTCGAGCAGGCGGCGCTGGGCGACGGCGAGGATGGCGAACGAGGCTCCCGCGCCGAGCGAGGCCAGGAGGCCCGAGGCATCCGCGGATCCGCCCTCGCGGCCGCCGAAGCCGAGCAGGGCCACGCCCGCGGTCGACAGCGCGGTCGCGGCGCCCCACAGCGCCCCGGGCGTCTTCCGGGTCAGCGCCCATTCCAGCAGCCCGGCCAGGACGGGGGCGGAGCCGAGGGCGATCACGGTGCTCACGGCGACGCCGTTCGCGGACGTGCCGAGGAAGAACAGCGGCTGGTAGACGAACAGGCACACCGCCGTGATCGCCATCAGCGCGAGCGGCCCGGCGGCCAGGCGCGGCCGGATCTCGGACGGCGCCCGGCGCCGCCGCAGCCATGCCGCGAGCCCCGTGACGAGCGCGAGGGCCGTGCCGCCGATCAGCAGGCGCATCACACCGACCGCGAACGGCGTGGTGTCGCCCGGGCCGAGCGCCTGCGAGGTGCCCGTGGTCCCGAACAGCAGGGCGGCGGCGAGCACGGCGATCACGGAGGGCACCAGGCATTCCTACCGCATCCGCGGCGGCCGCTTCGCCCGCACATCTGCGTGCACAGCGCAGGACGCAAGGTGACGGATGGTGCCGGATGTCGCGGATGACCAGGATCCACGGTCCCGGGTCCTGCGTCGTGCGCGCGGGCGGCGCGATCCACTCGTCACACCAGGGGTTTCCGATCCTGCTCCCCGTAGTCTTGAGGCGTGACCGTCCGCATCTACGACTCCCGCGCGCAGGCCCTGCGCGACTTCGTGCCGCTCGTGCCCGGGAACGTGTCGATGTACGTGTGCGGTCCCACCGTGCAGTCGGGCCCCCACATCGGGCACCTCCGCGGCGCGCTCGCGTTCGACCTGCTGCGCCGCTGGCTCGCGTACCGGTTCGGCCGGGTCACGCTCGTGCGCAACGTCACCGACATCGACGACAAGGTGCTCGAGAAGGCCACGGCCGACGAGCCCTGGTGGGCGCTCGCGTACCGGATCGAGCAGGAGTTCTCCGAGGCATATGCCGCGGTCGGCATCCTGCCGCCGACCTACGAGCCGCGCGCGACGGCATCCGTCCCGCAGATGCAGGAGATCATCGAGCGCCTGATCGAGCGCGGGCACGCGTACGCCGCCGCCGGCGACGTGTACTTCGACGTGCGCTCGTGGCCCGAGTACGGCGCCCTCACCCGCCAGTCGCTCGACGCCATGGAGCCGGCCGCCGACGCCGACCCGCGCGGCAAGCGCGATCCGCGGGACTTCGCGCTGTGGAAGGGCGCCAAGCCCGGGGAGCCGTCCGATGCGACGTGGGAGTCGCCGTGGGGCGCCGGCCGTCCCGGTTGGCACATCGAGTGCTCCGCCATGTCGCGCCGCTACCTCGGCGCCGAGTTCGACATCCACGGCGGCGGCCTGGACCTGCGCTTCCCGCACCACGAGAACGAGCTCGCGCAGTCGACGGCCGCGGGGGACCCGTTCGCCCGGTTCTGGGTGCACAACGGCCTCGTGACGGTCGACGGGCAGAAGATGTCCAAGTCGCTCGGAAACTTCACGCTCGCGGCGGACCTGCTGGCGGCCCGGCCCGCGCCGGTCGTCCGCTACGCGCTCGCCGCGGCGCACTACCGCTCGAGCCTCGACGTGTCCGAGGGCGCGCTCGACGAAGCCGCCGCCGCGCTCGGCCGCATCACGGGCTTCCTCGCCCGGGCGCAGCGCCAGCTCGGGGAGCCCGGCGCCGCCGAGGTGCCGGACGCGTTCGCCGCGGCGATGGACGACGACCTCGGCGTGCCGCAGGCGCTCGCCGTCATCCACGACACCGTGCGCGCGGGCAACACCGCGCTGGACACCGGGGATCGTGATGCGCTGCGTGCCGCCTATGACGGCGTCGCCGCGATGGTGCGCGTGCTCGGGCTCGACGAGGTCGGCGAGGCGCAGGGCGGGGCGTCCGGCCCGCAGGCCGCGCTGTCGACCCTGATCGAGGAGCTCATCGCGCAGCGCGCCGAGGCGCGCGCATCCAAGGACTGGGCGACAGCCGACCGCATCCGCGACCTGTTCGCGGCCGCAGGGGTCGCCCTCGAAGACAACACCGACGGAACAGTCTGGAGCATCAATGGCTAATTCGGGACGTCCCGGCGCCGGCCGAGGCAAGAAGAAGGGCCCCGCGAAGGGCACGGGCGGCCTCGGCCGCAAGGCTCTCGAGGGCAAGGGTCCCACGCCCAGGGCCGAGGACCGCGTCTACCACGTGGCCCACAAGCGCAAGCAGGCCGCGGAGCGACTGGCCGCCAAGCGCGGCACCGGTCAGAAGCCGACCACGCGCGCGCCGCGCGCGAAGGGCGACACGGACATCGAGTTCGTCACGGGCCGCAACTCGGTGCTCGAGGCGCTGCGCGCGAAGATCCCCGCGACGGCGTTCTACATCGCCCAGCGCGTGGAGATGGACGACCGCGTGAAGGAGATGCTCGCGATCGCCAAGAACCGCGAGATCCCGATGCTCGAGGTCACGCGCCCGGAGCTGGACCGCATGGCCGGCTTCGACGGCGTGCACCAGGGCGTCGCGCTCAAGGTGCCCCCGTACGAGTACGCGCACCCGCAGGACCTGCTCGAGGAGGTCATCGGCCGCGGCGAGATCCCGCTGCTCGTGGCGCTGGACGGCGTCACCGACTCGCGCAACCTCGGCGCGATCGTGCGCTCGACGGCCGCGTTCGGCGGTCAGGCCGTGATCGTGCCGCAGCGCCGCTCGGCGGGCATGAACTCGGGCGCGTGGAAGACCAGCGCCGGCGCGGCCGCGCGCATCCCCGTCGCGATGGCCACGAACCTGACCGCGATGCTGAAGGACTTCAAGAAGCAGGGCGTGTTCGTGCTCGGCCTCGACGGCGGCGGCGACGTGTCGCTGCCGGCGCTCGCGCTCGCCGACCGGCCCGTCGTGGTCGTCGTCGGCAGCGAGGGCAAGGGCCTGTCGCGCCTGGTGACCGAGACGTGCGATCAGATCGTCTCGATCCCGATCTCCTCGGCGACCGAGTCGCTCAATGCGGGCATCGCCGCATCCGTCGCGCTCTACCAGATCGCCACCCTGCGCTCGGTCGGCGACGCTGGGGCACAGACTCGGGAGTGACTCGGAGGCCCGCATCCGGGAATTGACGGATCGCGTGCCGGCGTTGACAACGAGGACCCGCGATTCGCGGACAGATCACCCGAGGAAGGGACGACCATGGCTCGCATCGCCGTCATCGGTGGCACCGGCTACGCCGGCGGCCACATCGTGAAGGAGGCCGCGGACCGCGGTCACACCGTCGTATCGGTCGCGCGGAAGGTGCCCGCCGACCGGGTGCCGGGCGTGACGTACCTCGAGGGCTCGATCCTCGACGCCCCGGGCCTGCTCGCCGAGCTGCAGGGCGTCGACACCATCGTGGTGGCCGTCGCGCCGCGCGAGGACATGGCCGGCAGCGTCCGTCCGGCCCTCGGCGAGCTCGTGGCCGAGCTGCCCGACGGCGTGCGCCTGGGCGTGATCGGCGGCGCGGGCGGCAGCCTCGTCGCGGAGGGCGGCCCGCGGCTGATCGACGCCGGTCAGTTCCCGGAGGAGTTCAAGCCCGAGGCGTTCGAGATGATCGGCGTGCTCGACGACCTCGCCGAGACGCCCGAGCACATCGACTGGTTCTTCGTGCACCCGGCCGCCGGCTTCGGCGGCTTCGCGCCGGGCGAGCGCACGGGGGAGTACCGCACCGGCGGCGACATCCTCGTCGTGGGCGAGGACGGCGAGTCCTTCATCTCCGGCGCCGACTTCGCGATCGCGATCGTGGACGAGGTCGAGACGCCCAAGCACCGCCGCCGCCGCTTCACCGTCGGCTACTGACGCCTGCATCGAGAACACGTGCTCTCAGCGAGGGCATGCCATCTGAGCGCTCAGAAGGCGTGTCGCCGCTGAGAGCACGTGTTATCGGCGGAAGGGGATCAGACCAGGTCGCGCCAGTCGCCCTCGGGTGACCGCGTGCCGGTGGGCGCCGTGATCGTCTCCGTGAGCGGACCCATGATGGTCGCCTCGTCGCGGCGGTGGCGCAGGACGTCGCGGATGTAGCTCGTCAACACCTCGGCGAGCGGGACGGATGCGTCGCGCTGCTCCTGCAGGAACCAGCGGTGCTCGAGCGCCTGGTGGTACACCTCGGCGGGCTCGAGCTTGCTGCGCAGCTCGTAGGGGATCGCGCGCACCACGGGCTCGAACGCCTGCGTGAGCCACTCGTGCGCGGCGAGCTCCTCTTCCTCCTCGGGGCGTCCCGAGCGCACGCGGAACTCGTCGAGGTCGTTCAGCAGGCGGCGGGCCTGGTTCTCCTCGACGTCGAGCCCGGTGAGCCGGATGAGCCGGCGCGTGTGGTGCCCCGCGTCGACCACCTTCGGCTGGATCGACACGCGCGTGCCGGCCGCCTCGGCCTCGATCGACATCTCGTCGATGTCGAAGCCGAGCTCGTTCAGGTGCCGGACGCGCTCGGTGATCCGCCATGCCTCGTTGGAGGAGAACGTCTGCTGGTCGTGGATCGCGCCCCACAGCGCGCGGTACGCCGACACGATCCCGTCGGCGACGGCGACCGGATCCACGTCCTCCACGCGGCCGCTCGCGGCGAGATCCAGGATCTCCCCGGCGATGTTCGTGCGCGCGAGGTCCAGGTCGTGGTCGCGCTGGCCGTCGCTCAGGCCGTCCTCGTGCAGCTCGCCGGTCTCGGCGTCGACGAGATAGGCCGCGAACGCGCCGGCGTCGCGGCGGAACAGCGTGTTCGACAGGGACACGTCGCCCCAGTAGAAGCCGACGTTGTGCAGACGCACGAGCAGCAGCGCGAGGGCGTCCACGAGGCGCGTGGCGGTGTCGGGGCGCAGTGCGTGCGTGAACAGCGCGCGGTACGGCATCGAGAACTTCAGGTGCGCGGTGACGAGGGCGGCCGGCAGCGGCACGCCCTCGGGCGTGCGGCGCCCCGCGATCACGGCGACGCGGCGCACACACGGCACGTCGAGCTTGGCCAGCGCGCCGAGCATGTCGTACTCGCGCTGGGCCATCTCGGCCGTCGTCTCCTTGACCGCGACGACGCTTCCCGACAGCTCGCTGAAGCGCACGATGTGTCGCGAGATGCCCTTGGGCAGCTTCACGATGTGGCGCGCGGGCCAGTCCTCGAGCCGCGTGGACCACGGCAGCGTGAGCAGCTGCGGATCCGACTCGGCGGCGGTGATGCGGAGGGAATCGGGCACTCTCAGGAAGCCTTTCCGGAAAAGCAGAGCGGCGCGGGCCGATCCCGAGGATCCGCCCGCGCCGCTGCGGTGATGCGTCAGGACTGGGTGACGGCGCCCGTCACGCGCTCGCCCGACTCGATGTCGAACACGTGCACGTGGTGCGGCACCGCGGCGAGCGTGACGGTCTCACCGGCGTTGGGGTGGTTGCGGCCGTCGACGCGGGCGACGATGTCGGTGCGGACGCCCTCGATGTCCGAGTGGCCGTACAGGTAGCCGTCGGCGCCGAGCTCCTCGACGAGGTCGACGACGACGCTGAGGCCCTCGCCGCCGGCCGGGCCGACCTCGATGTCCTCGGGACGCACGCCGATCGTGGCCTGCTTGCCCGTGACCTTGGCCAGCGCGGAGGCCTCGACCGGCACGACCTTCGTGCCGAAGCGGATGCCGCCCTCGGCGATGTCGGCCGCGAACAGGTTCATCGCGGGCGAGCCGATGAAGCCGGCCACGAACACGTTGTTCGGCTTCTCGTACAGGTCGCGCGGCGTGCCGACCTGCTGCAGGACGCCGTCCTTCAGCACGGCGATCCGGTCGCCCATGGTGAGGGCCTCGGTCTGGTCGTGCGTGACGTAGACGGTCGTGACGCCGAGGCGGCGCTGCAGCGACGCGATCTGCGTGCGGGTCTGGACGCGGAGCTTGGCGTCGAGGTTCGACAGCGGCTCGTCCATGAGGAACACCTGCGGCTCGCGGACGATCGCGCGGCCCATGGCGACGCGCTGACGCTGACCGCCCGAGAGGGCCTTCGGCTTGCGGCTCAGGTAGGGCTCGAGATCGAGCAGCTTGGCCGCCTCCTGCACGCGCTTGGCGCGCTCGTCCTTGCTGACGCCGGCGATCTTGAGCGCGAAGCCCATGTTCTCGGCGACGGTCATGTGCGGGTACAGCGCGTAGTTCTGGAACACCATCGCGATGTCGCGGTCCTTCGGCGGGACGTCCGTGACGTCGCGGTCGCCGATCAGGATGCGACCGTCGTTGACCTCTTCGAGGCCCGCGAGCATGCGCAGCGAGGTGGACTTCCCGCAGCCCGAGGGGCCGACCAGGACGAGGAACTCGCCGTCGCCGACCTCGAGGTCGAGGTTGTCGACCGCGGGACGCGTGCCGCCCGGGTAGACGCGGGTGGCGCTGTCAAAGGTGACGGATGCCATCTTCTTCTCCTTCACCGGCAGGTACGTGCCGGACGATCCGTAGTGAATGGAACGACGGGATGAACCGCCGCCGACCCGCCTTTGGGTCGGGATCAGTATGGCACGAGCGCGGGCCGCCCCGGCCCCCCGGGCGTGTCGGCGCGATGCACAGCGGGTATCCCCGTCCTGTCTGGGTTTCTCCCAGCCCCCCTGACTAGCATCGAGGACGTTGTGGCCGCAGTCTGCGGCCGAGTGATCCACGTTCCAAGAGGTTGCATGTCGAGCGACGAGACGGGCCAGACGCCCGACGCGCGCGGCCGTCGCGAGGCGGTGCGCGAGAAGGCCCAGCAGGTCAAGGCGCGTCAGTCGCGCAACAGGGTGCTGCGCCGTTCGGCGATCGTGCTGGTCGGCCTCGCCGCGCTGGCGGGGATCGCCTACGCCGTGACGAGCGTCATCGTGCCCGCCATGTCGGAGCCGACGCTCAACCCCGCGAACCTGGAGGACGACGGCGTCGTCGTCGACGAGACGATGCAGGCGGAGACGGCGGAGACCCCCGCGCCCGAGGAGAGCCCCGCGCCCGAGGAGACGGCCGCGGCGGATCCGATCCAGATCCACATCTACGTCGACTACCTCTCGGAGGCGGCGGGCGAGTTCCAGCGCGTCAACGCGACGCAGCTGACCGAGTGGGTCGACCAGGGCGCCGTCGAGGTCGTCTACCACCCGGTCGCGCTGCTGACGTCGAAGTCGAACGGCACGAAGTACTCCCAGCGCGCCGCCGGCGCCGCGGCGTGCGTGTACGAGCACGCTCCGGAGGCGTTCGCCGCCTTCAACCACGAGCTGCTGACGAACCAGCCGCCCGTCGACAGCGACGGCTACGCCGATTCGGAGCTCGCCGACCGCGCGATCGCGACCGGGGCGGATGACACCAAGGGCGTCCGCGCGTGCATCGAGGACGAGGACTACTTCGCGTGGGCCCGCGAGGCGACCGAGCGCGCGCTGAACGAGCCGCTGCCCGGCACGGAGGACGTCTCGCTGACGGGCGCTCCGATGGTCCTGGTGAACGGCGAGCCCTACGTCGGCTCGCTCGACAAGCCCGACGAGTTCGCGGCCTTCCTGCTGGCCGTGGACAGCCAGGCGTACCTCAAGACCGCGACCCCTGAGGACGACACCGAGGGCGAGTGACCCCGGGCTCGCTCGGTATGCTCGACTCGGTCGCCGCGCTCGCGGCATCGCCGGCTTAGCTCAGTTGGTAGAGCACCTGTCTTGTAAACAGGGGGTCGTGGGTTCGAACCCCGCAGCCGGCACCACAGGCGTCCAGGATCGGACGATTCAGCCGGCGCTCTCGGGGCGGGGAAGGATCAGCAGCGTGCTCGCGCGGGCGCTCGCGCTGACCACCGTGTCGATCAGGCGCGGACCGAAGCGGTCGTACTTGGCGCGGTAGGCGCCGTCGACGCCGTCCTGCTCGGGATCGTCCGCATCCACGGGCTCGAACCGCACGTCGCGCTCGACGCCGCCCGCGCGGATGCGTCCGGTGCCCGACGCGAGGGCGCGTCGGTGCCAGCCGTTGTCGGGCCCGTAGGCGGATCGGACGTAGAGGTCGTCACCCGAGCGGGCCGACCAGATCGTCACGTAGGGGCGGAGCGTCCCGTCCCGCCGGCGCGACGCGATCTGCAGCTCCTCGGCCTGCCCGATCCGGTCCAGCTCTTCGGCCATCCACTCGCTCGTCATGATGCCTCCTCTGCCGCTCACCTCACAGGCTAGGACCCCGCCGCGCCGCGGTGGGCGGGATGAGCGGATTCGTCGGACCCGACGCCGGCCTGCATAGGGTCGTGTCATGGATGCGACCGACGAGCCCGGCTGGGCGACGCTGTCCGAGTCGGTCGTGTACCGGGGTCGGCTCACGCTCGTGGATCACGCCGTGCGACTGCCGGACGGAACGCAGACGTCGTACGAGGTCGACGAGAGCATCCCCTTCGCGGTGGCGACGCTCGTGGTCGACGGCGACCATGTGCTGCTGGCCCGGCAGTACCGCTATCCGCTGCGACGCTGGATCTACGATCTCCCGGGCGGCGCCGGTCACGAGAGCGAGGAGCCCGTCGAGGCCGCACGCCGAGAGCTCGAAGAGGAGCTCGGGATCATCGCGGACGACCTCCGCCCGCTCCACACGTTCTTCATCAATCCGGGCCGCACGGCCTGGCCGGTGCACCTGATGATCGCGACAGCCGGCGTGCGCGTCGGGCAGGCGGATCTGTCGGATCCGTCCGAGCAGGTCCGCCTCGTGCGGGTCGCACTCACCGAGCTCGACGGACTGATCGCGCGCGGCGAGATCGTCGATCCCGCGCTCATCGTCGCGCGCGCCGTCGGCGCGGCCTCGGGGGTCCTGCCGCCGTTGGGGGCGTAGCGCCTCTGGGGCCGTGGGCGCGGCCCGGCGGTCGCGATGCGGGATTCGGAGGCGAACGAGGAGATCGGCCCGCCGCGGGGAGCTAGGGCGCCGGCTCCTCCGTGGCGGTCGGCGCCGGTGTCTCGGGGGCCGACGGGGTGGGTGCGGGCTCCTCCTCCGCTTCCTCGGCCGCGTCCTCTTCGGCCTCGCGCTGTTGCTCGGCGGCCTCCTCGGCGTCCTTCTGCGCCTGTTCGGCAGCCTTCTCCGCCTCCCTGCGAGCCTCCTCGTCGGCCTTCTGCCGCTCCTTCTCCGCCTTCGTCTGGGCGTCGTCGTCGGAAGCGGGCGGGGGAGGCGGGGCGGGCACGTTCGCGGGCTCCCCGGAGGGCGGCGCGGTCGTCTGCGGACGGTCGGTCGTCTGGACGGCGGGGGCATCGCGATCGGGCTCGGTCGATCCGGTGTTCCCCAGCATCCAGGCGCCGACGCCCACGGCCGCCGCGACGGCCGCGGCGGCCGCGAGGAGGACCGGCGTCCGGCGACGGCGGCGGGTTCCGGCGCGCGGCGCGGGGGTGGCCGTGGCCGCTTCGCGGGAGTAGGCCGCGGTGGCGGCCGGGTCGTCCTGCGGGATGGCCGTGGTCGCCGCCGTCGGCGACGCGGCGAAGGCACCCGCCGCTGCCGCACCTGCCGCCCCGGCGGCCGCGCCTGCGCCCGCGGCGGCCGCGAGCGGCACGGTCGCGGCGGCGTCCCGCTCGTCCGAGTGCCGCCCGGCGAGCGCGGCCGCCTCGTGCGCGACCTCTGCGGCGGACGGGCGCGCGGCGGGATCCGGGTCGGTCATCCGCCCGAGGAGCGAGGCCCATCCCGGCGGCACGGACCCCGGGATCGCCGGACGCGTGGTCTGCCGGGCGACCGCGCTCTCCATCGGGGTCGCACGCGGAAACGCCGGGGCTCCGGTGAGCGCCTCGAGCAGCACGAGCCCGAGCGCGTAGATGTCCGCCGGAGGCGCGGGCAGCTCGCCGCGGGCCTGCTCGGGCGCCAGGTACGCGGCGGTGCCCATCACGAGGCCGGGGGAGGTCATCCGCTCGCCGTCGAGCAGGTAGGCGATGCCGAAGTCCGCGAGCTTCGCGTGGAAGCGGCGGCCCGGCGCGTCCGTCGACGCCAGCAGCACGTTCGACGGCTTCAGGTCCCGGTGCACGACGCCCGCGCGGTGCACGGCGTGCAGTCCCTCGGCGAGCTCGGTCCCGAGCGCGGCGGCCTCCGCCGGCGGCAGGGGTCCGTCCTGCAGGAGCCGCGACAGCGTGGGGCCGTCGACGTACTCCATCACGAGGTAGTCCTGTCCGTCGCCGATGTGCGCATCGAACAGCGTCACGAGCGAGGGGTGGCTGAGGGACGCGAGCACCGCGACCTCGCCGCGGGCCCGATCCGCGGCCTCGCCCTCCATGTCGGCGACGAGCTTGATGGCCACGGTGCGCCCCAGCGCGGTGTCCTCCGCGCGATGCACGCGCGACATCCCACCCATGCCGACGCGCTCGAGCAGTCGGTATCGGCCGTCCAGCAGGGCGCCCGTCTGCGATTCGGGTTCGCTTCCGGTCATGCCTTCCACCGTACGGACCGCGCCCGGACCGGCCACCCGGGTTGACAATCCGCCGCGGACTCCGGCGTCGCGCTGGACGGGACCCCGTGCACGCGCGCGGCGTCCGCGCCGGGTAGGGTTCCGTGGGCGCCCTGCGCCGCGAAAGGGAGTGGCGGATGGTCGTCGATGGTCAGGTCCGCGTCCGGCATGCCCGGCCGCTGGCCGCGCTGCTCGCGACGTTCGCGCTGCTCGTCGCCTCGCTCGTGTTCGTCCCGCCGGCGGAGGCCATCACCTGGGGGCCCAAGCTCTGCAACGGGTTCGCGGCGTGCGCCGCGCAGGGGCGCGGCAGCGCCGGGTACGACAGGGTCTACCGGCAGTCGTTCTGGAACATGATCTCCGGGCACAACTGCACGAACTACGTCGCCTACCGGATGCAGCGCGCCGGCATCGCGCGCTTCGTGCGGCCCGGCTACGGCAACGCCTACTCGTGGGGCTCCGAGGCGAAGCGCGCCGGGCTGAGGGTCGAGCGGGGCACGCCCCGCGTCGGCGACGTCGCGTGGTGGGATCGCAGCGCGATCGGCGGCAGCGGGCTCGGGCACGTCGCGTACGTCGAGTCGGTGGACGCGAAGGCCGGCACGTTCACGGTGTCCGAGGACAACTACAGCGCCGATTTCGACTGGCGCGTGTACCGGATCGCCGAGGTGTCGGGCTTCATCCGGCTCGGGAAGCCCGCTCCCGCCGCCGTGCCGGCTCCCGCGATCACCGGATCCGTGCCGACGATCTCGGGCACCGTCGCCGTCGACGCGACCGTGAAGGCCGCGCCGGGCGCGTGGGGGCCGGCCGGGGTCGCGCTGGCCTACCAGTGGATGCGCGACGGCTACGCGATCGCCGGCGCCACGGCGGCGTCGTACCGGGTCACGATGGCGGATGCCGGCGCGAAGCTGACGGTGCGCGTCACCGGCTCGAGGAGCGGCTCGGCCGCGGTGGTCCGCACGAGCGCCGCGGTCGCCGTGCCGGTGCCGGTCATCGCCGGCCCGGTTCCGGCGGTCGCCGGGACGCTGCGCGCCGGGTCGATGCTGGCGCTCAACGCCGGGACATGGGCGCCGATGGGCGTCAAGGTGACCTATCAGTGGCTGCGCAACGGCCGGCCGATCCCCGGCGCCACGGGCCGCACGTACCGGCTCGCGACCGCGGATGTCGCGAAGGTCATCACGGCACGCGTGACGGGCACGGCGCCCGGGTTGCGGACGCTCGTGCGCACCAGCACCGCGACCGCCGTCGTCACGCGGTAGCCTCCGGCTCGTCCGGCTCCCACCGCAGCACGTCCCCGGGCTGGCACTCCAGCACGCGGCAGATGGCGTCGAGGGTGGTGAATCGCACGGCCTTGGCGCGGCCGTTCTTCAGCACCGCGAGGTTCGCGGGCGTGATGCCGACGCGCTCGGCCAGCGTGCCGACGGCCATCTTGCGGCGCGCGAGCATGACGTCGACGTCGACCACGATCGCCATCACACGACCCCGTCGAGCTCGGTGCGCAGCGTGCGGGCCTCGGTCTCGCGATCGGTCGCCTGCTGCAGCAGCCGCCGCATCACGACGACGAGGAGCGCGACCCCCGCGGTCACGAGGGCGGCTCCGCACACGAGCCCGACGATGCCCGGGGCGGTCTCTCCCGGCGCGAGCATCACGGCGAGCGCGAACGTCACGACCGCGTCGAAGGAGATCGCGCCGATGATGACGTCGACCCATCGGAACGCGGCGGTGGAGAACACGGATCCGCGCCTCGCCATCGCCAGCAGCCGCCAGATGCACACGGCGCACACCTGCAGGCCGAGGATCCACAGCGCCGCGATCGTGATGAGGGCGATCCTGCCCCAGAGGGCCTCGCTCTCGAGGTCCATCCACACCAGCGGCAGGATCACGGCCTGCACGAACAGGGAACCGGCGAGCGACAGCGCGATCACGATCTGCAACGCCAGGACGACGTATCTGCCCATGTGGGCCTCCTCACTCGAAGAACGAGGAGAATCTATCGTAATGCGATAGATAACACAATGCTTTCGATGGGTCGCAGGGCTCGTCAGACGAAGGACGGGACGTCGCGCCACGCGTCGGGCGCGTCGGAGGCGCCGTCGCGCACGACCGTGCCCTCGATCAGCCCGTACGGGCGGTCGTCTGCGATGAACACCTCGTTCTCGTTCTCGAGCCCGAAGCGCGCGAGGTCGTAGGCGAAGTGATGCCTGTTCGGCATCGCGAAGCGGATCTCCGCGAGCTCGGGTCGCGTCTCGATCGCCGCGCGACCCATCTCGAACAGCGACTGCTGCAGCGCGAGCGAGTGCACGACCGCGAACCGCTCGAGCAGGACCCGCGTGACGTCGGCGTACACGACGTCGTAGTCGACGCCCGACTCGACCGCCTCCGGAAGGTAGCGCCAGCGCGCCGTGACGGACGTCGCCATGATCCGGTCGCTCGTCTCCGGCAGCGTCGTGTACTCGGTCTTCGGATAGCCGCGGAACTCGGATCCGGTCGACTTGAGCACCACGAGATCCTTCACGCCGCCCGTGACGTGGGTCGCGCCGTCCGACACCTGCACGGTCGCGAGGCGCGTGCCCTGGCCCTTGCGCACGAAGGCGTGGTCGTGGCCGGCGCCGTCCACGACGATCCGCTCCCACTCGTACTGCTCGGCCTGCCACAGGCCGCCCTCGATCCAGTCGAACTCGCCCGTGAAGTGCTCGGACAGGATCGTCAGGAAGCGCTCGGGGGACCCGACGCCGTGCTTCTTCGCCAGCGCGAAGACCGTGTTCTTCTGGGTGTCGGTCGCGACGATCCGCGAGTTGTCGCCGGTGAGAAACGACCCCGCGAGCGCCTCGCCGCGCAGCTGCGACGTGATGTTCAGGTCCTCGATCTCGTGCCGCGCGGTGTCGCGCGTGATCCGCACCAGGCGATTCTCGGCCTTGCCGTACTTGTTGGCGCCCAGGTGGACGGACACATCGGACACGGATCAGCTCCCTCGGTAGGTCGAGTAGGCGAACGGACTGAGCAGGATCGGCACGTGGAGGTGGCGCTCGTCGCTCGCGGTGAACGTCACGGACACGAACGGGTAGAACGCGTCCACGCCCGCGGCGGCGAAGTACGCGCCGGTCTCGAACCGGAGCGTGTAGTCGCCGGGCTCGAGCAGGTCGGGCCCGACCCCGGCGCGGCCGTCGGCGTCGGTCGTGCCGACCGCGATCAGGTCGCCGGTCGCGGTGGCCAGCAGCAGGCCGACCCCCGGGGCCGGCGTGCCCGTCGCGGCATCGAGCACATGGGTGGTCAGGTGGGGCATCAGGCCTCCTCGACGAAGGTTCCGTGCAGGCGCAGGATCGCGATCTCGGCCAGCTGGGCCGCCGCCTCGCGCCATTCGACCTCGGGGCTGTGCTGCAGGCGCCGCTCGAGCTCGCGGAGCATCTCCTCGGGCGAGCGCCCCGCCGCGCGGATCAGGAACACGCGCCCGAAGCGCCGCTCGTACTCGGCGTTGCCGGCGGCGATCCGCGCGGTCGTGTCCCCGGCGGCATCCGCCATCGAGGCCTGCTCGCGCCGCGAGTGAGCCGCGTCGGCGCCGGATCCCGCAGCGCGCTCGCCGATGCGCGGGTGGTGCGCGAGCGCGGCGTCGAGGTCTGCCTCGGTCCAGTCCTCGGCGAGCTCGGCGGCGCGCGCCTCGAGGGGGACGACGGATCCGTACGGGCGCCCGGCGACGATCCGGTCGATCCAGCCCGGCACGTCGGCCCAGACGCGGACCACCGCGGCGGCCTCCTCGGCGGGCAGGCGATCGAACTCGGTGGTCAGCACGGCGCCAGGCTAGCGCGCGGGATGTTTCGCGATCGTTTCGTGGGATCAGCGATCCGGATGGACGATGAGCCAGCGGGCGACGGCGGGCTCGGATCCGGTGTTGTGCAGGCGGTGGGGCACGTCGCAGGGGTAGCTGATCGTGTCGCCGGGACGCAGCACGACGATCTCGTCGGTGAAGTCGATCGTGAGCTCGCCCGAGACGACCTCGCCGACCTCGTAGCCCTCGTGGCGGAACAGGCGGTCCTTGCCGGTGGCGGTGCTGCCGGGCGGGTAGACCGACTCGAAGTAGTCGATGCCGGGG
This sequence comes from Microbacterium rhizophilum, assembly GCF_039605615.1. Lineage (NCBI taxonomy): Bacteria > Bacillati > Actinomycetota > Actinomycetes > Micrococcales > Microbacteriaceae > Microbacterium > Microbacterium rhizophilum. The sequence goes on along the minus strand of NZ_JBCNUN010000005.1, from coordinate 67,922 downwards.
CTGTCGCCGGGAGCGAGGCGCCGGAAGGTGACGCCGCCGCCGAGCGGCAGAGGCGCGGCGTCCGCGGCGCGCGCGATCGCATAGCCGTGCGCGCCGTCCTCCGGCGCGTCGGCGCGTCCGGGGCCGAACACGGTGGCCAGCGGGATGCCGAGGGCGTCGGTGATCGCGATCAGGCGCGAGACGCTCGGCTGCATCACGCCGCGCTCGATCTGCGACATCGCGCTGGTCGAGATGCCCAGGCGCCGAGCCAGCTCTGACACCGACACTCCGGCACGCGAGCGCACATCGCGCAGTCGGCGGCCGACGTGGGAGCGCGCGTCGTCGGGCGCGTCGTCGGGCAGGAGCGGAACCTCGGGCGCGGTCACGCCGTCATGCTAGACCGCGACCCGCGGCCCCGCCTCCCGGAACGATTTACGCGGGCGTAACACCGGCGACACGGGTTCGGCGAGTGTGAAGCGATAACTTCACACTCGTTCTCGTCGTCCGGAGAGAGCACCCCGCTCCGGAGCTTCCACCCCCGACCGATCCCTCTCGATCCGGAAAGGCTCCACCGTGACTGAAACCACAGCCGCCTCCGCGGCTCCCCTCACCCGACCTCAGGATGTCGTCGAAGCCGCGGGCATGCCCGCCGGCTCCGGCAACGTCCGCCCCGGCTACGACCCGCGCCTCGCGAACGAGGATCTCGCTCCGCTCCGCAAGCAGAAGTGGACGTCGTACAACATCTTCGCGTTCTGGATGAGCGACGTGCACTCCGTCGGCGGGTACGTGACCGCCGGCTCGCTGTTCGCGCTCGGCATCGCAAGCTGGCAGGTCCTCATCGCCCTGCTCGTCGGCATCCTGATCGTGCAGGTCTTCGCGAACCTGATCGCGAAGCCGAGCCAGCGCACCGGCGTCCCGTACCCGGTGGTCAACCGTTTCCTGTTCGGCATCCGGGGTGCAAACCTGCCCGCGATCATCCGCGGGGTCATCGCGATCGCCTGGTACGGCGTCCAGACGTTCCTGGCGGCCGAGGCGCTGAACATCATCTTCCTCAAGTTCATCCCGGGCTCGGCCGCGCTGCTGGAGCCGAGCTTCCTCGGGCTGAACGCGCTCGGCTGGATCTCGTATGCGATCCTGTGGGTCGCGCAGGCCGCCGTGTTCTGGCGGGGGATGGAATCCATCCGGCGCTTCATCGACTGGGCCGGCCCGGCCGTGTACGTCGTGATGATCGTGCTCGCGGTGTACCTCGTGTCGCAGGCCGGCTGGGAGAACATCAGCCTCGACCTCTCGAGCGGCGAGCCGCTCGACTTCTGGGCGTCGATCCCGGTCATGCTCACCGCCATCGCGATCGTGGTGTCGTACTTCTCGGGCCCGATGCTGAACTTCGGCGACTTCGCGCGGTACGGCAAGTCGTTCGCCGCGGTCAAGAAGGGCAACTTCTGGGGCCTGCCGGTCAACTTCCTCTTCTTCTCGATCCTGACCGTCATCACGGCGTCTGCGACCGTGCCGGTGTTCGGCGAGCTCATCACCGATCCGATCCACACGGTCGAGCGGATCGACCACTGGTTCGCGATCCTGCTGGGCGGCCTCACATTCGTGACGGCGACGGTCGGCATCAACATCGTGGCGAACTTCATCTCGCCTGCGTTCGACTTCTCGAACGTCGCACCCCATCGCATCAGCTGGCGCATGGGCGGCATGATCGCGGCCGTCGGGTCCGTGATCCTGACGCCGTGGAACTGGTACGGCAACGACCAGGCGATCCACTACTCGCTCGGCATCCTCGCCGCGCTGATCGGCCCGCTGTTCGGCATCCTGATCGCCGGCTACTACGTGATCGCGCGGCAGCGGATCCTCGTCGACGACATGTACACGATGGATGAGAAGGGCAGCTACTGGTATCGAAGCGGGTACAACCCCAACGCGATGTGGGCGGTCGCGGCGGCCGGAGTGCCGACCATCGCGCTGGCGATCGTGCCGAAGTCGCTCGTGTTCGCGGGCGCGATCGACGCGGGCTGGGGATCCATCAGCGACTTCAGCTGGTTCGTCGGCTGCGGTCTCGGGTTCGCCTTCCTGGTGCTGTTCGAGCGGCTCCACCCGCGGGTGCCCACGCTCGAGGGAGTGACCCGCGGCGTGTCCGACGGTCGCGCGGACGACGTGCTCGAGGGCTACCCCGACACGGCGACCGCCGCGGTCGCGATCGTCGACGCGGAGGCCGCGCTCGCGGCGGCCGACCCGGCCGAGGCGCCGGTCGCGGATGAGGCGCCGGTCGCGGCCGGACCCAAGGAGTGATCGCGACCGCATGCGCATCACGCTGATCAACCCGAACACCTCCCGGGCGATGACCGACAAGATCGGCCGCGCCGCCCGGGAGGTGGCGGGTCCGGATGTGGAGTTGGCCGCGGTCTGCCCCGATCCGGGACGCGGGCCCGAAGCGGTCGAGAGCCATGTGGACGAGGCCTACGCGGCGGTGGCGGTGATCGAGGCGATTCGCGCCGACCTCGCCGCGGGCGGCAGCGACGGCTACGTGATCGCGTGCTTCGGCGATCCCGGCCTGGACGCCGCCCGGGAGCTCGTGGACGTGCCGGTGATCGGGATCGCCGAGGCGGCGATGCATGTGGCGGCGCTCGCCGGACGCTCGTTCGGGATCGTCACCACGCTGTCGCGCACCCTCGGCCGGGCCCGCGACCTGCTCGCGCGGTACGAATACGAGCGCGCGTGCGTGGCGGCGTACGGATCCGGGATCCCGGTGCTGGATCTCGAGGACGCCGGATCCGCCGCGTTCGCGGAGATCCTGGCGTGGTGCGAGCGGGCCGTGGGGGAGGACGGGGCCGATGCGATCGTGCTCGGCTGCGCGGGCATGGCCGACCTGTGCCACCGCCTCGAGGAGCGCGTGGGTGTGCCGGTCGTCGACGGCGTCGCCGCCGCCGTGGGGCTGGTCACGGCCATGGCGCGCATGGGCGTGGGCGTCAGCAAGCGCGACGAGTACGCCGCACCGGCCGCGCGTGACCTGCGCGACACATGGCGTCGGTAGCGTGAGCGGAGTGAACCCCCCGCCGACCTCGATCGCCGCGCGCCGCACGTACCTCGACGGTGCGTTCGCGCCCGCCACGATCCGGATCGGCGACGGCCGGATCGCGGCGATCGCTCCGTTCGACGAGTCCGCCGACCTCGTGCTGGACGACGCGCTCGTGCTGCTTCCGGGCCTCGTCGACTCGCACGTGCACCTGAACGAGCCGGGGCGCACCGCGTGGGAGGGCTTCGAGACCGGCACCGCCGCCGCCGCGGCGGGCGGCATCACCACGGTCGTCGAGATGCCGCTCAACAGCGTGCCGGTCACGACCACGCCGGACGCGCTCGCCGTCAAGCGCGCCGCCGCCGCGGGGCGGCTCGCGGTCGACGTCGCGTACTGGGGCGGCGCGGTCCCCGAGAACCTCGGATCGCTCGGCGTCCTGCTCGACGCCGGCGTCGTCGGCGTGAAGTGCTTCATGGCCCCCAGCGGCATCGACGAGTTCGGGCACCTCGACGCGACGCAGGTCGAGGCCGCGCTCGGCGAGCTCGCGCCGCGCGACGGGCTGCTGATCGCGCACGCCGAGATCGCGGAGCACCTCGGCGACGCGCACGGGCCCGTGTTCCGCGACTTCGTGGCGACCCGCCCGCCCGTCGCGGAGGTCGACGCGATCCGCATCGTGATCGCCGCCGCGCGCCGCACCGGCGGCCGGGTGCACATCGTGCACGTCGCGGCCGCCGACGCGCTCGACGACGTGCGCGCCGCGCAGGCGGAGGGCGTGCGGATCACCGTGGAGACCTGCCCGCACTACCTCACCCTGCGGGCCGAGGACGTTCCCGACGGGGCCGGCACGTTCAAGTGCTGCCCGCCGATCCGCGACGGCGCGAATCAGGATCGGCTGTGGGACGGCGTGCTCGACGGCACGATCGCCGCGATCGTCAGCGATCACTCGCCCGCGACCGCCGACCTGAAGCAGAAGCCCGACCTCGGCGAGGCGTGGGGCGGGATCGCCGGCGTGCAGACCGGACTGTCGGCCGTGTGGACCGAGGCCCGCCGCCGCGGCATCGCGCTCGAGCGCATCCTGCCGCTGTTCACGACCGGGCCGGCCGACCTGGTGCGGCTCACGGATCGGGGACGGATCGCGCCGGGCGCGCCCGCGCACCTCGCGGTGTTCGATCCGGACCTGGAGTTCACGGTCGACGCCGGCGAGCTCGAATACCGCAACAAGCTGTCGCCCTGGCATGGCGCGGTCCTCACCGGCGCGGTCGTGGAGACCTGGGTGCATGGCGCGGCCGTCTACCGCCGCGGCGAGGGCGTCCTCGCGCGCGCCGGGCGCGACGTCATGGCGGGAGGCGCAGGATGAGCGTGTCCCAGTCGGGGCCCGAATCGGCGCGTCGAAAGGGCGCGAAGTGGGACACGGATCGGCGGAAAGGGGCCCCAAGTGGGACATGACGTCCGCGTGAACCGGTACGGGGTCGGGGCCGAGCCGCCGGTGTTCGCGGACGTGCCGATCCTGCAGCCGGGCGAGGGCGTGCCCGAAGGCGCGACGTACCTGCCCGCGGGGCCCGGCACGATCCTGTGGGGGCGCCTGCCCAGCCGCGCGGATGTGCCCGTCCTGACGATCCGATCCGGCGACTCGGTCCTGATCGACACCGTGAGCCACGAAGGCACCCTTCCCGACCAGGGGCAGGACCCCGCCGCGTTCTTCGCCGGGCACGGCGTGCCCGAGAGCGCCGTGCTGCGCGACGCGATCGAGATCGCTGCGCACGCGCCGCGCGATCCGGAGACGGACGGACCTCACATCGTGACCGGACCGATCCGGATCGAGGATGCCCGGCCGGGGGACCTGCTCGCGATCACGGTCGAGAAGCTGCAGCCGCGGGTGCCGTACGGCGTGATCTCCAACCGGCACGGCAGGGGCGCGCTGCCCGGCGAGCTGCCGCGATCCGGATCGACCGTGAGCGTGTTCGCGCCGGTCGAGCAGCGCGGCGCACGGCTGGTCGGCACGCTGCCGGCGGTGGAGGGCGGGCCGCGCGACGTCGCGTTCCCGCTCGCGCCGTTCCTCGGCACGATGGGCGTCGCGCCCGCATCGGACGAGCGCCCGCACTCCGTGCCGCCCGCGGAGTACGGCGGCAACATCGACATCCGGCTGCTCGTCGAGGGCACCACGCTGTACCTGCCCGTGCAGGTCGACGGCGCGCTCGCGTACGTCGGCGATCCGCACTTCGCGCAGGGCGACGGCGAGGTCGCGCTCACGGCGCTCGAGGCGTCGCTGCGCGCCACGCTGCGCTTCGACGTCGTGCCGCGCGACGAGGCGCTCGCGGAGTTCGGCGAGGTCGCCGGTCCGCTCGTGCGCACGCCCGAGCACCTCGTTCCCACCGGGCTCGATCCCGACCTGAACGAGGCGATGCGCAAGGCCGTCCGCGCCGCGCTGCGACTCCTGCAGGCCCGCTGGGGGATGGACGAGCACCTCGCCTACGCGTACCTGTCCGCCGCGACCGACTTCGACATCTCGCAGGTCGTGGACGTGACGGCGGGCGTCCACGCCCGGATCCGCACCGCCGACCTCCCGCCCCCGGTCGTCGCGCGCGCGGCCGAGTCGAACCCGGCCGAGCCCCTCCGCGACGCCGGGAAGGAAGACTGATCGCCATGGACACGATCCCGGGATCCGAGACCGTCCCCGCCCACCTGCTCGACGCGTTCCTCGCGTACGAGCGGGCGGTCGTGGAGGACGACCTCGACGCGCTCGACGCGTGGTTCGCCCCCGGCCCCGAGACGATGCGCGGCGACGACGCCGGGCTGCTCGTCGGGCACGATGCCATCCGCGACTTCCGGGCGCTGCGCGGCGGCGTGAGCGCGCGGGTGATCGAGCGGATCGAGCACCGCGCGCTCGCCGCGGACGTCGCGCTGATCGTGTCGACCTCCCGCTTCCTCGCGGGCGGGCGGGGCCTGCAGACCCAGGTGTGGACGAAGACCGGCGACGCCTGGCGGATCACCGCGGCGCACGTCTCGCCCCGCCCCAGGGCGTTCGACCGCGCCGTGTGGCGCACGGTCGGCGACCCGCTGTTCCAGGGGGCCTGGAACGGGCCGCTCGCGGGACTCACCGTCGCGGTCAAGGATCTCTTCGCGATCAAGGGGTACCGGATCGGCGCGGGCAACCCGGCGTACCTCGCGTCGGTGCGCCCGGAGACGAGCACGGCTCCGGCCGTCTCCGATCTGCTGCGCGGCGGCGCGTCGCTGCGTGGCATCGCCCGGACCGACGAGTTCGCCTACTCGATCGCGGGAGACAACGCCCACTACGGCACCCCGCCGAACGGCGCCGTACCCGGCGCGCTGCCCGGGGGATCCTCGAGCGGCCCCGCCTCGGCCGTCGCGACCGGACAGGCCGACGTCGGCCTCGCCACCGACACCGCCGGATCCATCCGCGTGCCCGCCTCGTACCAGGGGCTCTGGGGCCTGCGCACCACGCACGGCCTCGTGCCGCGGCAGGGTCTGCTGCCCCTCGCGCAGTCGTTCGACACCGTCGGGTGGCTGACGCGCGACGGCGCGACCCTGCAGCGCGTCGTCGACTGGTGCCTCAGCTACGACGGATCCGAATCGACCGAGAACGTGTTCGGCGAGAGCGACGCCGGCCTGCCGGGGCGTCTCGTGGTGCCGTACGAGGTGCTCGAGGCTGCCGAACCGGACACGCGCGCCGCGTTCGACGCGCTGCTCGACCGGCTCGGCCTCGCGGTCGAGCGGGTCTCGATCGGCGACCTCGCGGGCTTCCACGAGCCGTTCCGCATCGTGCAGGGCGCCGAGGCGTGGCGCAACAACGGCGACTGGATCCGCGAGCACCCCGGCGCGACCGGCGCCGCGGTCGCCGAGCGGTTCCGTGCGGCGGCACTGATCACCGCCGGCGCGGAGGCCGCCGCCCGCGCCGCGCTCGTCCCGCTCAAGGAGCGGGTCGAGGCGCTCGTGCGCGACGCGGTGCTGATCCTGCCCACGGTCCCCGGCCCGGCGCCGATGCGCACGTCCGACGGATCCCGCGTCGACTCCGTCCGCACCGCCACGCTGCGCATGACCACGCCCGTCGCCGTCGCGGGCATCCCCGCGGTGACGGTGCCGCTGCTCACGGTCCCGGCCCGGCTCGGCGCCGCGCCGGTCGGCGTGTGCCTCGCCTCCCGCGCGGGCACCGACATCGCGCTCGTGCGCCTCGCTCGCGAGCTCGCCACCATCCTGGAGAACGCATGACCATCCCGCCGCTCGCCCCGCTCGACCCGCCCGCCCGTCTGCTCATGGGCCCCGGCCCCATCTCGGCGTACCCGAGCGTGCTGCGCGCGATGTCGGCGCCGCTGGTGGGACAGTACGACCCGTTCATGACCGCCGCGATGGCCGAGACGCAGGCGCTCTACCGACAGGTCTGGGCGACCTCGAACGATGCCACCCTCCTGATAGACGGCACCTCGCGCGCCGGCATCGAGGCCGCCATGGTCTCGCTCATCCGGCCCGGCGATCGCGTGCTCGTCCCCGTGTTCGGGCGCTTCGGGCACCTGCTCGCCGAGATCGCGGAGCGCGCGCTCGCCGACGTGCACACGATCGAGGCCGAATGGGGCCGGGTGTTCCCGGTCTCGGCGATCGAGGAGGCGATCGTGCGCGTGAAGCCGCACCTCCTCGCGCTGGTGCAGGGCGACACGTCCACCACGATGAACCAGCCGCTCGACGAGGTCGGCGCGCTCTGCGCGAAGCACGGCGTGCTGTTCTACACCGACGCCACGGCCTCGCTCGGCGGCAACGAGTTCGCCGCGGACGCCTGGGGCGTCGACGCCGCGACCGCGGGTCTGCAGAAGTGCCTCGGCGGGCCGAGCGGATCCGCGCCCCTCACGCTGTCGGATCGCGCGGTCGCGGTGATCCGGTCGCGGAAGCGGATCGAGGCGGGCATCCGCGAGGCGGGCGACGAGAGCGCGCCCGACTTCATCCGCTCCAACTACTTCGACCTCGGGATGGTCCTGGACTACTGGGGTCCGCGCCGCCTCAACCACCACACCGAGGCGACCTCGATGCTGTACGCGGCGCGGGAGTGCGCGCGCGTGATGCTGGCCGAGGGACGGGCCGCGGTGATCCAGCGGCATCGCGTCGCGGGCGCCGCGATGCTCGCGGGCGTCGAGGGGCTGGGGCTGACCGTCTTCGGCGACGTCGCGCACAAGATGAACAACGTGGTCGCGGTCGAGATCCCCGACGGGGTGCCGGGGGACGCCGCGCGCGGCGCGCTGCTGGAGGACTTCGGCATCGAGATCGGCACGTCGTTCGGGCCGCTGCATGGCCGCGTGTGGCGCATCGGGACCATGGGCTACAACGCCCGCAAGGACACGGTCGTGACGACGCTCGCGGCCCTCGAGTCGGTGCTGCGCCGCTACGGCGCCTCCCTCCCGGCGGGCGGCGGGGTCGAGGCCGCGCTCGATGTGTTCGCCGGCGCGGACGCGGCCCTCGGGTCGGCCGGATGACGAGGCTCCCCGAGCTCTCTCCCGACACGTTCGCCGCGGCGGCGCGCCGTGTGATGACGCGCTGCGACGAACTCGCGCGGGTCAGCTCCGACGACGGTGCGATCACCCGGGTGTACCTCTCGCCGGAGCACGCGCGCGTCAACCGGCTCGCGGCCGAGTGGATGCGCGAGGTCGGCATGACCACGCGGCAGGACGCGGCGGGCAACCAGCTGGGTCTGCTTCCGGCCGACGATCCGGACGCGCCGGTCCTGATGCTCGGTTCCCACCTCGACACCGTGATCGACGCGGGCCGGTTCGACGGGATCGCGGGCGTGCTGATGGCGATCGAGGTCGTCCGCGTGCTGCGTGTGCGGGCGGCCGACGGCCGGGCGCGCTCGCCGTATCCGTTCGGGATCGAGGTGGCCGCGTTCAGCGACGAGGAGGGCACGCGCTTCGGCAAGGCGCTGCTCGGATCCAGCGCGGTCGCCGGCACCTGGGATGACGCCTGGTGGGACCTCGTGGACGTCGACGGCACGAGCCTGCGCGAGGCGTTCCGCGAGTTCGGGCTCGATCCGGGACGGATCGGAGAGGCGGCGCGGCGACCGGGCGAGGTCGTCGGCTACCTCGAGGCGCATATCGAGCAGGGGCCAGAGCTGGATCGCCGCGGCGAGTCGCTCGCGGTCGTGTCGTCGATCGCGAGTGCGCGCCGGTTCCAGCTGCGTGTCGAGGGCGAGGCACGTCACGCCGGCGGCACGCCGTACGACCTGCGCCGCGATGCGCTGCTCGGCGCGAGCGAGGCCGCGCTCGCCGTCGAGCGGATCTGCCGCGCCGAGCACCACGTCATCGGCACGGTGGGCCAGCTGGAGGCGTTCCCCGGGGCCGTGAACGTGGTGCCGGGCGAAGCCCGCTTCAGCCTCGACCTGCGCGGTGAGTTCGACGGCGAGCGCGACCGGGTCTGGCGCGCGATCTCGCACGAGCTCGACGCGATCATGGGTCGCCGTGGTCTGCGCTGGGGCGCGCGTGAGGTGCACAGCGCCCCGGCCGTCTTCTGCGCCCCGCTGCTGCAGGACGTCGTGCGCGCGGGCATCGTCGCCGGTGGGGAGGCCGATCCGGCGACGCTCTTCAGCCCGGCGGGCCACGATGGGATGTCGCTCGGCGCGGTCGCGCCAGTCGGCATGCTGTTCCTCCGCAACCCGGACGGCATCAGCCACCACCCGGCCGAGTCGGTCTCGGCCCCCGACGTCGCGCGCGGCATCCGCGCCTTCGCCGAGGCGGTGGCCCATCTCGGCGCCGAGCCCCTCGTGTGACGCGGGCCGGCACGCTGAGCCGCGTGACGTTTCTCAGGGGATGACGGGATCTCAGGACCGGACCGCCGGATCCGGATCCGCGGAAGCTGACATCTCCTGAGAAGCCGCCGCGACGTGCCCCGCTCAGCCGACCGCGCCGGTCGCCACCCGCTCGTGCACGAGCGCCGAGATCGTGCGCTTCAGCGCGTTGAAGTCGGTGCCGGTGACATCGCGCTCGACGCCGAGTGGGATGGGCACGATCTCCCGGATGTGCCCCGGCACGCCGTGGGAGGCGCCGCCCGTCATCACGACGACGCGGTCGGCGAGGTACACCGCCTCCTCGATGGAGTGGGTGACGAACAGCACCGTGCGGCCCTCGTCGCGGTGGATGCGGCGCAGCTGCGTCTGCAGCTCCGAGCGGGTGAGCGCGTCGAGCGCGCCGAACGGCTCGTCCATCAGCATCACCGCGGGGTCGTTCGCCAGGACGCGGGCGATCGCCACGCGCTGCTGCATGCCGCCCGAGAGCTCCCCCGGGAAGCGCGTCGCAAAGCGGGTGAGGCCGACCGTGTCGAGATAGTGGTCAGCTCGCGCGGCGGCATCGCGCCGGGACGCGCCGCGGCGCCGTGGGCCGTACGCGACGTTCTCGCGCACGCTCAGCCACGGGAACAGGCCGTAGTCCTGGAAGACGACGCCGCGATCCGGGCCGGGCGCTGTCACCGCGGAACCGCGTACGGTCACCCGCCCGGCGCTCGGCTGCTCGAAGCCCGCGAGGATCCGCAGCAGCGTGCTCTTGCCGCAGCCGCTGGCGCCGACCACGGCGACGAACTCGCCCGCCGCCACGTCGAGGTCGACGTCGGCGACCGCGACCACGTCATCCGTCGCCGTCTCGTAACGCTTCTCGAGTCCCTGGATCAGGATGTCAGCGCTCACGGGCGCTCCTCTCGTCGGGGCGGGGGCCCATGCCGGCCCTCATCTGAACACCGGGCGGCGGCCGCCGAGGAGCCGCAGGACGAGGGTGAGCAGCCGGTCCGAGCCGAAGCCCGCCAGGCCGATGCAGATCATCCCGACGACGATCAGGTCCGTGCGCACGATGTCACGCGCGAGCGTGATCGTGGCGCCGAGGCCCGTCGCCACGCCGGTCGTCTCGCCGAGCACCAGCACGACCCAGGCCAGGCCGAGACCCACACGGAGGCCGTTCACGATCGCGGGCGCCGCCGCCGGCACCATGATGCGCCACAGCACGTCGAACCGGGTCGTGCCCAGCATCCGGCCGGCCTCGACGAGGCGCTCGGGCACCTGCCGCGTGCCGCTGGCGGCGCCGAGGACGATCGGGAAGAACGCCGACAGGGTGATCAGGAACACGGTCGCCTGGTCACCGATGCCGATGATCAGCGCCACGAGCGGCACCCAGGCGGTCGCCGGGATCGGCCGCAGCAGGTTGACGAACGGATCGAACAGGGTGTCGACCGTATAGAAGCGCCCCATCAGCACCCCGAGCGGGACGCCGATCATCGACGCCAGCCCGAAGCCAGATATCACCCGCACGACGGACGCCCCCAGGTGCTCCCAGAGCGTGCCGCTGAAGGCGTCGTCGCGTGGCCCGCCGAACGCGAAATCCCACAGCGTGACCGCGACGTCGGCGGGATAGGGCAGGAACCCCATGCGGATGCCGAACGCCAGCTCGAGCTCGAGCTGGCGGCCGACGTGCCAGAAGGCGACGAAGACGACGGGCACGACGAGTCCGAGCAGGATGCGCGCGGGAACCGAGCGCATCCCGCGGGTCCCCACGCGTCGGCGGCGACGCGCGGGGACGGCGGCGGTGCTCGTGGCGCTCATTCGACGAAGGATGCGTCGACCAGCTCGTCGACCGCCGGCGCCTCGTCGATGAAGCCGAGCTCGGCCATCTCGGTCGCCAGCGCCTCGAGCTGCCCCTGGTACTCCTCGCTGAGGTCGGAGCGCATCCAGAAGTTCTCGATGGCCGAGTCGAAGATCGCCTGATCCCCGCCGAAGGTCTCGACCATCTCGGTGAGCCACTCGTCCTCGTTCCCGGTCATCCACTCCGTGGCCTCCGCGTGCGTCGCCACGACCTTCTCGACGAGCTCCGGATCCTCCGCGATCAACGCGCCCGTCGAGATGAGGCCGAGGTTCACGCGGCCGATCGGCGTCGCATACGGGTCGGCGAAGGCGTGCCCGCCGTTCTGCAGCGCGATCGAGGCCCCGATCTCGACGCCGAAGAAGGCGTCGAGATCCCCCGCGGCGAACTGGCCCGCCATCTCGGGCACGGGCACGGTGATGAGGTCGACGTCCTCGGGGTCGACTCCGGCCTCCTCGAGGGTGAGGCGCATCGCGATCTCCTGCGCGGAGCCCTGGATGTAGCCGACGGTCTTGCCTACGAGATCCTCGGGACCGTCGATGCCGTCGCCGCCGATGAAGCCGCTGCCGCCGTCGGCGGCGGAGGCCACGATCTTCAGATCGCGCCCCTGGGCGATGGACGAGATGGTCGGCGTGAGGCCGCTGACGGCGAAGTCGACCGTGCCGGCGACGAGGGCGTCGCTGAGCGCCGGGGTCGTGTCGAGGGTGACGACCTCGAACTCCACGCCCTCCGGCGCGAAGTCCTCGTAGAGGAACGGCGCATAGAAGTGCGGCTGGCCGCGCAGGGTGCCGATCGTGACGGTGACGGTCTCGCCGCCGGTGTCGCTTCCGGCCGGGGAAGCGGTGCAGCCGGCGAGCACGAGCGAGGCCGCGGCGGCGGTCGCGAGGGCGATGAGGGGACGACGCAGGGACATGGCGGGGCCTTTCGACAGCGTGGGAGATGGTGCGGCCGGGGCGGTGGGGATCCGGACTCCTGCAGTCAATCGGCCGGGGACATCGGCGCGGTTTCCCCGACGTTTCGCTCACGTAAAGCCGTGAAGTGATCACTTCAACGAGTGCGCCCGAGCCCGTGACGCTTCTCCGGGGATGACGCGTTCTCAGGATCGGGCGGCCGGATCCGGCCCGCGGAACCCGGCATCTCCGGAGAACCCGTCCCCGCGGGCGGCCGGGTTCAAGCCCCCTGCGCGAGGCGCCAGACGCGCTCCCGCGTGAAGGGCTGCTCGAACGGACGGGTGCCGAGCGCGCGGCTGATCGCGTTGCCGATCGCCGGCGCGACGGGGTTGTACGGCGACTCGCTCATCGACTTCGCGCCGAACGGGCCGAGGTCGTCGGCGGTGTCGGCGAAGTGGATCTCCACATCCGGGATGTCGGCCGACTGCGGCACGCGGTACGTACGGAACGCCGGGTTGAGCACCCGGCCGTCCTCGACGAGCACCTCCTCGTACAGGGCGCCGCCGATGCCCTGCGCGACGCCGCCCTCGATCTGACCGCGGCACTGCGCGGGGTTCATCACGAAGCCGGCGTCCGCGGCGTGCACATTGCGGAGGATCCGCACCGTGCCGGTCTCCGGATCGACCGCCACGCGCACCGCGTGCACGTTGAACGCGAGGGAGCGGTGATCGCCGCGCTCCTCGCCCGAGCCGGTGAGGCCCGCGAGGGCCGCGAGGGGAACGAGGCCGGCGGGCGTGCGGACCCCGTCCGGCGTGTAGGCGCAGTCGGCGACCGCAGCCCCGGCGCGGGCGGCGGCCTCCGCGACGATCCGGTCGCGCAGCGCGAGGCACGCGCTGTGCAGCGCCTTGCCCGCCACGGTGATCCCGGCGGAGGCGAATGCGCCCGTGTCGTACGCGACGGCGTCGGTATCGGCGTGCGCCAGCCGGATCCGATCCACTCCGATCCCGAGCACGCTGGAGGCGATCTGCCGCTGCACGGTCGTCGTGCCGTTGCCGAACTCGGCGGTGCCGGTGCGGAGCGTGAACGTCCCGTCGGGCTCGACCGTCGCGGTCGCCTGAGCGAAGTGCCCGCGCGGTGCCAGCGTCGCGATCATCGCGGCGGCCATGCCCTCGCCGACGAGCCAGCCGGCAGGCGCCTCGTCACCGCCGCGCGCGAGAGCGTCCTGCGCCAGATCCAGGCACTGGTCCAGGCCGTAGCTGCCCCACACCAGGTCCTCCTCGACGCGGCCGTCGGCACTGCGGATCGGATCGCCTTCGCGCACCGCGTTGATCCGCCGGATCTCGAACGGGTCGATCCCGACCCGATCCGCCAGCATGTCGAGGGCCGACTCGATGCCGAGCATCACCTGCCCGAGCCCGTAGCCGCGGAACGCGCCCGACGGCACGTTGTGCGTGTACACGGCCTCGGCGTCGACCCGCACGACGGGGGAGCGGTAGATCGTCACCGACTCCGCGCAGCCGTGGAACAGCACGCCGATCGCGTGGTTGCCGTACGCACCGGTGTCGCTCAGCACATCGAGCTTCAGCGCGGTGAGGCGGCCGTCGTCATCGGCGCCCAGGGTGACCGACACGCGCATCGGGTGGCGCAGCGACGCGCGCAGGAACTGATCGGCGCGCGAGTACTCGTACGCGACCGGCCGCCCCGTGCGCAGCACCGCGAACGCCACGAGATCCTCGGTGAACATCTCCTGCTTGCCGCCGAAGCCGCCGCCGACGCGCGGCGCGTACACCCGGACCCGGTCCTGCGGAAGCTCGAACAGCGTGCACAGCTCGTCGCGGGTGAGGAACGGCACCTGCGTGGACGAGCGGATCACCAGCCGGCCGTCGTCGTCGAGCCAGCCGGCGGAGCCGTGCGTCTCGAGCTGCGCGTGCGTCGTGCGCCCCGTGCGCCAGACTCCGGACACGGTCACCGGGCTCGTCGCCAGCGCCGCGTCGACGTCGCCGCCGTATCCCGAGTGCAGCGCCGCCACCACGTTGCGCGACGCGTCCGCGACGCGGTCGTCCGCCGTCCGCTCCGGGTGCACGAGCGGCGCACCGGGGGAGCGCGCCTCCTCGGCGTCGAACACGGCGGGGAGCACCTCGTACTCCACGCGGATCAGGGCGCACGCCCGCTCGGCGGCGGCCGAGGTCTCGGCGACGACGGCCGCGACGCGCTGCCCGATGTGCCGCACGACGTCGTCGAGCATCCGGGTGTCGTCCGGATCGTCCTGGCGTTGCTCGTGACGCGCCGTGGAGTACCGCGCCGTGGGCGCGTCGTCGTGCGTGTACACCGCGACGACACCCGGCACCGCGCGGGCGTCGCGCGTGTCGATCGCCCGGATCCGGGCGTGCGGATGGGGCGAGCCCAGCACGCGCAGGATGAGCGCACCGGCCGGGACCTCGTCGAACGTGAACGGCTCGAGTCCCTGCACGATGCGTCGCGCGGCCTCGGGCACGACCGAGCGCCCGACGCCCGCGTCGGCCGCCCGGGTCTCGCGCACCGGGCCCAGGACGGACGACCGGATCGCCTCGCGGATCGGACGGTAGCCCGTGCATCGGCAGAGGCTGCCCTTGAGCCGACGGTCGAGGTCGGGCAGGTCGTCCGGCCCGAGGCACGACGCCGTGACGCTCATGCCGGGGGTGCAGAAGCCGCACTGGAACCCGAAGCCCTCCGCGAGTGCGGACTGCACGGGATGCAGCGCATCGCCCGGCGCGAGACCCGCAGCGGTGGTGACGCTGCGGTCCGCCGCGCGCACCGCGGGCACGAGGCACGAGTGCACGGGCTGCCCGTCGAGCAGCACGGCGCACGCGCCGCAGTCGCCCGCGTCGCAGCCCTTCTTGACGGACGTCGCACCGTGCTCGCGCAGCAGCGTGCGCAGGCACTGCCCCGGGCGCGGCTCCGCCTCGAGCGGCGAGCCGTCCACGTCGATCCTCATCGTCCCCCGTCCGCCAGTTCCGCCCGCGCGCGTTCCGCGAGCACGAGCGAGACGCCACGGCGCCAGTCCGCCGCGCCGAGCGGATCGGCGTACCATCCGGTCGCGTCGCCCACGGCGTGCGCGAGCGTCGCGGCGCTCGGGACCGTCGCGAACCGCAGCAGGACCGGCGTCTCGGTGGCCGCCGTGATCGTGAAGGTCGCCGATCCGTCCGCATCCGCGCGGCCGGTGACGACCGCGCCCGCGCGGCCCAGCTCGGCCAGCGCGATCCGGTGCAGGGTGAAACGCGAGCGCAGCGTGCGCGCGGGGACATCGATCGCGCGGATCACCTCGCCCGGGGCGAGCGTGTTCACGCCGTTGCCGGCGGGGATGTCGGCGACGGGCACGGTGCGCTCGCCGCCGTCGGGTGTCCAGATCAGCGCGGTGCCGTCGAGGCCGGCAGCGAGGGACACCATCGCCGCCGCGGCGAACGAGCGGGCGATGTTGCCGCCGACGGTCGCGGTGTTCCAGATCTTGAACGACGCCAGCAGCGAGTCGGCCGCGGGACGGAGCGCGCGGGCGGCACGCCAGGTGGCCGGGGCCTCGTCCGCGAACGCGACGAGGCGCGCGATCGTGCACGTCGCGCCGATGCGCAGGCCCGCCTCCGACACCTCGAGATCGGGCCAGCCCAGCGTCGTCAGGTCGACGAGGCCGGTCACGTCCGGCTGCGGCTCGCCGAACAGCCAGGTGCCGCCTGCGAGGAGCGTCTCGCCGGGAGAGAGCGCGAGGTCGGCTCGCTCGCGTGCGCGGCGGAAGGAGGTGACGGTGTGCAGGTCCATCAGCGGCCCGCCCCGGGGAGCGTGCACGCCGTTCTCGCGCCGTTCGCGCCGCCGCCCTCGGCCGTGGTGCCTGCGGTCGGGCCCCCCGCGCCGCGGTGCAGCGGCCCGGATCCGTCCCGCAGCGGGCGCGCGCCGGCGCCGTGCCGGACCTGGATGATCTCGGCCAGCGCCGAGACCGCGACCTCGTCGGGCGACGCGCCACCCAGATCGAGGCCGAGCGGGGAGTGCAGCCGCGCGATGTCCTCGTCGTGCACGCCCGCTTCGCGCAGCAGCTCGGCGCGGCGGAGGACCGTCGAGCGTGCGCCGAGCGCCCCGACGAAGCCGACCGGCATCGCGAGGGCGGTGCGCAGGGCCGGGATGTCCAGGCGGGTGTCGTGCGTCAGGACGCACACGGCGGTCCGGGCGTCGACGCGATCCGGTTCCTGCGAGCGCAGATACGCGGCGGGATCCGCCGTGACGAGTTCGGCCGCATCCGGGAACCGCTCGCGAGTCACGAGCGTCTCCCACGGATCGCACACCGTGACCGCGAATCCGGCCGCGGCGCCGACGCGGCACAGCGCCGCCGCGTGGTCACCCGCGCCGAGCACGATCAGTCGCGGGCGTGGCGCGTGAGAGAGGGCCAGGACGCTCCCGTCGAGCACCCTCGTCTCGGCGAGGATCGCCGCGGCGTCGAGCTCCGCGTCGAGGGCGGGAGGAAGCGCGGGATCGCCCGCCCTCACGATCCGCCCCGCGTCGGCGCCGTCGAGCCGCAGCCCCACGGTCACGGCGCGGTCGGCCGCCGCGTCCGCGAGCGCGTCCGTCGCCTGGTCGTCGCCCGGGCGGACCTCGTAGGCGAGCACCTCGATGCGCCCGCCGCATGCGAGGCCCGCCGCGTGGGCGACCTCGTCCGTGAAGCCGAACCCGGCGCGGTGCGCGACGCGGTCGGCGAGGACGGCGTATGCGAGGGCGATCGCGTCGCCCTCGACGCAGCCGCCGGAGATGGATCCGATCACCTCGCCGGCGTCGGTCACGGCCATGGACGATCCGACGCCGCGCGGCGCGCTGCGCGCGACGGCCGTCACGGTCACGACCGCCACCCGTCGCCCGGCGCGCAGCCGATCGAGCAGGGCGGGGGCGAGTTCGAGCATGGCGCCACGCTAATCACCCCGTGTTTCGGGCGTGCGACATCCGGTGTCGTGTCGCGTCGTGTCGCGCCCGGCCTAGACTGCCGCGATGCACCCCGGCCCCGAGCGACTGTGCGGCATCGTCCTCGCCGCGGGCTCCGGCACGCGGTTCGGCGGCCCCAAGGCGTTCGCTCGACGCGACGACGGCGTGCCCTGGCTCGGGCTCGCCGTGGACGCCCTGCGGGCGGGCGGCTGCGGGCGCGTGCTCGTCGCCCTGTCCGCGACGTCGTCCGCGGCGGCCGCGCTCGCGCCCGCCGACGTGACCGTCGTCGTCATTCCCGACGCCGCGGACGGGCTCGGAGCCACGCTCCGCGGCGCGCTCGCGCAGGCGCTCGGGGCCGACGTCGATGCGGTCGTGATCCTGCCCGTCGACACCCCCGGGGTCGCTCCCTCCGCGATCCGTCGCGTGATCGCGGAAGGACGCGGATCGTCCGACGCGCTCGTGCAGGCGACCTATCGCGGGCGGCCGGGGCATCCGGTGCTCATCGGCCGCGACCACGTCGAGTCGCTGCGGGTGGCGCTGTCCGGAGACGCGGGAGCGCGCGGGTACCTCGTCTCCCACGGCGTGCGCGAGGTCGACTGCGCCGACCTGTGGTCGGGCGAGGACGTCGACGAGCAGCCGGATCGAGCCGCCGCGGGCCCCGCCTAGGCTGGACCGATGAGCCGCGCGTCCGATCGCCGTCGCGGACGGGCGCCACGGGGCCTGCTGCCCGTCGCGGGTGCGATCGCGGTCGGCGTGCTCACCGCGATCCAGTCCCGCCTGAACGGTGGGCTGGGCGCCGCGATCGACGACGCGATCGTGGCCGCGGTCATCTCGTTCGGCTCCGGATTCCTGATCATGGCGGTCGCCATCAGCGCGCTGCCGTCCGGCCGGGCCGCCGCCGCACGACTGCGGCGCGGCCTGCGCGGCGGTGACATCCCGTGGTGGATCATGATCGGCGGCGCCGCGGGCGCCCTCACGGTCGGCTCGCAGGGACTCGTGGTCGGCGTGATCGGCACCGCGATGTTCACGGTCGGCGTCGTGGCGGGTCAGACCCTCAGCGGGCTCGCGCTCGACCGCGCGGGCTACAGCCCCGCGGGCGTGACGGCCGTGACGCTCCCGCGCCTGGTCGGCGTCGCGTTCGCGCTCGCCGCGGTGGCGTTCTCGCTCACGGGCGGCACGGTGGGACGGGTGCCGTTGTGGATGCTCCTCCTTCCGGTCCTCGTGGGCGCGGGCCTCGCGTGGCAGCAGGCCACGAACGGGCGTCTGCAGCGAAAGGTCGGATCGGCCATGGCCGCGACGTTCGTGAACTTCGTCGGCGGGACCGTCGTGCTCGGGGTCATCGCCCTCGCGCGGATCCAGGTGACGCACCTTCGCGCGTTCCCGCCGGAGCCGTGGCTCTACCTGGGCGGCGCGACCGGCGTGGTCTACATCGCGCTGTCGGCCGCGCTCGCGCCGCGGATCGGCGTGCTGCTGCTGACGCTCGGATCCGTGCTCGGCATGCTGATCGGATCCTTCGTGCTCGACCTGGTGTGGCCGCCCGCGGTGCCGCCGTCGCCGTGGCGCTCGGCGGTCACCGTGCTCGTGGCGTGTGCGGGCGTGGCCATCGCGGCGCTTCCGGGCGCGCGGCGTCGCTGACGCGACCGGCCCGGGTCAGCGCCTGCGCTGGGGCATGCGCGAGACGAAGCGCTCGCCGTCGACCACCTTGCCGCGCACGGGACGCGAGCGCTCGGGGCGGCCTCCGACGTAGAGCCATCCGAGCAGGCGCTCGCCCTTCGCGAGGCCGTGGGCCTTCGCCACCGCCTTGGCGCGCGTGTAGTCGCCCGTGCGCCAGAACACGCCCCAGCCGGCCTCGTCGAGCAGCAGGCTGAGCGCGTGGGCGACGCCCGCGGCCGTCGCCTCCTGCTCCCACGCGTCGATCTTCGTCGAGCGCACCGCGGCCACCACCGCGATCAGCAGGGGAGCGCGCAGCGGCTTGGTGTTGACGCCCTTCCTCCCCTCGGCCTTCGCGATCGCGCGGCCGAGGACCAGCCGGTCGTCGCCGCGCAGCTCGATCAGGCGCCACGGCTTCAGCTCCTTGTGGTCGGCCACGCGCCCCGCGGCCGAGACCAGCTCGACGAGCTGCTCGTGCGTGGGCGCCTCGTCGTTGACCTTCGACAGCGAGCGTCGCGCCCGCATCGCGTCGAGCGCGGTCACGCCACCTCGTCCGAGGCGCCGTGCTGGTCGTCCTCCGGAGTGAAGTTCAGCGACAGCGAGTTCATGCAGTAGCGGTCGCCGGTCGGCGTGCCGAAGCCGTCGGGGAACACGTGGCCCAGGTGCGATCCGCAGTTCGCGCAGCGCACCTCGGTGCGCTCCATGCCGTGGCTGCTGTCGTCGAGCAGCTGCACCGCGTCGGGGCGGATGGACTCGTAGAAGCTCGGCCAGCCGCAGTGCGAGTCGAACTTGGTGCCGCTCTTGAACAGCTCGCTGCCGCACGCGGCGCACGTGTAGAGGCCCGCGCGCTCCTCGTCCAGCAGCTCGCCCGTCCAGGGGCGCTCGGTGCCGGCCTCGCGCAGCACGGCGTACTGCTCGGGCGACAGCTCGGTGCGCCACTCGTCGTCGGACTTGCTCACGTTGTACGACATGGATTCCTCCCGGGGGTCGCTACCAGATTACGGCCGCGCGGAGGCGCCGGGATCGTGTGTGACGCGCGCCCGCGGCGCCCTCGGATCGGGATCCTCCGCGCGCCCGAGGAGAGAATGGAGCGGTGGATCCGGATGAGAACGCGCCCGCGGCCGTGGCCGCCCGCTTCGCCCGCTTCGCGCGCGACGAGGCTCCCGGCCGATCCGCCGTCTACCTCGCGTGGGCGACGGCGGTGGCGGACAGCCCCGAGCTGTGTGCGATCCTGGCCCGCATCCCGGCCACGCATCGGCAGCCGCCGCTCGTGTTCGCCGTGACCCGGATGCTGGGTGCGCCGGTGGGCGGTGCGGACGACTGGGCGGCGTTCGTGCGGGCCCGCGCCGACGAGGTCGTGGCGGAGTGCGCCGCGCGCAGCCTGCAGACCAACGAGCCGCTGCGCTGCGCCGCGCTGCTGCCGGCCCTGAGCCTGATCGAGGGCCCGATCGCGCTGCTCGAGCTCGGCGCCTCCGGGGGGCTGTGCCTGTACCCGGATCGCTATGCCTACCGGTTCGGCGACGCCGCGCTCGGGGAGTCGGACGTGGTGATGGAGGCAGAGGTCCGGGGGCGCCCGCTGCCGCCCATCGCTCTGCCGGACGTCGTGTGGCGCGCGGGCATCGACCTGCAGCCCCTCGACGCGCGGGACGCGTCCGATCGCGCGTGGCTCGAGGGCCTGGTGTGGCCCGAGGAGCGCGAGCGCGCGGCGCGCATCTCGGCGGCTCTCGACATCGTCGCGGCCGACTCGCCGCTGCTCGTGGCGGGGGACGCGGCGGATGCCGACCTGGTCCGCCGCGTCGCGGCCCAGGCGCCGACCGACGCGACGCTCGTCGTCACGACCCCGGGCGTCCTGCCCTACGTGCCGCGCGCCCGGCGCGCGGCGCTGATCACGGCGCTCACCGCCGATCCGGATGACGCGACGGGCATCCGCCCCGGCGGCATCCGCTGGATCACGCTCGATCATCCCGCGCTGCACGACGCGTGGATCCCCCCGATCGACCCCGCCGGATGGCCCGGCTTCGCGCTCGCGCTGGACGGCCGCGTGCTCGCGGCGGCCGACCCGCTGGGATCCTGGATCGACTGGCGGGCCTGAGCCGCCGCGGTGCGCCTCCGAGGGCGTCGAGGCACCGCGGATAGCCTCGAGATCGTGCCCCTCTCCGACCGCGACCGCGCCCTCCTCGACTTCGAGGCCCGGTGGCGCGTGCACGGCGGCGCGAAGGAGGAGGCGATCCGCTCCGAGCTCGAGATGGCGCCCGCGCGGTACTACCAGCTGCTCGGCCGGCTGATCGACTCGGCCGACGCGCTCGCCGCGGATCCGCTGCTCGTCGGGCGCCTGCGCCGGCTGCGCGACGCCCGGGACGCGTCGCGCTCGCGCATCGCCGGCTGACCGGGCCGCCGTCCACGGGATGGACAGGCGCCCCGGGTACGATCGACGCGTGCCGACCAGCTACCCCCGGGACCGCTTCGATGACGTCCCCCGCCAGGCCGCGCGCGTCGGCGCGCACCGCGCCGAGCAGCCCCGCACGCCCCGCGGCGTGGTCCTGCTGTGGGCGGCGCTCGCCACGGTCGTGCTGACGATCGCGGGCATCATCGGGTTCCTCGTGCTGTCGCAGCGCGCCGATGAGCTGCCGTCGCAGCCGCAGAGCCAGCCCACCGTGACGCCGGTCGTGGACACCACGTACACCGTGCTCGTCCTGAACGGCACGGGCACCGCGGGCGTGGCCGAGGAGGTCGCCGGCCGGCTCGTCGCCGCCGGCTGGGCCGAGGACAAGGTGGTGCCCAGCGACTCCTCCGCGACCGACTTCCCGCAGACGACCGTGTACTACGCGGCCCCCGAGGAGGAGGCCGCCGCGCTCGGCGTCGCGCAGGCCATCGGCGGCGCGCGGACCGAGCAGAGCGACCAGTACTCGACGCCCGGCGACGAGGAGCAGGAGCTCGCCGTGGTCGTCGGGCTGGACCGTGTTTCGGCCGGGTAAACAGTTCGATGCAGGTGTGTCAACACTGCCCTGAACCGCGCTGAGGCCCGGAATCACGCGGATACGATTCCCCGGTAATCCCCTCCCGCACCCCGGAGGGCCCAGTACCAGGAGAGTTCGCATGACCCAGGGCACCGTCAAGTGGTTCAACGCCGAGAAGGGCTACGGGTTCATCACCGTGGCGGACGGCAGCCAGGACGTCTTCGTCCATTACTCGAACATCGAGATGAGCGGATTCCGCGTGCTCGAGGAGGGGCAGTCCGTCGAGTTCAACGTCGGCACCGGCCAGAAGGGCCCCCAGGCCGAGGCGGTCCGCCCGGTCTGACGCCCGCATGCGAAGAGGCGCCCCGCGACATCGTCCGCGGGGCGCCTCTTCGCATGTGCGACGGCGCGTCTCGCGCGGCTTGCACTCGATGGGGGTGAGTGCCAGAATCATCCTGGCACTCACCTCAGGCGAGTGCTAAAGACCACACGCCTACGTCCGGGAGGGACGACACCAACATGGCAAAGATGATCGCTTTCGACGAGGAGGCCCGCCGCGGCCTCGAGCGCGGCCTCAACATCCTGGCCGACGCCGTCAAGGTGACGCTCGGCCCGCGCGGTCGCAACGTCGTGCTCGAGAAGAAGTGGGGCGCCCCCACGATCACGAACGACGGCGTCTCGATCGCCAAGGAGATCGAGCTCGACGACCCGTACGAGAAGATCGGCGCGGAGCTCGTCAAGGAGGTCGCCAAGAAGACCGACGACGTCGCCGGCGACGGCACCACGACCGCGACCGTGCTTGCCCAGGCTCTCGTCCGCGAGGGTCTCCGCAACGTCGCGGCCGGCGCCGACCCCATCAGCCTGAAGCGCGGCATCGAGAAGGCCGTCAAGGCGCTCTCGGACGAGCTGCTCGCGCAGGCCAAGGAGGTCGAGTCGAAGGAGCAGATCGCCGCGACCGCGTCGATCTCGGCCGCCGACCCCGCGATCGGCGAGCTCATCGCCGAGGCCATCGACAAGGTGGGCAAGGAGGGCGTCGTCACCGTCGAGGAGTCGAACACCTTCGGCACCGAGCTCGAGCTCACCGAGGGCATGCGCTTCGACAAGGGCTACCTGAACCCCTACTTCGTCACGGACCCGGAGCGCCAGGAGGCCGTCTTCGAGGACCCGTACATCCTCATCGCGAACCAGAAGATCTCGAACATCAAGGACCTTCTGCCCGTCGTCGACAAGGTGATCCAGTCGGGCAAGGAGCTCGTCATCATCGCCGAGGACGTCGAGGGCGAGGCGCTCGCGACGCTCGTGCTGAACAAGATCCGCGGCATCTTCAAGTCGGTCGCCGTCAAGGCCCCCGGCTTCGGCGACCGCCGCAAGGCCCAGCTGCAGGACATCGCGATCCTGACCGGTGGCCAGGTCATCACCGAGGAGGTCGGTCTCAAGCTCGAGAACACCGAGCTCGACCTGCTCGGCCGCGCGCGCAAGGTCATCGTCACCAAGGACGAGACCACGATCATCGAGGGCGCCGGCGAGGCGGACCAGATCGAGGGTCGCGTGACCCAGATCCGTCGCGAGATCGAGAACACCGACAGCGACTACGACCGCGAGAAGCTGCAGGAGCGCCTCGCCAAGCTCGCCGGCGGCGTCGCCGTCATCAAGGCGGGCGCGGCCACCGAGGTCGAGCTCAAGGAGCGCAAGCACCGCATCGAGGACGCCGTCCGCAACGCGAAGGCCGCCGTCGAGGAGGGCATCGTCGCCGGTGGTGGCGTCGCGCTCATCCAGGCCGGCAAGATCGTCTTCGGCTCGCTCGAGCTCGAGGGCGACGAGCAGACCGGTGCGAACATCGTGAAGGTCGCCATCGAGGCCCCGCTCAAGCAGATCGCGCTCAACGCCGGTCTCGAGCCCGGCGTCGTGGCCAACAAGGTCGCCGACCTGCCGGTCGGCCACGGCCTGAACGCCGCCACGGGCGAGTACGGCGACCTGTTCGCACAGGGCATCATCGACCCGGCCAAGGTGACGCGCTCCGCGCTGCAGAACGCGGCGTCGATCGCCGGCCTGTTCCTCACGACCGAGGTCGTCGTCGCCGACAAGCCCGAGAAGGCCGCCGCTCCGGCGGGCGACCCGACGGGTGGCATGGACTTCTGAGTCCGGACCTCGCACGAGCGAAGCGCTCCTCCTTCGGGAGGGGCGCTTCGCCGTCTACCGTCCCCGGATCCGGCCGCGTGCACTGTGACGGGATGTGACGGCGCGGGATGCGGCCTCGCCCGGATGCGGGTGAGACTGGCGCGACCTGCGATCCGCATCCCGAAGGACGAATCGATGACCCCCGACACCGCCGTCTCGCCCGCCGCCGACCTCGAGACGCCCCTGAAGTTCGCGTACTGGGTGCCCAACGTCTCGGGCGGCCTGGTCGTCTCCACGATCGAGCAGCGCACGAGCTGGGACTTCGACTACAACAAGAAGCTCGCCCGCATCGCCGAGGACGCCGGATTCGAGTACGCGCTGTCGCAGACGCGCTACGCCGCCAGCTACGGCGCCGACAAGCAGCACGAGGCGACGGCGTTCACCCTCGGCCTGCTGGGTGCGACCGAGCGCCTCAAGATCATCGCCGCGGTCCACCCCGGCATGTGGCATCCCGGCGTGCTCGCCAAGTGGCTGATCACGGCCGACCACATCTCGAACGGCCGGGCCGCCGTGAACATCGTGTCGGGCTGGCTGAAGGACGAGTTCGTGAAGTTCGGGCTGCCGTGGCTCGAGCACGACGAGCGGTACGTGCGCACCGAGGAGTTCATCACGGTGCTGCGGGGCCTGCTCACCGAGCGCGACTTCTCGTTCCACGGCGCGCACTACGACATCGACGAGTTCACGCTCTCGCCCGCGCCGCTCGACGTCCCCGGTCGCGCGCATCCCGAGATCTTCTTCGGCGGCAACTCGACCGCCGCGCAGGCCGCGGCCGGGCGCACGGCCGACTGGTACTTCTCCAACGGCCGCTCGCTCGAGGGCTTCCGGGAGAACATCGCCGGCGTGCTCGCGGCCGCGGGTTCCGGGGCCCGCACCGCGCCCGCGGCGCCGCGCTTCGGCATCAACGGGTTCGTGATCGTGCGGGACACCGAGCACGAGGCGACCGAAACCCTGCGCGAGGTGATCGCGAAGGCGCACCGCCCCGCCGTGGAGGGCTTCGCCGCCGCGGTCAAGGAGGCAGGCCAGTCGACCGAGGACGGCAAGGGGATGTGGGAGGACTCGACGTTCGAGGACCTCGTGCAGTACAACGACGGCTTCCGCACGGGGCTGATCGGCACGCCCGAGCAGGTCGCCGAGCGCATCGTCGAGCTCAAGAAGACCGGCGTGAATCTCGTGCTGACCGGCTACCTGCACTTCCAGGAGGAGGTCGAGGCGTTCGGCCGCGACGTGCTCCCGATCATCCGCGAGCTCGAGACCGACCTGGCCCGCGCGAACGGACGCGAGCTGAACACGGAGCTGCTGCCGCTGCAGCCCGTGGCCTGACCGCCGCCGCGCGGAAGGCGGGGCGCCACGCGCGCCCCGCCCTCCGCCGTGTCCGCCGTCGGGTCAGCGGAACATGCCGGAGGTCAGCCGCTCGGCCTCCGCATACTGCGAGCTCGCGGCGCCCAGCGTGCGGCCCAGTCCGTCGAGCGCCTGCTCCACGGCCTGCTGCGCGGACTTCCACTGCGCTAGTGCGGCCTGAAAGGCCCCGGCGCTGGCGCCGGTCCAGACCGGCTCGAGCTGCGCCAGCTGACCGCTGAGGGCCGCCGTCACGGTGCGCAGCTGGCCGGCCGTGGCGAGGGCCTGTCCGTTGGCGGCGGCGACCGCCTCGGTGTCGACGCTGAAGATGGCCATTTCTGCTCCCTGGGGTCGGAGGGGTGGATGCCCCCACGCTAGGAAGCGCGCACACCCCGGGAACGGCGATCCCCGGATCCGGGATCACACGGTGCGCGGGAAGGCGCTGTGGACGAGCGAGCGGGTCAGCCGGGCAGCTCGCCGCGGACCCGCGGCACCGGACGCGTCTCGGCGAGGTCGAGGTCGTCGTCGGGCCGCGGCGCGAGCGGGAACGCGACGCGGAACGTCGCCCCGCCGCCGGGCGTGTCCAGCACGCGGACGGATCCGCGCAACGCCTCCACGATCGAGGCGACGATCGCGAGCCCCAGGCCGCTGCCGCCGGTCTCGCGGGCGCGGGAGGTGTCGGCGCGCCAGAAGCGCTCGAAGATCTGGTCGCGGATGGCCTCGGGCACGCCCTCGCCGTGATCCACCACGGCGATCCAGCCCATCGCCGCTCCGACGTCCACGCCGACCTCGAGCTCGATGGGCGAGCCCTCGGGGCTGAAGCGGCGCGCGTTGCCGAGCAGGTTCGCCACCACCTGGCGCACCCGGTGCTCCTCGCCGAGCACGACCGGCGGCACCGCGACGGGGCGCAGGGACTGGGGCACGGTGAAATCGAGCGCGGGGAAGTCCAGCGGCGGCACGCCGGGCGCCTCGGCGCCGTCGGCGACGGGCCCCTCGCCCGTGTTCGGATCGCCCGCCGCCCTCGGGCGTCGCCGCAGCAGCGACGACAGTCCCTCGGTGGCCGCCGTCAGCGTGCGGGGAAGCCGCCGGTGCGATTCGGTCTCGGTCGCCTCGTCGCCGACCGGTTCGGGCCGTTGCAGCGCGATGGGCCCGGTGAGCGCCTCGATCGTCGTGTCGACCACGGTCACGACGCGGCCGGGCTCCGCCACGCGCACGTCGAGCGCCGCGTCGCGCGCGATCGGGCGCAGGTCCAGCGGCTGGATGTCGAGCTCGCGCTTCTCGTCCAGGCGCGCGAGCGCGAGGAGATCCTCGACGAGCACGCCCATCCGGATCGCCTCCTTCTCGATCCGCTCCATCGCGCGGGCGGTGTCGCCCTCGCCCTGGATCGCGCCCATCCGGTACAGCTCGGCGTAGCCGCGCACGCTCACGAGCGGGGTGCGCAGCTCGTGGCTCGCGTCGCCCACGAACCGGCGCATCTGGCGCACGGTCGCGTCGCGCTCGGCGATGGCGATGTCGATCCGGTCGAGCATGGTGTTGATGGCGGCCTTGAGCCGGCCGATCTCGGTGCGCGGCTCGATGTCGCTCAAGCGCTGGCTGAAGTCGCCCGCCGCGATGGACATGGCCGTCGTCTCGACCTGACCGAACCGGCGGAAGGTCAGCGTCACGGCCCAGCGCGTGAGGAGCGCGCCGCCGATGATCGTCACGATCGCGACCAGGAAGAAGATGCCGAAGTACGTGCCGACCACGTTCTCCACCTCGGTCAGCGGACGCGCCACCATCTGGGTGAAGATGCGGTTGCTGCCCGCGAACTGCTGCACCGCGAACGACGCGCGGAACACGGCCTCATCTCCCGTCGTGCCGGACAGCTCGATGAAGCCGCCCTGGTGGGAGTACGCGTAGTCCGTGCCGAACGAGGCCGGGAAGCGCGGGCGCGGGTGATCGGGCCCCTGACCGCCGGCGGTGGCCAGCAGGTCGCCGTCGGGCCCGTAGATGGCGACGAAGTAGTCGGTGCGCGGCGCGTTGGCCTTCGGCGTGAA
The DNA here is from genome assembly GCF_039605615.1 of Microbacterium rhizophilum. NCBI lineage: Bacteria > Bacillati > Actinomycetota > Actinomycetes > Micrococcales > Microbacteriaceae > Microbacterium > Microbacterium rhizophilum. The sequence continues at coordinate 40,331 of NZ_JBCNUN010000005.1, read as the reverse complement.
CACCGGGCCGTCCGTGCCGCCCGCCGACACGTTGAACAGCTGCTCGCCGACCGCCGTGCCCGCCAGCTGCGTGAGCGAGGAGTTGATGTTGTTCAGCAGCGCCTGGCGCAGGATCGGCATGGTGCCGATGCCGGCGGCCATCAGCCCGAGCGCCAGCACGGTCACCGTGACGCCGGTGACCTTGGCCCGCAGGCTGATCCGCCGCCACCATGCGGTGACCGCGTCGGTCTTCTTCGCCAGGACGTGCCTCTTTCGTGGATCCCCGCGGCGGGGAGACGGGTCAGCCCGCCTTGTCGACCTTGAGCATGTAGCCGAAGCCGCGCTTGGTCTGGATGAGCGACTCCGAGGCGTGCGGATCGATCTTGCGGCGCAGGTAGGAGATGTAGCTCTCGACGATGCCCGCATCGCCGTTGAAGTCGTACTCCCACACGTGGTCGAGGATCTGCGCCTTGGACAGCACGCGGTTGGGGTTCAGCATGAGGTAGCGCAGCAGCTTGAACTCCGTGGGGCTCAGGTCGATCTGCGCGTCGCCGACGAACACGTCGTGCGTGTCCTGATCCATCGTCAGCTCGCCGGCGCGGATCACCTGCTCGTCCTCGGTGTCCTGCATCGTGCGGCGCAGGATGGCCTGGATGCGCGCGACGATCTCATCGAGGCTGAAGGGCTTCGTGACGTAGTCGTCGCCGCCGGCGTTCAGGCCCTTGATCTTGTCCTCGGTCTCGTCCTTCGCGGTGAGGAACAGGATCGGCGCGGTGAAGCCGTGGTCCCGGAGCCGGGTGGTGACGCTGAAGCCGTTCATATCGGGCAGCATCACATCGAGCACGATCAGGTCGGGCTCCTCCTCCAGCACGGCGGAGATCGTCGCGGCGCCGTTGCCGACGGTCTTCACCTGGAAGCCCGCGAACCGCAGGCTCTGCGAGAGCAGGTCTCGGATGTTGGGCTCGTCGTCGACGACCAGGATGCGCGGTGCGGTCATGGCCCCATTATGTCCGCCTGGCCTCGGATCCGGGCGGATTTCGGCCCGGATCGGCCGAAAGCGAACAAGAGGAGTATTCTTCGCGCCCGGAGGAGGTGAGCCGTGATCGAGATCGATGAAGCCCTGGTGGCAGGCCTCGTCGCGGACCAGTTCCCGCGGTGGAGCGGGCTGCCGGTCCGAGCCGTTCCGCGGCAGGGATGGGACAACCGGACGTTCCGGCTCGGCGACGAGCTGTGCGCTCGCCTGCCCAGCGCCGACGGGTATGCCGCCGCCGTGGCGAAGGAGGAGCGCGCGCTGCGCTTCCTCGCCGGCCGTCTCGACGTGGCTGTGCCGGAGGTGCTCGCGATCGGCGCGCCCGCGGACGGCTATCCGCTTCCGTGGTCTGTGCGGCGATGGCTGCCCGGCACGACGATGGACACCGCTGCCGGCGCCGACCAGATCGCGCTCGCGCGCGACCTGGGCGCGGTGCTCACGACGCTCAGGTCCCTTCCCACGGGGGCGGGGCGGGCCGCGGGCCGCCACTCGTTCTACCGCGGGTGCCACCCCGGCGCCTACGGCGATGAGGTGCAGGTCGCGCTCGAGCTTCTCCGCGACGAGATCGACGCGGCGGCCTGTGCGGAGATCTGGCTGCGCGCGACGACGAGTGTTTGGACGTCGGCACCCGTGTGGTTCCACGGCGACGTCGCGGTCGGCAACCTGCTGGTGGAACGGGGACGGCTGTCGGCGCTGATCGATTTCGGGACGTGCGGCGTCGGCGATCCGGCCTCCGACCTGGCGATCGCCTGGACCCACTTCACCGGCGACGCCCGTACCGCGTTCCGTGAGGCGGCCGGCCTCGACGACGCGACGTGGCGGCGTGCCCGCGGATGGGCGCTGTGGAAGGCGCTCGCGACGCTGTCGGGTCAGTCGAGTCCGGACGCGGAGGGCGCGCAGCGGCGCATCCTCGCGGAGGTGCTGGCGGATCCCCTCGTCTGACGTCGGGGACCCGCTACGCGGCCAACCGCTCCGCGTCGAGGATCGTGTAGCTGTAGCCCTGCTCGGCGAGGAAGCGCTGGCGGTTCTGGGCGAAGTCCTGGTCGACCGTGTCGCGCGCGATCAGCGTGTAGAAGCTCGCGGTGTGCTCGCTCTGCTTCGGGCGCAGCAGGCGGCCCAGGCGCTGGGCCTCCTCCTGGCGCGAGCCGAACGATCCGGACACCTGGATCGCGACGGACGCCTCCGGCAGGTCCACCGAGAAGTTCGCGACCTTCGAGACCACGAGCAGGTTGATCGTGCCCTCGCGGAATGCCTGGAACAGTCGCTCGCGCTCGTCGACCGGGGTCGATCCGGTGATCTTCGGGGCGTTCAGCGCCTCCGACAGCTCATCGAGCTGCTCGAGGTACTGACCGATGACCAGGATCTGCTCGCCCGGGTGCTTGGCGATCAGGCTGCGCACCACGTCGATCTTCGCGGGCGCCGTCGACGCGAGGCGGTAGCGGTCCTCGTCGGCGCTCGCGGCGTACTCGAGGCGCTCGCTCGGCGGCAGGTCGACGCGCACCTCGTAGCAGGCCGCGGGGGAGATGAAGCCCTGCGCCTCGATCTCCTTCCACGGCGCATCGAAGCGCTTGGGGCCGATGAGGCTGAACACGTCGCCCTCGCGGCCGTCCTCGCGCACGAGCGTGGCGGTGAGGCCCAGGCGGCGACGCGCCTGCAGATCGGCGGTGAGCTTGAACACCGGCGCGGGCAGCAGATGCACCTCGTCGTAGACGATCAGCCCCCAGTCGAGGGCGTTCAGCAGCGCGAGGTGCGGGTACTCGCCCTTCCGGCGCGCGGTCAGGATCTGGTAGGTCGCGATCGTGACCGGCCTGACCTCCTTCACCTGCCCCGAGTACTCGCCGATCTCCTCGGGCGTGAGCGACGTGCGCTTGAGGAGCTCGTCGCGCCACTGCCGCGCCGACACGGTGTTGGTCACCAGGATCAGCGTGGTCGTCTTGGTCTCGGCCATCGCGGCCGCGCCCACGAGCGTCTTGCCGGCGCCGCAGGGAAGCACGACGACGCCGGATCCGCCGTCGTGGAACTTCTCGACCGCCTCGCGCTGGTAGGGGCGCAGCGACCAGCCGTCCTCGGCGAGGTCGATGGGGTGGGGCGTGCCCGGCGTGTAGCCGGCGAGATCCTCGGCCGGCCAGCCGATCTTGAGCAGCTCCTGCTTGATGTGGCCGCGCGCCCACGCGTCGACGACGTACGTCTCGGGCGTCGGCTGGGCGATGAGCAGCGGCTGGATGCGCTTGTTGCGCGAGACCTCCGCGAGCACCGCGCGATCCGTCGACGTGAGCAGCAGCTCGCCGTCATCGCCGCGCCGGATCGTCAGGCGGCCGTACCGGTTCACGGTCTCGCGGATGTCCACGGACACGGACGGCGGCACGGGGAAGCGCGACCAGCGATCCAGGGTCTGGAGCATGTCGTCGGCGGTGTGCCCGGCCGCGCGGGCGTTCCAGAGCCCGAGACGGGTGATCCGGTAGGTGTGGATGTGCTCGGGTGCGCGCTCCAGCTCGGCGAAGATCGCGAGCTCGTGCCGCGCCGTCTCCGCATCCGGATGCGCGACCTCGAGCAGCACGGTGCGGTCGCTCTGCACGATCAAGGGGCCATCAGCCATAGCCCACCAGTCTACCTTTTCCTGGCCGCGCGGGATCGATCGCGCTGTTTCCTTCCCGCTTTCGCGGGGCAGCGCAGTGCGAGTCATCGATCACTCGCCCGACGCTTCGCGCCGGGACTCGCGCTCGGTCGCTGTCGCTGGCGCTCCATCCCTTGGATGTCCCGTTCTCGAGATGGTCGGCAGTCGCTCCGCTCCACGCTCACTTCGTTCGCACCGATACCAGTCCGGCTCCCGACGACACCCGGCGCCGGCCGAGCGGTCGATCGTGCGCGGCCAGGGAATTACAGCGGGCGGACGGCGGTGATGCTCCTGACGGGCAGCGTGCGCTCGACGTCGGCGCCGCGGTCGCGGCCCCGCAGGCGCCCGCCCCCGAGGCCGGTGGCCTCCAGCGCGAACGTGCGCGTCGATCCGTCGGGCAGCGCCACGTCCACCTCCAGCAGCGCCTTCGCGCGCACGGCGGTCTCGAGCTCGCGCTCGAGCCATGCGGCGTCCGCGTCGCCGTTGTGTGCGGCGCGGAGGGTCTGGATCAGCGTGGCGTGGCGGGCGAGGGGAGGGGTGGGGGACGGCGCTGACGCGACGCGGTTGCGCTCGAGCGTCTCGGATCCGCCCTCCTCGTCGAGCGCGACGACCGGGTACTTGGCGTCGGCGAGCGCCCAGTAGACGGCCTCCCGGGACGCGCGGGTGCGCAGCATGCGGCCGGTCGGCACGAGGCCGAGCGCCCGGAGCGCCTGATCGACCGCGATGGTCTCGAGCAGGGCGTGGTCGCGGCTCGAGACGATCGTGTGCCCGCTATCGGAGTCGAGCGATACCCGCACCAGCCCGTGCCGGTCGGCGATCCGCTGCACGAGGTACTCGAGCGGCTGCGGCACCCCGGTCAGGGAGAGCGAGGACAGGAACGACAGGATGCTCTCCGCCGTCTCGCCCGCGGACAGCGCACCCGCCAGCGACGCCTCCGTGAAGCGGTAGGACGAGGCCTGGGCGTGCGACTCGCGGACCGCGAGGCTCTGCAGGCGCACGTCGAGCGCGGGGGCGAGCGGGCCGGGCGAGATCGCCGTGAGGTCGTTCTGCAGGAAGACCTTGTCGACCTCGTGCGGCAGCAGCGCCACCAGCGGCGCCGGATCCGCGGCGCGGCCCTCGCGCAGCGGGGTCGCCCACGGGGGCTCGGCGTCCCACGACGCGGTGGCGCCCTCGGTCGCGAGTCCCGCGAGGCGCAGCAGCCGGCGCCAGCGGTCGGCGCGGGCCGGCCAGGTCTCGTCGAGCGGGTAGGCATCGGGCCACAGGGCGGGGTCGATCCATCCGCCCCCCGCCGCGCGCAGCCCGGCGGGCAGGGCGTCGCGCAGCGCCGTGACGAGGCGCGCCCAGCGCTCGCCGCTCGATGCGCGCACCCAGGCCGCGCCGTCCGCCGACACGAGCCAGTTCCGGTCGGACACGGTGAGCAGGCCGCCCGCCTCGGCGAGCGCGACGAGGTCGTCCGCGTCATCCGGATCGCGCACGATCTCGTCCTGCGCCATCCTGCGCCGGTCCGCGGCGCCCACGGCGCCGGTCCCGACGCGCGACAGGGGCACGCGCAGCGTCAGCAGCACCAGATCGGCCAGCGCGGACGTCGTGGTGAACGCGCGCTCGGCGGCGTGCGCGGCGGCGGCCTCCGTCGCGGGCGCGGGGGCGCTGTCCGGCGTGCGCACGGGGGCGGCGTCGCCCAGCGCGGCGCGCACCGCCGCGTATGGGATGCCCGCGGCATCGGTCAGGCCGAGCCGCTCGGGTCCCGTGCCCGCGGCGAGATCGGCGAGCGCGTCCCGCGGCAGCTCGGCCACCGCGCGTGCGATCGACTCGGGCGCCAGGAGCGCCTCGGCCGCGTCGAAGAAGTCGTGCCAGTTCGCGTTCGCCGGCACGCGGCGCCCCGCGATCAGCCGGGCCAGCTCGTCGTCGCCCGCTCGCGCGAGGCGCTCCGCGAGCGCGCGCGCATCCGCGACTCCCGGCCGCGGAGCCGATGAGAGGTCAGTGCTGTTCACGGCGCTCGGGGGGTCACGGGGTGGCGGGGGTCAGGACCGCCCGGCCTTGCCCCTTCGCACGATGCTCATGATGAGCAGGGCCACGATCAGGAGGAACGCGATGGGCAGTCCCACGAGCGGCAGCACCGCGACGATGGGCCAGACGCCCGTCGCGTAGTCGGCGTGCTGCATGCCCGCCGCCGTGGAGATCATGATCGCGAAGAAGCACAGCACCGAGAGCACCGCGATGCCGAGCGCCATGAACGCGAGAACGCGGTCGATGCGCCGGACCGGCGGGTCCGCGGGGGAGTTGCTGCTCATCCTCCCCAGACTAGCCGCATGCGTCGGCGCGATAGGCTGGAAGGGCGGGATCGGTCGGTCCCGCCCTTCTGTCTGAAGGCTCGGATTCTGCGCTCATATCGAGGTTGTGTCATGCCCACCGGCAAGGTCAGGTTCTACGACGAGGACAAGGGCTTCGGCTTCATCGCCACGGACGACGGCGAGGACGTCTTCCTGCACGCCAGCGCCCTGCCCGCGGGGACGCCGGCGCCGAAGCCGGGCACGCGCCTCGAGTTCGGCGTGGCCGACGGCCGCAAGGGCCTGCAGGCGCTCTCGGTGCGCGTGCTCGAGGCTCCGCCGAGCCTCGTCAAGGCCAAGCGCAAGCCGGCGGACGACATGGCGGTCATCGTCGAGGATCTCGTGAAGCTGCTCGACGGCATCGGCGGCGACCTGCGCCGCGGCCACTACCCGTCGAGCGCCCACGCGCGGAAGATCTCGGCCGTGCTGCGCAAGGTCGCGGACGAGCTCGATGTCTGACGCGCCCGAGCCCCGCGAGGGCACCGAGGCGGAGACGCCCGAGGTGGAGGTGGCCGCGTCGCCCGTGGCGGAGGCCGAGGTCGTCGACATCGAGCCCGTCGCGGCCGAGCCTGTCGTGGAGGAGCCCGTCGCGGACGCGCCGGAGGAGCTTCCCGAGCCGGATCGCCGCCTGCTCGAGGCGCACGACCTCGCCCTCGCGGCATTGCACGAGATCACGCCGGCGTCGACCGTCGGCCCGCCGGCCGGGCACAGCGTCGAGCGCGGCGGAGCCGTCTCGCTGCGGTTCGAGAACACGCTGCTGGGCTACCCCGGCTGGTTCTGGACCGTCTCGCTCGCGGTCGTCGAGGGTTCCGACCCGACCGTGCTCGAGGCCGAGCTGCTGCCGGGCGATGACGCTCTGCTGGCCCCCGAGTGGGTGCCCTGGGCCGTCCGCCTCAAGGAGTACCAGGCCGCGCAGGCGGCCGCGGCGGCGGAGGCCGCCGCGCTCGCCGCCGAGGACCAGGGCGACGAGATCGAGGGCGACGAGGAGGGCGACGAGATCGAAGACGACGACTTCGACGAGGACGGCTCCCCGATCCTGCACGCGGGAGACGTCGACGGCGTCGACATCGACACGCTGGATCCGGACGAGGACGACTCGGACGATGACGAGTCGGAGGACGACTACTCCGACGACGAGTCCGAGGACGACGACTCCGACGAGGACGAGGACGAGGACTGACAGTCCACGAGAACGAGAACGGCGCCCCGGAGACCGGGGCGCCGTTCTGCTTCCGCAGGGTCGTCAGGCCCTGGCGGGCTCGCGCGCCAGGCGCTCCTCGACGGGCGGCTGCACCATCTCGAGCGGCATCGTGCGCGTGTCGATCAGCGGGTTCTCGTCCTGTCCCGCGACCAGGGCCGTGGCCTCGTCGCGCGACTCGACGGTCGGCACCGAGCCGAGCAGCGGCCGACGGGCCGACTCGCGCATCGGCAGGACCGCGAGACCCGCGATCAGGCCGAAGAACATGATGTAGAACGCCGGCATGAACGAGTTGCCCGTCAGCTGGATCAGCCACTCGCTGAACAGCGGCGTGGTCCCGCCGAACAGCGACACCGACAGGTTGTACGCGATCGCCATCGCACCGAAGCGCGACGCGGTCGGGAACAGCGCCGGCAGCGCGGCGGCCGACGGTCCGATCCACAGGGCCACGGGCACGGCGCACAGCGCGAGCGCCACGAAGACGGCCCAGATCTGGCCCGTCTGCAGCAGCGCGAACGCCGGCAGGATCAGCACGAGGGTCGAGGCCGACCCGAGCAGGTACACCGGCTTGCGGCCGATGCGGTCCGAGAGGTGACCGACCAGCGGCAGGCACGCGGACATCACGATCAGCACGGGGACCGTGGCCATCGCGGCGAGCAGGTTCGAGACGCCGACCTCGGTCTCGAGGTACGTCGGCATGTAGCTCGTCAGCGCGTAGCCGGCCGTGTTGGTGGCGGCGACGATCGCCATGGCGATCAGGATCTGGCGCCAGTAGTGGCGGAAGATGCCGATGATGCCGTGGCGCGCCATCGGGTCGGCGGCGTCGGCCTTCGTCTCGCCGGTCGACTCGGCCACCTCGTACGCGGGCGTCTCCGGGATGCGCGAGCGCAGCCAGATCGCGGCCACGCCGAGCGGGAGCGCGACGAGGAACGGGATGCGCCAGCCGTACTCGACCATGGCGCCCGCGCCGGACGTCGACTCGACGATCAGCGTGGTGAGCGCGACGGTCGACGCGCCCGCGGCGAAGCCGAGGTACGAGCCCGCGTCGAGCCACGACGACCAGTAGCCGCGGCGGCTGTCGGGTGAGAACTCGGCGACGTAGGTGGTGGCGCCGGCGTACTCGCCGCCGGTCGAGAAGCCCTGCACCATCTTCAGCAGGTACAGCGGCACGATCGCCCAGAGGCCGATCTGCGCGGCCGTCGGCAGCACGCCGATCAGCGCGGTCGAGGCGGCCATCATCGCCATGGTGAAGAAGAGGACCTTCTGGCGTCCGATCCGGTCGCCGATGGGGCCGAGGATGGCGCCGCCGAGCGGTCGGACCAGGAAGGAGACGGCGAAGCCGAAGAGGGTGACGAGGAGGCCGGCCTGGGCGGGGAGGCCCTCCGTGAACACCGAGGTCATCGTGACGGCGAGGTAGCCGTAGATGCCGAAGTCGAACCACTCCATGAAGTTGCCGACCACGGTGCCGGAGATGGCGGTGCGGATGCGCGAGCGCTTCACCACCAGCACGTCGTCGACGCGGAGCCTGCGGGACTGCCGTCGAGGCTTGCGGACCGCGGGCGCGACGTCCACCCGATTGGCCTTCGGCGGCTCACTGCTGCTGGAGATCAATGTCATCACTCGTTTCGTATCGTTCGGTGCGTATCGACAGGTGCCCTGGCGCGTGGGGGCGCGGACACCAAAGCCCCGACCATACCGAGAATCCGGTTCGATCGAAAACGAGTGGGCCTCGATTTGACAGCGCCCGGATCGCGCGGCATACGCGTGCGCGTTAGCAACCGGATCTGGACGTCGATTCCGAATTCCGACACGAAAGAGGACGCACCCCCGGCGGATGCCGAGGGTGCGTCGAGGAGGAGGTCAGGCGCTCGCGAGTCAGCGCCGCGATTCGAGGACGTAGTCGATCGACCGGATGAGCTGGCGCACGTCATCCGGCTCGATCGAGACGAAGGTCGCCACGCGCAGCTGGTTGCGGCCGAGCTTGCGGTAGGGCTCGGTGTCGACGACGCCGTTGGCGCGCAGGGTCTTCGCGACCGCGGCGGCGTCGACGGACTCGTCGAAGTCGATCGTCACCACGACGGGGGAGCGGTGCTCCGGGTCCGCGACGAACGGCGTCGCGACGTCCGACGCCTCCGCCCACGCGTACAGCGCGCCGGACGACTCGGCGGTGCGGGCCGCGGCCCACTCCAGGCCGCCGTTGCCGAGGATCCAGCCCAGCTGGCTGTCGAGCAGGTGCAGCGTCGCGAGCGCGGGGGTGTTCAGCGTCTGCTGCAGGCGGGAGTTCGCGACGGCCTGCGACAGGCTGAGGAACTCGGGGATGTAGCGACCGGATGCGGCGATCCGCTCGATCCGCTCGATCGCGGCGGGCGACAGCGCGGCGAACCAGAGGCCGCCGTCCGATCCGAGGTTCTTCTGCGGCGCGAAGTAGTAGACGTCCGTCTCGGCGACGTCGAAGTCGATGCCGCCGGCGGCGCTCGTCGCGTCGATCACCGTGAGCGCGCCCTCGTCGCCGCGCACGCGGGCGACGGGCGCCGCGACGCCGGTCGACGTCTCGTTGTGCGGCCAGGCGTACACGTCCACGCCCGCGACGGGCTCGGCCGAGACGCGCGAGCCCGGGGCGGCGTCGCGCACGTCCGGGGCCTCGAGCCACGGCGCCCTGGCGGCCTTGGCGAACTTGCCGCCGAACTCGCCGAACGTCAGATTCTGGCTGCGGCGCTCGATGAGGCCGAACGCGGCGGCATCCCAGAACGCTGTCGATCCGCCGTTGCCCAGCACGATCTCGTACCCGTCGGGCAGACGGAACAGCTCGGCGAGGTGCTCGCGGACGCTCGCGACGAGGTTCTTCACGGGCGCCTGGCGGTGCGAGGTCCCCAGCAGCGACGTGCCGACCGCGGCGAGCGCCTCGACCTGCTCCACGCGCACCTTCGAGGGGCCGCATCCGAAGCGTCCGTCGGCGGGCAGGAGGTCGGCGGGGATCGTCAGCGTCATGCGCCCCAGCATATTGGCGCGCCCCGGGCGCTCCCCGTTCCGTTACGCCGGGGGACGTCCCGCCCGGTGTCGGTCCCGGTCGTTAGGATTGCCTGAGTACCGCGCGAACCGCTTCTTCTGACAGGGCTGCCATGACCGACCTGATCGACACCACCGAGATGTACCTCCGCACCATCCTCGAGCTCGAGGAGGAGAACATCGTGCCGCTGCGCGCGCGGATCTCCGAGCGGCTGGGCCACTCCGGGCCGACGGTCTCGCAGACGGTCGGGCGGATGGAGCGCGACGGCCTCGTCGTCGTCGGTCTCGACCGCCGCCTCGAGCTCACGGACGCCGGTCGCCAGAAGGCCGTGGACGTGATGCGCAAGCACCGCCTCGCCGAGCGCCTGCTGTCCGACGTGATCGGCCTCGACTGGGCGTACGTGCACGAGGAGGCGTGCCGCTGGGAGCACGTCATGAGCGAGCAGGTCGAGCGACGCCTCGTCGAGCTGCTGGGCCACCCCACCGAGTCGCCCTACGGCAACCCGATCCCGGGTCTCGACCAGCTGGGCGGCGCGGCCGGGCACACGTTCGAGGAGGGTGTGGTGGGCCTCGTGAAGCGCCTCGACGCCGAGGGCGGGCCCATCCGCGGCACCGTGCGCCGCCTCGCCGAGCCGGCGCAGGTCGATCCGGATCTCCTCCAGCAGCTGCGCGAGGCCGGCGTCGTCCCGGGCGCCGAGGGCGACTACCGCTACAGCGAGGGCTACGTGCTCGTGCAGATGGACGGCAAGGACGGCGGCCTCGAGCTGCCCGTCGAGCTGGCGTCGCACATCTTCCTCGTCGACGACCGCATCGCCGCCTGATCCGGCGCCGCGCGGGCGCGTCTCAGGCCGCGGTTGATCCTGCCAGGGGATTGACAGGCCGGTATCCCGGTGCGGGCGTGACAATTCCGTTACCTTCCCGTAGTCTCGGGGGATACCCGGGGCGACCCTCCCCGAGTTGCTCCGCGGGAAATCGCCTCAATGGCTCGTCGTTTCCGCGGATCGCACACTGTGCCCCGACAACCCAGTGCTGACGAGCCAGCGGACCCGAACCGCGGGGCGATGGAGGATCACCTTTGTCCGAAAACGTTTCACGCCCCGAGTCGACGGACACGGGCAAGACCACGAGTCTCGTCCCCGTCCGGCCCGCCGCCACTCCCGCCCGCACCGCTGGCAGCATTCGCGCCGCGATCCGCCGCGCCGAGCGCGACGCCCGTCGCGCCGGCGCCCCGAAGATCCGGCCCGTCCGCGCGATCGGAACCGTCGCCGCCGTCGGCGCCCTGATCGCCGGCGTCGCCTTCCCCGCTTACGCGGCCATCCAGTCCGAGGGCGAGTCCATGACGATGCACGACGTCGCCGCGGGCTCGGCCCAGTCGCTCGTCGTCGCCTCCGAGGTCGAGTCGCCCGAGGTCACGGGGTCGTCCTACGCGGCCACCACGCCCGACGAGATCGCGCAGAAGGAAGCCGAGCGCGCCGCCGCCGAGCGCGCCAAGGAGGCCGCCGCAGCTGCGGCCGCCGCGGCCCGCAACGCCGCCTCCGTCGCCTCGGTGCCGCAGAACATCCCCGCGCCGCCCGCCTCGTCCGGCTCCATCGGCCTGCCGCTGCCTGGCGGCTACTCGCTGGGCGACAGCCTCGGCGCCGGCCACAGCCAGGCCACGCACGACGGCCTCGACATGCTCATCGGCAGCGGCACGCCCATCTACGCCATTGCAGACGGCGTCATCTCGTCGGCCGGCTACTCGGGCGGCTACGGCCTGATGGTCCGGTACAACTCCTCCGTCGACGGCCAGGCGATCGAGGTCCGCAACGCCCACATGAGCGGTGCCGCGGTCTCGCCCGGTCAGACCGTCACCAAGGGTCAGGTCATCGGCTACGTCGGCTCGACCGGCGCCTCCTCCGCGCCGCACCTGCACATCGAGATCCGCGTCAACGGCGGACTCGTCGACCCGCTCTACTGGCTGCCGCTCTGATCCGCAGCCGCCGCCATCGCTGACGAGGCCCGCGCCATCCGGCGCGGGCCTCGTCGCGTCTGCGGCCCGTGCGCGTCGACACGCCCGGGAATTCACCCGCCGTTGGGCGCGACCGCCGGGCGGGTGGGCTACCCTGATCCCGTCGCCGAGAGGGACGAAGGGAGAAGCCGATGGACCGAATACCTCGCATCCGCACCATGGATGCGCTCGGGCGTTACGTCCTTCGGCATCACGTGCACGCGAGCCGCGGTTCCGCCGTGGCCATGGAGGCGTCGTCTGTCTAGACGGCGCCTTTTCTCGTCTCTGCACACCCCTCCGACCCACGACGCGGCCGAAGTTCGAGAGCCCGGAAGCCGTCCGGGACCCATCGAGAGGATGCTGATGCGCACGCTGGTGTTGAACGCGGGATACGAGCCGCTCGCCGTGATCTCGTTCAAGCGAGCCCTGGTGCTCGTGATGAGCGACAAGGCGACCGTGATCGAGCACGACGAGGACGAACCGATCTGGGGCACCACCGCCTCGTACGACCGGCCGGCGGTGATCGTCCTGACGCGCTACGTGCGCGTGCCGACGACCCGGCGGATCCCCGTCACGCGACGCGGCGTCCTGCGGCGCGACGCCTATCGCTGCGCGTACTGCGGCAAGGCGGCCTCGACCATCGATCACATCCTGCCGCGCTCGCGCGGCGGCGCCGACTCGTGGGAGAACCTCGCCGCGTGCTGCCTGCGCTGCAACAACGTCAAGGGCGACCGCACGCCGCAGGAGATGCGCTGGGAGCTGCGGATGACCCCGCGCCCCCCGCACGGCACCGCCTGGACCGTGCGCGGCGTCGAGCGCGCCGACCCGCGCTGGGAGCCCTACCTGGCCCTCGCCGCCTGACGGGGCGTCGTCGTTCTCCCGCCGTTTCCCTCGGGTCGGTAAAGTCTTCGGACGCGCCCGCACGGCGCGCGAGGCTCTGACGAAGGAGGCTGGACCGTGGCCAAGAGGACCAAGGCGGAGAAGGCGGCGGAGGCGGCCGTCGACGCCGCAGCCGACGCGGCGAAGGACGCGAAGAAGCTCAGCAGGTCGCTGCCGAAGAAGGACGCGAAGAAGCTGCGCTCGCTCGCCGACGCCGCCGCCGACGCGGCGGACGTGTCGAAGAAGAAGCTCGCCCGCAAGCCGCGCAAGGTGGAGAAGACCGCGACGGCCGCGGTCGCCGCCCTCAGCAAGGCGACCGGCAAGATCGAGGCGAGGCTCGCCGACCGCGCCGCCGAGCAGAAGGCCGCCGAGAAGCTCGTGAAGAAGGCGCGCAAGCGGGCCGACGTGCACGAGTCGCCGTCGACCCCGGAGGCGCCCTCGGAGATCGAGGCACCGGACGAGAGCGAGGCGCCGTCGCCCGTCGAGGCCCCGGACGTCGAGCACACCGGCGCGGCGTCGATCCCCGCCGAGCAGGCTCCGGTGGAGGAGGCTCCCGTGGGTTCCGCCCCCGCCGACGTCGAGTCCGGCGAGATCGAGCAGCCGGCGCCCGCGGTGAAGAAGGAGCGGGCCCCGCGTCGGCGCGCGCCGAAGGCGGCCGTGGCGCCGTTCGACGCCTCGAGCCTCTCGTCGCTGAGCGTGGTCGAACTGCGCGGGAGGGCGCGCGCGGAGCAGCGCACGGGGTACTCGCGCCTGACGAAGGCGCAGCTCGTCGAGCTGCTCTCCTGAACCGCCCGTGACCAGCGCCGCCGCACTCACGGCCTTCGACCGGAGCGACGCCGCGCCCCCGGTGCGGACGCTGATCGACATCCTGCGCGAGAGCGCGCAGCGGCATCCCGAGGCGTCCGCGCTCGAGGACGAGCGGGGAGCGCTCAGCTACCGCGAGCTGCTCGCACTGGTGTGGCGCACCGCGGCGCGCCTGCACGAGCACGGCGTGCGGCGCGGCGACCGCGTCGGCGTGCGCATGCCGTCCGGGGACCGCGAGCTGTATGTCGCGATCCTCGGCGTCATGGCGGCCGGCGCGGCGTACGTGCCGGTCGACGCGGACGACCCGCAGGAGCGCGCCGACCTCGTCTTCGGCGAGGCGAGGGTGCGCGGCGTGATCGGCGCGGGCGGCGCGTTCGCCGTCGCGGCGGAGGACCCGGATCCGGAGGCCGCGCTGTTCGCCGGCGAGGATCCGCATCCGGCGACGCATGCCGTCTCGATCGTCGAGCCGCCCACGGCGGACGACGACGCGTGGATCATCTTCACGTCCGGATCCACGGGCGTGCCCAAGGGCGTGGCGGTGTCCCACCGCTCGGCGGCCGCGTTCGTGGACGCCGAGGCGCGGATGTTCTTGCAGGACGCGCCCCTCGGCCCGGGCGACCGCGTGCTGGCGGGCCTGTCGGTCGCGTTCGACGCGTCGTGCGAGGAGATGTGGCTGGCCTGGGGCCACGGCGCGTGCCTCGTGCCCGCGCCGCGCGCGCTCGTCCGTTCGGGCGAGGACCTCGGCCCGTGGCTCGTCGGACACGGGATCACCGTGGTCTCGACCGTGCCGACGCTCGCCGCGCTGTGGCCGCAGGACGCCATCGAGAACCTGCGGCTGCTGATCTTCGGCGGCGAGGCGCTGCCGCCCGAGCTCGCCGCGCGCCTGGTCGGCGACGAGCGCGAGGTCTGGAACACGTACGGACCCACCGAGGCGACGGTCGTCGCATGCGGGGCGCGGATGGACGGCGCCGCGCTCGCCGCGGGCGATCCCGTCCGCATCGGCCTGCCGCTGGACGGCTGGGCGCTCGCGGTGGTCGACACCGCCGGGCACCCGGTCGGCGAGGGCGAGGTGGGCGAGCTGATCATCGGCGGCGTCGGGCTCGCGCGCTACCTGGATCCCGCGAAGGACGCCGAGAAGTACGCGCCCATGCCGACGCTCGGCTGGGACCGCGCCTACCGCTCGGGCGACCTGGTGCGCGCGGATCCCGAGGGCCTCGTCTTCCAGGGACGCGCGGACGACCAGGTCAAGATCGGCGGGCGTCGCATCGAGCTCGGCGAGGTCGAGGCGGCGCTGCAGGCGCTCACGGCCGTGTCGGCCGCGGCCGTGGTGGTGCAGCGGTCGGAGGGCGGCGTGTCGCTGCTGGTCGGCTATGTCGTGCCGACCGAGGGCTTCGACCGGCAGATCGCGCGCGCCGAGCTCGCCGAGACCCTGCCCGCGCCGCTCATTCCGCTCCTCGCCGTGATGGACGACCTGCCCGTGCGCACGTCCGGCAAGGTCGACAAGGCCGCGTTGCCGTGGCCGCTCGAGACCGGAGACACGGGCGACTCGCCCCTGTCCGGCACCGCCGCGTGGCTCGCGGAGCAGTGGGTCGCGGTGCTCGGCACCCGGCCGGCCGACGAGAAGGCCGACTTCTTCCAGCTCGGCGGCGGATCCCTCGCGGCCGCGCAGCTCGTGTCGCGGATCCGCGCGCGGGCGCCCGAGTTCACGATGGGCGACGTGTACGACCTGCCGCGGCTCGGGCAGATGTCCGCAGCCATCGAGGCGGAGGCGACCGACGAGCCCCACGCGCTGAGCTTCAGCTCCGCCCGGCCCACGCCCCGGCGGATGCAGTGGCTGCAGACGCTGCTCGCGGCGCCGCTGCTGGCGCTCGGCGGCGCCCGCTGGCTCGTGTGGCTGCTCGCCGCCGGCTGGATCCTGCAGCTCGCGCCGGGATTCGAGGTCCTCCCCGATGCGCCGGGGTGGGTCATCCTGCTGGGCATCGTGCTGTTCGCCACGCCGTTCGGACGCATGGCGATCGCGGTGGCCGCGGCGCGGATCCTGCTCGCGGGCGTGAGGCCCGGCGACTATCCGCGCGGCGGCGGCGTGCACCTGCGACTGTGGCTCGCCGAGCAGGTCTCGCACCAGATCGATCCGGTCGGGCTCGCGGGGGCGCCCTGGGTGTCGTACTACGCCCGGGCGCTCGGGGCGCGCATCGGCGAGGGCGTCGACCTGCACGCGCTGCCGCCCGTCACGGGCATGCTGCAGGTCGGCGCGGGTGCCGCGATCGAACCCGAGGTCGACCTCACCGGGTACTGGATCGACGGCGACACCGTGCGGATCGGCGGCATCCGGATCGGCGCGGGCGCGGTCGTCGGATCACGCAGCACGCTCGCCCCCGGCACGCGCATCGGCCGGGGCGCGGAGGTCGCGCCCGGCTCGGCCGTGTTCGGTCGGGTGAAGGCGGGCCAGCGCTGGGCCGGATCTCCGGCCGCACGCGTCGGCGGCACGTCCGCGCCGCTGGCGCCGGTGCGTCCGCCCGCGCCCCGCCGCTGGCTCTGGGCCTACGCGGCGTCGTCGGCGCTGCTCGGGCTGCTGCCGCTCGCGGCGTTCGCGGTCGGCGGCCTCGTGCTGGCGAACGGCGTGCGCGGCGCCGAATCGCTCGCCGACGCCATTCCGGGACTGCTCGCGTGGCTGATCCCCGCGGTGCTCGTCACGGGGCTCGTGTTCGCGGCCGCCGTGGTCGGGCTCGTCCGGCTGCTCGCGATCGGGCTCGTCGAGGGCGTGCACCCCGTGCGCGGCCGTGTCGCCTGGCAGGCCTGGACGACCGAGCGCCTGCTCGACTCGGCCCGGACGATCCTGTTCCCGATCTACTCGAGCCTGCTCACGCCCGCGTGGCTGCGGCTGCTGGGCGCGAAGGTCGGGCGCGACGTCGAGGCGTCGACCGTGCTGCTGATCCCGTCCATGGCGGTGATCGACGACGGCGCGTTCCTCGCGGACGACACGATGGTCGGCACCTACGAGCTGCGGGGCGGATGGATGCGTCTCGCGCCGGCGCGGATCGGCAAGCGCGCGTTCCTCGGAAACTCGGGTCTCGCCGGGGCCGGGCACCGCGTGCCGAAGAACGCGCTGGTCGCGGTGCTGTCGGTCGCACCGGACAAGGCCAAGGCCGGATCGTCGTGGCTCGGCTCGCCCGCCGTGCGGCTGCGCCGCATCGTGAACGAGGCGGACCTGGAGCGCACGTACCGGCCGCGCACCTCGCTGCGCGTCGCCCGCACGATGTGGGAGCTGTGTCGCATCGTGCCGGTGATCGCCACGTGCGCCCTCGGCGTGGCCGTGCTGCTGACGCTCGCGTGGCTGATCCCCGCGGTCGGCCCGGTCTGGGCCGTCGTGCTCTCGGGCATCGTGCTGCTTCTCGCGGGCGTGGTCGCGGCGGGCGTCACCACGCTGGCGAAGTGGGTGATCGTCGGGCCGATCCGGCCCGGCGAGCACCCGCTGTGGTCGAGCTTCGTGTGGCGCACCGAGGTGTCCGACACGTTCACCGAGATGCTCGCGGCGCCGTGGTTCGCCAACGCCGCGGCGGGCACGCCCGCTCTCGCGGTGTGGCTGCGCACGCTCGGCGCGAAGATCGGCCGCGGCGTCTGGACCGACAGCTACTGGCTGCCGGAGCCCGATCTCGTGACGCTCGGCGACGGAGCGACCGTGAACCGTGGATGCGTCGTCCAGACGCACCTGTTCCATGATCGAGTGATGAGCATCGACACCGTCACGCTGGAACCGGGCGCCACGCTCGGCCCGCACAGCGTCATCCTGCCCGCCGCCGCGATCGGATCGTCCGCGACGGTCGGGCCGGCCTCGCTCGTGATGCGCGGCGAGACCGTCCCGGTCGGCAGCCGCTGGAGCGGCAACCCGATCGGGCCGTGGCGCGCCGTCAAGGTGCGCGCGTACCAGGCGGTCGAGCGGGCGGACGGGGCCGCGGCGAGCCGATGAAACCGGACGCCTACACCCCGCTCAGCGGCGACCCCAACATCCGGATCGCGCACTACGACCTCGCGCTGGACTACCGCGTCGGCACGAACCGGCTCGACGGCACCGCCACGATCAGCGGCCGCGTGCGCGAGCGGACCAAGTCGATCTCGCTCGACCTGGTCGGTCTGCGCGCCACGCGCGTGAAGATCGCCGGCCGCACCGACGCGAAGCACCGGCAGACCGACCGCAAGCTGCGGATCTCGTTCGGCACGGCGCTGGAGGCGGGGGAGCGGTTCGCGGTCACGATCGCGTATGGCGGATCGCCCCGCGCGCGCGGCACCCGCTGGGGCCCGCTCGGCTGGGAGGAGCTGGCGGACGGCGTGCTCGTCGCCTCGCAGCCGACGGGCGCGCCCACGTGGTTCCCCTGCAACGACCTGCCGCGCGACAAGGCCACGTACCGGATCGAGGTCACGACCGACGCGGCGTACACGGCGGTCGCGGGACAGCCGGTCGTGCCCGTCCTGCAGCGAGGCCGCCGCACCTGGACGTTCGCGCTCGACGCGCCCACGCCGACGTACCTGGTCGCGCTGCACATCGGGCGCTACACCCGCCGGGACGTGATGCTCGGCACGGTGCCCGGCGCCATCCTGTATCCGCGGCCGATCGAGGCGCGCGTGACGGCCGACTTCGCCGATCTCGGCCGCATGATGGCGGTGTTCCAGGACGCCTTCGGCCCGTATCCGCTGCAGGGCTACACGGTGGTCGTGACCGCGGATGACCTCGAGATCCCGCTCGAGGCGCAGGGCATGGCGGTGTACGGCGCGAACCACATCGACGGCGAGGGTGGCCTGGAGCGACTCATCGCGCACGAGCTCGCGCACCAGTGGTTCGGCAACAGCGTGGGCGTCGCGCGGTGGCGCGACATCTGGCTCAACGAGGGCTTCGCCTGCTACGCGGAGTGGATCTGGTCCGAGCGCTCGGGCGGGCCGTCCGCCCACGCACTCGCGCTCGGCTACCACCGGCAGCTCGCCGGCCAGCCGCAGGACATCCTGCTGTCCGACCCGGGGCCCGACCTGATGTTCGACGACCGCGTCTACAAGCGCGGCGCGCTCGCGCTGCACGCGCTGCGGCTCACCGTGGGCGACGTCGGGTTCTTCGGCCTGCTGCACGCCTGGACCGACGGGCACCGCGGCGGCACGGCGAAGACGGCCGACTTCCTGCGCCTCACGGAGGAGCTCACCGGCGCCTCGACGCTGCTCGGGCCATGGCTCGACGAGGTCGCGCTGCCGGGCCTGCCCCCGGGACCCGCTGTGGCGCCGGCGGAGGTCAGCGAGGCGCTCTAGCCACGCTGACGACGCAGCCCGGCGGGCCGTCGTCGATCGTGACCACCTCGATCGGATCGGAGCGGCCGGGGACGTGCGCGAGGAACCCCGGTCCCTCGTGCGCGAGTCGGACGTCGCCCGGCGGCACGCGCAGGCCGCGCCCGTCGGCCTTGAGCGCCGCCTCGATGCGGGTCCAGCCCGCGCGATCCGGCGGGGCGAGCGGGGCGAACAGCGGCGCGAGGCCGGGCAGCGGTCCCGCGCCCCGCTCGGCGTCCACGCCGAGGGAGGCCGCGTCTCGGTCGCGCGCGGCCGCCGCGACGACGAGCCGACCCGCGTAGCTCACGCTCACCACGACCGGCGCGGCGGCGGGGTGCGGGGCGCCGTGATCCTCGCCGCCGCAGCGGAGGCAGCGGCGCCGGATCGCCGTGCCGGCACCGGGCGCGAGGTCGGCGATCAGCTCGGCGAGCAGCGCGTCGCCGAGTTCGCGGCGCTCGCCGCGGAAGCCGCAGGTCCGTGCGGCATCCGATTCCGGGTCGCGCCGGCGATCCACCGCCCCGACCTCCGCCCACGCCAGCCGCACGAGTCCGAGGGCCGTGGTGCGGGTCACGCCCCCAGGGTACGTCCGCCCACGGGTGCGTCCGGGCTCAGCCGGCCAGCACGCGCTGCTCGGCGGAGGCGCTCGCGTCGGCGAGCAGCTCGAGAAGGTGCGCCGAGGGCGCCTCGACGCGGTCGTGCGCCGCCGAGACGACCGACACGGTCCACGACAGGCCCGCGGTCTCGGGCAGGGTCAGCACGCGCAGCCCCGCCGCCTGCGGCTTGGCCGCGACGTGCCGGGGCACGACGGCCACGCCGAGGCCGCGCGTGACGAGATCGAGCAGCGTGTGCACGTCGTTGACGGTGCAGCGCACCCGGCGATGGACGCCCTGGGCTGCAAGGGTCTCCTCGTTCAGCTCGCGGATGCCCCAGGACGCGGCGAAGTCGATGAAGTCCTCGCCCTCCAGTGCTCGCCACGCGATCTCCTGGCGCCCTGCGCCCAGCGCGAGCGGATGATCCGGTGAGGCGAGGAGCACGAGCGACTCCTGCCCCAGGGTCTGGTGGGGGAGGGCGCCCAGGTGCTTGGTGGTGGCGACGAACGCCACGTCGATGTCGCCCGCGCGGGTGGACGTGATCAGGTCCTGGGACCCGGCCTGGGTGAAGTGGGTCTCGACGCGCGGGTGACGGCGGTGGAAGCGCTCGAGCAGCGCCGCCACGTCGACGAAGCCGAGGCACTGCTCGGCGCCGATGCGCAGCGATCCGGTCACCTCGCGGCTCGCCTTCACGACGGCATCCCGTGCGCCGGCCGCCTGCGCCAGCATCTGGCGCGCGTACGGCAGGAGCGCGAGCCCGGCCTCCGTGAGCTCCACGCGGCGCGTCGTGCGGTCGAACAGGGCGGTGCCCAGCTCCTCCTCGAGGCCGCGGATCGCGGACGACAGGCCCGACTGCGAGATCCCCGCGAGCTCGGCCGCGCGCGTGAAATGGCGCTCCTCGGCGACGGCGAGGAGGTACTCCATCTGGCGCAAGTCCATCCATATCTCCCGGTCATGAATCTCAGAAGTCGCAACTGTTGGACTTCTAGATTACCGATTCTTAGAGTGAGGACGCGGCGCCCGCTCGGACGCCCGCAGCCCGACCGCGAAGGAACACGCACATGCAGCAGCGCACCATCGGAGACCGGTCCGTCTCGGCGATCGGCCTGGGCGGCATGCCCATGTCGATCGAGGGCCGCCCCGACGCGGATCGCTCGATCGCCACGATCCACGCGGCGCTCGACGCCGGCGTCACCCTCATCGACACCGCCGACGCGTACCACCGCGACGCGAACGAGGTCGGCCACAACGAGGAGCTGATCGCCCGCGCCCTGCGCGAGTACGGCGCGGGCGCCGACGGCGTGCTCGTGGCCACGAAGGGCGGCCACCTCCGCCCCGGCGACGGCACCTGGACGCGCAACGGCGACCCCGAGTACCTCAAGCGCGCCGCGAAGGAGTCGGCCCGCCGCCTCGGCGTCGACGCGATCGGCCTGTACCAGTTCCACCGCCCCGACCCGTCGGTGCCGTATGCAGACTCGGTCGGCGCGATCCGCGATCTCCTCGACGAGGGCGCGATCCTGATGGCCGGCATCTCCAACGCCGACGTGGCGCAGATCGACGAGGCCCGCGACATCCTGGGCGGACGCCTCGTGTCGGTGCAGAACCAGTTCTCGCCCGCCTTCCGCTCCAGCCAGGGCGAGCTCGAGCACTGCGCCGAGCTCGGCATCGCGTTCCTCCCGTGGAGCCCGCTCGGCGGCATCGCGAACGCGAAGGACCTCGCGGGTCGCCACGGCGCGTTCCAGGAGGTCGCGGACGAGGTGGGCGCCAGCGTCTACCAGGTCACGCTCGCGTGGGAGCTCGCGCTCGCGCCCACCGTCATCCCGATCCCCGGCGCGTCCCGCCCCGAGAGCATCCGCGACTCCGCCGCGGCGACCGAGCTGACGCTCACCGCCGACCAGGTCGCCCGCCTGTCCGCCTGATACGTCCGAGGAGAACCCGCACATGAAGACCTTCACCCTGCCCGGCACCGAGATCGAGGCGTCGAACGTCGTCCTCGGCCTGATGCGCATCCAGGACAAGTCCGACGACGAGGTGCGCACGCTGGTGAGCGCCGCGCGCGACGCCGGCATCACCTTCCTCGACCACGCCGACATCTACGGATCCTCGGTGCACGGCTGCGAGCGTCGCTTCGCGGAGGCGCTGAAGCTGACGTCGTCGGAGCGCGAGCAGTTCGTGATCCAGTCGAAGGCGGGCATCGTCAAGGACGGGCCGTACTTCGACTTCTCGTACGAGCACATCGTCGACTCGGTGAACGGCTCGCTCGAGGCGCTCGGCACCGACTACCTCGACATCCTGCTGCTGCACCGCCCCGACGCGCTCATCGAGCCCGAGGAGGTCGCGCGCGCGTTCGACGAGCTCGAGGCCGCCGGCAAGGTGCGCGCGTTCGGCGTCTCGAACCAGACGCCGCGGCAGATCGATCTGCTGCGCAAGCACGTGTCGCAGCCGATCGTGGCGAACCAGCTGCAGCTGTCGATCACGCACGCGCCGATCATCGCCCAGGGCGTCGCGGCCAACATGCAGGGCCTGGATCAGTCGATCGTGCGCGACGACGGGATCGTCGACTACTGCCGCCTGAACGACATCACGATCCAGGCGTGGTCGCCGTTCCAGGCCGGGTTCTTCGACGGCCCGTTCCTCGGCTCGGACCGCTACCCCGAGCTGAACGCGGTGATCGACCGCCTGGCCGAGAAGTACGGTGTGCCGGCCGAGGCCATCGCCGTCGCGTGGATCACGCGCCACCCGGCGCGGATGCAGGTCGTGCTCGGCACGACCACGCCCGAACGCGTGACGGCCGCGGCGCTCGGCTCGGATGTGCCGCTCACGCGCGCCGAGTGGTACGAGCTGTTCCGCGCCGCGGGCTACGTCGTGCCGTGATCCGCGCCCACCGCGAGCGGTGACCGGCCGAGATCAGGCCCTCCGGCGCTCGGCCTCCGCGAGGCGCACGAGCAGCCGGACGGCGTGGTCCACGGTCGCCGCGAGGACGTCCTCGGGCTCGCCGTCGAACCGGAAGTGCTCGGCGCCCGCGTCATCCGCGGTCGCCCAGCCGAGGTAGACGGTGCCGGCCGGGTGGCCGTCCTCGTCATCCGGTCCGCCGACGCCCGTGGTCGACACGGCCACGTCGGCGTCGAGCAGCGCGCGCACGCCGGTCGCGAGCGCCGTGGCGCACTCCGGGGAGGTCGGATCGGTGCCGTCGGGCACGCCGAGCACATGCGTCTTCACCGGCATCCGGTAGGCCACGACGCCGCCGGAGAACCACTCCCCGGCGGCCTCGCCCTTGCCGACCTCGCTCGCGAGGAGGCCTGACGTGAGGGACTCGGCGACGGCGACGGTCAGGCCGCGCTCGCGGGCGGCGTCTCTCAGGTGATGGATGGGACTGCTCACCCATCCACCCTCGCACGGCTCACGTGCAGGAGCCGGGGATGATGGGAGGCTTGCGCGGTGAGAAGGTTTCTGCTCATCGCGCTGGACGGCGTCCGGCACGATCGGCTGCTGACGACCCGGACGCCGCGCATCGACGAGGTCGTCGCATCGGGCTTCCTGACGACCGCCGTGATCCCGGCGACGCAGCCGACGATGTCCGCCGCGCAGTGGGCCACGATCCTGACGGGCGTATGGAGCGCCGAGCACGGCGTGCGCCGCAACTGGCAGCGCACGCCGCGACTGCATCGGCATCCGGATCTGCTCGAGCGTGTCCGCCGCGCGGGCGGCGAGACCTACGCCGCGGCGAGCTGGCCCGTCATCGGACGCCGCACCGGCGCAGGTCCGCTGGTGCGCGGCGACGTGTTCGTGCCGCTGCGACGCCCGACGACCCTCACGTCGTGGGTCCGCGCGGACGAGGCCGTGACGGCGCACGCGGAGGTCGCGCTGCGCGCCCGGGACCTCGCGGCGGCGTTCGTGTACCTCGGCCAGGTCGACATGGCCGGCCACTTCCACGGCGTGGGGGAGCGCTACGTCGCGGCGCTCGAGGCGACCGACGCGCTGGTGGGCCGCCTGCTGGCCGCGATCTCCGACCGCCGCGACGAGTGGACCGTGCTGCTCACGACCGACCACGGCCACCGGGACGAGGGCGGCCACGGCACGCACACGTCGCCGGAGGCCACGGTGTGGTTCGCAGGAGACCGGCGCATCGCCGGGTGGGACGCGCTCGACTCGACCCGGGTGGTCGACTTCGCGCTGCGGGCGCTCGCCGGCGCCTGAATCATCGGCGCCCCTGGAGGGACTCGAACCCCCAACCGTTTCCTTAGGACGGAACTGCTCTTCCATTGAGCTACAGAGGCTGGCCCGGCAAGTCTAGCCGGGGACACGCCGCGGACATGCGGCGCCGCCCGGATGACCCGGGCGGCGCCGCGCGATGCGCTGAGCGTTACTGCTGCAGAGCGAGGGCGAAGCGCACGCCCTCCTGAGTGACCTGCGCGTCGAGCACCTTGTCGTCCAGCTCATCCGCTGCGACCTGCTCGAGGAACACGCGGGCGTCGCCGTTCTCGACGACCGTGTCACCCTGCTCGGGCGACGGGGCGAGCGTGAGCGCGTAGCCCTCGGCGGACGCGCTCGTGCCCTCGATGCGGAGCCCCGCAGTCGAGGCGTCCGGGGTCTGGGACACGATCGTGCGGACGGCGTCCGTGGCGTTCTCGGTAAGCGTGAGCATCTGGCTCTCCTTCCCTCGGGACCGGCCACGATTCCGAGAATCCGGATCGATTGCAAGGCTCGCGCGCGACGTCCAGGGGATACACACCTGAATCCGGCCTCCGGGTCGCATTGCGTCGCGGCAATAGGCATCGCCCCCGCCGGCCGTAGCCGAGCGGGGGCGATGAGAGATATCTATGCGTGGTAATTCAATTCGCGGCTTCGTATGCCTCGATGATGGCGGCGGGCACCCTGCCTCGCTCGGACACGGTGTATCCGTTCTTTTTCGCCCATTCACGGATGGGGCCGAAATCGGTCTGGCCGGTGCGCCGACGTGCGCGCGTGGAAGCCGAGGCCGATGATCCCGACGACATGCGTCGGGCTGCCGAGATGTAATTCGCGAAGGTGTCGCGCAGAGCCTGCGCGTTGTCCGCGGTCAGGTCGATCTCGTAGCTTCTGCCGTCGAGGGAGAACAGCACGGTCTCTCCCTCTCCGGGTTCGAGGACGGTGCCGTCGAGGTCATCGACGAGCTGGTGGACGATCTTACGGGCCATGGCGCCGATGATAGCGCTTTACGCAGGGATATTTCACCGAGAGAACTGCCCATATCGGCTCAGGTGAAAACTCCGGAATGCGATCCGGAGCCTGCTATGGGAGAAGTCCCCATTTGCGCGCTCTGGCAACGGCGGCGTGCCGAGTCGATGCGTCGAGTTTCGCCATCGCCGCACTCAGATAGGCCTTCACGGTTCCCTCGCGGAGGCCCAGCAGCGCGCCGATCTGCGCATTCGTCTCGCCGAGAGCGGCGCGCGCGAGCACATCGACCTCGCGGGGGGAAAGGCGCACGTCCGGAATGGCCTCGGTGCGCGGTGCATCGGCGAATCCGGAAAGCGCGGCAAGACGTCGTTCCACGTCGGCGAGCCGGGCGCGTATCGAGGAATCGTCGATCGACGCGGCGATCGCCCGCAGCTCCGCATAGCTCTCGCGCAGCTCTTCGCGATGGCTCGCGGACAGATCGACCGGCAGGGGGACGGGTGCCTCCGAGGCGCGCCGTCGGTCCTCGTCCCGGCGGGCCAGCTCGCGTGAGAGCTCCTCGGCGACGCTCACCGCCGGCGCCGCGACCACGCCGCCGACGCTCGACCGGCTCCAGGCGCCGCCGTAGAGCACGCCGCGCGCCTTGCCCGCGACGATCACCGGCGTCGCCATCAGCGTGCCGATGCCCTCGCCCAGGATGTACAGGTCGTAGTCGTGCGTGATCTGCCGAGCCGTGCGGTAGTCGCCCGTCATCCGGGGCCGCAGTTCGACCATGGCGCGGCCTCCGAGGCCGCGCTCGGGCCGCACCGAGAGCCCCTGGAGTGCGTCGGTGTGATTGCCGACGAACGCCGTCATCTGCGCGACGCCGTTCTCGATGAGTCCGCCGAACGCGACCGGGAAGCGCGTGCGCCGGGCGAGTTCTCGCACGGCGTCGTTCACGAGCCGGCGGTCCTCGGAGAGTTCCTGTTGCACGGTCAACAGGGATACCTACTTTCGGGGGTGACGGCCTCTTCGCCGTCTTTCGTAGCGTCGAACCTATCATCGGCCGTGCGTGTGCGCAGGGCCGTTCGCCCGGTGCGATGCGGCATCGCGGCGCTCGACATGTGGCAAGGAGGCCTCGTGACAGACACGCCCCCCGGTGCACCCGCCAAGGGACGCATCGATTACATCGCGGAAGAGAACTCGCCGCGATTCCGCGAATTGAAGCGGACCCACCGCTCGTTCGTGTTCCCCCTCTCGGTGTTCTTCCTCGTCTGGTACTTCGTGTACGTGCTGCTCGCCGGATGGGCCAAGGACTTCATGTCGCAGCCGGTCCTCGGCGACATGACGGTCGGGCTGCTGATCGGCCTGGGCCAGTTCGCGACCACGTTGATCATCACGCTCTGGTACGTCCGATTCGCGAACACGAAGCTCGACCCGAAGTCCGCCGCGATCCGTGAAGATCTCGAGAAGCAGGAGGCGGGCGCATGAACGTCGTCGCCGCGGCCGCCGATGCGGCGAGCCAGAACGAGCCCGTCCTGAACATCTCGATCTTCGCCGCATTCGTCGCTGTGACGCTGTTCATCGTCATCCGCGCCTCGCGCAACAACAAGACGGCCGCGGACTTCTACGCGGGCGGCCGTTCGTTCTCGGGAACGCAGAACGGATTCGCGATCGCGGGCGATTATCTGTCGGCCGCGTCGTTCCTCGGCATCTGCGGCGCCATCGCGGTGTACGGCTATGACGGATTCCTCTATTCGATCGGATTCCTCGTCGCCTGGCTCGTGGCGCTCCTGCTCGTCGCCGAGCTGATGCGCAACACCGGCAAGTTCACGATGGCGGATGTCCTCTCGTTCCGCCTCAAGCAGCGCCCCGTGCGCATGGCGGCGGCCATCAGCACGCTCGTCGTGTGCTTCTTCTATCTGCTGGCGCAGATGGCCGGCGCGGGCGGTCTCGTCGCGCTGCTGCTGGGCGTGACGGACCAGGTGGGCACCGCGGCGGTCGTCACGGTCGTCGGCGTGCTCATGGTCGGCTACGTGCTGATCGGCGGCATGAAGGGCACCACGTGGGTGCAGATCGTCAAGGCGGGGCTGCTGATCGGAGGCGCGCTGCTGATGACGATCTGGGTGCTGGCCATCCAGGGCGTCGACCTGTTCAGCGCCGCGGTCGAGGCCTCGCAGAACCAGACCTACCCCGAGACCGCGAAGGCGCTCGAGGACGCGATCGCGGGCGGCGCCTCGGTGCTCGACCCGGGCCTGCAGTACAAGAACCCGATCGACTTCCTGTCGCTCGGTCTGGCACTGGTGCTCGGCACGGCGGGACTGCCGCACGTGCTGATGCGCTTCTACACGGTGCCGACCGCGAAGGAGGCCCGCAAGTCGGTCGTCTGGGCGATCATGCTGATCGGCGGCTTCTACCTGCTGACGCTGGTGCTGGGCTACGGCGCGGGCGGTCTCGTGGGCGCCGGCACGATCCTCAGCTCGCCCGGCGGCGTGAACTCGGCGGCACCCCTGCTCGCGCAGGCGCTGGGCGGTCCGGTCCTGATGGGCATCATCTCGGCGGTGGCCTTCGCGACCATCCTCGCGGTGGTGGCGGGCCTGACGATCACGGCGGCGGCGTCGTTCTCGCACGACATCTACAACGGCGTGATCAAGCGCGGCGCGGCGACCGAGAAGCAGGAGCGCAAGGTCGCCAACGTGACGATCGTCGTGATCGGCCTGCTGGCCATCGTGGGCGGCATCGCCGTGATCGGCCAGAACGTCGCGTTCCTCGTCGCGCTGGCCTTCGCGATCGCCGCGTCGGCGAACCTGCCGACGATCCTGTACTCGCTGTTCTGGCGCGGCTTCACCACGCGCGGCGCGGTGTGGAGCATGTACGGCGGTCTCATCTCGGCGGTCGTGCTCATCGTGCTGTCACCGGTGTTCTGGGGGGAGACCGGCGTGCTGAAGGCCGGCACGGCGATCTTCCCGCTCAGCAACCCCGGCATCGTGTCGATCCCGATCGGCTTCCTGCTCGGCTGGATCGGCTCGCTCACGTCGAAGGGCTCGGAGGATCCGCGCCTCGCCGCCGAGATGGAGGTGCGTTCGCTCACGGGGCACGGGGCCGAGAAGGCGGTCAACCACTGATCCGGTGAACACGGCGCCGAGCGCCGGTCCCGGGGCGGCCTACACGCCTCCGGACCGGCGCTCGGTCGTTGCGGCCCGTCAGGCGGGCCAGACGCCGCTCGACCCGCGGCGGTGGCTGTCGACCAGGTGGGTGTCGACGATGCCGACCGCCTCCATGAGCGCGAACATCGTCGTCGGTCCCACGAAGCGGAAGCCGCGCCGCTTGAGCTCCTTCGACAGTGCGAGGGACTCGGGCGACGACGTGGGCACATCGGCGAACGAGCGCGGCGCGGGCGTCGCCTCCGGCCGGAAGCTCCACACCAGCTCGGCCAGCCCGCCGCCGTCGCCGTCGGCAGAGGAGACGGTGCCGCGCAGCGCGACGGTCGCGCGGGCGTTGCCGATCGTGGCGAGGATCTTCGCCCGGTTGCGGACGATGCCGGCATCGCCCATCAGCCGCTCGACGTCGGCCTCGTCGAACGCCGCGACGACATCCGGATCGAAGTCCGCGAACGCCGCGCGGAACGCCGGTCGCTTGCGCAGGATGGTCGCCCACGACAGGCCCGACTGGAATCCCTCGAGACTGAGCCGCTCGAAGAGCCCTCGCTCGTCGCGGATCGGCATGCCCCACTCGGTGTCGTAGTACGCCTGCATGAGCGGATCGCGCGCCGCCCACAGCGGCCGGACGAGTCCGTCGGCCCCTGTCACGAGCTCGGTGGAGAGGGCGGCATCTGTCACGATCGGCTCCGTTCGGGCGCGGGTGGGATGGAGAACGCGGGCGGACGCGCGGCCCCGCGCTCGAGCTCGACCAGGAAGCGCTTGGTCTCGGGATGCGACCCGTACTCGCCGAGCGTGCCGTCGGCCCGGACGACGCGATGCACCGGCACGACGAGGGAGAACGGCGTGGTGCGGCACGCGGTGCCGACGGCGCGCGCGGCACGCGGCCGCCCGGCCATCACGGCCACCTCGCCGTAGCTCGCGGTCTCGCCGTAGGGGATGTCGCACGCGGCGCGCAGCGCATCGCGCGCGAAGCCGTGCGTGAGACTCCAGTCGATCGCGACGTCGAACGCGCGGCGCTCGCCGTCGAAGTACTGGTCGAGCTGGGCGAACAGGGCGTCTCCGGCTCCCGGGGTGCGATCCGGCACGACACCGTGCTCGCGCGCGAGCATCTCGAGCACCCACCGGTCGGAGTCGTCGGAGACGTGCAGCGCCAGCAGGCCGTCGTCGGAGAGGACGGCCGTCACGAGGCCGATCGGCGTGCCGGCGATGTCGTAGCGGAGGGTCACGCCTCCATCCTCTCGTCCGCCGCCGACACCGGGCGCCGGCATCGCGGAATGGGGGCGAGAGGACCGGGGCCCCGGGGCTGTGGACGAGCGGCCCGGCCAGCGGGAGAGAAGCGCGGAGTGAATCCGGCGAAACTCCGCGGGCCCGCGCGGCGTTGCGACCCCGCCCGCCTAGCCTGGCTCACGTGTGGCGGACAGAAGGCAGTTCCGCGATGGATCGCATCGTGGCGGATGACACGAGAACCATCGTGACCCCGACCGATCTCGGCGTGGCCGAGCCGGGGGTCGTGGTCGCGCACGTCGCCGACCCCGAACGGGAGCGGCTGCGCGGCGTCGCGAGCGAGCTGGGAGGCCCCTCGCCGCTGCTGCACTTCCCGATCGCGGCCGACGGCGCCGAGCCCGCCGAGGCCGGCATCGACATCACGAAGGCCCACCCCGGCAGCCTGCCGCAGTTCATCACGGGCAAGTCGACCCTGCTGTCGAACCTGTTCCGCGACGAGGTCGCGCTGCGCACGGCGCGGATCGCCGCCGAGCGCATCACCGCCAAGCACCTCGAGCTGCGCACCGTGCGCGGCATCGACGCGGTCCGCCTCGCGGTCGGCATGGCCGTGTGGCGCGTGGCCGATGAGCAGTTCGCGGCGCCCGTCCTGCTGCGCCCGCTCGCGATCCGCCGTCATCACACCGACTTCGAGCTGAAGCTGCACGGGCGGTTCCAGGTGAACCCCGAGCTCGTGCGCGCCGCGCGCGACCACTTCGGCATCGAGATCGACGGCGACGCGCTGGCCGCCCTCGCGTACGGCGAGGGCGTCTTCAAGCCGCAGCCGGTCATCGACCACCTGCGCGCCGCGCTCTCGCACGTCGACACCTTCTCCGTGCGCCCCCGCCTCATCGTCTCCACGTTCGCGGACGTCGGCGGCGCGATGGCCCGTGACCTGACGGTCCTGGATCACCCGCTGCTGAACGCGCTCGCGGGACATCCGGAGGATCTCGCCGCGCTCGCCGCGGACACCACCGCGACGACGCTCCCGAACCCGGACGAACGCGCACCTGCGGCCGACACCCTGCTGCTCGACGCCGACGCGGAGCAGGAGGCCGTGCTGGCGCGGATCGCGGCCGGCGAGTCGCTGGTGGTCCACACCCTGCCCGGCACGGGCGGCACGCAGACCGTCATCAACGCGGTCGGATCGCTCGTGCGCGCCGGCAAGCGCGTCCTGGTCGTGAGCGCCCGCCGCGCCACGCTCGACGGCGTGCGCCACCGCCTCGCGGGCATCGGGCTCGACGGCCTGGCCGTCTCGCCCGCCGACCTGCGCCGTGACCTGATCCGCGCGATCGGCCGCAACGAGAAGGCCACCCAGCCCAAGGTCGCCGAGGTCGACGACGCGCTCGTGCGGCTGCGCACGGTGCTGCGCGACTACCGCCGCGCCCTGACCCGCACGCACGACCGCCTGGGCGTCTCGGTGCTCGACGCGACCCGCGCGCTGACCAAGCTCGCCTCGCTGCCCGAGCCGCCGTCCACCTCCGCCCGCCTGGGGCTGCGCGCCCTCGAGGCGCTCGCGGGCGACCGCGTCTCCGCGGGCAAGACCCTCGCGCTGGCCGCGCGCCTGGGCGAGTTCAAGGTCGGCCCGGACGACTCGCCCTGGTACGGCGTCACGTTCGCCACGACCGAGGAGGCGCGCCGCGCGCACGAGCAGGCGGGCAAGCTGCACCGCAAGAGCGTGCCCGAGCTGCTCGAGCGCGGCTACGAGCTCATCGCGCAGACGCGCATGCGGCCCTTCACGACCATCGACGAGCTCGGTGAGTTCCTCCGGTTGCTGCACGGCATCCGCGATTCGCTCGACCGGTTCAGCCCGACCGTCTTCGAGCGTCCGCTCGCCGACATGATCCGCGCCTACGGTCCGCGCCGCGAGGCGCAGATGACCGGGGCGTCGCGCCGCCGCCTGAAGCGGCTCGCCAAGGAGTACCTGCGTCCCGGCGTGCACCTCTCGGACATGCACGAGGCGCTCGTGCGCATCCAGCATCAGCGTGCGCAGTGGCAGAAGCTCGTCGACGTGGGCACGATCCCCGACATCCCGCTGGGACTCGCCGACGCGCAGGTCGAGTGGCAGCGCGTGGAGGCCGAGCTCACCGACCTGGATCGCGCGCTCGGGCGCGGCACCCGCCTGTCGGCCATGCCTGTGCAGCGCCTCGTCCGCACGCTCGCGGGCCTGGCCGCCGACTCGGACGTCTTCGACAACATCGTCGAGCGCGCCGAGCTGCGCTCCGAGCTCGCCCGCCTCGGGCTCGAGCCGCTTCTGACCGAGCTGTCGGTGCGGCACGTCGACGAGGAGCGCGTGGGCGAGGAGCTCGAGTTCGCGTGGTGGCAGTCGGTGCTCGAGCACCTGCTGCAGGACGACCGCGCGCTGCTCGGCGCCAACACGTCGGTCGTGGATCGTCTCGAGCGCGACTTCCGTCTCGTGGACGAGGCGCACGCCGCGGCATCCGGGCCCCTGCTCGCGTGGCAGCTGGCAGCGCAGTGGCGGATCGGCATCGTCGACGAGCCCGCCGAGTCGACCGCGCTGCGTCGCGCCCTGACCGAGGGACAGGTCTCGCCGGCGGATCTCGCCGCCGCGGCGCCGACGCTCGGGCGGATCCTCGCCCCGGTGTGGATCGCGTCGCCGTACGAGGTCCCCGCCATCCCGGACGACCCGTCGTTCGACGTCGTGCTGATCGCCGACGCCGGCGCCATCGGCACGACCGAGGCCGTCCCGGCCATCCGCCGCGCCCGTCAGGTCGTCGCGTTCGGCGATCCCGTGACGCAGCGACCGACGCCGTTCGCGGTCGCCGCCATCGGCGAGCCCGCGGAGGACGGCGCGGTCGACCGCGAGAGCCTGTTCGAGACGCTCGCCGAGATCCTGCCCGTCGCGACCCTGACACGCAGCTACCGCGCCGGCGGCGAGGACCTCGCCGAGCTCGTGAACGACGCGTTCTACGGCGGCGAGATCGTCTCGCTGCCGTGGGCCGGCTCGTACCTCGGCCGCGGCAGCCTGTCCGTCGACTACGTCGAGGGCGGATCGGGCACGCCCGATCCCGTGACCGGATCCGTCGAGAGCCCGGACGCCGAGGTCGCGCGCGTCGTGACGCTGGTCGTCGAGCACGCGCTCCACCGACCGAGCGAGTCGCTCATGGTCGTCACGGCCAGCCGCCGTCACGCCGAGCGCGTGCGCAGCGCCGTCACCGAGGCGTTCGCCGGACGCTCGGATGTCGCCGACTTCGTCGCGCGCGAGACCGCCGAGCCCCTCGCGGTCCTCACGCTCGAGCAGGCGACGGCGGAGAGCCGCGACCGCGTCATCTTCTCCCTGGGCTACGGCCTCACCAAGCACGGCCGTGTCCTCAGCGACTTCGGCGACCTGTCGACGCCCGACGGCGAGCGGCTGCTCACGGCCGGCATGACCCGCGCGCGCCGCTCCATGGTGATCGTGTCGTCGATCCGTCCGTCCGCGTTCGACGAGGGCCGGCTCGAGCACGGCGCCGCGACGCTCATGGGCATCCTGGGCAGCGTCGCCGCGCGCGGTCGCGAGGCGCGCCTCGAGGACCTCGCCGACCCGCTGACGCTGGCGCTCGCGCGCGAGCTGCGTCGCCTGGGCGTGGCCGTCGACGTGGACTACCGCGGACTCCTGCCGCTCGTGGCCCAGCACGGCGGCAAGGCCGTCGTGGTCGAGCCCGATCCCGAGTCCCGCAGCGAGTCGCTGCGAGAGTCGCTGCGCCTGCGCCCGCACGTGCTGCGCCGCCTCGGCTGGCACTACGTGCGCGTGCACGCGTTCGACCTCTACAGCGACCCGGCGGCCGTGGCCGAGCGGATCGCGGCGGTGCTCGGCGTCTCGCCCGAGGCGCAGCGCGCCGACGGCGACACGCAGCCGCTCAGCATCTGACCGTGCCGGACACGGAGGAGCCGCGCCAGAGGGTGGTCCGTGTGCGCGGATCCCGCCGCGCGAAGCTGACGCCCGTGGAGGGCACGCTCAGCGACTCGGAGGCGGAGGCGACGCTGCGCGGCGAGAAGGCCCCCGTCGATCCGGGCGTCGACACGGGGCCGAACGACGAGCGCCTGCGCCGCGACGTCCCGCCGCACTACTGACAAGTTCGTCTTTGGCCGCGCGCTGATCGATCGCTCGGCCGACGCTCCGCGCCGGCGCTCGCGCTCGATGGACGTCGCTTCGCTCCGTCCGGGCGCGCTGGTGGGCCCCTTCGGGGCACGCTCCCTTCGGTCGCACCTGGCCGGTTGCAGCCCGGTCGTCGAGCGAGCGAAGCGAAGCGAGTCGAGGCGCAGCGCTGACGAGCGACCGCAACGCAGAAGGCCGCTCCCGAGGGAGCGGCCTCCGCGATGCGGGCGGATCAGGCGCGCGGCTGTTGCGAGGCGAGCAGGTCGCGGATCTCCGCGAGCAGCTCCTCCTGCGTCGGCGCGGCCGGCGCGGTCTCCTCGACGACGCCGAGCCGAGCGGCTCGGCGCTCGGCGAGCTTGTTCATCGGGACGATGAGCAGGAAGTACACGACCGCGGCGACGGCGAGGAAGTTGATGATCGCCGAGATGATCGCTCCGATGCCGAAGTTCGCCGTCGCGAAGACGCCGGGCACGGGGATGACCCAGTCGCCGAGGTTGCCCGACGGCACGAGCGCACCGATGAGCGGGTTGACGAAGTTCTCGACGATCGCCGTGACGATCGCCGTGAACGCGGCGCCGATGATCACGGCGACCGCGAGATCGATCACGTTGCCGCGGGTGATGAAGTCTCTGAAGCCCTGAAGCATGGGTGCTCCCCTCCGCCGGATCGCCCGGCTGATCGAAAGATCCTGGTCACGTGCCCGAAGCGGGCGACGACTCCGTCTTCGATGATGCAGCAGGGGTGGAGGTGCCGCCAGCAGCAGAACTGCCCGCGCTCGTCGACGATGCGCGCGAGTCCGTGCGGTAGAAGCCGGATCCGTTGAACGTGACGCCGACGGACCCGTACTGCTTGCGCAGCACGCCGCCGCAGGCGGGGCATTCGGTCAGCGCGGCGTCGGCGAAGGACTGGACGGCGTCGAAGGCGTGCCCGCAGGTCTTGCAGGCGTAGGCGTAGGTGGGCATGCGACCTCGAGGGTTCTGTGCGGATCGGATCAGTCGGACAGCAGCACGGTGCGCGTCGGGGTCACGACCCCGGTCACCGGCTGGTCGTGCACGTCCTGCGGCACGCTGTCGACCAGTTCCGAATCATAGATGACGGCGTAGACGGGGGGACGCCGCGCCATCGAACCCAGGGTCTTGTCGAAGAATCCGCGGCCCCAGCCCATCCGCATGCCGCCGCGATCGACCGCCGCGGCCGGGACGATCATCAGGTCGACGTCGTTGACCGCGATGGGGCCGAGCAGCTCGCCGACCGCCTCGGGCACGCCCAGCGCGCTCTGCACCTCCTCGCCGCCGGGGGAGGCGACCGTCCAGTCGAGCAGGCCGTCCTCGCGCATGACCGGCAGCAGGACGCGGACGCCCCGCTCGATCGCGGCGTTGATGAAGGACCGGGTGCCCGGCTCCGTGGGAGAGGAGAGGAAGCACGACACGCTCCGGGCACCGAGCGAGGCGATGAGCGCCTCGAGCTGCGAGCGGATCCCCTCCGCGGCGCTCTCGCGCTGCCCGTCGGACAGCAGCTGTCGTCGCTCGCGGAGCTCGGCGCGCAGCGCCCGCTTGGCCTGGTCCAGCGCGTCCGTCATGCGTCGAGTCTACGGGCGGGCGCCCGAGCGGCCGGGATCACCGGCGCGCGGGCCGCTGTTCACCGGCGGGATCACAGGGGGATAACGTCTCGTCGCCTACGATGAGGGAATGCATCCCCCGCAGATCAAGGCAGTCATCCCCGCGGCCGGACTGGGCACGCGCTTCCTCCCCGCGACCAAGGCCACTCCCAAGGAGATGCTGCCGGTCGTCGACAAGCCGGCCATCCAGTACGTCGTCGAGGAGGCGGTCGCCGCCGGCATCCGCGACGTCCTCATGATCATCGGGCGCAACAAGAACGCGCTCGCCAACCACTTCGACGCCGTCCCCGAGCTCGAGACCAAGCTGCTCGACAAGGGCGACAAGGCCCGCCTCGAGCGCGTTCAGGCCTCCAGCGACCTCGCCGACATCCACTTCGTCCGCCAGGGCGAGCCGAAGGGCCTCGGGCACGCGGTGCTGCGTGCGTACGCCCACGTCGGCGATTCGCCCTTCGCCGTCATGCTGGGCGACGACCTGATCGACGAGCGCGACGAGCTGCTGACCACGATGATCGCGGAGCAGGCCAAGCGCGGCGCGATGGTCATCGCGCTCATGGAGGTCGACCCCGACAGCATCCACCTGTACGGCGTCGCCGACGTCGAGGAGACCGACACCGAGGGCGTCGTCAAGGTCAAGAGCCTCGTCGAGAAGCCGGCCAAGGAGGAGGCTCCCTCGAACCTGGCGATCATCGGCCGCTACATGCTGACGCCCGAGATCTTCCCGATCCTCGAGCGCACCCAGCCCGGCAAGGGCGGCGAGATCCAGCTGACCGACGCCCTGCAGGAGGTCGCGACCGATCCCGAGGGCCCCGGCGTGTTCGGCGTCGTGTTCCGCGGTCGTCGCTACGACACCGGCGATAGGGTCGACTACATCAAGGCGATCATGCGTCTCGCCGCCGACCGCGAGGACCTCGGACCCGAGCTGCGCCCGTGGTTCAAGGAGTTCGCGCAGACGCTGTAGTCACATATTCCCGAAGGAGCCGGATGGATGGTCTCGCCCCGCGTCAGCACGGGCCGATCTCCATCCGGCTCGTTCGTCATCGCGACGCCCGGGTGCTGCAGAACGAGCTGGTGACGAACCGCTCGTGGCTGCGCCCGTGGGAGGCGACGAGCCCGGGAGGACCCGCCCCGCTCGACATGCGCGGGAGCATCCGGCGCCTGCTGCAGCAGTACCGCGACGGACAGGGCGTGCCGTTCGTCATGGAGTACGACGGCGAGGTCGCCGGCCAGCTCAACGTGTGGGGCGTGGCCCGCGGATCGCTGTCCTCCGCGACGATCGGCTACTGGGTCAGCGAGCGCTTCGCGGGCAAGGGCATCACGCCCACGAGCGTGGCGCTGGCGACCGACGTGTGCTTCACCGAGCTGCAGCTGCACCGGATGGAGATCTGCATCCGGCCGGAGAACGTCGCGAGCCTGCGCGTCGTGCAGAAGCTCGGGTTCCGCTACGAGGGCCTGCGACGTCGGTACATCCACATCGACGGCGACTGGCGCGACCACTACGCGTTCGCGCTCACGACCGAGGATGCGCCGGACGGCGTCCTGCACCGCTGGCTGTCGGGACGCGCGCCGGAGCACGCGGCCGACATCCCTCCCGCCGATTCCTCTGCTCACGCCTGAGCTGTTCATCGGCTCACGCCTTCGCGCGCCCGCACAGGGGGTGATCGCCGGCGTCGTGCGGGACACGCCCGCGACGTCCCGGGGTGGGGACGGCGCGTCCCCTACCGTGGGTCGCATGGACGGGCAGATGCTGGGCGGAGGCGTGGTCGTCGCCGTCGCCGTGGCGCTGTGGCTCGTCTACCTGCTGCCCACGTGGCAGAGCCGCGCGCAGTACAACGCGGCCGAGCGCAACGCCGTCCGCCTGAACCAGGCGCTGCGCGTGCTCGCGGAGACGAGCGAGACCCCCGAGGTGGTGCGCGTGGAGCTCACCACCCGCGAGGCCTCCGCGAAGCAGAAGCTCGCGAAGCGGCTGCAGGCCCAGCAGAGCCGCCTGAAGATCGAGGAGACCCGCCTGCGCCAGGACCAGGATCTGGTCGCGCTCGAGCAGAAGCGGCGGGAGCTCGCCGCGCTGCGTGCCGCGCCCGCGGTCCGGCAGGCGAAGGCCCGCCGACGGATGCGCGTCGTCGCCACGGCCGTGACGCTCGCCGGGCTCGCCGTGGCGGGTCTCGGCAGCTGGGCGCTCGTCGCAGGCGCCGGGGGAGCGTGGCTCGGTGTCGGCGCGGCGTTCGCGCTGGCCGGACTCGTGACGCTGCAGCGGATGTCGGCCGTGCAGACGCGCGCCGCCCGCCGGACGGCGACCCCGGTCGCTGCCGCGCCCGTGCGCCGCGCCGCGGCGGTCGCCCTGATCGACGAGGCCGACCGCGGCTGGGTGCCGCGCTCGCTGCCCGCCCCTCTCACCACGACGGCCGGATCGCGTGCGCAGACCGCGCGCGCGGAGGTCGACGCCCGCGAGGCCCTGCGTCGCGTCGCGGAGCGGGAGGCGCTGCGCGCCCGCGCCGAGCGGCTGCGCCCGGCACCCGTGCCGATCGAGACCGCGCGTCCCGAGCCGGCGCCGGTCGCTTCGCCGTACGCGAGGATGGGCTACGTCGACGACGCCGAGATCGAGTCGCACGTGCGCGACCTGCTCGCGCGGCGCGCGTCGGCCTGAACCACGTCGCGCGGCGCGCCCGGGAGGCGGCCCGCGTGCGGGAGTGGCCCGGAGGTCTGGTAACGTAGTCCGAGGTTCACGGGCCCATGGCGCAGTTGGTAGCGCGTCTCGTTCGCAATGAGAAGGTCGGGGGTTCGAATCCCCCTGGGTCCACCGTGTGATGAGTCGAGGCATGTGTCTCAGATGAGTCGCGAGATATGTCACTGACGAGAGCCCGGCCATCGGCCGGGCTCTCGTTGTTGGTTTCGCCAGTAGCCGTGAGTGGGATCGATGAGGTTCGTGGCGAGGATCTCGCCGGTGTCGAGGTGGGTGATGGTGACGGTGGTCTCGTCGATGAGGGCGAGGACGCGTTTGCCGCGGTGGGCGGTGCCGATGCCGAGGTGGTGCATGCGCCCGGCTCGGCGCAGGGTGATCCGGCCGGTCTTGTCGACGCGGTCGTAGCGGAGCCGGTAGTGGCCTTCTCGGCTGCCGACTGGGAGTGCTTTCGGGGTGGCGCGGTAGGCGAGGCCGGGTGTCGTGCGGTCGCGAGCGCGGTGTGGGCGGTGCTCGTTGTAGTGCTCTCGGAACGCGTCGAGCTGCGCCTGCAGTTGCGGGACGGTGCGGGGCGCGGGTTGGGCGGTGAGGAAGCGTTTGAGAGTCTGGTGGAAGCGTTCGATCTTCCCCTGGGTCTGCGGGTGCCCGGGAGAGCCGTTCTTCTGCCGGATGCCGAGGAGTGGCAGGAGGTATTCGAACGCGTTGCGTCCTCCGCCGAACCGGGCCGTGTAGACGCGCCCGTTGTCGGTGAGGGTTGAGGCGGGGGCGCCGTGCTCCTCGACGACGGCGAGGAATGTGGTGACGACATCGTCTCCGGTGACCGGGGCGTGGGCGGTGCAGGACAGCAGGAACCGGGAGTGGTCATCCAGCCAGTTCAGGATCTCGACGTCAGTCCCGTCGGCGAGGCGCCAATGGGTGAAGTCGGACTGCCAGGTCTCGTTCGGCTGCGTGGCCTCGAACCGGACGAACGACGACTTGGGGCGCTTACGCGGCTCGGGTGTGATCAGGCCTTCGGCGTGCAGGACGCGGCGGATCGTGGAGGTCGAGGGCGGGCGGTGTCCGTCCTGTTCGAGGTGCCAGGCGATCGTGACCGGGCCCGCATCATGACCATCGGCGGTCAGCTGCCGACGCAGGGCGATGATCCGGTCGCGAATCGCGGCCGCCGTCGCCGCGGGGTTCGACTTCGGGCGTCTCGAACGTGGTTCGACGGCGTCCAGCCCGCCGTCGCGGTAACGGGCCAGCAGGCGGTGCAGCTGACGGCGCGAGAGGCCGTACTCGACGGACGCCTCCGCGACCGTGAGCTGCTTGGCGATGATCTTCAACACGACGACGCGATGCTTCGACACCCGCCCATTCGACTGTGACGCATGTCGCGACTCATCAGCGACGCATCACCTGTGACACATGTCGTGAATTCGGATACCCCTGGGTCCACCGAGAGAAGGCCCCGCCGAGAGGCGGGGCCTTCGTCGTTCCCGGCTACGGCGCCTTCTCGAGCACGAGCAGGAACTCCACGAAGCCGTCGGGCTCGACGCGCACGAACCCGAGGTTCGGCGCCTCGATGCCGAAGTCGGCGAACGTGATCGGGATGCTGCCGGCCACCCGCGCGGTGCCGCCGTCGAAGGCGGCGTCGACCTCGGCCGTGACCGGGCGCGTGACCCCGTGCAGGGTGAGCTCACCGGTGACCTCGATCGTCGCCTCGTCCCCGGCATCCGGTTCGGCCTGCGCGGAGACGGGCTGCGTGAGGCGGAACGTCGCGGTCGGATGCTCGGTCACCTGCAGCGCGTTGTCGCGGAAGTACGCGTCGCGCGGCGCCTGATCCGTGGCGATGGACGCGACGTCGACCTCGATCTCGGCGTCCGCGAGCGCGAGATCCTGCACCTGAACCTCGCCGGTGACCTGCTCCGTCCGGCCCACGACCGTGACATCGGTGCCGTTGAGCACCTCGTCCACGCGGTACCCGGCGTACGAGCCGGCGCCCACCTGCCACGCGCCGGAGATATCCTCGACGGGTTCGACCTCGGACGCGGGCGTATCGGTCTCGGATGGATCGGATCCCGTGGTCGGGGCGGAGGGCGCCTCGCCCACGATGACGTCTCGGTAGAAGGCCGGCCCGAAGGCGGCGGCGACGCCGCCGAGCAGCACGAGCACGCCGAGCATGCTGAGGACGACGATGGACCGGCGGCTCGGACCGCGGCGGGAATCGGGGGCGCTCATGCAAGCGATTGTGCGGGTGCGACGCACGTCGGGCACAGCCCCGAGGCGGGACTCATAAGGATCCCCCAGGCGGACGGATCCGCGGAACGACGCGGCAGGAGCTGTGCGACACGCCCGGGAGTGGGTGTGGTTTGCCGGGTGGCGGGGATCTGCGTAATGTATTCCCTTGTCGCCGCCAAGCGGTGAGGTTGAGCCGGAAGGCTCCCACCCCAGGTCGGCGACAACCTCCACTTCGAAGGACACGCTCTTGAGCGTGTGGGTCCTCGGGCCTAGGGTGGAGGATCCAGCTCTATCGGACCGGTCGGTGCGTTGCGCTGGGCGTTCTGCTCTGCAGAAAGCGCCCGGGCGTGTCGGATTGACAAACCGAATGAGATGGATAAGATAGAGAAGTTGCCCCGGAGGGCTGCGGTGGGAGCCGCAGGGCTGGGAGCATCCGATCCTTGAGAACTCA